>NZ_CP061378.1:6597500-7197500 GCF_015624485.1 Bradyrhizobium genosp. L
CGTCGGCAATCGCGACGTGATGCGGGTGCGCCCCTTCATCCGGATTTCCGGCAATCTCTCGATGACCACGAGCGACCTGTCGGCGAAGATCCCCCCATTCAACGCGCAGCGTTTGCTGACCGATGTCGGCTCCGACACGCCGGCGGCGGCCGAGGACACCAGCGCGGCGGCCGATGCCGCGGAGCCGGACGCCGAGGTCTCCTTCGTCACCAAGGATCTCGGCACCGTGCTGCCGAAGGCGAAGCTCGCGGCGGTGGTCGCGCTCGACGACATCCTGATGCGGGTGCGCGACGCTGCCAACTGGCGCGGCTCCGGCGCTTCGGTGCGCTACGCCTCGCTCGCCAATGCGACGGCCGACGCGACCGGCGCGGCTGGCCCCGACCTGAAGATGGCCTATGCCAGCGAAGGCAACGTCTCCGATCCCTATGCGGGATTCGAGACCCGCGTGGTGCCGGAGAACGTCACCTTGCTGGCGAAGACCAAGGAGCAAGTGACCGGCGGCAATCCGACCGGGGAACGGACCCACGTCGTCAAGAAGGGCGACAGCATCGCCTCGATCCTGCGCGACCAGGGCGCGAACGCCGATGAAATCAAGGCGATCGCGGCGACGCTTGGCCCGCGCGGCCGGGACGGCGGCCTCAAGGAAGGCCAGAAGGTCCGCATCCTGATGGCACCGTCGGCGCCGGGCGCCCGGTTGCAGCCATATCGCGTGATCGTCGCCAACGATTCGACCGTTGAAGCGATCGCCGCACTGTCCGACATCGGCAAATATGTCGCCGTCGACGTGCAGAGCATGAACACCGTCACCGACACCGCGGATAATTCCAAGGACGATGACGACGAAGATGATGGCACCGGCGTGCGGCTCTATCAGAGCATTTACGAGACCGCGCTGCGCAACAAGGTGCCGCCGACCGTGATCGAGGACATGGTCAAGATCTACTCCTACGACGTCGATTTCCAGCGCAAGGTGCAGCCCGGCGATTCCTTCGACGTGTTCTACGCAGGTGAGGACGAAGGCGTCGCCAACACCGAGAAGACCGAGGTGCTCTACGCCGCGCTGACGGTGGGCGGCGAAACCAAGAAATACTACCGTTTCCAGAGTTCCGACGACAACCTCGTCGACTACTATGACGAGACCGGCAAGAGCGCGAAGAAATTCCTGGTCCGCAAGCCGGTCGCCAACGCGATCATGCGCTCCGGCTTCGGCGGCCGCCGCCATCCGATCCTCGGCTATGTGAAGATGCACACCGGCGTCGACTGGGCCACCGCCTACGGCACGCCGATCTTCGCCTCCGGCAATGGCGTGATCGAGAAGATCGGCCCCGAAGGCGGCTACGGCAAATATATCCGCATGAAGCACGCCAATGGCTACGAGACCGCCTATGGCCACATGTCGGCGTTCGCCAAGGGCATGGAAGTCGGCAAGAAGGTGCGGCAGGGCCAGGTGATCGGCTTCGTCGGCTCGACCGGCCAATCGACCGGCCCGCACGTCCACTACGAAATCCTGGTCAACGGCCGCTTCGTCGATCCGATGCGCGTGAAACTGCCGCGCGGCCGTTCGCTGGAAGGCCCGATGCTGGCGGCCTTCGAGAAGGCCCGCGACGGGATCGACGCCCAGATGAGCAGCCGCGGCAGCTCGCGCATCGTCTCGGACGCGTCGGGCACCACGTCGCAGACCCGCTCCATCAGCAACCGCTGATCGCGTCTCCACTCGACGCTCCCACACCGTCATGGCCGGGCTTGTCCCGGCCATCCACGTTCACTGTCCTCGCGCAAAAGACGTCGATGCCCGGGACAAGCCCGGGCATGACGAGAGTGTGTGTGCGAGCTGACCTACGTCAGTTCAACTTGCGCTTCGGCACAGGCGCATCGAACTGCACGATCTCGGCGGTGTTCGGCACCTGACCGTTGAAGGTCAGCACCTTGCCCTTTTCCGAGATCACGACACGGTCGCCATCCTTGACCTCGCCCGCCAAAATCATCTCGGCGAGTGGATCCTGCACGCTGCGCTGGATCACCCGCTTCAACGGCCGGGCGCCATAGGCCGGATCCCAGCCCTTCTCGGCGAGCCAATCGCGCGCCTTACCGTCAAGCTCCAGCGTGATCTTGCGATCCTCGAGCAGCTTTGTCAGCCGCGCGAACTGGATCTCGACGATGCGGCCCATCTCGTTGCGCTGCAACCGGTGGAACAGGATGATCTCGTCGATGCGGTTCAGGAATTCCGGCCTGAAATGCGCCCGCACCACGCCCATCACCTGATCGCGGACTGCCGAGGTGTCCTCGCCTTCCGGCTGGTTCACCAAAAACTCCGAACCGAGGTTCGAGGTCATGATGATCAGCGTGTTGCGGAAATCGACAGTGCGGCCCTGACCATCGGTCAGGCGGCCGTCATCGAGCACCTGCAACAGCACGTTGAAGACATCCGGATGCGCTTTCTCGATCTCGTCGAACAGCACGACCTGGTAGGGCCGGCGCCGCACCGCTTCGGTGAGCGCCCCGCCCTCGTCGTAGCCGACATAACCGGGAGGCGCGCCGATCAGCCGCGAAACCGAGTGCTTCTCCATGAACTCCGACATATCGAGGCGGACCATCGCGGTCTCGTCGTTGAACAGGTCAGCGGCGAGCGCCTTGGTCAGCTCGGTCTTGCCGACGCCGGTCGGCCCCAAGAACATGAACGAGCCAGTCGGCCGGTTCGGGTCCTGCAGCCCGGCACGGGCACGGCGCACGGCGGTCGCCACCGCATGCACGGCTTCGGCCTGGCCGACGACGCGCCTGGCCAGCGAATCCTCCATGCGCAGCAGCTTGTCTTTCTCGCCCTCGAGCATCTTGTCGACCGGCACGCCGGTCCAGCGCGAGACGACCTGCGCGATGTGGTTGGCGGTTACCGCCTCCTCCATCATCTCGCCGCCGTTCTCGCGCGCCTCGACATCCGCGAGCTTCTTCTCCAGATCGGGAATCCGGCCATAGGCCAGTTCGCCCGCCTTCTGGAATTCGCCACGGCGCTGCGCGTTGGCCAGCTCGACGCGCAGTGCATCGAGCTCGCTTTTCAGCTTCTGGGCGTTGGAGAGCTTGTTCTTCTCCGCGCTCCAGCGCGCCGTCAGCGCCGCCGACCTCTCCTCGAGATCCGCAAGCTCTTTCTCAAGCGTCTGCAGGCGGCTCTTCGAGCCGGCATCGCTTTCCTTCTTCAGCGCTTCCTGCTCGATCTTGAGCCGGATGATGTCGCGATCGAGCGAATCCAACTCTTCGGGCTTTGAATCGACCTGCATCTTCAGCCGCGCCGCGGCTTCGTCCATCAGGTCGATGGCCTTGTCGGGCAGGAAGCGGTCGGTGATGTAGCGGTTCGACAGCGTGGTCGCAGCCACCAGCGCGGAATCGGTGATCCGCACGCCGTGATGCTGCTCGTATTTGTCCTTCAGGCCGCGCAGGATCGAGATGGTGTCCTCGACGGTCGGTTCGCTGACATAGATCGGCTGGAAGCGCCGCGCCAGCGCGGCATCCTTCTCGACATGCTTGCGGTACTCGTCGAGCGTGGTCGCGCCGATGCAATGCAGCTCGCCACGGGCGAGCGCAGGCTTCAGCAGATTGGAGGCGTCCATCGCGCCGTCGGCCTTGCCGGCGCCGATCAGCGTGTGCATCTCGTCGATGAACAGGATGATGCCGCCCTCGGCGGTCGAGACCTCCTGCAACACGGATTTCAGCCGCTCCTCGAACTCGCCACGGTATTTCGCGCCCGCAATCAGCGCGCCCATGTCGAGCGACAGCAGCTTCTTGTCCTTCAGGCTCTCCGGCACGTCGCCGTTGAGGATGCGCAGCGCCAGGCCCTCGACGATGGCGGTCTTGCCGACGCCGGGCTCGCCGATCAGCACGGGATTGTTCTTGGTTCGCCGCGACAGAACCTGAATCGTGCGGCGGATCTCCTCGTCGCGGCCGATCACCGGATCGAGCTTGCCGTCACGCGCCGCCTGGGTCAGGTCACGCGCATATTTCTTCAGCGCGTCATAGGCGTTCTCGGCGGTTGCTGAATCGGCGGTGCGCCCCTTGCGTAGCGCTTCGATCGCGGCATTGAGATTCTGCGCGGTGACGCCGCCCTTGCTCAGGATGCTCGCAGCCTCGCTGCCCTTCTCGAGCGTGAGCCCGAGCAGCAGCCGCTCGACGGTGACGAAGCTGTCGCCAGCCTTGTCGGCGGCCTTCTCCGCCGCATCGAAGGCACGCGCCAGCTCCGGCGCAAGATAGACTTGCCCGGCACCGCTTCCCGACACTTTCGGCAGCTTGTTCAGCGCCTCTTCGGTCGCTTTCAGGATCGCCCTGGAATTGCCCCCGGCGCGGTCGATCAGACCGCCGGCGAGCCCCTCGTTGTCATCAAGCAGCACCTTCAACAGATACAACGGCGAGAACTGCTGGTGACCATCGCGTATTGCGAGCGATTGGGCAGACTGGATGAATCCGCGCGCGCGCTCGGTGTACTTTTCTACGTTCATTTCGTTTCCCTCGGCCTGCCGTCACCACCCATTCAGGCATGGTTCCGGCATCTTCATTGGGTTTTCACTAGGGTTTCCGCGGGCCGCGTTGACGTTCCTCAACCAGCCTCTGGTCGTCGCCATCATTTTTCAGGCTTGCCGCAGATGTGGGCATTTGGTTCCAAAACGGAAGAGCCACACTCGCGATTTTGCCCGGTGGATCTCAGCGCCGCACGATGGCGACAAGGTAGCGGCAGGGCTGAGCGCTCTCGTTACGAAAGACAATGTCCGACGGCGGGCCGAGCTCGACGCGGTCACCCGCAGCAAGCTCATGACGAACCGTCCCCTCCATCAGCGTAAGGCGGCCATCGATGACCCAGACCACCTGACGGACCAGGTGATAGGCGCTGGCGGGAAAACCGGCCTCCTGCTGCGCAGGCAGTTCGATCTCGACCAGCTCGAGTGGATTGGCGGGATGCAGGAACACCTGCCGTCGTAGATAGGCCGCCTGCGGATCGCGCCAGACCGGCTGGTCCTTGGCGCGCTGCAGGCGGGACCCCTCAGCCGCAGCAACCTCGAACAGTCCAGCCAGGGTCAGGCCATAGGCCGTGGCGATCCGCGACAGCGTTACCGCCGTCGGGCTCGCCTCGGCCCGCTCGATCTTGCTGAGCATGGCCTTGGACACGCCGGCCCGCCCGGCGAGTTGCGCCAGCGACCAGCCGCGCCCCTCCCGTTCGGCGCGAACGCGCCTTCCAAGAGCCTCGTCGGCCTTGTCCTCTATAATTGACATGATATCCAATATAGTGGACGATCCTGCCAATGCAAGAGACGGAACAAGGAAAATGCGATGACCATCCGCCCGGCCACCGAGCAGGACATTCCCGCGATCACCGCGATCTTCAATGAGGCGGTCGCCAACTCGAACGCGATCTGGACGGAGAAGCAGGACACCGACGCCGAGCGGCTCGCCTGGATGCAGGCGCGGCAGGCGCTGGGCTACCCGGTGCTGGTCGCGGCCGAAGGGCCCGTGGTGCTCGGCTACGGCACGTTCGGCGATTTCCGGGCCTTTCCGGGCTATCGCTACAGCGTGGAGCACAGCGTCTATATCCACGCCGACCATCGCGGCCGCGGCCTCGGACGCGTCATCGTCGACGAGCTCGTGGCTGCAGCGATAGCGCTCGGCAAGCACGTCATGATCGCCGGCATCGACGGCGGCAATCCCGCTTCGCTCCGGCTGCACACGAGCATGGGCTTCGTCGAGGTCGCAAGGATGCCGGAGGTCGGCCGCAAGTTCGGTCGCTGGCTCGATCTGGTGTTCATGCAGCGCGTGCTGGACGCTCCGGGCGCGGCGCGGCCCGACTAGCTGCGTGCCCCTCGCGGGGTGGCGGTTCTCGTCGCGCGCCAAACAGGCTAGAGCGGACACATGGAACCAGCACGCGCCGCCGCCACGATCACCGGCATCTACCGCTATCCCGTCAAGGGTCTCACCCCCGAGCCGCTGCCTCAGGCCGAGCTGAAGAGCGGCCAGACGCTCCGCTCGGATCGCCGCTACGCGATCGAGAACGGCCCGAGCGGCTTCGATCCGGGCGCGCCGCAATGGCTGGCGAAGCCGCATTTCCTGATGCTGCAGCGGGACGAGTGGCTGGCGCCGCTGCGCACCCATTTCGACGACGACAGCCATGTGCTGACGCTGCATCGCGACGGCGCGATGGCGGCGCAAGGCGATCTCGAGACGGCCGCGGGACGCGCGGCGATCGAGCGCTATTTTGCCGATCGCCACGCCGGCCAGATCAAGGGGCCGCCCAAGGTGCTGGCGAGCCCCGGCCACAGCTTCTCCGACGTCCCGCGCAAGGTGGTCTCGATCATCAATCTGGCGAGCCTGCGCGCGATCGAGGCCATGGTGCAGGCGCCGGTCCATCCCCTGCGCTTCCGCGCCAACCTCTATGTCGAGGGCTGGCCGGCCTGGCACGAGGCCACGCTGCTCGACCAGACGATTGCGATCGGCAGCGCGCGGGCGAAGGTGGTGAAGCGCATCACCCGCTGCGCCGCGGTCAATGTCGATCCCGACAGCGGCGTGCGCGACCTCAAGGTGCCGCAGACGCTGATGCAGCGCTTCGGCCACAATGAATGCGGCATCTATGCCGAGATCATCACCGACGGCGAGGTTGCCGTCGGTGACACGATCGGCGCTTAAAGCGCGATGAGATTGGGTTAAACCATCATCGCGCTTCAGCTCCTTGTTTGAGCATGATCTTTTCGGAAAACCGCTTCACACTTTTCCGGATCATGCTCTAGTTGGTCGGCATCACATAGGCATAGATCCGGCCGCGCGACACCGACGCCTCGCGGACGCGGTTGCCGTTGTTGCCCGAGATCATGATCGGATTGCCCTTGGCGTCGATGCCGGTGATGATGCCGACATGGCCGCCGCCGCGGCGGCCCATCACGGCGATGGCGCCGACCTGCGGTCCCGAGACGCGCTGGCCGTAATGGGCGAACGAGCTCGCCATGTCCGAATTGGTGCCGCGATAGCCGGTATCCTTCAGCACCATGTTCATGAAGCGTGCGCACCACAGGCTGCGACGGCTGGTCGGATTGCCGCCGATATAGCGGCGGGCCTCGGCTACGAGGCCGGGCGAGCCATAGCTGCTGTCCGCGAAGGTCACGCCGCCGGTGTTCGGCACGGCGTCCGTGTGGGGCACGAAGGCCGCATTGGCATCGGCAAAGCCGCCCATCGGCGTCTCTTCGGCGCGCGCGAGCCGCGCCGCATGCCGCGTGTGACGATAGGCGTAGTGCTGCGCGTGATGGCCGGCGTAAGCCGAATGCGCATGATGCGAATGACGGGGACGGGCGGACGCCGGAGCGGCAGAGACGACGGCGAGAGTGAGCGAACAAAGAGCCAGCGCGATAACGCGAAGCGACCGGCGATACGCAAGCAACTGAACCATTCTTGACTTGATCCTCTGGAGCAACCCCCGTTCCCCACCGCGCACCCCGAGGGAACGCGGCGGTGGTTTTGCAAGCCGGGATGTGGCGAGAGGAAGATTTCATGCGGCGCTGCGGAAACGATTTCGGGGTCATTCCGCGAAGATTCCATGACGAAAAGAAACCGCGGCTGCCGCATTGCGGCCGCGAAAATTAACTGCAAATCTGGAGGCGGCAAATGAGAAGGAAAGTTCAATGCCCCACGCCATGACGAAAGATCATGTCCGCCTCTATTTCGAGGAGGCCGGCCACGGCACCCCGATCATCTTCCTGCACGAGTTCGCAGCCGATCACACCAATTGGGAGCCGCAGATGCGCTACTTCTCGCGCGGCCACCGTTGCATCGCCTATTCCGCGCGCGGCTACACGCCGTCGGACGTGCCACCGGGCGCCGAGGTCTACACCTACGAGCACTTCTATCGGGACGCGCTCGCGGTGCTCGATCACCTCGGCATCGCCAAGGCGCATTTGGTCGGGCTCTCGATGGGCTCCTATTCGTCGCTGCAGATCGGCCTCAACGCGCCGGAGCGCGCGCTGTCGATGACGCTGGCCGCGGTCGGCTCGGGTTCGCCGCTCGAGAACCTCGATGCCTTCCGCGCGCAGTGCCGCGCCAATGCCGAGCAGTATGAGACGATCGGCTCGGTCGAGGTCGCGAAGGTGACGCGCGAGGCGCCGAGCCGGATCCCGTTCCTGCTCAAGGATCCGCGCGGCCACGCCGATTTCTACGCCGCGCTGGCGCGCCACGATGCCAAGGGCTCGGCCAACACGATGCGCAGTTTTCAAGGCGGCCGGCCCTCGATCTACACCATGACCGACGCGATCCGCCGCGTGCCGACGCCGGCGCTGATCCTGTGCGGCGACGAGGACGACAATTGCGTAGCGCCGAGCATGTTCTTGAAGAAGCACCTGCCGGCCGCGGGGCTCGCGTTCTTTCCGAAGGCGGGGCATGTGCTCAATCTCGAGGAGCCGGCGCTGTTCAACGAGATGGTCGAGCGCTTCATCACGCTGGTCGAGGCCGGACGATGGCCGGTACGCGATCCGCGGTCGCAGGTGGCGGCGGCGGTGTAGGTCTCCGTCATTCCGGGGCTTCGCGAAGCGAAGAACCCGGAATCTCGAGATTCCGGGTCTGGTCCTTCGGACCATCCCGGAATGACGCCGAGACGTCACTTCCCCTTCTCTCCCCGGCTCAGCAAAAATACGCCCTGCTCGCCGAACATGTTCCACACCCACCACGGCAGGTTCAGCGGCACCGGGCGGCCGTAGAGATCGAGCGCGACGGCGCGCTCCATCTTGACGTTGATCTCGTCGCAGAGCTCCACGAAATCCTTGATGGTGCAGAAGTGGATGTTCGAGGTGTCGTACCAGCTCGCCGGCAGATTCTCGGTGCGCGGCATGTGGCCGCCGATCAGGAGCTGCAGCCGCATCTTCCAGAAGCCGAAATTCGGGAACGAGACGATGGCGCGGTGGCCGATCCGCAGCAGGTTTTCCAGCACCACCTTGGGCTGCCGCGTCGCCTGCAAGGTTTGCGACAGGATCACATAGTCGAAGGCATCGTCGGGATAGTTGACGAGATCGGTGTCGGCGTCGCCCTGCACCACCGCGAGCCCCTTGGCGACGCAGCCGTTGACACCCTCGCGCGACAGCTCGATGCCGCGGCCGTCGATGCCGCGGCTCTCCAGCAATTGCAGCAACTCTCCGTCGCCGCAGCCGACGTCGAGCACGCGCGAGCCGGGCTTGACCATCTCGGCGACCAAGAGATGGTCTCTGCGATAGCCGCCGGTGCGCTCCGGCGCGACACCCGGCAGGGGCAATGTCTGCTGCATGCTCATGACTGGGCCTCGCCGCCCCTGAGGCCGCGCGCCTTGCCTGCGGCCTGCAGGAACGCGCGCGAGATCTCGAAGAATTCCGGCACGTCGAGCAGGAAGGCGTCATGGCCGCGATCGGTCTCGATCTCGGCGAACGACACCCGCGCGCTCGACGCGTTCAGCGCATGCACCAGCGCACGCGATTCCGAGGTCGGAAACAGCCAGTCGCTGGTGAACGACACCACGCAGAACCGCGTCTTGATGCCGGTGAACGCATTCGCCAGCGCGCCGTTGTGGTCGGCGGCGATGTCGAAATAGTCCATCGCGCGGGTCAGATAGAGATAGGAGTTGGCGTCGAAGCGCTCGACGAACGACGAGCCCTGGTAGCGCAGATAGCTCTCGACCTGGAAATCCGCATCGAACGAGAAGGTCGGCAGTTCGCGGTCCTGCATCCGCCGCCCGAACTTGCGATGCAGCGCGGCGTCCGAGAGATAGGTGATGTGCGCGGCCATCCGCGCCACCGCGAGCCCGCGATGCGGATGGGTATCCTCGTCGACATAGCGGCCGCCGCGCCAGTCCGGATCGGCCATCACGGCCTGCCGCCCCAGTTCGTGGAACGCGATGTTCTGCGCCGAGTGGCGCGTCGAGCAGGCGATTGCCAAGGTCGAGAACACGCGCTCCGGATACGCCGCAGTCCATTGCAGCACCTGCATGCCGCCCATCGAGCCGCCGACCACGCAGAACAGCGTATCGATGCCGAGGCGATCGATCAGCATCGCCTGCGCGCGCACCATGTCGGGGATGGTGATGACGGGGAATTCGAGCCCCCACGCCTTGCCCGTCGCCGGATTGATCGAAGCCGGGCCGGTCGAGCCCATGCAGCCGCCGATCACGTTGGAGCAGATGATGAAGTATTTTTCGGGATCGAGCGGCTTGCCGGCCCCGACCATGGTGTCCCACCAACCGGACTTTCCGGTGACCGGATGGACGTTGTTGACGTGCTGATCGCCGGTCAGCGCATGGCAGATCAGGATCGCGTTGGAGCGGTCGGCGTTGAGCTCGCCATAGGTCTGGTAGGCGATCTGGAACGGTGCGAGATCGACGCCGCAGTCGAGCTTGAGCGGCTGGTCCACGCCGAACTTCGCCACCAAAGACGAGGGATGATCGACCTCATGGGCGCGATCGTCGCTGGGGACCTGCTGGCTCGTTATCGGACGCACGTTGTTCATGTAGGCGACCTCGCCTCCACGCGGGAGGCCTCGAACAGGAATCAGGCCAATAAAAAACCCGGCCTGAACATAGGTTCGGCCGGGAGCTAGCTGAGCTGTCCCCGGCCTGTTTAGCGAGTTGTTTAACGTGGCTGCAAGCCGGCCGGCTCAAATGACCACGGAGTGGGGCAAACGTAGTCCCCGCGCCTCCCGCCGTCAAGGCGGGCCCAATGGTTAACCGATTGCGCAACGCACGCCTGCGAGGTTTCTCTTTGCTTTCGGTTGCCGTCTTTCCTAATCAGGGAGCCGTCCGGAACGAGGTCAGGCCACCCGGACGAACAAGGTTTCTACGCAATGTCCAACCCACCCCCATCGCCGCCTTCGCTGCAGGAGCTGCGCAAGGAGATCGACGCGATCGACGAACAGGTTCACCGCCTGCTGATGGCGCGCGGCGACATCATCGACCGGCTGATCCAGGTCAAGAAGACCCAGGAGGTCGGCTCGGCGTTCCGCCCGGCGCGCGAGGCCAGCATGATGCGCGAGCTGGTGCGGCGGCATCGCGGCATCCTGCCGCTCGACACCATCGAGAGCATCTGGCGCGTCATCATCTCGACGTTCACCTACGTGCAGGCGCCGTTCGCGGTGCATGCCGACGTCTCCGTCGGCGAGTCCGCGATGCGCGACTCCGCGCGCTTCCATTTCGGCTTCGTGGTGCCTTACGTCTCGCATTTCAGTGCGCAGGCAGCGGTCGAGGCGGCGGCGAAGTCGAAGGGCGACCTCGCGCTGGTCTCCGCGATCGCGAGCCGCACGCCGTGGTGGAACGCGCTGGAGGCCGATGGCGCGCCGAAGATCATCGCGCGGCTGCCGTTCCTCGAGCGCGCCGACCACCCCGCCGCGTTGCCGGTGTTCGTGATCTCGCGGGTTGCCGACGATGCCATGGTGACGGAGGTGCAGACCTGGAGCGTGCGCGTCTCCGGCTGGAACGCCGACGTCGCCCGCGCCCTTGCGCCACTCGCCGAGATCGTCGCGGTCCCCGACACCGCCTTCGACGGCGCGGCGCTTTTGGTCTCGGTCTCGGACCACGGCTTCGAGGAGATCAAGCTCGCTCTGATCAAGGCCGGCGCCTCGGTGCGCTCCTCGGCCCTCGTCGGCAGCCACGCAACGCGCTATACGGTGCCCTCGAACGGGCCGGCCAAGAGCTAGGCCCGCCGTTACCCGGAGTTGACGATGTCCCGCCCCGTGCCGAACCCCGGCATTCTCGATATTGCGCCCTACACGCCCGGCAAGAGCCCGGTGCCGGAACCGGGCCGCAAGGTGTTCAAGCTGTCGGCCAACGAGACGCCGTTCGGTCCCTCGCCGAAGGCGATCGCGGCCTACAAGCAGGCCGCCGACCATCTCGAGGATTATCCGGAGGGCACTTCGCGGGTGCTGCGCGAGGCGATCGGCCGCGCCTACGGGCTCGATCCTGATCGCATCATCTGCGGCGCCGGCTCCGATGAGATTCTCAATTTGCTGGCCCACACCTACCTCGCGCCCGGCGACGAGGCGATCTCGACCAGCCACGGTTTCCTGGTCTACCCGATCGCGACGATGGCGAACGGTGCCAGGAACGTGGTCGCGGCCGAGAGTAATTTCACCGCCGACGTCGACGCCATCCTCAAGGTGGTGACGCCGCGCACGAAGCTGGTCTGGCTCGCCAACCCGAACAATCCGACCGGCACCTATCTGCCGTTCGACGAGGTCAAGCGGCTGCGCGCCGCGCTGCCTTCGCATGTGCTGCTGGTGCTCGACGCCGCCTACGCCGACTACGTCTCGCGCAACGACTATGAGCTCGGCATCGAGCTGGTCGCGACCACCGACAACACGGTGGTGACGCACACCTTCTCCAAGATCCACGGCCTTGCCGCACTGCGGATCGGCTGGATGTTCGGGCCGGCGCATATCGTCGATGCCTGCAACCGGATCCGCGGTCCATTCAACGTGACGACGCCGGCGATGCTGGCGGCGGTCGCGGCAATCGAGGACACCGCGCATGTACAGATGTCGAAGGCGCACACCGAACACTGGCGCAACTGGCTGACCGAGGAGATCGGCAAGCTCGGGCTGAAGGTGACGCCGAGCGTCGCCAATTTCGTGCTGATCCATTTCCCGACCGACAAAGGCAAGACCTCGGACGAAGCCGACGCCTATCTGACCCGGCGCGGCCTCGTGCTGCGCGCCCTGAAGAACTACAAGTTGCCGCATGCGTTGCGCATGACCATTGGCACCGAGGAAGCCAACCGCCTCGTGGTCGAGGCGCTGCGCGACTTCCTGGCCGGAAAGTGATGGCGGACGTGAGCACGGCTCCCCTCTTCAACCGCATCGCGCTGATCGGCTTCGGCCTGATCGGCGGCTCGATCGCGCGCGGCGCCCGCGCGCAAGGGCTCGCCGGCGAGATCGTGACCTCGGCGCGCTCGGAGCAGACACGCGCCCGCGTCGCCGAGCTCGGCATCGTCGACAAGGTGGTCGAGACCAACATCGAGGCGGTGAAGGATGCCGATCTCGTCATCCTCTGCATTCCCGTCGGCGCCTGCGGTCCGGTCGCGGCCGAGATTGCCGCGCATCTGAAGCCTGGCGCCATCATCTCCGATGTCGGCTCGGTGAAGGGCGCGATCGTCAAGGACATGGCGCCGCATTTGCCCGAGGGCGTGCACTTCGTGCCGGCGCATCCGGTCGCCGGTACCGAGCATTCGGGTCCGGATTCCGGCTTCGCGGAGCTGTTCATCAACCGCTGGTGCATCCTGACGCCGCCCGAACGCACCGATCCGGAAGCGACGGCGCGGCTGCGCGCGTTCTGGGCCGGGCTCGGCGCCAAGGTCGAGATCATGACGCCGGATCATCATGACCTCGTGCTCGCGATCACCAGCCATCTGCCGCATCTGATCGCCTACACCATCGTCGGCACCGCCGACGAGCTGGCGCAGGTGACGGAATCCGAGGTGATCAAATTCTCCGCCGGCGGCTTCCGCGACTTCACCCGCATCGCGGCCTCCGATCCGACGATGTGGCGCGACGTGTTCCTCGCCAACAAGGACGCCGTGCTGGAAATGCTCGGCACCTTCACGGAGGACCTCTCGAAACTCACCCGCGCGATCCGGCGCGGCGACGGCGACGCCCTGTTCGACCACTTCACCCGCACCCGCGCCATCCGCCGCGGCATCGTCGAGACCGGCCAGGATTCCGCCGCGCCCGACTTCGGCCGGCAGCATGGGAATTTGAAGAAGCCGGGCTGATTTGCGGCCGCGCATTCGCCGTCGTCCTGGCGAAAGCCAGGACCCATAACCACCGAATGTGATTGTGAACGGGATCGCGGCCCCAGCGTCATGCTGCAGCAGGCGGTCGGGGTAATGGGTCCTGGCATTCGCCAGGACGACGGTGAGGATAGTTCTCGATTCACCAACCTCCACCGCGGTGTCATCACCCGCGCATGCGGGTGATCCAGTATTCCAGAGGCGGCTGCGCTTGAGCCGATGAGCGGCGGCGTACTGGGTCGCCCGGTCCATGTGCGCAATTGCGCACAGGCCGGGCGATGACAGCGGCAGGTGGGGACGCTTCGCGAGCCCCGGAATGACGAGGGATGGAACGATGGCGCGGCCGCCCTCAGAACAGCGGTGGAATCTGCCCCACTTTCAGCGGGCCCAAGAACACCGCGCCGTCGGCGAAGCGGAGCGGGAAGCTGCGGGCCTTCTTGCCTTCGAGCACGGCTTCCTTGCCGAGCGAATTGATGCCGGCGGTGATGCCGGCATTGGCGTTCTGCTTGATCGCCTTGCCGAGGCCGGGGATCGCGCGATCCAGCGCACCGAACAGGTTGTTGATGTCCTGGCTCTTCACGCCGGGCGCGACGCGGTCGAGCGTCGACTGCGGCACGCCGTCCTCCAGCATCTTGTCGATGCCGAGCGCCGGGATCACGCGCTCGAGGCCGGCGACCGTCATCTGCAGCTCGCCCTCGATCCGCCCCTGCGCGTTCAGCCGCAAGGTGCCGGCGGCGACCGAGAGCACGTCGCCCTGCTCGATCCGCGACTGCATGATCTCGACACTGCCGTTGGCCGCCTGGATTTCGCGGAAACGATCCGGCCACGGCTTTGGCGAAAGGTCCTTCAATCCGTTCAGTCGCGCATGGATATCGGCATTGAATGCCTGCGCCAGCAACGGATGCACGTCCTGCAAGGTGCCGCCATTGATCTGGAGCACGGTCTCGATCGCCGGACTGTCGGGGGTCGGCCCGTCGACCTGCCGGCCGTGCAGTTCGACATGCGCGGCGCGCGCCAGCGGCGCCGGCACGGCGCCGCCGATCCGGTCGATGGCGAGATCGTCGAACACCAGGGAGGCGCGCTGCGGCACCGCCGGCAGCCCGAACACGCTGCTCTGCCCCAAGCGCCAGTTGACCGACAGCGACGGCTGCGCATTGCGCTCGGCGATCGTCGCCGGCCCCTTGAACTCCGCGATCACCCGCTTCGGATCGTAGATCTGCGCCACCACCAGGATCTCGGCGAGCCGCGCCACGAAGGAATCCTGCGGCGACGCGGTCTGCGAGACCAGCATCACGCTCGGGTCCGTGCAGCGGATCTCGAGCCGGAACGGGTAACCCGCCACCGAGCGGTTGCCGCAATCGTAGACCCGGCCGGCCCTGGCCTCCTGCGCGCGCCAGGCATCGGCCTGCACGCCGACCTGGGAAGCGGCAAAGAACCAGAAGCCGCTCCACGCGATCGCGGCGACGAGCACGAAGATGGGCGCGGCGTAAAGGCCGGCGCGCGAGCGGCGGCGCGGCGTGGAGGTCAAATCGGACATGCGGGTCCCTTTGGCGCGCGAATTTGTCAAATCTAAGCGGCACCAAGCCTCGAGCATCCCGCGAGCAACTGTCGGAAACAGCACGGAATCCACTTCGCTTGGGCGGTTTGTTCTGCTAGCCCATCCGCGCAATGGCAGCAAACCCCCTTAAGTCTGAGACCGCCGACGGCGAGCTCTGGGTGTTCGGCTACGGCTCGCTGATGTGGAAGCCGGGGTTCGAGTTCCTGGAACAGGTGCCGGCGCGGCTGATCGGCGAGCATCGCGCACTCTGCGTCTATTCCTTCGATCACCGCGGCACGCCGGAGAAGCCCGGCCTGGTGCTCGGGCTCGACCGCGGCGGCGCCTGCCGCGGCATCGCATTCCGCGTCGCGGCTCACTTGCGCAACGACACCATCGCTTACTTGCGCGCGCGCGAGCAGACCACCAATGTCTATCGCGAGGTGATGCGCTCGGTGTGGCTGGAGAACGAGGCGCGCAAGCGCGTCTCCGCGCTCGCCTACGTCGTCGACCGCGGCCATGTGCAATATGCCGGAAGGCTGTCGCTCGCCGAGCAGGTGCGCTTCGTGCAGCAGGGCCACGGCCGCTCCGGCAACAACCGCGACTACGTGCTCTCGACGGTGGCCGCGATCGAGAAGCAGGGCTTTCGCGACGCGCCGCTGCACCAGCTCGCGGCGATGCTGCATGCGGCGGGCACCATGCATCGCGAGGCTGCCCGGGACCCGTAGGATGGGTGGAGCGTAGCGATACCCATCATCGTGCCGCGCGGATAAAAGCTGATGGGTATCGCTTCGCTCCACCCATCCTACATTGCCCAATTGTTGCCGGATCGACCACTTTCCGCGCGAAGTGGCATGCATCCGATCAATCACGGCGGAGGTGTGGCGGCGGCCTGTGACATTTGGGCTTTTGCATTACCGCACCGATATATAGAAGCTGACCTCAACGACGCCGTCGCTGATAGCATGAACCTCTCCGCTCCCTTTGTCCGCCGACCGGTCGGCACCACGCTGCTGTCGCTCGGGCTCGTGGTGGCCGGCGTCATCGCGTTTTTCAAGCTGCCGGTCTCGCCGCTGCCCGATGTCGATATTCCGACCATCCTGGTGCAGGCGGCGCTGCCTGGCGCCAGTCCCGCCGACGTCGCCTCCACCGTGGCGAGCCCGCTGGAGCGCCACCTCGGCCAGATCGCCAGCGTCACCGAGATGACCTCGCAGAGCTCGCTCGGCACCGCGCGCATCACGCTGCAGTTCGACATCGGCCGCGACATCAACGGCGCGGCGCGCGACGTGCAGGCGGCGATCAACGCGGCGCGCGCCGATCTGCCGACCAGCCTGCGCAGCAATCCGACCTATCGCAAATTCAACCCCGCCTCGGCGCCGATCCTGATCTACACGCTGACCTCGGACACGCTGACGCCGGCCGAGCTCTACGATGCCGCCTCCACCGTGCTGGCGCAAAAGCTGTCGCAGGTCGAGGGCGTCGGCGAGGTCTCGGTCGGCGGCGGCTCGCTGCCCGCGGTGCGGGTCGAACTCACGCCATCGGCGCTCTACAAATACGGCATCGGGCTCGAGGACGTGCGCGCCGCGCTGACCAGCGCCAATGCGCACAGCCCGAAGGGCGGCATCGATGTCGGCGGCCAGCGCTACCAGCTCTATGCCAACGACCAGGCCCGCAAGGCGGAGGACTACAAGCCGCTGGTGGTGGCCTACCGCAACGGCGCCGCGGTGCGCCTCACCGATGTCGGCGAGGTCATCGATTCCGTGGAGAATGCCCGCACGCTCGGCCTCGCCAACGGCAAGCCGGCGATCGTGATGATCGTGTACCGGCAGCCCGGCGCCAACATCATCAACATGGTCGACAAGGTGAAGGGCCTGATGCCGCAGCTGAAGGCCTCGGTCTCGCCGGCGATCGACATCACGCTGGCGGTCGACCGCTCGCAGACCATCCGGGCCTCGCTGCACGACGTCGAGATCACGCTGCTGGTCGCCGTCGCGCTGGTGATCCTGGTGGTGTTCGCGTTCCTGCGCAATGCGCGCGCCACGCTGGTGCCGGTGGTCGCGGTCGGCGTGTCGCTGATCGCGACCTTCGCGGTGATGTACCTGCTCGGCTACAGTCTCGACATCTTCTCGCTGATGGCGCTGACGGTGGCGACCGGATTCGTGGTCGACGACGCCATCGTGGTGCTGGAGAACATCACCCGCCACATGGATGCCGGGATGTCGCGGCTGGAGGCGACGCTGCTCGGCGCCCGCGAGGTCGGCTTCACCGTGCTGTCGATGAGCGTGTCGCTGGTCGCGGTGTTCGTGCCGATCCTCTTGATGGGCGGCCTGGTCGGTCGCCTGTTTCGCGAATTCGCCATGACGATCACGATCGCGGTCGTGATCTCGCTGGTGGTCTCGCTGACCACGACGCCGATGATGTGCTCGGTGCTGTTGCGGCGCGAACACGGCGAACAGCACGGACGGATCTACCGGATCAACGAGTGGATGTTCGAGACGATGCTGGCCGGCTACCGGCGCACGCTCGGCATCGCGCTGCGCCATCCGTTGCTGGTGATCCTGATCCTCGGCACCACGCTCTACATGAACTTCCATCTCTACGCGGTGGTGCCGAAGGGCTTTGTGCCGCAGCAGGACACGGGCCTGCTGATCGGCTCGATCCAGGCCGACCAGAGCACCTCGTTCCAGTTGATGAAGGCGAAGCTCACGCAGTTCATCGAGATCGTCAAAACCGATCCGGCGGTGGCAACCGCGGTCGGCTTCACCGGCGGCGGTGGCGGCCCGGGACCGGGCGGCGCTACCAACACCGGCACGGTGTTCGCCTCGCTGAAGCCGATCGCCGAGCGCAAGCTGCGGGCCGACCAGGTGATCGAGCGGCTGCGCGGCCGGCTCGCGGAAGTCGCCGGCGCCACGCTGTTCCTGCAATCGATCGGCGACCTCGGCGCCGGCGGACGCTCCGGCAACGCGGCCTATCAATACACGCTGCAGGGCTCGACCGTCGAGGAGCTCAACGAGTGGACGCCGAAGCTCGTCTCGGCATTGCAGAAGGAGCCGACGCTGGCCGACGTCAACAGCGATCAGCAGAACAAGGCGCTGCAGACCAATCTGGTGATCGATCGCGACCAGGCGTCGCGCCTCGGCCTCACGGTGAGCCAGCTCGACAATACGCTTTACGACGCGTTCGGGCAGCGCCAGGTCTCGACCATCTTCGTCGCGCGCAACCAGTACCACGTCATCATGGAGGTGGCGCCGCGCTACTCGCAGGATCCGGAGACCTTAAAGCAGGTCTACATCTCGACGTCGGGCGGATCGGCGAGCGGCTCGCAGGCGACCAACGCGGTGGCCGGAACGACCGCCTCGTCGTCGCAGAAGAGCTCGGTCTCTTCGGTCGCCGCCAGTGTGGTGCGCAACCAGGCCAACAACTCGATCGGCGCGACCGGCAAGGGCGTCGCCTCGACCGGAACCGCGGTCAGCACCAACCAGGAGACCATGATCCCGCTGTCGAGCGTCGCCCGCTTCGAGCACGGCGTGACGCCGCTTTCGGTCAACCACCAGGATCTCCTGGTCGCGAGCACGATCTCGTTCAACCTGGCGCCGGGCGCCTCACTGAGCACGGCGACCACGGTGATCGACAACACGATGCGCGCGATCGAAGTGCCGTCGGACATTCATGGCGGATTTTCCGGCCAGGCCAAGATTTTCCAGCAGTCGATGGCGAACGAGCTGTATGTGATCCTCGCGGCATTCGCCATCATCTACATCTCGCTCGGGATGCTCTACGAGAGCTACATCCACCCCTTGACGATCCTTTCCACCCTGCCCTCCGCCGGCGTCGGCGCGGTGGCGGCGCTGATGCTGTCGCACACCGATTTCGACATCATCGGAGCGATCGGCGTCATCCTCCTGATCGGTATCGTCAAGAAGAACGCGATCATGATGATCGACTTCGCGCTCGACGCCGAACGCCAGCGCGGGCTGTCGTCGCGGGATGCGATCTATGAAGCCTGCCTGATGCGGTTCCGGCCGATCATGATGACGACGCTCGCCTCGCTGTTCGGCGCGGTGCCGCTGATGATCGGCTTCGGCGAAGGCAGCGAGCTGCGCCAGCCGCTCGGCATCGCGATCTTCGGCGGGCTGATCCTGAGCCAGATCCTGACACTCTATACGACGCCGGTGGTCTATCTCTATCTCGATCGCGCGCGGCTCTGGAGCCAGCGGCGGCGCGAGGCGCGCCGTGCGCGGCGGGCGGCTGTGAGCCGGGCCGGTCGTTGACAGGCCGACGCCGATGTTGCCAACTTGGAGTCTTCGCCGAAAGGGACGAAACCCGTGACCGTCGCGCCGGAACTCGCAGTCTCGCGCTGGTTCAACAGCGAGCCGCTGACATTGGCCGCGCTACGCGGCCGGCCCGTGCTGCTGCATGCGTTCCAGATGCTGTGCCCGGGATGCGTGTCGCATGGCACGCCGCAGACCCAGCGCGCGCATGAGCTGTTCAAACATTCCGACTTGCAGGTGATCGGGCTGCACACGGTGTTCGAGCACCACGCCGCGATGACGCCGGTGTCGCTGGAGGCCTTCATCCACGAGTACCGGCTGAGCTTCCCGATCGGCGTCGACGAGGCCGGCGACGGCACGCCGATCCCGCTCACCATGCAGCGCTACGGCATGCAGGGCACGCCGACCAGCATCCTGATCGGGCGCGACGGCACTATCGTGCACCACGGCTTCGGGCAGCAGAGCGACATGGCGCTGGGCGCGATCATCGCTGCCGAATTGGCTGCGCCGCACTGACGATGCCGGGCCGCCCCGGCTGCAACCCGGCTCATACGACTGCGTTATGACGGCGTCGCGCAATGCGTGCTAGCGTTTCGCCAATCGACGCGATCGCGACCGGGAGGTATCCGTGAAGACCTATCAGCTCTACATCAACGGCCAGTATGTCGACCCCGCCAATGGCGAGTGGTTCGAGACCATCGATCCCTATCGCGGCGAGGCGTGGGCGAAAATCCCGCGCGGCTCGGCGGCCGATGCCGACAGAGCGGTCAAGGCCGCCAACGAGGCGATGTGGCGCGGCCCGTGGGCGAACATGACGGCATCCGCCCGCGGCAAGGTGATGCGCAAGCTCGGCGACCTCGTCGCCGCCAATGCCGAGCGGCTCGCCGAGATCGAGGTGCGCGACAACGGCAAGCTGATGGCCGAGATGCTGGGCCAGGTCCGCTACCATTCCGAATGGTGGTGGTACTATGGCGGCCTCGTCGACAAGCTCGAGGGCGGCCTGGTGCCGATCGACAAGGCCGAGACCTTCGCCTACACGACGCACGAGCCGGTCGGCGTGGTCGCGGCGCTGACCGCGTGGAATTCGCCGCTGTTGTTCGTCGCCTGGAAATGCGCCGCCGCGCTCGCCGCCGGCTGCGCCGTCGTCGTCAAGCCGTCGGAATTCACCTCGGCCAGCACGCTGGAATTCGCAGGCCTGACCAAGGAGGCCGGGATTCCCGACGGCATCTTCAACGTGGTGACCGGCTTCGGCCCCGAGGCCGGCTCCGCGCTGATCTCGCATCCCGGCGTCGCCAAGATCACCTTCACCGGATCGGACACGACCGGCGCCAAGGTCTACGAGACCGCGGCGAAGAGCCTGAAGCGCGTATCGCTCGAGCTTGGCGGCAAGTCGCCCAACATCGTGTTCGAGGATGCCGATCTCACGGCGGCCGCGGCCGGCGCGATCTCCGGCATCTTCGCCGCGACCGGCCAGACCTGCATCGCCGGCTCGCGCCTCTTGGTGCAGAGCTCGATCAAGGAGAAATTCGTCGAACGCGTGCTGGAGCTGGCGAAATCCGCCAAGATCGGCGATCCCATGAAGTCCGACACCAATATCGGCCCGGTCACGACGCCGGCGCAGTACAAGAAGGTGCTCGACTACATCGATATCGCGAAGGCCGAGGGCGCGCGCTGCCTGCTCGGCGGCAAGCCGGCGTCGGGCGACGGCATCCAGGGCGGCCAGTTCGTCGAGCCGACCATCTTCACCGACGTCGACAACACGATGCGGATCGCGCGCGAGGAAGTGTTCGGCCCGGTGCTGTCGATCATCGCCTTCGACACCGAGGAAGACGCGATCCGGATCGCCAACGACACCATCTACGGCCTTGCCGCCGGCATCTGGACCAGGGACCTCGCCCGCGCCATCCGCGTGCCGAAGCAGCTGCGCGCCGGCACGGTGTGGGTCAACACCTACCGCGCCATCAGCTACATGATGCCGTTCGGCGGCATGAAGCATTCCGGCGTCGGCCGCGAAAGCGGCATCGACGCGGTGCGCGAATATCAGGAGACCAAGAGCGTCTGGATCTCGACGGCGACGGACGTGCCGGCCAATCCGTTCGTGATGCGGTGATCGGGCGATCCATGCTCAATGCGGCATGGGCAAGGCGATCGCCTTGTCCTTGCCGCGATCGCCGACCCACAACGTATCGCCGGCCGGCTCGATGGCCGTCGGCTGCGTGAGGCCGTCGAGAATGGTGACGACGGTCGCCTGATCGCCGTTGACCGTGATCGCGCTGGCGCGGCCATTCTTGTTTTCCGCAACGTAAAGCTTGCCGCCATGGGCGCGCATGCCGTCCGGTCCCTTGATCGGCCGGTCCGGCCAGATCTGCACGGGCGGCGCCGCCTTGCCGGTTTGATCCAGCGGAATCCGGTACAGATTGTTCGAGATCACGTTGTTGACGTAGAGCTCGTTGCCCAGGAAGGCGATGCCGTCGATGCCATCGAGGGTACGGTCCTGGATCAGCAACTCGGGCTCCGAGGCACCCGGCTTGAGGCGAAAGATTCGGCTGCCGAAGGTATCGCTGATGTAAAGCGCGCGATCCGGACCGATCGTAAAATCGTTGCAGAGATTGGTGTCACCGGGCAGCGGCCAACGCAACTTCGGTGCAGCGCTGGTCAGATCGAAGCTGCGCAGGATCGAATGGCGATCCTTGGCGCCGGGGACACCGATGATCTCACAGGCCCATAGCGTGTCGGTCGCCGCATCCGCCAGGACGCCGAGAAAGCTCACATTGCTGCCATCTCCGCTCGCGTCGACGAAGACGTCCGCACGGGTCGCGCCCGTAGCCGCGCGGTAGATCACCGGCTTGCTGGCGCTGCCGAGAATCAATGCACCGTCGGGCGTCGCCGTCACGCTCTCCGGCTGTGACTGCGGATCGGTCGTCACGACCAGCTTGGGCTCGGCCGCCACCGCGCTGGAGCAAACCAGTGCAGCGGCGCACAGCAGCAGGGAGAAGCGCATGATCATTTCCCGCTAGTTGGTGTGGCTGATCGCCCAGACATAGGCCGACACCGCAGCAACGTCGGCATCCGACAGTTCGGCGCCGCCCTTCGGCGGCATGGCGCCGCTGTAGTTGCGCGGACGCGGCACGCCGCTGGTCACGGTCTTGGTGATCGCCGCAAGACTGCCGTCGCCGAACACCCAATTGCCGGACGCGAGATCTGGACCGACCGATGTCCCCTTTGCATCGGACCCGTGACAGCCACTGCAGGTCCCGTTGCTGGCTTCGCCGTGGAAGATACGGTCGCCAAGCGCGACCTGGTCCTTGGTGGCGCCAGGCGGCACCGGAAGATTCGGCGTGTCACGGCCGGCGTCTGCGTGCGTGCCTTCCGGCGGAACGGCCGCACCGCCCGGACCCACCGCCGTCGCGGGGGCCGGCGCTCCGGCCACCTTGGCGTTGGCGGGATCGCCACCGTAGGTCACGCGCCAGATGCGACCATGCACGTCGTCGGCAATGTAGACCGCGCCGTCCGGTCCCAGCGCAAGGCCGCTCGGCCGGAACGCGGCCCGCCCGGGATCCTTGTGGGCGCCTGCAAAGCCGTCCGCGAACACGACATAGTCTCCGGCGGCCTTGCCGTCCTTCATCGGCTGGAAGATGACGTCATAGCCGGCCTGGTCGCGGGGCGCGCGATTCCATGAGCCGTGGAACGCGATGAACGCACCGTCCTGGTACGGCTTCGGGAATTGCGTGCCGGTGTAGATCAGCAGGTCGTTGGGCGCCCAATGGCCGGGAAAGGCGGCGGCCGGTGCCAGCTTGTCGGCGCAGAGCCCGACCGTCTTGCCGCCGTCGCCGCCATATTCCGGCGCAAGCACCAGCTTCTTTTGATCCTGGTCGTAATAGCACTCGGGCCAGCCGTAATCGCCGCCTTGTTTCAGCTCGACGACCTCTTCGGCCGGCAGCTCGACGCCCTGCTCGACGGTGTAAAGCTTGGACCAGTTCTGCGACAGCTGATCGCGGCCGTGCTGCGTGACATAAAGCCGGCCCTCCCGATCGATGCCATATCCTTCGCCATTGCGGATGCCGGTTGCGTAGCGCTCGGCCGCCGAGAAGGCCTGATCGGTTTTGCTGGCATCGTAGCGCCAGGTGCCGGCGCGCGTCTCGAGCTCGGTGCAGGGCTTGTGGCCCGGCGAGAGCGGCATGCGATTGTCGGCCTGGCAGGCATTGGTCGCCGATCCCAGGTCGACGAACAGATTGCCTTTGGCATCGATGATGAACGGATGCATCGGATGATCGCCGGTCAGCGGCATGCCGGACACCACGGTTTTCGCTTCGCCCGCCGGCGCGATTTCGCCGGGCACGCGGGCGTAGCGGACGATCTTGTCGTTCAGCTCGGCATAAACCGCATTGTTGTAGACGGCGATCCCGGTGCCGCCGGCTGCGCCTGCGGCCTTATCCGGGCCGAACCGTTGCACGACGTCGGCCCTTCCGGTGCCCCTTGAGTCCTTGAGCGCGAGCAGGAATCCACCGGGCGGCGGCGCATCGTTGTGATAGTAGCGACCGCTCCAGGTGTTGGCATAGACGACGTTGTCATCGGTGACCGCGAGATGGCGAACGTGGCCGAGATTGTCGGCAAAGATCGTCGCGCAGAACCCGGGCGAGAGCGTGATGCCGGCATCCTGGTTCTGACACTCCGCGGCAGCCGCGCCACGGGGGGCAATCACTGCGGCGAGAGCGAGAGCAAAGATCGCCGGGCAACCCTTGATGCTGATGTGGATGCGCTTGCTTGACGACATCTTGTCTCCCCATTTTCTTGTGCTGTCGGAACTCGCGCTGGCTCGTACGGCTGGCGTTATCTCCCACAATATACAGCGCTGATGTTGAAACGCCGACACGCTGAAACTGCATGCCATCTCGGCGTCAAACCTTCGTGATCAAAGGTTCAACGGCGGGTCGAGCCTGCTTGCGTCTCAGCCCTTGGCCGGGCTCGGCACGCCGCCGAACAATCGCGCCTGCTCTGCACGCGCATCATCGACGATGCGGGTCGTCGCGGTCTCGATCGCATCGCGCAGGCGGGCCATGAACTCGTCGCGCGGCAGGCCCGGCGGCAGCGGATCGAGAAATTCGACCACCAGCGTGCCGGGATAACGCATGAAGGTGCGGCGCGGCCAGAACAGGCCGGAATTGAGCGCGATCGGCAGGCACGGCACGCCGCTCTCGGCATAGATCTGCGCGACGCCGGCCTTGTAGGCAGGCGGCGCACCGGGCGCGGTACGGGTGCCTTCCGGAAAGATCACGAGCTGGCGGCCGAGCTTCACCTCGGCCGCGGCGCGCTTCAGCGTCTTGATCAGCGAGCGCGGGCCGCCGCCGCGCTCGACCGAGATCATGCCGGCCTTTTTCAGGTACCAGCCGAACACCGGGATCATGATCAGCTCGCGCTTGAGGATGAACAGCGGGTGCGCAAAGAAGCGCACCAGCGCGAAAGTCTCCCAGAACGACTGATGCTTGGAGGCGATGATCAGCGGGCCCTGCGGAATCTTTTCGAGGCCGCGGAATTCGATCCGGATGTTGCAGACCACGCGCATCAGGAACAGGCTGGTGCTGGCCCACGCCGCTTCCAGCGCCATCAGCGCGCTCCGCGGCAGCAGCAGCGTCGGCAGCGCGACGATGCAAAGCAGCACCAGCACCAGATAGAACAGCACGTTGAAGATCAGCGAGCGCAGGAAGATCGACGTCATTCTCAACGACTGTCCTTTGTAGTATCCGCCGGCATTCCGGGACGGTGCGAAGCATCGAACTCTGGTGCGCACTTGCGCACCAGAGAATCTCGAGATTCCCTGTCTGGTGCTTGCGCACCATCCCGGAATGACGGTGCCAATATCATCAATTCGCCTGCGCGGTGGCCGGGCGGCGCGGGGTAACCACCGGCTCGCCGAGATCGGAGGTCAGATCGAGCCCGATATCGGCCAGCCGCACCCGCAGCTCGGCGGCGACGTATTTGGCGTATTCCGATAGCAGGAGACGGAACGTCGCGCCACTCGTCCACCACGGCTCGTCGCGCCATTTGTCGCCGACCACGGCGAACGGGATCAGGGTGAGGTCGGGCATCGCATGCGACAGTTCCACGATCGCGCGCGGCATGTGGTAGTTCGAGGTCACCACGATCAGCGAGGTGAAGCCGCGCTCGCGCGCCCAGCGCCGTGTCTCCGCCGCATTGCTGCGGGTGTTGACCGCGGAACGGTCGAGATCGACGCAGCAGCGCAGCCATTTCTGCTGGCCTTCCGGCAGCGAGCGCGAGATATCGCTGACGTCGTTGGTCGGATGCACGCCCGAGATCAGCAGCCGCTTGCCGTAACCCGCGGCAAGCAGCTCCATCGCGTCCGACACCCGCGACGAGCCGCCGGTCAGCACCACGATGCCGTCGGCGTTGCGCGGCGGATCGGTCTCGACGCCGCGCAATTGCGACAGGAAGCTGACGAAGCCCACCGCCGCGGCGACGAAGGCCACCGCCAGCGTCGTGACGATGAGTGCGCGCAGCCAGCCGCGCGGACGCGCGGCACGGCCGTTCGGCAACGTCTCGTCGGACTGCGAGCTCATGTGATGCAGATATCCTTCCCCCGCCGGGATTTTAGAGCATGATCCGCAAAAGTGGAAACCGGTTTTGCCGCAACGGGCGGCAACATAAAGCGTGCAGGATCACCGTCCGGCAACCCTTCGAAACCGCGACACCGCCCACAGTCTCAATCGATGTCATCGAGCGTCGCAAACAGCGTGCGCCGCGACGCCCATGCCGTGATCGCAGCGATCACCACTGCCTGTAGCGCCAGCACCAGATAGCCCGACGGACGCAGCGAGAAGGTGCCGAGCAGCGCCGCGAACTGGTCGCCTACCGGCGTGCCGGAGAACCAGTTGGCGATCGACTCCGAGAAGCCGAACGCCAGCATCGCCGCACCGCCGCCGATCAGCCCGCCTTCGAGGCCGAGCCTGAGGAAATGCCGCAGGAAGCGGTTGGCGATGTAGGTGTCGCCGGCGCCGACGAAATGCAGCACCTCGACGATCGGCCGGTTCGCCGCCATCGCGCCGCGGGTGGCAAACGAGACCGAGATGATGGTGGCGATGATGACGAGCCCGAGGATGCCGAGGCCGGCAAACACCGTGGCCCCGCTCATCGAGCGCATCCGTTCGATCCAGGCGCGGTGATCGTCGACGCTCGCGGTCGGCGCCGCCTGCGTCACCCGCGCGCGCAAGCCTGCGAGATCGAGCGTGGTGCCGGGCTGCAGCCGCGCCACGATGACGCGGGGCACCGGCAGCTCGTCGATCGAGAGCCCACTGCCGAGCCATGGCTCCAGCAGTTTCGCGGACTCCTCCTTGCTGAACGGACGCACCTCGACGATGCCGGACTGCGCCCGCATCGCGTCCGCCGCGGCCTGCGAATCGCGGTCGAGATCGCGGCCGGGCGCGGGCCGCACCTGGATCGTGATCTCGCTCGAGACCTCCGATTGCCATTCCGCGGCCGACGCGCTGACCAAAAGCACGGTGCCGGTGGTCAGCGACGCCAGGAAGGTCATGATCGCGACGACGGCGACCAGCGCGCGGCCGGAGATCGAGGCGCGCGGCACGATCGGCGACATGTTGCGCGCCATCGCCGGGAGCTGCGGACGCTCGCGCCCGAGATCGACCAATGAGACCTGCTCGTCGCCGCTCCTACTCATAGATGTGCAGCCGTCCCTGATGCAGCACCAGCCGCCGCGCCTCGTATTGATCCATCAGCGTGATGTCGTGGGTCGCTATGATGACCGCGGTGCCCGATTTGTTGAGCTCGATGAACAGCCGCAGCAGGCGGCGCCCGAGCGTCGGGTCGACGCTGCCGGTCGGCTCGTCCGCCAGCAGCAGCTGCGGCCGCGAGATCACCGCGCGGGCGATCGCCGCGCGCTGCTTCTCACCGCCCGACAGGATCGGCGGCAGCGCATCCATCCGTTCGCCGAGCCCGACCCATTTCAGCAGGTCGATCACCTCGCGGCGATAGCTCGATTCCTCGCGCCCCATCACCCGGAACGGCAGCGCGACATTTTCATAGGTCGTCATGTGGTCGAGCAGGCGGAAATCCTGCAGCACGATGCCGATGCGTTTGCGCAAATCGGCGACCTGGTCCTTGGAGAGCAGCGAGACGTCGTGGCCGAACAGATTGACCAGCCCGCGGGTCGGCCGCAGCGACAGGAACAACAGCCGCAGCAACGAGGTCTTGCCGGCGCCCGACGGGCCGGTCAGGAACTGGAACGAGTGCGCCGGCACCGTGAAGGAGAGGTCGCGCAAAATCTCCGGGCCAAGCCCGTAACGCAGACCGACATGTTCGAACCGAACCAAGCGCTAGCTCCGTTCGAGAGGGCCGACAGCCCAATACCCCGCACAATGGCCGCCGCGACCGGCCGACCGGCCGCGAAAGGCACAAAGGGGTTGTGCGTCGGTTATGGTTTCCGATTCGTTAACGGTCGCTAAGTAGCATCGAGGCAGAGTCACGGTCGAGATTCGGCTCCATGCAGATCGTTTGCCCACATTGTACAACATCCTACGCCGTTAAGCCGTCCACCCTGGGCGAGACCGGACGCACCGTCCGCTGTTCCCGCTGCAAGGAGGTCTGGCTGGCCCGGCCCGAGGACGCGCTGGAGGAGACGGTTTCGGCCATGGCGGCGGCCGGCCCATCCGCCGGCTCCGACCTCGCCACCGAATGGGAGGCGATGGGCCAGGCGGAGGCTGACGAAACCCCGGTGGTCGACAGCCCCTCGATCTCGGCCGACTGGCCGGCCGAGGACGCCGCCGGGTGGCCGCAGGTCGCCAAGGAGGATGCCGAGGCCCATGCCGGTGTCGAGGGCGCGACCGGAACCCGGCGCCGTCTCGGGCTGCCCCGGCTTCGGAGCCTGTTCCGCCTGCCGTCGCTGCCCCGGATCCGCTTCCTGCCCCAAATCGGCGCGCTGCCGACCACCTGCGCGGCGATGGCCGCGCTGATCATCGCGCTGGTGGTCTGGCGCAGCGACGTGGTGCGCCTGCTGCCGCAGACGGCGCTGTTCTACAGAATGGTCGGACTCGACGTGAATCTGCGCGGGCTCGCCTTCAAGGACCTCAAGATCACCAACGAGACCGTCGACGGCAAACCGGTGCTGGTGATCGAGGGCATGATCGTGGGGCAGACCCGCAAGCCGGTCGAGCTGCCGCGGCTGCGCTTTGCGGTGCGCGACACGCAGGGCGCCGAAATCTACGCCTGGAACGCGGTGTTGGAGCAGTCGGTGCTGAACCCCGGCGAACGCGCCTATTTCAAGTCGCGCCTCGCCTCGCCGCCGCCCGAAGGCCGCAATATCGACGTACGTTTCTTCAACAAGCACGATCTCGGCGGCGGCCGCGCCTGAGCCTGCGAGCGCCTATGCAAACCAATCGACCCTCATGCCCCGCGTCCTGATTGCCGACGACGAAGACTCGATGCGCTCGCTGGTGGCGCGCGCGATCGCAATGGACGGCCACGAGATCGTCACCGCGCAGGACGGCGCCGAGGCGCTGGAGATCCTGACCCGCGAAGCGGGCGCGTTCGACCTGTTGCTGACCGACATCCAGATGCCCGTGATGGACGGCATCGCGCTGGCGCTGACTGCGGCGCGCGATTTCCCGCAACTGAAGATCCTGCTGATGACCGGCTTCGCCGCCCAGCGCGAACGCGCCTCGGGCCTGGAAGCGATCGTGCACGACGTGGTGACAAAGCCATTCGCGGTGGCGGATATCCGCACCGCGGTGGCGGATGCGCTGGCGGCGCGGAAGTCACCGTGAGGTGAGCACCCTACCCGGGCTCCCTCCCCCCTTGCGCTAGGGGATTCCCGGATTTTGTGACTGTGTAGCAAGGGCATAGCCGTCGAGTGTTGCGGCAAGGCGGTTCCAGCCGTCGCGCATGGTCTTTGGTCCTGGAGGCTTGTAGTAGCAATTCCATCCGCCGAGACGGGCCGCGATCCATGAGACGAAGGCAAGCGAGCCGATAGGATGCGGGTTTTTCTGCCGTAGCGTTTTGCCCTCGAGCTTTTTTGACAGGTGCTCGAGCGCGACGGCGAAGCTTTCGTCAATGACATCGGTTGCCGGGCGGAGGCTGCCGTCTCTGGCATCGACAAGCTGGATCGTCCGAATCGCGCCAGCGAGCGCGATGGCGGTCAGATTAAACATCCGCTCGGCGTCGACGACTTGGCTGTCGTCGAGGGCCAAGCCGTCGCTCTTGAGGGCGCGGAAGACTTGTTCGATGCGCCAGCGCAAGCGATAGAGGCGGACGACGTGTTCAGCCTCGGTCGCACAAGTGACGGTGCGGGTCGTGAGTAGGCGCCACAACAACGGCGTCTTGCCTGACGGCGCATCGACCTCTCGTGCTTCCACCAAGGTGAGTTCGACGCTGCCGGCCGCCTCGGATTGCCCCAGACTTTGTGAGCGGGCGATGTGCACCGAGCCCGCGCGGAGTTCGACGGTCGCGACGCGCCCTTTGTCACCAGGCCCGCGCGGCGCCACGCGGACCTCGCTTCTGCTCAGCACTTCAGCACTGGCAAGCGCCCCAAAGAGCGTTCCCCCACCGAGCAAAGATCGATCCTGACCGGCGCGCACGATCAGATCGAGCCGCTCCGGTTTGCGGGCAAACAGCAGGTAAATGTCGCTTTCGCGATCGGCCACCATTGTCACCTCGGCGGCATCGGACAGCACGCTTGCCGTGGCCTGACAGCCCAACAGCCAACGCGCCGATTCCTTATCCTCGATCGCGCGATTGCGGCGCGACGTGACGCGATCCGCAGACCGCGTCCAGATCGCCGCATCGACAAGACCGACCACGGCTTCGCTTTCGATATCGACGGCAATCACTGGATGGATGAAGAAGCCAGGGGTTTGGCCATCGCCGGCAGGTCCGAAGCCCCGCCGCTTCTTGTCACGACCGCCAAAATTGATCTCGGTCGTGTCCTGGACAGCCAGAATGCGGCGACCGGCGCATTGAACCGCAGTCCGCCCGGCCAACGTTTCCACAATCCGATCGACCGAAACATGGGGCGAAGACAGAAACCGATGCACGGCCTTCTCGCCCGCGCGCGTCTCCCCCAATTTGCGTAGCACCAGCGTCCCCGCCGTCGCCACCCGCTCGATCAGCCAATCAGCCCGCTCCGCAACCCGAACATCGCCAAAAGACATCGCAGGCCTCTCGTCCAAACAGGTCGAAAGGCCTTGAATCACATTCACAAACTCCGGGGAATCACTTTCGGGGCTCCCGTAGCCCCCCTTGCGGGGGAGGGTTGGGGGAGAGGGGTACCACACGACGTGCTCTCTCCACCTGTCTAAGCCCGATCAGAATTGCCAAGGCCGCGCTCCATCGATCATCGCGCCCGGGGCCACCCCTCTCCCCAACCCTCCCCCGCAAGGGGGGAGGGAGCCGGACCAATGTGCTCACCTCACTTGCGCGATTGACGACATTGGCGTGACGCTTGCCGCTCAATAATCCTTCAGCAGCCGTTCGAGATAGTCGAGCTCGATCTGCGGCCGTGACGGGTCGGCGAGGCGGCGGCGCATTTCCTCGAGGATGCGGCGGACGCGCTGCACATCGATCTCACCGGGGATCTTCACCGTGTAGTCGTCGCCGAGTTCGCGGCCGTGCAGCGGCCGGCCCAGCGGATCGGTCTGGTTGCCGCCGGCCTTCTGGCGGCCGCGACCATTGGCGTCGCCCGGCTGGTCGCCATCGCCCGGCTGCATGGCGTCGGCGAGGTCCTTGGCCCCCTTGCGCAACGCGTCCAGGGCGCGGCCTTGCGAATCCACCGCGCCATCGGCATTGCCTTCGCCTAGCCGTCCGCCGGCATCGCCCATCGCGGAATCGGCCTGGTCGAGGCCATCGCCGTCATCGCCCTGGTCGCCGTTTTCATCGCCCTGCTGCGCGGAATCGCCCTTTTGGCCTTTCTGGCCTTTTTGACCGCGCTGATCCGGCCCCATGCCGCGCTTGGCGAGCTCGTCCTGCAGCTTCTTCAGGCGGTCGCGCAGCGCCTGCTGGTCCTGCTGCAGGTCACCCATCGACTGCTCGCCCTGCTTGCCGCGCATGCGGTCACGGCGCGAATCCTGGCCCTGCTTGAAGGTCTTGTCGCGCAACTGCTGCTGCTTGCGGATCATGTCGCCGAGCTCGTTGAGCGACTGCTGCATGTCGTCGTCGCCCTGGCCGGGCTGCGCCATCTGCAGCCCTTCCATCAGCTCGTCGAGCTGCTTCAAGGCATCGAGCGCCGCCTCGCGGTCGCCGCGCTTGGCATCCCGCTCCATCTTGTTGAGCAGGCTGTCGAGGTCGCGCTGGGTCAGCATCTTGGTGTTGGGATCGAGCGGCCGGTTGAGCTGCTGCGGGTTGTTGCGGAACTGCTCGGCGAGCTGACGCAGATATTTGTCCAGCGCTGCGCGCAGGTTTTCGGTGAGCTTCTTGATCTCCTCGTCGGAGGCGCCACGCTCCAGCGCCTGCTTGAGCGCGTCCTGCGCCGCGCGCAGCGCCTTGTCGACGTCGGAGATGTTGCCATCCTCGATGGTGACCGCGAGCGCCCACAGGCTCGCGACGACGCCGCGGAGCTGGTCGTCGGTGCGCGCCGCCTCGAGCTCGCGGCTGACATCGTGGAGGCCGAGATAGTGGCCGGTCTCCGGCGTGAACAGCTCGGGCGCGATCATCAGCGCATCGAGCGCGGCGAACACCTGGCCGTTCTGGTTGGCGTCGAGTGCCAGGATCCGGCGTTGCTCGATCAGCGCGCGCGCCAGGGGCTTGGTGAACAGCCGCTCCGGCAGCCGCATGTTGAACGGCTCGCTCTTGCCCTCGTTGCCGGCCTCATCCTTGGCCGACAGCGTCAGCGTCATGTCGGCGCCGGCGTAAGGGTCCTCGCTCAGATCCTTGACCATCTGGCCAACGCCGTTGCGGGTGCGCGCATTCGGCAGCACCAGCGCGAATTGCGGCGGCTCGAACAGCGGCCGGACTGGCTGCGCCTTGTCGTCGCGGCTGCCCGGATCCTTCGGCGCATCGCTCGGGCGCAGCGCGAACTGGGCATGGGCTTCGGTGATGCCGTAATCGTCGTCGAGCTTGTAGGACAGCTGCAGCGAACCCCGCGCCTGGCGCTCCGGATCCTTGGCCAGCGCAATGGTCGGCGGCCGGTCGGGGGTCGCGGTGAATTTCCACAACGGCTGGCCGGCCGGCGCGCGGACATGCGCGGTGCCGTCGCCGGCGATCTTGAAATGCCGCTCGCTGGTGCCCTTGGGCGCTTCTTCGCCGGCCGCGATTTCGGTCACGCCGCCGCCGGCGACGACATCGATGGTGCCGCCGCTGGAGCGCACCAGCAGCGTGCTGCCGGCGGGCACCGCGAGCGGACTATTGTCGGCCGCGTTGGCATCCTTGTTGGCGTTCGACAGGATGATCGGCGGCTTGCCGGTGTAGTTCGGCGGCGTCACCCAGGCATCGACCCGGACGTTCGCGGGCGCCATAATGCCGTTCCAGTCGAAGGCGGAGGCGATGCGCAGGCCGCGCTCGTCGCCGGCCGCGACATAGGTCGCGAGCAGCAACACGATCACCAGCGCGCGCAGCGCCCAGGGATCATGCAGCGAAACCCGCGGCTTCGGCAGGCCGGCCCGGATCCGCTTGATCGAGGCCAGCGTACGCTCGCGCTGCGCCTGCCACAAAGCCAGCGCAAACGGATCCTGGTTGGTCAGCGTGTCGGACAGTGTGGTCGCCGGGCGATGGCGGATACCGGCGCCGCGATCGAGCCGGCTCAGGCCCTCGTCGCGGGTCGGCCAGCGGAAGCGCACCAAAGGCGACAGCGCGGCAAGGGCTGCGACGGCGAACAGCGCAATGCCGGCCAGCCGTGCGGCAAACGGCAGCACCAGCCACAGCCCGGCCCAGGACGCCACCAGGAACAGGCCAGCGACCGTAAGGAACCGCGCCAGATCCGGCCAGGCTCGTTCCCACGCGATTGCGAATTTGGCCCGCTGCAGCGCTTCGGTCAGTTTCAGCCGCGCCAGCGCGTCGCGGTCGCGCAGGTCGCGTGAGGCGCTGTCTGACGGGTCGATGTTGGCACCGCTCAATAAAATCTCCGGGGTAGCCGGCAGAACAGCCTAGCACAGCGGCGCCATTGAGGCACCCGCTTGGCGACGTAACCCACACCGGGAAATACGCATAACACCAAGACGTGACTGCGGCGGTTCGACCCCGTAACGTCCCGGGCGAACCAGCCTTAACCTATGAGGAAACGTCATGGACCAGAAAACGCACGACAAGGGGCTCGAGATCCGCAAGGCGGTGCTCGGCGAGGCCTATGTCAACAACGCGCTGAAGAACTCCGACAGCTTCAACAAGCCGTTCCAGGAACTGGTCACCGAATATTGCTGGGGCGCGGTGTGGGGCCGCGAGGAATTGCCGCGCAAGACCCGCAGCATGCTCAACCTCGCCATGATCTCGATCCTCAACCGCCCGCACGAGCTGAAGGCGCACATCAAGGGCGCGCTGACCAACGGCGTGTCCCGCGACGAGATCCGCGAGATCTTCATGCAGGCGTCGATCTATGCCGGCATTCCCTGCGGCGTCGACAGTTTCCGGATTGCGCGCGAAGTGTTCGCCGAGCTCGACGGCAAGGCGTGAGCGGCACGCCACCTCCACATCGTCGTCCTGGCGAAAGCCAGGACCCATAACCACCGAATGTAATCGTTACGAAGACCGTGGCCCCAGCAAACTGTAACAAGCAGCATTTGGGGTAATGGGTCCTGGCTTTCGCCAGGACGACGTCGAGTTGCGAAACGCGACGTCACGCAATGACGAAGAGAGAGAACACCACCATGGACATCGGATTCATCGGCCTCGGGAAGATGGGCTTCCCGATGGCGCGCCGGCTGATCGAGGCCGGCCACAAGCTCACCGTGTTCGACACCAGCAAGGCTGCCGTCGAAAAGCTCACGGCTCTCGGAGCGGAAGCCGCGACGTCGCCGAAGCACGTCGCCGACCGGGTCGAGACCGTGATGGCGAGCCTGCCCTCGCTGCAGGCCTCGCTCGAGGTCGCGACTGGCCCAGGCGGCGTGATCGAGGGCACGCGCGTCAAGCGCTTCATCGATCTCTCCACCGTCGGCTCGCAGATGGCGGTGAAGATCTACGATCTGCTGGCAAGCAAGAACATCGTGCAGATCGACAGCCCGGTGTCCGGCGGCGTCGCCGGCGCCGAGAAGGGCACGCTGGCGGTGATGGTGTCGGGGCCGAAGGCCGATTTCGAGTTGCTCAAGCCCGCACTCGACGTGATCGGAAAAGTGTTCTTCATCGGCACCAAGCCGGGCTCCGGCCAGACCATGAAGCTCGCCAACAATTTCCTGTCCGCGACCGCGATGGCCGCGACCTCGGAAGCGGTGGTGATGGGCGTCAAGTCGGGGCTCGATCCGGCGGTCATGATCGACGTCATCAACGCCGGCTCCGGGCTGAACACCGCGAGCCGCGACAAGTTTCCGCGCGCGGTGCTGCCGCGCAGCTTCGATTTCGGCTTTGCCACCGGCTTGATGGTGAAGGACGTGCGGCTCGCGGTCGAGGAGATGCGGCAGCTCGGGCTCTCGATGGAAGTTGCGGAAGCCGTCGGCCGGCTCTGGGAAGTGATCATCCGCGAGGAAGGCCCGGAGTCGGACTTCACCGCCGCGATCAAGCCGATCGAGAAGGCGGCGGGTGTGATCGTCGGCGGGGGAAAGGGCAGTCACGCTGCCAAATAGTCGTTGCGTAGGATGGGTGGAGCGCAGCGATACCCATCAACTTGCTTCCGCGTGGTGAGATGATGGGTATCGCTTCGCTCCACCCATCCTACGATTTCGTGCATCGATCACGAAAACAACCCCTGCGCGCTTTCCACGCCTTCACCCTTGAGTTGTCATCTCCGTCGGCTATCCTTCCTGCCCCATAACGACAAAAATCGGGGAGGATCAAATGAGACGTCATCCGTCCACTCTCGTCGGCGCGACCATGGCCCTGCTTGGCGGTGTCGCGATCGGAAGCTCGCCGGCAATGGCGACCCCGTGCAGCAATCTGCAATCCTTGCAGCTGCAACACACCGTGATCAATTCGGCGACCGACAACACCACGGGCACTTTCGTCGCACCCGGCGCCCCGCCGACCACCATCACCGGCCTGCCACCATTCTGCCGGGTCATCGCGACGCTGACGCCGAGTTCGGATTCCGCCATCAAGATCGAGGTCTGGCTGCCCGAAAGCGGCTGGAACGGCCGATTCCTCGGCACCGGCGGCGGCGGGTTCCAGGGCGTGATCACCTACAGCGAGCTCGCCACCGGCATCAAAGCCGGCTTTGCCGCGACCAACAGCGATCTCGGCACCGGGTCCTCGGGGTGCAGCCCGCTGTTCTGCGGTTCTGACGGCAACATGGGCAATCCGCTCGCCATCGCATACGGCGATCCGGCCTCACCCTCGACCGGCCTGTTCGGGCATCCCGAGCGGATCAAGGATTTCGGCTACCGCGCGATCCATCTGATGACCGTGCGCGGCAAGGAGATCGTCAACGCGTTCTACCGGCAGCGCTCCAACAAGGCCTATTTCGCCGGCTGCTCGACCGGCGGCCAGAATGCGCTGATGGAGGCGCAGCGCTTCCCCGACGACTATGACGGCATCCTGGCCGGCGCGGCGGCGTTCAACCGTACCCATTTGCACATGGCGGGACTTGCCGGCTGGCAGAACACCCATGCGAGCCCCGGCCGGCTGATCCAGCCCGGCCAGATGACCCTGATCAACCAGGCCGTGCTCAAGCAGTGCGCCGGCCATGACGGCGGCACCGCCACTGATCCGTTCCTGACCGATCCGCGCGACTGCCGGTTCGATCCGAAGCAGCTGTTGTGCTCAGGCGGCAAGTTGCCGCCGGCATGCCTCACGGCGGACCAGGTCACGACCATCCAAAAATACTACGCCGGAACGTTCGACGCGCACGGACAGCTGGTCAATCCGGGCTCCGAACGCGGCAACGAAACCGACGATGTGACCGCGCTCGGCCTGGCGTTCCAGGAGCAACTTCCGGAGCCGGCTTTCGACGGCCTGTTCTACTGGGTGTTCGGCCCGAGCTTCGGCTATCCGGCGAGCCGGACCAATTTTGCCAATTTCGATTTCGGCCGCGACCTCGACAAGGTCGACGACCAGCTTGCGGGCGTGCTGAATGCCACCAGCACCGATCTCGGTGAGTTCCGCGAGCGCGGCGGCAAGCTCCTCATGTATCACGGCTGGGCCGATCCGCTGATCCCCTCACAGAGCAGCATCAACTACTTCAATGCGCTGGTCGGCAACGAGGGCCGCGCCGTCCAGGAGGCCGGCTTCTTCCCGGGCGGCGGCAATTCAGGACTGCAGCGAACCCAGAACTACGCAAGACTGTTCATGGTGCCGGGGATGTACCACTGCTCCGGCGGGCCCGGCCCCAACACGTTCGATGCGCTGACCCCGCTGGTCAAATGGGTGGAGGGCGGCACAGCGCCGGACACCATCCTCGCCACAAAGTTCGTCGCCGATACGCCGCCCGCGGTGCAGATGACCCGGCCGCTCTGCGTCTTCCCCAAGGTCGCGCAGTACGACGGCAGCGGCAGCGCCAGCGCTGCGACGAATTTCAGCTGCGTCGTGCACGATACCGAGTTCAACCAGAAGCCGGCGCCCAAATACGGACCGTAAGGAAAGCGACGGGTCGGCCAAGCAACAACTGTCGTCCGGGCGAAAGCCGGGATTCATAACCACAGCTGTTCGCGGTTGGAATTAGCTGTGGCCCCAGCACAGCGCAACGACAAGGCTCGGTGGTTATGGGTCCCGTCGCCGGGACGACATCGAGAGTGAGGCGCCGCTAGCGCCTCACAGCCACGGTGCGGGCTTGTCCATCGCGATCAGCGCGTCGACGTCGATGCGCGGGCGGATCACGGCGTGCTGGTCGTCCTTGACCAGCACCTCCGGCACCAAGGCGCGCGTGTTGTAGGTGCCGGACTGCACCGCGCCATAGGCGCCGGCGGTCATGATCGCCATGAGATCGCCGGCCTTGGGCTGTGGCAGCGTGCGATCGAGCGCGAGGTAGTCACCGGTCTCGCAGACCGGGCCGACCACGTCGGCGATCATGGTCGGCATGCCGGGCACGGGCTGGCGTACCGGCAGGATGTCGTGATGTGCTTCATACAGCGTCGGCCGGATCAGATCGTTCATCGCGGCATCGATGATGACGAAGTTCTTGGCGTCGCCCGGCTTCACATAGATCACGCGGGTGACGAGGATGCCGGCATTGCCGACGATCATGCGGCCCGGCTCGAACATCAGCGTGCAGCCGAGATTGTGGGTCACGCGCTTGACCATCGCGGCATATTCGCCGGGCAGAGGCGGCGCGGCGCGGTCGAGATGATAGGGAATGCCGAGGCCGCCGCCGAAATCGATGTGCGAGATGTCGTGGCCGTCGGCGCGCAGCGTCTCGACGAACTCGGCGAGCAGACGGAAGGCGGCCTCGAGCGGCCCGAGATCGGTGATCTGGCTGCCGATATGCACGTCGGTGCCGGTGACCTTGATGCCCGGCAGCTTGGCGGCGCGGGCATAGACCTCGCGCGCCCGCGCCAGGGGAATGCCGAATTTGTTCTCCGATTTGCCGGTCGCGATCTTGGCATGGGTGCCGGCATCGACGTCGGGATTGACCCGCACCGAGATGCGCGCCGTTGTCTTCATCTCGACGGCGAGCCGCGACAGCAGCTCGAGCTCGGCTTCGGACTCGACGTTGATGCAGAGGATGTCGGCCGCGAGTGCGGCACGCAGCTCGCCCTCGGTCTTGCCGACGCCGGAGAACAGGATCTTCGACGGCGGAATGCCGGCCGCCAGCGCCCGCTTCAACTCGCCGCCGGACACCACATCGGCGCCGGCGCCGAGCTTGGCCAGCGTGCGCAGCACCGACTGGTTGGAATTCGCCTTCATCGCGTAGCAGACGACGGCCTTCTCGCCGGCGAAGGCTTCGGTGAAGACGCGGTAGTGCCGCTCCAGGGTCGCCGTCGAATAGCAATAGAACGGCGTGCCGACGGCCTCCGCCAACCCAATGAGATTGACCGCTTCGGCGTGCAGCACGCCGTTGCGATAGTCGAAATGGTTCATGGCGCGTTAGATATTAGTTGCCGAGTATCGGGTCGAGGATAAAGGACTTCTTCGTGCCTTTCGGCGCGGCCGGCCCGGCATCCGATCCGTAGGTCGGATTGAACACGCTGGGCTGTGCCGCGCGCTCGGCCTCGGTATCCGCGGGCGCGGCCGCCGGGGCGGCGTTCGCGGTCGGCGGCAGGTCGAGCGGCCCCTTGCGGCCGCAGCCGCCGAGCGCGAGCGCTGATACGCTCAGCACAATGATGGCCCATCCCGAGGAGGTCAGGCGGTTCTTGCTGGTCACGACGAAATCCCCAAATTCGGGCCGCACCATACAAACATTGGCGTGCTCTGGCGAGACCCGGTTCGCGCTGAAATCACTGCGAAATTTCGAGACCCTGCTCCGATTTGATCGGAACAGGCTCTGATTCTTGCTCTGACGCGTTTTCTTCACGCGAACCGGACCCACTTCGCTTGAAAACGCTATGTTCAGCCCAATTTTCGCTCTTTTTCCAGCCGCTTGGCCCAACTCTTCGCCTGTGCCAGCACGTTCTTCGGCGCCGTGCCGCCGAACGAGGTCCGGCTCTTCACCGAGGATTCCACGCTGAGGACCTTGAGCGCGTCCGCGGTAATCTTCGGCTCGACCTCCTGCATGGCTTTCAGCGGCAGCTCGTGCAGCGCCACGCCCTGCGCCGAGGCGAGGCCGACGATACGGCCGGTGACATGGTGGGCATCGCGGAACGGCATTTTCAGGGTCCGCACCAGCCAGTCGGCGAGATCGGTCGCGGTGGCGTAGCCCTCGCCGGCGGCGGCCTTCATCTTCGCCGCGTCCGGCACCAGGTCCTCGACCATGCCGGTCATGGCGCGGATCGCCAGCGACAGCGCGGCAAATGCCTCCATCGCGCCCTGCTTGTCCTCCTGCATGTCCTTTTGATAGGCGAGCGGCAGGCCCTTCATCACGATCAGGAGCGCGGTGAGCGCGCCGATCACGCGGCCGGTCTTGGCGCGCACCAGCTCGGCCGCATCAGGATTGCGCTTCTGCGGCATGATCGAGGAGCCTGTGGTGAACTTGTCGCTGAGCTTGACCAAACCGACCAAAGGCGAGGTCCAGATCACGATCTCCTCGGCGAAGCGCGACATATGCACCGCGCAGATCGCAGCCGCCGACAGCGTCTCCAGCACGAAATCGCGATCAGACACCGCATCGAGCGAATTGGCCATCGGACGGTCGAAGCCGAGCGCTTTCGCGGTCGCCGTGCGGTCGATCGGAAACGAGGTGCCGGCCAGCGCTGCGGCGCCGAGCGGCGATTCGTTGAGCCGCTTGCGGGCGTCGGCGAAGCGGCCGCGGTCGCGCGAGGCCATCTCGACATAGGCGAGCAAATGGTGGCCGAAGGTGACGGGCTGCGCGGTCTGCAGATGGGTGAAGCCCGGCATCACGGTGCCGGCGTGCTCCAGCGCGCGGGCGACCAGTGCCTGCTGGAACGCGGCCAGCGCCGCATCCGTTTCGTCGATGGTGTCGCGGACATAAAGGCGGAAGTCGGTCGCGACCTGGTCGTTGCGCGAGCGCGCGGTGTGCAGCCGGCCCGCGGCAGGACCGATCAGCTCGGACAGCCGTGACTCGACGTTCATATGGATATCTTCGAGCGCACGCTTGAAGTCGAAACCGCCCTTGGCAATTTCTGACAAAATCGTGTCTAGACCTTCGCCGATATTTTTCGCATCACGCGCGGTGATGATGCCTTGCGCGGCGAGCATCGCCGCGTGGGCCTTGGACGCCGTGATGTCCTGCGCATAAAGGTGACGGTCGACGTCGATGGAGACGTTGATTTCCTCCATGATCGCGTCGGGACGTTCCGAGAACCGGCCGCCCCACATCTTGTTGCTCATGACTTCTCGCTCGCGACTTTGTATTTGAGCCTTGCTGGTTTGCCGCCAAAATGGCGAAACAGCATGGCGGTTCCGACCGTAATTCACGGCATTGCATAGCCATATCTGACCCGGGATGACAAACGATATGCCAGAGACGACCCCGCCCAAATCGACCTCCGCGCGGCGGATTCCGCTCGTCATCGGCGCGGTGCTGATTGGGGCCGTGCTCGGCTATGTCGGGGTGTCCAGCCTGAAGCACCCGCCCGGCGGCGACGTGGCCTGCAACGGCGCGGTGGATCTGGCCAAGAAGATCGCCCCGCTGGCCCATGGCGAGGTCGCGGCGCTGACCATGGCGACCACCCCGCTCCGCCTCCCCGACCTCGCCTTCGAGGACGCCAGCGGCCAGCCCAAGAAACTCTCGGATTTCCGCGGCAAGACCGTGCTGGTGAACCTGTGGGCGACCTGGTGCGTGCCCTGCCGCCGCGAAATGCCGGCGCTGGATAGCTTGCAGACCAAGCTCGGCGGCAAGGATTTCGAGGTGGTCGCGATCAATATCGACACCCGCGATCCGGACAAGCCGAAAAACTTCCTGAAAGAGGCCAATCTGACCAATCTCGGCTATTTCAGCGACGCGAAAGCCAAGGTGTTTCAGGACCTTAAGAACATAGGCAAGGCTCTGGGCATGCCGACCTCGGTGCTCGTCGACGCCAAGGGCTGCGAAATCGCCAACATCGCCGGCCCCGCCGAATGGGCCAGCGACGATGCGCTCAAGCTGGTGAAGGCGGCACTGGCGCCGGCCGCGGCCGGGCTTTGATCAGGCGATGGTATTGAGATTGTCGCCGATGCCGGGACTTTGATTGGCGGTGGACGGCGTGCCGAGCAGGGTCTGCACCGCGGATCTTTCCGCGTCGAGGTTCTGCTTGGTGAGGCGGGTCGCGATCTCGTTCTGCAAATTGCCCTGCTGCACCGACAGGATGCTCGTGACCATGCTCGTCGTGTCCATGCGCGGTACTCCCGGAACGGGTATGGGGTAGCGCGCGGACGGTTAACGGGCGGGTAACGAATGGCCGCGTCAGGCTGACGCACCGTGTCCGCTTCGCGCAGCAAATTGCCTTGGCTGACATGCCAGACTTGGCTGACATGCCAGACCCGTCATCCTGAGGTGCGCGCACTTCGCGAGCCTCGAAGGATCGACGGCCACCAGCCGGGCCGTGCATCCTTCGAGGCTCGCCGAAGAGGCTCGCACCTCAGGATGACGGTGAAGGCAGCTCAGCGACGGCTCACTGCGGCTTGCTTACCGCGTCGGGACCGGCTTGTCGCCGCGATAGTCGTAGAAGCCGCGTTGGGTCTTGCGGCCGAGCCAGCCGGCCTCGACGTATTTCACCAGCAGCGGACACGGCCGGTACTTCGAGTCCGCGAGGCCCTCATGCAGCACCTGCATGATCGACAGGCAGGTGTCCAGCCCGATGAAATCGGCGAGCTCGAGCGGACCCATCGGATGATGCGCGCCAAGCTTCATCGCGGCGTCGATCGCCTCGACATTGCCGACGCCCTCATAGAGCGTGTAGATCGCCTCGTTGATCATCGGCAGCAGGATGCGGTTGACGATGAAGGCCGGGAAATCCTCGGACACCGCGACCTGCTTGCCGAGCTTGGCAACGAAGGCCTTCGCGGTGTCGAAGGTGACGTCGTCGGTGGCGATGCCGCGGATCAGCTCGACCAGCTCCATCAACGGCACCGGATTCATGAAGTGAATGCCGATGAATTTTTCCGGGCGGTCGGTCGACGCCGCCAGCCGCGTGATCGAGATCGACGATGAGTTGGAAGCGACGATCGCCTCGGGCTTCAGCACCGCACAGACATCGTGAAAGATCTTGCGCTTGGTCTCTTCCTTTTCGACCGCGGTCTCGATCACCAGATCGCAATCCGCCAGCGCGTCGATCGTTTCGGCCGACGTGATGCGATCGAGCGTCTGCTTGCGCTCGGCGTCGCTGATGTTCTTCTTGGAGACCTGACGGGTCAGATTGCCGTTGATGGTCGCGAGCGCCGATTTCAGCCGGTCCGCGGACACGTCGTTGAGCACCACGTCGAAGCCGGCCAGCGCCGCCACATGCGCAATCCCGTTGCCCATCTGACCCGAGCCGATCACGCCGACCTTCTTGATTACCACCGTCATCTTGTTCATCCACCGGAACGGCGCGCACATCGCGCCTGCCCAATCCCTACGATACCCGAAAGCGAAGCCTTCCGGGTGCCCAATCCGCGGAAAGCGCTTCCCCAAATAATAACACCGGCCGGAGATTACTCATCCGGCCGGTGCCTTGTCGCTTATTTTCCGAGCTTGCCGAGCGCTTCGGTCAATTCCGGAACCGCCTGGTAGAGGTCGGCGACCAGGCCGTAATCGGCGACCTGGAAGATCGGAGCGTCCTCATCCTTGTTGATGGCGACGATCACCTTGGAGTCCTTCATGCCGGCCAGATGCTGGATCGCGCCGGAGATGCCGACCGCGACATAAAGTTCCGGGGCCACCACCTTGCCGGTCTGGCCGACCTGCCAGTCGTTCGGCGCATAGCCGGCATCGACCGCGGCGCGCGAGGCGCCGACGCCGGCGCCGAGCTTGTCGGCGAGCGGCTCGATGTATTTGGCAAAATTCTCGCGGCTCTGCATGGCGCGGCCACCCGAGACGATAATCTTGGCCGACGTCAGCTCCGGACGATCGCTTTTTGCCACTTCCTCGCCGACGAACGACGACAGGCCGGGATCGGCGGCTGAAGCGGCGTTCTCGATCGCTGCGCTGCCGCCTTCAGCGGCCGCAGCGAAGGTCGAGGTGCGCACCGTGATGACCTTCTTGGCGTCCTTGGACTTCACGGTCTGGATCGCGTTGCCGGCATAGATCGGCCGCTCGAACGTGTCGGGCGCGACGACCTTGATGATCTCCGAAACCTGCATCACGTCGAGCAGGGCCGCGACGCGCGGCATCACGTTCTTGAAGCGCGAGGTCGCGGGCGCGACGAAGGCGTCGTAGTTCGGCGCCAGCGCCACGATCAGCGCCGCCAGCGGCTCGGCGAGGTCGTGCTCATAGGCGCCACCTTCGGCCACCAGCACCTTCGCGACGCCGGCAAGCTTGGCAGCAGCCTCGGCGGCCGCCTTGGTGCCCTGGCCGCCGCCGGCGACCAGCACATGGACGTCACCGCCGAGCTGGGACGCCGCGGTCAGCGCCTTGTTGGTGGAGTCCTTCAGGGTCTCGTGGTCGTGTTCGGCAATCAAAAGCGTCGTCATCAGAGAACCCCGGCTTCGGTCTTGAGCTTGTTCACGAGATCGGCGACGTCCTTCACCTTGACGCCCGCCTTGCGGCCCGCCGGTTCCGCGGTCTTCAGCACTTCCAGACGCGGCGTCACGTCGACGCCGTAGTCAGCGACGCTCTTGTCATCGATCGGCTTCTTCTTCGCCTTCATGATGTTGGGCAGCGACGCGTAGCGCGGCTCGTTGAGGCGGAGGTCGGTGGTGACGATCGCCGGGCCCTTCAGCTTGATGGTCTGCAGGCCGCCGTCGACTTCGCGGGTGACCTTGAAATCGGAACCGTCGACTTCGAGCTTGGAGGCAAACGTCGCCTGCGACCAGCCGAGCAGCGCGGCCAGCATCTGGCCGGTCTGGTTGCTGTCGTCGTCGATCGCCTGCTTGCCGAGGATGACGAGGCCGGGCTGCTCAGCCTCGACCACCGCCTTCAGGATCTTGGCGACCCCGAGCGGTTCGACATTGCCTTCGGCCTTGACCAGAATGCCGCGGTCGGCACCCATCGCGAGCGCGGTGCGGATGGTCTCCGAGCACTGCGCCGGTCCGATCGACACCACCACCACCTCGGTCGCCTTGCCGGCTTCCTTGAGCCGCAGCGCTTCCTCGACGGCGATCTCGTCGAACGGGTTCATCGACATCTTGACGTTGGCGAGTTCCACGCCCGTTCCGTCGCTCTTGACGCGGACCTTGACGTTGTAGTCGACGACCCGCTTTACCGGCACAAGAACCTTCATCGATCCTCTTTCGCTTTGATTTTATGGGTTTTGCTTGGCTGGCGCGGAACCTAAAGGTCCCGTCCCCCCCGGTCAACGCGCCAAGGGCAAAAAACCAGCAGCCCGGGTTTGACGCATTCTAGCGGTTCTGCCCCGGCACCCACAACACGTCCCGGGCGCCTTTGTCGTTCTGGAAGCGGCTGGCCACGAACAGGAAATCCGACAGCCGGTTCATATACTGGATGCCAGCGGTATTGACCTTTTCGTCCGGCCGGGCCGCCAGTTCCACCATGATCCGCTCCGCGCGGCGACATATCGTGCGGGCGAGATGCAGATATGCAGACGCGGGCGTGCCGCCGGGCAGCACGAACGAGGTCAGCGGCGCCAGCTGATCGTTCAGGCCGTCGATGTCGCGCTCGAGCCGCGCGACCTGGCTCTCCAGCACCCGCAGCCGCTCGGCCTTGCCGTCGCGTTCGGGCACCGCGAGGTCGGCGCCGAGGTCGAACAGATCGTTCTGGATCCGCGCTAGCATGGCGTCGACCTCGGGGCTGTCGGCGAGATGCAGCCGCAACACGCCGATCGCGGCATTGGTCTCGTCGACCGTGCCGTAGGCGTCGATGCGCAGATCGTATTTCGGCCGCCGCTCGCCGGAGCCGAGCGCGGTGGTGCCGTCATCGCCGGTGCGCGTGTAGATCCTGTTCAGAACGACCATGGTTGGCTCCGGTGTTGGTTAAACACCTCTCCCGGAGGGAGAGGTCGCAAGCATTTTGCGAGCGGGTGAGGGGTTGCGGTCTAACGATGGACCTGAACCCCTCACCCGGATCGCTAACGCGATCCGACCTCTCCCCATGGGAGAGGTGAAGAGCTTACCTCGCCTCACCGCCCCATCGCCCAGACCGCGAGCATGGTGATGATGATGGCGACGAACTGCAGCAGCACGCGCAGCCGCATCAGCTTCTGCGAGGTGTTCGGCGAGCCGCCCTTCATCATGTTGATGAGGCCGAGCAGCAGCACCAGCGCGACGGCGCCGACGGCGATGGGAAGGATGATCGTGCTGAGAACAGATGTCATCCACGGTACATAACACCGTGTTGAGCCGACTTCCACACAGCGGAGCCATGCAACCAACTGGCTTTTCGGCGCGTAATATCAGAAGCTGGAGCGGTCCTCGGAGCGAGCCGATTTCGACAATGCCGGGTGGAATGTGAAACAGCTTCGTTACGTCTTCCACGTCGTGATGGATGCCTTTTACACGTTCCTCGCCGACGACGGCTGGGCGATCGCGAGCCACATCGCGCTGTCGACCTTGATGGCGCTGTTTCCGTTCCTGATCGTGCTGACCTCGCTCGCCGGCTTCTTCGGCTCCAAGGAGCTGGCCGACCAGGCGGTCGGTCTGCTGTTGCAGGTCTGGCCGAACCAGGTCGCCGACGCGCTGTCGGGTCAAATCCACGACGTGCTGACCAAGACCCGCGGCGACATCCTGACCATCGGCGCCGTGCTCGCGGTCTATTTCGCCTCCAACGGCGTCGAGGCGCTGCGGGTGGCGCTGAACCGCGCCTACGCCGTGATCGAGCCGCGGCGCTGGTACTGGCTGCGGCTGGAATCGATCGGTTACACGCTGGTCGCAGCCGTCACCTCGCTGGCGATGGCGTTCCTGATCGTGCTCGGTCCGCTGATCATCGAGGCGGCGCGGCGCTATATCCCGTTCTTCGTCGAATCCAACGAGAGCATGGTCAACACCGCCCGCTACGGCATCACCATCCTGGCGCTGGTCGGCGCGCTGTTCATCCTGCATGCCTGGCTGCCGGCCGGCCGCCGCGGCTTCTCGCAGATCCTGCCCGGCATCATCTTCACCATGGTGGCCTCGCTGCTCTCGGGCATCGGCTTCGGCATGTATCTGGCGCGTTTCGCCAACAACTACGTCACGATGTATGCGGGGCTCGCCTCGGTGGTGATCGCGCTGGTGTTCATGTACTTCATCGCCGCGATCTTCGTGTTCGGCGGCGAATTGAACGCGGCGATCATCAAGTCGCGGCTGCCGCGCGGTGTGTCGCTGCAAGCAGCGCAGTCGCTAACGCCCGCGGAGAAACAGGCTTGACCAGGAAGGCGTCGGCGCCGGCGGCGCGCGCGGCGGCCTCGTCCTCGGCCCGGCCCGAGATCCCGACGATCGGAATCTGACCGTGTGGCGGCGGCAGCGCGCGGATCAGCCTGATCGCCTCGACGCCACTGACGCCCGGCAGCACCATGTCCATCAGCACCGCATCGAACGTGCCCTGCCCGAGCCGCTCGGGCGCCGCCTCGCCCTGCCCGATGAATTCAGTGTGATGGCCGAGCTCGGTCAGGATGGTGTTGAGCACGACACGGCCGAACGGATTGTCCTCGACACTGAGCAGCCGCAGCCCTTGCGAGGCCTGCGCCGCAGGGTCGCCGGACATGATGCTGACGGGCCCCTCGGCCGGCGCCAGCACCACGCTCAGCGTGAAGGTGGTGCCGCCGCCGTCGCGCTGGGCCGCGACGATGTCACCGCCCATCGCGCGCGCGAGCTGCTTGACCGAGGACAGGCCAAGGCCCGCGCCGCCGAATCGCGCGGCGATCGTGACATTGGCCTGCGAAAATGGCCGGAACAGCCGCCTCACTTCCGCAAGCGACAGCCCGATGCCGCTATCGGAGATCGTAAAGGCGACGCCGATCCTGCCCTTCGGTGCCCGCATCGGCGTGACATGCAGCTCGATGCTGCCCTGGTCGGTGAACTTGACGGCATTGTCGATCAGGTTCTCTAGCGCTGCGCGCAGGCGGACGGGATCGCCGACCGCAAACGCCGGCAGCTTCTCCGACAGCTCGACGGAGGCCGTGAGCCCCTTGGCCGCCGCGCGGCCGGCCAGCGAATCGCCGGCACTGCGCGCCAGCGTGCGCAGGTCGAAAAAATCCTGCCGGATCTCGAGCCCCGGCCCCTCGCTGCGGGCGGCATCGACGAACAGGGTCGCCAGGCTCGCCAGGTGCTCGGCGCCGGCCCTGATGGTGTCGACCCAGCGCCGCTCGCGCTCGTCGAGATCGGAGGTCGCGAGCAGATTGCTGATCGCGAGAATCCCGGTCAGCGGGGTCCGTACCTCATGCGCGAAAGCGGCTAAGGCGGTCTCGACCATGCCGTTGCTGGCTGTCGGCGCGACTTTTGGCGCGGCCCGTTTGCGACGCGGCGTGGCGGCCGCCTTGGCTGCGCGTGATTTGGAGGCGCGCTTCTTCGACGGCGTCCGCTTGGGCTGCCGTTTACTGCGCTGCGCGCGCGATTTTAACGCCATGGTACTGTGATCCCCGCCCCCCGGGCAGCATGGCATGCCAGCAGTGCCGGAGTCACGGCGACGTTAGCGGCAAACCACCTGATGGTTACGGGATTTCCCCGGCAGACTAGCTGCACCTCTCCCGCTTGCGGGGAGGGAGCGCACCTCCGTCGTGGCCAGTTACGTCAGGCCGACCAGACGGCGAATATCGGCCGGGCTCGCACCTTCTGCGCGCAACTCGCGCAGGCCGGTTGCGTGGGTTGATTTCGAGAGCTTGTGGCCGGCCGTGTCGCGGATCAGCCCGTGGTGCCGGTAGGCCGGCGCGGGCAGGCCGAGCCGTTGCTGCAACAGCCGATGGACGCTGGTCGACCAGAACAGGTCGGCGCCCCGCACCACGTCGGTGACGCCTTGCAGTGCATCGTCGATCACGACGGACAGGTGGTAGCTGGTCGGCGTCTGTTTGCGCGCCAGGATGACGTCGCCCCAGGCCTCGGGGTAGGCCGCCACCTCGCCGCTCTCGCCAGCGCGGCCCTCGCCCTGCTCGTTCCAGGAGAGACGGCCTGCGCGCGCGCAGGCTGCGGCCGTGTCGAGCCGCAGCGCGAACGGCAGGCCCTGCCCGATCAGCCGCTCTCGTTGCCCGGCCGAGAGCGATTTCGCTGTGCCCGGATAGAGCGGCGCACCATCGGGATCGCGTGGCCACGCCCCGCCGGTTTCCTTTTCGGCAACCAGCCGCGCAATCTCGGCGCGGCTCTCAAAACTCGGGTAGATCAAGCCCAGCGCCGACAGGCGGTCGATGGCATCGCGATAGGCGGCAAGATGCTCCGACTGCCGCCGCACCGGCGTTTCCCAGGCAATCCCGAGCCAGTCGAGATCCTCATAGATCGCCTGCTCGAATTCCGGCCGGCAGCGCGCCGCGTCGATATCCTCGATCCGCAGCAGCAAGCGCCCGCCCGCCTGTCGCGCCAGGTCGAAGTTGAGCAGCGCGGAATAGGCGTGGCCGAGATGCAGGTAGCCGTTCGGGCTCGGCGCGAAGCGGAAGACAGGTGGCATGGTGCGTCATTGCGGGCTCGACCCGGCAATCCATCTGGAAGAGACTCTGTTACGATAGGAGATGGATGCGCGGGTCAAGCCCGCATGACAAGTTGACGCAGATTGCCAAATGCTGATCCACCTTGAAACCCAGGCCGACCTCGACGACGCCATTTACAGGCTGGTCGAGCAGGACCGCCGTCTCCGACCCATCTTCGAGCTGACCGGCATGCCGGCGATCCGGCAGCGCGAGCCGGGCTTTGCGGGGCTCGCCGCGATCGTCTGCGGCCAGCAGCTGTCGACCGCGAGCGCGGCGGCGATCTGGGGCCGCGTCAGCAAAGCGTTCGATCCGTTCCATCATGATGCGATCCGGAAAGCGCGCGCCGACCGGCTCGGCCGGTTCGGGCTGTCGGCGGCCAAGATCAAGACGCTGAAGCACATCGCGCGCGAGCTTGCCGAGGAGCGGCTGAACCTCGATGTGCTCGCAAATGAGGACGCCGACGCCGCGCACAACACGCTGACCGCGCTGCCTGGCATCGGGCCGTGGACCGCCGACGTCTATCTGCTGTTCTGTCTCGGCCATGGCGATGCCTGGCCGGCGGGAGACCTCGCCGTGCAGGAAGCGCTCAAGGTCGGGCTCGGGCTGAAAGAGCGGCCGACACCGAAGCAGATGGCACCGCTGGCGGAACCGTGGCGGCCGCTGCGCGGCGCCGCCGCGCATCTGTGGTGGGCCTATTATCGCGTGCTGAGGAAGCGCGAGGGCGTCATCGCCGGCGACACACAGGCGAACGATGTTTCAAACTTTGTTGCTGTTGCAGAACCCACCGCGCACAAGGCAAAGATCGCCGCGCGCAAAAAGCCGGGAGCGAAGCCATGAACTCGACCGACTTCATCGTGATCAAGAACGACCTGCAGCAATGCAAGGTGATCGAGACCGAGCTGCCCGACGGCGCGGCGCTGCCGGACGGGGCGCTGCTGGTGAAGGTCACGCGCTTCGCGCTGACCGCGAACAACATCACCTATGCCGTCATCGGCGAGCAGCTCAAATACTGGCAGCTGTTCCCGGCCCCCGATGGTCACGGCATCATCCCGGTCTGGGGTCTTGGCGAGGTGATTGCCTCGAAGCATCCGAACGTCGCCGTCGGCGAAACCTTGTTCGGATACTTTCCGATGGCGACGTATCTCGTCATCGAGGCCGCCGATGTCAGCAGGCGGGGCTTGCGCGATGCGGCCGCGCATCGGCAGGAGGTCTCGCCGGTCTACAACAATTACGCGCGCGTCTCCGGCGATCCGAGCTATGCCGGCCGGCAGGGCGACTATCGGGCGCTGATGGTGCCGCTGTTCATGCTGTCGTTCCTGGTCGACGACTTCCTCGCCGAGAACGATTTCCATGGCGCGCGCCGCGTCATCCTGTCGTCGGCCTCGAGCAAGACCGCGTTCGGCCTCGCCCATCTGCTGCACAAGCGGCCAGGCATCAGCGTGATCGGGCTGACGTCGAAGGGCAATGTCGATTTCGTCAAATCGCTCGGCTGTTATGACGAGGTCGTCACCTACGACCAGGTCACGGCGCTGCCGCAGGCGGAGCCGGTCGCCTATGTCGACATGGCCGGCAACAGCGCGCTGCGCGAGACGCTGCATCGCCACTTTGGCGCACAGATGGTCTATTCCGGCCGGGTCGGGTTGACGCATCGCGCGAGCGAGCCGGACGAGCCGACGCTGCCCGGCGCCAAGCCGATCTGGTTCTTTGCGCCCGACCAGATCCGCAAGCGCGCCAAGGAATGGGGACCAGGCGGCCTCGAACAGCGTTTTGGTGCGGCGTGGACCGAACTCGCGCCGCATCTGCCCGGCTGGATCAAGGTGGTCGAGCAGCGCGGGCCGTCGGCGGTGCGCGAGGCCTATCTCGATACCCTGCAGGGTCGCGTTCCGCCGGATCAGGGCCTGATCTTGTCCCTCGCAGAATAGCCGGCATCTCGTCACGGCCTTTCTGCGCATCTGCGAATGGGTATAGGCTTGCCGGCAACGCCCGCAAGACGGCCGATGATGACGAGAAACGCCTGATGCTCGACAAGACGGACGATATTTCGGTTGCCGCCGACAATTGGCTTGTGCAGTTCGAGGACGCGCTGGCCAGCGGTGAGGACGTCCTGCTGCGGCCGCTGTTCCATCCCGACAGCTACTGGCGCGACGTGCTGGCGCTGAGCTGGAACATCCAGACCGTCAACCGCGCCTTCGCCATCCTCAACGAACTGCCCGCACATGCGCGACGCAGCGCGCCCTGCAACTTCCGCATCGACCCCGCGCGCGCCGCACCGCGCCGGGTCACGCGCGCCGGCACATCCGCGATCGAGGCGACCTTCAGCTTCGAAATCGCCCTCGGCCGCGGCCACGGCATCGTGCGGCTGATCGGCGATGCCGACGACGGCGACCGGCTCAAGGCGTGGACGCTGCTGACCGCGCTCGAGGAGTTGAAGGGCTTCGAGGAGCCGCAGGGCCAAACGCGGCCGCGCGGACAGGCATACTCCCGCGATTTTCGCGGGCCCAACTGGCTCGACCAGCGCAAGGCGTCCGCCGCCTATGCCGACCGCGACCCCACCGTTCTCGTCGTGGGCGGTGGCCAGGCTGGACTTGCGATCGCGGCGCGGCTGAAGCAGCTCAACATCGACACGCTGATCGTCGACCGCGAGGCGCGCATCGGCGACAATTGGCGCAAGCGCTATCACGCGCTGACCCTGCACAACCAGGTGCAGGTCAATCACATGCCCTACATGCCGTTCCCGCCGAACTGGCCGGTCTATATCCCGAAGGACAAGCTCGCCAACTGGTTCGAGGCCTATGTCGACGCCATGGAGCTGAACTTCTGGACCGGCACGGAGTTCACCGGCGGCAGCTATGATGACGCGCAGGGACGCTGGACCGTCGAGCTGCGGCGTGCCGACGGCACGACGCGCAAAATGCAGCCGCATCATGTCGTGATGGCAACCGGCGTCAGCGGCATTCCGAACCGGCCCGACATTCCCGGCTTGAACAACTTTGCCGGCAAGGTGGTGCATTCCAGCTTCTACGAGGACGGCGAGGACTGGTACGGCAAGCGCGCGCTGGTGATCGGCACCGGCAACAGCGGCCACGACATCGCGCAGGACCTGCATTCCTCCGGCGCCGAGGTCACGCTGGTGCAGCGCTCGGCGACCCTGATCACCAATATCGAGCCGTCGGCGCAGCTCGCTTATGCCACCTACAATGAGGGGACGCTGGAGGACAACGATCTGATCGCGACCTCGATGCCGCTGGCGCTCGCCCGGCGCAGCCACGTGCTGCTCACCGAACAATCGAAGGAGCTCGACAAGCCGCTGCTCGATGGGCTTGCCAAGGTCGGATTCAGGCTCGATTTCGGCGAGGGCGGCACCGGCTGGCAGTTCAAGTATCTCAGCCGCGGCGGCGGCTACTATTTCAATGTCGGCTGCTCCGACCTGGTCGCGAGCGGCGCGATCAGGTTGAAGCAATTTTCTGACATCGACGCATTCGTGGACGAAGGCGCACGGCTGCGAAGCGGCGAGACGGTCGGAGCCGATCTCATCGTGCTCGCGACCGGCTACCGGCCGCAGGAGGAACTGGTGACGAGATTGTTCGGCGCCGCGATGGCTGACCGCGTCGGCCCGATCTGGGGCTTTGGCGATGGCCAGGAGCTGCGCAACATGTACACCCGCACCCCGCAACCGGGCCTCTGGTTCATCGCCGGCAGCCTCGCGCAATGCCGCATCAACTCGCAATATCTCGCGCTGCAGATCAAGGCGATCGAGGCAGGGCTGTTGCCGCGCGATGTCGGGCCACGCGCCTATTTTTGAAACGTCATTCCGGGGCATGCGAAGCATGAGCCCGGAATCCATTAAGCCGCGCGTTCTATAGATAAATGGATTCCGGGCCTGCGCTTCGCGCATCCCAGAATGACGAAAGGGGAGAGACATACACATGCCAACCATCCTCGGCACCGGCGAGCATCGCTACCGCGTCGTTGAAAACTGGGCGAAGCTCCCCGACGGCTGGAGTCTGACCGACGTCGCCTCGGTCGCGGTCGACAGCAAGGACCGCATCTATGTCTTCAACCGCGGCGCCCATCCGATGGTGGTGCTCGACCGCGAAGGAAATTTCCTCCGCAGCTGGGGCGAAGGCTTGTTCGCGCGCGCCCACGGCCTGCACATCGACGCCGACGACAATCTCTACTGCACCGATGATGGCGATCACACCGTGCGCAAGTGCTCCACCGACGGCAAGGTGCTCTTGACCATCGGCATCCCGAACAAGCCGGCGCCGTTCATGAGCGGCGAGCCGTTCCACCGCTGCACCCACACCGCGCTGTCACCGCAAGGCGAGATCTACGTCTCCGATGGTTACGGCAATGCCTGCGTCCACAAATACACGCCCGACGGCAGGCTGATCAAAAGCTGGGGCGAGCCCGGCACCGATCCGGGCCAGTTCAACATCGTGCACAACATCGCGACCGACGCCGATGGCTTCGTCTATGTCGCCGACCGCGAGAACCACCGCGTCCAGGTGTTCGACGGCAACGGCCGATATGAGACGCAGTGGAACAATCTGCATCGGCCCTGCGCGCTGTGCCGTTGCGGCGGCGGCAAGCAGCCGACCTTCATCGTGGGCGAGCTCGGCCCCAGCATGGCCGTCAACCGCAAGGTGCCCAATCTCGGCCCGCGGCTCTCGATCGTCGATGCCAAGGGCAACCGCATCGCGCGCCTCGGCGGCGAGCACGGCCCAGGCGTCGAGACCGGAAAGTTTCTCGCGCCGCATGGCCTCGCGCTGGATTCCAGGGGCGACATCTATGTCGGCGAGGTCGGCGTCACCGACTGGAAGACGAGTTTTCCGGACACCGAGATGCCGGCCGCGGTGCGGGTGACACGGTGCCTGCAGAAGCTGGAGCGGGTGACGGGGTAGCTCTTTTATTCCGGTCGACACCAAACACTCAGCGTCGTCCTGGCTTTCGCCAGGACGACAGCGTCGACAGGCCGCGCGCCGAGATCACACCTCGCCGATCACCTCGCGCCGGCGCTGCTCGGATTCTTCCGCGTAGCGGCGCATGGCGTGGGCTTCGGTCAGGATGCCGACCAGGCGCCGTTCGCCGCCGGCCTCGACCACGGCAAGCGATTCGGCTTCGGCCGCGTCGAACACTGCGATGGCCTCCTGGATGTTCATCACCGGATGCAGGACCACGTCGGCATGGCGCAGGATCGCCAACAGCTGCTCATGGGTCTCGAGGTCCGGCGCGTGTGCGTCGGCGACCAGCGCCAGCCCTGCGTAGCGCCCGGCGCCGTCGACCGCGACCACCTGGTTTTTCGAACCGGGCGGAAACTTGTGGCGGAACTGGTCGATCGAGATCGACCCGTCGACCGTCACCATGTCCTGCCGCATCATCTTCCCAACGGTGAGATCGCGGATCCAGCCGACATCGGCGGCGCTGCGGATGGTCTCGCCGCGCAGATGCAGCCGCCAGGTCGCGAACGAATAGCCGAACACTTCGCGCGTGATCATGGTCGAGATGATGACGGCGACCAGCACGGCGGTCGTGAGCCAGAGATTGCCGGTGGATTCCAGCGCAATGAACGACATCGTCAGTGGCCCGCCGATCACCGAGGCCGACAGCGCGCTCATGCCGATCACCGCATAGGCGCTGGGATCGAGGTTCAGCCCCGGCCACACCAGGTCGACGCCGGCGGCGAACAGCCGGCCGCCCAGCGCGCCCATGAACAGGGTGGCGAAGAACAGGCCGCCGCGGAAGCCAGATCCAAGCGAGACGATCGAGGCCAGCGCCTTCAGCGCGAACACGCCGGCGATGAAGGCGAGCGGCATCGCCACGATGCCGCCAAAGCGCAGCGCGCCATGGCCCGACGACATCACCTGCGGTGTCAGCAGCGCCATTGCACCGACCGCGAGCCCGCCGAGTGCCGGCCGCAGCGGCGGCCACAGCTTCGTCCTGGCGAGCAGCGCCTCGCACACCGTCACGCCGCGCATGATCGCAATCCCGGTCAGCGCCGCGACCAGGCCGAGTAGCGTGGCGATCGCAAGATCGCGGCCGAGCACGTCGCCGACGGTGCCGACGCCGACGCCGAGCGGCAACGGCTCGAAGGCATGGGCGACGAAATAGCCGGTCACCGCCGCGACGCCGACCGGGGTCAGGCTCGCCGGCGTGTAACCGCCGATCACAAGTTCGAAAGCATAGAAGGCGCCCGCGAGCGGCGCGCTGAAGGCGCCGGCGATCGCCGCCGCGGCCCCGCAGCCGACCATGATTCGCTGGTCGTTGCGGCGCAGGTGGAAGCCGCGGCCGAGCGAGGCGGCAAGCCCGCTCGCCAATTGGGTATAGCCGGCCTCGAGCCCGACGGAGGCGCCGACGCCGCTCGACCAGATCGTCTGCAGCGCCACGATCACGCTGCCGCGGAACGACATCCGGCCGCCATAGAGCGCGTTGGCCTCGATCGGGTCGATTTCGCGTGCGGGGCGGACACGCGCGAGCAGCAGAAAAGCCATTCCCAGCAGGACCCCGCCGAGCGCCGGAACCGCGAGCGCTCGCACCGGATCGATGCTCGGCTGGCTCGACAGCCGCTCGCCCAATGGCAGATTGAACAGCACGGAATGCAGCACGGTGACGAGGCCGCTCATGGTCGCGACCACGAGGCCGCCAATGGCGCCGATCAGCACGGCCAAAACCACCAGGCTCGTCTCATGCGCGCGGACGAACGCGCGCAACCGGCGCGGCGCCTCGAGATAGCGTGATGTCGTCATCGGCAGGGTCCGTCAACGGCCGACAGGGCCTTGCGGCTCCCTTTAAGGGCCGCGTCCGCGCGAGGCAATCGGGGCCGGAACATGGCAAGGGCGCGGCGGATAAGCCGCTCATTGCTCTTCACAATCCCGTCACGCTGCCTGTAGTATGTGAGTGCATGCTGCTTCGCAGCTAATGGGAGTCAGGAGCGTTATTTGAACGCACATGTCTCGCAAGGTGGTTGGCCGGTACTTGTGCTGAATGCGGACTTCCGGCCGCTGAGTTACTACCCGCTGTCGCTCTGGTCCTGGCAGGACGCGATCAAGGCGGTGTTTCTCGATCGCGTCAACATCGTCGAATATTACGACCGGGCGGTACGAAGTCCCTCCTTCGAAATCCAGCTGCCCAGCGTCGTCTCGCTCAAGTCCTTCGTCAAGCCGACCACCCATCCCGCCTTCACCCGGTTCAACGTCTTCCTGCGCGACCGCTTCGTCTGCCAATACTGCCTCTCGGGCGACGACTTGACCTTCGATCACATCGTTCCGCGCAGCAAGGGTGGCCAGACCACCTGGGAGAATGTCGTCGCCGCCTGCTCGCCCTGCAATCTGCGCAAGGGCAATCTGACCACGCAGCAGGCCAGGATGTTTCCGAAGCAGACGCCCTATGCGCCCACCGTGCACCAGCTGCACCGCAACGGCAGGCTGTTTCCGCCGAACTATCTGCACGAGAGCTGGCTCGATTATCTCTATTGGGATACGGAACTCGATCCGTAGGCCGTCGCCGGCACGACAGCCCAGTGGCATCGCGATTCAGACAGCAGTGGTGTCAGCGAGGAAGCCGTCGACGGCGTCGAACACCTGCCACCTGTTCTTCTCCATGAAGACCGAGTGCGTGCCCTCGCCGATCTCGACCCAGCGGCGGTAGGGTGCGGCCACGAGATTGCCGAACACCGCCTGCGCCATCTCCATCGGGCAGTCGCGATCCCATTCGGCATGAACGATCAGCACCGGCATGGTGAGCAGGCCGGGATCGTAGAGCGGTTTTCCGGCCGCCCAATATTCGCGGCTATCCTGCACCGTGCCGTTCGGCGCCCGCAGCTGGTCGGGACCCATGCGGCTGTCGACGAATGCCGCGTTGGCCCATGCGTCGAACCATGCCGGCGGCAGGATCTCGTCCTGCTTTGCTTCGGAAACGCCGTTGAGCCAGCGCGCCCTGGCTGCCGCTCGCGCGACGACGCGGTATGCCCCGAGCGGACCGCCTGCGTCGGCAGCGCTCGGCGTCGTCCGCAGCCATTGCGGCGCTACCAGAACGAGCTTGCCGACGCTGCCGGCGTTCTCCGCCGCATAGCGCGACATCAGCGTCGTGCCCCACGACCAGCCGATCAGGTTGATCTTGTCGACGTTGCGCCGCGACCGGATGAAGGCCGCCGCGGCCGCCACGTCGCGCACCGCGACCGATGTGCGGACGATCGGCGGATTGTCCAGCGCCGGCTGGTCCATTTCGGGCGGGCGCGCCGACTGACCATAGCCACGCACGTCGACGAGGTAGACGTCATGACCCCGGCTCGCCAGATGATCCATCCAGGACAGGCCATCGAGCTGCAAATCGAACGACGTCGACGCCGGATAGGTCGATCCGGCGACAAACAGCACGGTGTCGTCGGCAGAGAACTGCGCGATGTCCGACCGCCGCTTGTTGCGGACGAACAACTCGATCCCGGGCGTATCGCTCGGTATTCGGATATCCTGGCCAACGATCATGCCGGGCGCCGGCTTGTTCATTGCAACATCTCCTTGGTCTATGCGAAGCGCCAATCAAACCGGTCGCCGCTGCGTGTGACATGGCCCGCGGAGCTGTCGGCGAAATGCGCCGTGAACACGATAGAGCGCTCTTCCGCCGCAGTCTCCAGCAACCAGCGGCGCGACGCCCGCGCCTGCTCCTGATGCGCGCAAAACGTGCTGTTCCAATCCGGGCGGAAGATCTGCAACGGCTGATGCATGATGTCGCCGCTGAAGACACCCTTCTGTCCGCCGTCGGTGAGCTCGATGGCGACATGCCCCGGGCTATGGCCCGGCGTGGGGCGGAACGTGAGACCGTTGCCGATGGCGGCTTCGCCGTCGACAATCTCCGCCTGTCCGCACTCGATGACGGGAAGCACGCTGTCCTCGAACACGCCGGCAGCGAAGCCCTCGCGGCCGGCCGGCCCCGACCAGTGGTCGTACTCGGCCTTCGAGAAGACGTATCTGGCATTCGGGAAGGTCGGCACCCAGCGGCCGTCGATCAGCCGCGTATTCCAGCCGCAATGGTCGGCGTGCAGATGCGTGCAGCAGACATAGTCCACCGTTTCCGGTGACACGCCCACCTCGACCAGGCGATCGAGAAACGGCAGGTTCAACTGATGGAATCGCGGCAGCATCGGGCGGTTCTTGTCATTGCCGGCGCAGCTATCGATCAGGATCGTATGATGCGGCGTCGTCAGCACCCAGGTGTGGATGCTCGCAATGAACCGGCCCTGCGCCGCATCGAAGCATCGCGGAATCATCAACGACCTGTGCTGCTCCAGCACCGCCGGGTCCCAGTCCGGAAACAGGAAGTCGGGCGTGAAGCCGGGCCCGCGCATCTCGACGACCTGGCGGATCGATATGTTGCCGACGGCATGAATCGTCATGACAAAAGACCTTGTGGGCGCCGGGAGAGCACCGGCACGGCTTGCGCTTTTGCGGCATCGCATGCGATAATTGAAATCGATAGATCGAATAGGAGGCATAATCCATATGGATATCAGGGGTCACGACCTGCCCCTGCTGGTGTCGCTCCGCACGATGCTGGACGAGCGAAACATCACGCGCGCGGCGATCCGGCTCGGCGTCAGCCAGCCGGCGCTATCGGCCCAGCTGGCGAGGTTGCGCGACCTGTTCGGCGATCAATTGCTGACGCCGGCGGCATCGGGAAAGGGCATGGTGCTGACCCCGCGCGGCCATGCGCTCAAGGAGCCGTTGCGGCTGGCGTTGCAGCGTCTCGGAGATGTCGTGAGCCAGCCGGCCGCCTTCGATCCCGCAACATCGGAGCGCACCTTCACGGTCGGCGCCAACGACAATGCGACCGCGATCATCGGAGCGCGGCTTGTCGCATCCGTGCGCCGTCGCGGCTTGCCGGGCATTCGGCTTGCCTTTCGGTCGATCGATCCGGCCAAGCTGACCGATCGGCTTGAAACGGGTGAGATCGACGTGGCGCTGGTGTCGAAACACGCCGTGCCGAACAACATGCCCAGCCACGCCCTGCTCGAGGAAACCTTCATGATGGCCCAGCGCAAGGACCATCCGCGCGGCGTGCGGCCACCGTCCTTGAAGGACTATGTTCGACTGGATCATGTGATCGTCTCGGGCGATGGCGGCGGCTTCAGCAGTTTCGTCGACGACATCCTGGCAACGCGCGGCCTGACCCGCCACGTCGCCGTTTCAGTCCAGCACTACAGCGTGGTCCCGCTGTTGCTGCAATCCACCGACCTGGTCTGCACCCTGCCGCTGCGATTCCTCAATCGCTATCGAGGCAGTCTCCGCGCGCTGCGCCTGCCATTCGACACCAGGCCGTTCACGCTGCACGCGACGTGGCACGCCAGATTCGACAACGACCCCGGTCATGAATGGCTGCGCCAGCAGTTGAAGGACTGCGCGAAGGATTAGCCGAGCCAGCTCAAATATTTTTGCGAGGACGCGGAACTTAAACCATCGCGTGTGGATTGAAGCATCTGCCCTGAAGCCGCGCAATCGCCGGTTGGAACCGGGCCGGCATCGACGCCACAGTGCAGCCGTGATTGGACGCGAAGAAGTTCTCTGACGAAGAAAAATTTATCCGCTGTCGACGCGATCTCTTCGCTTCGCATTTCGATCGCCGAACACACCATCCAATTGATCGCACGACAGGTTTGATCGCTCGGCCCGCGCTGCGTCGAAGTGCCGCAAATTTCTGTCATGTGCCTGTTAGAAACCTGCCAGAACTCGGCAACAATGCGCGGGTAGCCTCCCACCATCGAATAAAGATTTGCCGACCACCGCGGTCGCAAGGAGTCGACTGACGCCAAGCTTGGCGTCGGCGCGCTCCTGCGCGGCTGGCGGCGACGTATTGGCAGGGTGGCGTGCCGCGACGATTCTCTACGATCTCCTGTGTCATCGTCGCATCCTGCCTCGGGCTTGCCGCGAGCGGCATGACCGCCTGGCTCGGCGCAGCCGTTCTGCAAGATGCGCCAGCATCACAGCACGACGTTTGCGCGCGGCCGGAGCCCGGCACCGCGATCGTGGAACCAACCGAATTGCGCAGCCGCGACGGCGTGCTCGAAACCGATCTCAGCGTTCACGACGAGAAGCTGCCGGATGGAACCAGCCGTTACTGCTACCTGACATCTGACGGTGAGCCGTCGCCAACCTTGCGCGTGAAGCCCGGCGATCAACTCGTCATCCATTTCAAGAACGACCTCGTCGATCTCGATACGGCGACGCCCGCGATCGACCGTCCGCTCACCAATGCGCCGATCTGCACGACAGCGAAACCTGTCGACGCTTGCGCAAGCGGCGCGATGACGCCGGTCTCGACCAATCTGCACTTCCACGGGCTCAGCGTGCCGCCGGTCTGCCATCAGGACGACGTGCTGAAGACCTCGATCCAGCCCGACGATGCGCCGTTCGAGTATCGCTTGCGGATTCCGGACGACGCGCCGCCCGGCCTCTATTGGTATCACCCGCATCTGCACGGCTTCAGCAAGACGCAGGTGCTCGGAGGCGCTTCCGGCGCGCTGATCATCGAGGGCATCGAGCGCGCCGATCCGTCACTCGCCGGCTTGCCCGAGCGCGTGCTGGTGATCCGCGACCAGGACCTCGTCAATCCGGATGCGCAGCCGTCGAAATCCGAGCCGGTCATGACCAAGAGCCAGCTCGACAATGACGGCGACGTCGCCAATTCCGGCACCGGCTTCGGCAAGCCCTCGAAGGATCTCTCGGTCAACTTCGTGCCGGTGCCCTATCCGAACTATCTGCCGGCGACGCTGGCGATGAAGCCGGGCGAGCGGCAGCTCTGGCGCGTGCTGAACGCCTCCGCGATCACCTATCTCAACCTCGCGCTGTTGTTCGGCCGCGCGCCGCAGCAGATCGGCATCGTCGGGCTCGATGGGGTGCCGCTGCGGTTTGCGGGCAGCCCGTCGCCGCCGGTGCAATGGGTCAGCCATATCGGCCTGCCGCCGGGCTCGCGCGCCGAGTTCATCGTCGAAGGACCGCCGGCCGGCGTGCCTGCGCTGCTGGTGACGCGCGCGGTCGACACCGGGCCTGCCGGCGAGAACGATCCGAACCGCGCGCTGCTCGCGATCACGGCCTCGCCGGATGCGAGCGAGCCGCCGGCCGCGCTGCCCGCCCATGCCGAGCCGCTGCCGCCCGCGACGCAGCCGTGGGTCGGAAACGTTGCGCCGGTGCGGGTGCGAAAACTGTTCTTCTCCGAGCGACCGGAGAATCCGGACGATCCGAACAGTCCGACGAAATTCTTCCTCACCAACGACGGCGAGACGCCAAAACCGTTCGATCCGCAGTCCGACGTCCCCGACATCACCGTGCGGCAGGGCGACGTCGAGGACTGGATCATCGAAAACCGCTCGACCGAGCTGCACGATTTCCACATCCACCAGCTGCACTTCCAGCTGCTCGACTGGTCCGGCATCGCGGTCAATGAGCCGTTCCTGCGCGATACCGTCAACGTGCCCTACTACAACAACCGGATGCTGAAATATCCGACCGTGCGCCTGCGCATGGATTTTCGCGATCCCAACATCGTCGGCACCTTCGTCTACCACTGCCACGTCCTCGAGCATGAGGACGGCGGCATGATGGGACGGATCAGGGTCATGCCGCGCGACACCGCAAGTTCGACCAAGCCGCTCAACCAGCAAAAAGGAGAGCTATGATGCACGACAGGCACAGATCACGTTGGCTGCAGGGTTGCCGCCTCACCCTCAGCGCGCTTGCGCTGGGTCAGTTCACCGCCGGTCCGGTCCTCGCGCAGGATTGGGACCACCATGGCGGGCATGAGACCCGGACGCCGATCAAGCACGTCATCGTCATCATCGGCGAGAACCGCAGCTTCGATCACGTGTTCGCAACCTACGTGCCGGAGCGGCGCGAGGAGAGCGTGATGAACCTGCTCTCGCAGGGCATCGTCAAGCTCGACGCCAACAAGAACGCGCTGCCCGGACCGAACTTCGAGAAGGCGCATCAGCTCGCCGCGACCGATACCGGCGCAACCGATGCGTTCCTGCTCAGCCCGCCGAAGCAGACTTTCCCCAAGGACCAATTGCCGGCTCCGCTGGTCGGCGGCCCCAAGGTCTCCTACATCCCGAACAAATGCGGCACGTCGCCGATCACGACCTGCGAGGCCTCGCTCGCGCTGGCACAGCAGTCGGAATCCGGCCTGCCCTCCGATTACTACCAGTACCTCTTGACCGGCGGCACCAATCAGACCTCGGCGACCCCCGACGCGCGTATCACGAACGTCAGCGCGCTGCCGGCCGGTCCGTTCCAGCTCACCAACGGCGAGGCAATGCCCTACGACGCCTACGCGGCGAGCCCGGTGCATCGCTTCTATCAGATGTGGCAGCAGCTGAACTGCAACCACTCGGCCGCCAGCCGCGACAATCCGTCGGGCTGCGGCGCCAATCTGTTCGCCTGGGTCGAAGTGACCGTCGGTGCCGGCACCAACGGCGCGACGCAGCCCGCGAACTTCTCCACGGAGTATTCACCGACTGCGTCGACCACGGGTGAAGGTTCGACGGCGCTCGGCTTCTACAACGTGCAGAAGGGCGACGTGCCCTACTTCAGCTCGCTGGCGCAGAAATACGCGATGAGCGACAACTTCCACCAGTCGGTCAACGGCGGCACCGGTGCCAACCACATCATGTTCGGCCACGCCGACATGCTGTATTTCAGCGACACCTACGGCAACGCCGCGGTTCCGCCGAACGGCCAGCAGGTGTTCAGTGGCACGCCCGACGCCGGCATCGTGCATATGATCGAGAATCCGAATCCGGCCACCGGCACCAACAACTGGTACACCGAGGACGGCTATGGCGCCGGCGGCAATGGCGGCTATCCGCCGCCCTACGCGACCAACCCGGTCTCCGGCGGCGGCTCCTACAGCGACTGTTCGGATCAGACCCAGCCCGGCGTCAAGCCGATCACGGACTATCTGAGCAAGCTCCGGATCAATCCGAATTGCGAACCCGGCCACTATTATCTCTTGAACAACTACAACCCGGGTTATTTCGGCAACGGCAAGAACGCCTACACCGACCACAATCCGTCCAACACGCCGTTCACGATCCCGCCCTCGACCCGCAAGAGCATCGGCGACAGCCTGAACGACCGCAACATCTCCTGGAAGTATTACGGCGACCAGTGGAACAACTACGTCAACGATCCGTACCAGCTCAACTGGGGTGCGGCCGGACCGACCGCCGACGAGTATTGCAACATCTGCAACCCGTTCCAGTACGACACGTCGATCATGTCGCATCCGGAGCAGGTCGCGGCTCACATCAAGGACTCGGTGGACCTGTATTCGGATATCTCCAAGCACTCGCTGCCGGCGGTGTCGATCGTGAAGCCGAGCGGCTACACCGACGGTCATCCGTCGTCCTCCAAGCTCAACCTGTTCGAAGGCTTCACCAAGAAGATCGTCGACCAGGTCGAAGCCTCCGACTACGCCAAGGATACGGCGATCTTCATCACCTTCGACGAAGGTGGCGGCTACTTCGACTCCGGCTATGTGCAGCCGCTCGACTATTTCGGCGACGGCACCCGTATTCCGCTGATCGTGGTGTCGCCGCTGGCGCGGCAGGGCCACATCTCGCATGAATATGCCGATCACGTCTCGATCATCAAATTCATCGAGCGCAATTGGGACCTGCAGCCGATCACCCATCGCAGCCGCGACAACTACCCGAACCCGGTGACCGCCTCGGGCAATCCCTACGTTCCGGTCAACAGTCCGGCGCTCAGCGACCTCTTCGACTTCTTCGACTTCGACGGCGGCGGCCACCACGGCGGTGGCGGCGGCTGGGACCACGACGGCGGCTGGAATCACTGATCGCTTCTACTGATCGCGCCTCACGACAACGCAAAGGACCGCCGGCCCGAAAGGCCGGCGGTTTTCGTTTACGTGAGGCGCGCGTAAGCGGACTTGCGCCGCAGCCTGCGCCAGCCGATCACGATGCCGCTGATGGAAACGACGGTGCCGACCGCCGACAGCAGCCAGACCACGATGTCGCGCGAGGGCACGTAACGCAGCAGCAGCGGGAAATCCAGGCTGTGCAGCGCGTTGAACCACCACCGATAGGCGCGGCGGCTGTCGTCGGAACGTTCGAGGAACTCGGCCGTGACGGGCGAGATATGCAGCCAGGTGCGGGCGGGTTCGTCGAAACCGATCCGCAGCACCGGAAACTCGCGTTCGTGATGCAGCGTGTACCAATAGGCATCGGGTTCATCGAGCCGGCGCGAGAACGCCATCGGCGCCTCGGGCATGGCTCGGCGCGCGGCCGCAATGATCTCATCTTGCGATAGCGTTGTCGGGGCACCGGTGACGGGGTCGGCGAGGCTTCGATGGCCATCCCTGTCGTCGAGCACCATCAGCCTGTGGCCGCCGATCCAGACGAAGCGGGCCTCGACCGTCGGTATCGACGGTGTCGACTGAAAATCCGCAACGACGTCCGGCCTGTCGTGGCCGCCGTAATTGACCGCGATCTCGCGGCTGAGGCCGCGGCCCGAGAACGCGCCACCGGGATTGAGCGACAGCCAGCCGCTGAGCATCCAGGTGAACACGAAGACGCCGCCGATCAGGCCGGCGACGTGATGCCAGGCCATCCAGCCGCGATACGGCGAGATCGTGCCGCGCGCATAACGACGCGTCAGCCGCAGCCGCAGGATGCCGATCCAGAACCCGGTGACCGCGACCACCAGGCAGACGCCGGAGATCCACAGTACGACATCCCGCCACAGCGGACCATCCTTGCGCAGCACGGTCGGATAGATCCAGTGCGGGATCGCGCCGAGCCAGTTCCAGACCCGCTCCTGCCTGTTGGTGTCGAGCGCGATCTCGCCGCTGCGCGACGAGACGTAAAGCTCGGTGCCGTCAGGATCGCCGAGCGCAATCAGATAGAGCGGCCGCAGGGGATCGAAGCGCGCCGTCACCGACCATTGATCGCGCGTCACGCTGTCGAGCAGATGCGGCTGCACCGCGTGCGGATGATGGCCGGCAACGGCAAGCGCCTGCTCCGTCGTGATCCCGTCGATGATGCGGCCGTCCACAGCGGAGATGGTGACGGCAGCGCCCTTCCAGCCGGCCACGCGATACACCGGGACATCGTCCATCATCGAGAGCCTGATGTCGCGGGGATACTGCTCCATACCCGCGATCGCCATCGCGCGGTCCGGCGCGATCCGCACCTTGCTCCAGGCGACGACAGGGAGCGCGGCGAGGCGCTCCTTGTCGGTGAGCTGCGGAAAGGCCACGTACATCATGACGAGGCCGGAGACGAACCACATCGCAAACAGCAGGCAGGTTGCAATGCCGATCCAGCGATGGATGACATAGAGCCATCGCCGTCCACGCCGGATCAGTGCGTTGCGCATGGTCAGAACTTCACGTTGACGGAGAGTTCAGCGGTGCGCGGCATGCCGAGCAGCCATTGCCCGGCATAGGGCGACGTCACGGCGTAGACCTTGTCGAACAGGTTGTACACGCGGAACGCAACCGTAGTGCGGTCATCCGGCTTCCACCTGACACCGCCATTGACCAGATTGTAGCCCGGCCGCAGCTGGGTATTGGCGAGATCGGAGTACATCTGGCCGACGATCTGCACGCCGCCATAGACCGACCAGTTGGGCGCGAAGTCCCAGGTCACCCAGACGTTCGAGACCTGCTGCGGAACGTTGATCGGGACATTGCCGGTATAGCTGACGAGCTGGCCGCTAACCGCCTGGACGTTGTTGTCGTATTTGGCGCGCAGCAGCGCGAGGTTGGCGTCAACCCGCCAACCGTAGTCCAGGGCGAGCCCGACCGACGCCTCGACGCCACGCGATGATTGCTGGCCGACCTGCAATGCCGGGCCGGTGGGTGCGTTGGGATCCGCAATGAGCAAGTTGTTCTTGACGATCTCGTACCCGGCCAGTGTCCACTCGCCACGGCCGCCCCAGAACGATTGCTTTACCCCAATCTCGGTCTGCTTACCGGTCGACAGCTGGAAGGTTCTTTGCGAAGCCGCCAGCGAGATGATGTTGGTGACGGGATCGACGCCAACAGCATATTGACCGTAGAGCGAAAGGTCCTTGATCGGTTGATACACGACGCCGGCGCGCCAGCTCGTGCCCGACAGCGTCGTATCAAAGCTGTTTGAAGGCGTCTTGTAGTCCGTGCGGTCCACTTCCGGGCGATCGTACCTGACGCCCGACACCAGCGACAACTGATTGGTCAGCGACAGCCGATCCTCGGCAAACAGCGAGTACTGATTGACGATCGCGTTGAACCCGGGCGTGGTCGGAGACGATGTGAAGAAGAACGATCCAGGATCAAACCCATAGGGACTGACCGAGGATGAGGTAGGAATCGGCGGAACGTTTGAATTGTTGGTGTGGAAGAACTCGATGTGGTTGACGTCGAAGCCGGATACAAACTGGTTCTCTAGTCCGAAGATGTGGCCGCTGAACGTCGTGTCCATCCGATCGCCGGCCTGCTTCTGATCGTGGAAGATTTCGAGATAGCTCGCGCGGTCGATCAGTTGCGTCTTCGGATTGAAGGTATAGCTCTCGATGTCGCGCCAATGCCGCTCGCTGGTCAGGTAGTAGAGCGTATTGTTGACCTTGACGCCGTCGGCCGCATCCCACTCGGTCTTCACCTGAGTCCAGCTATCCTCGTAGTGAATCGTGCTGTCTGATGCGTTGTAGTTCTTGAAACGCAGCGCGTCCAGGATCGTGCCGTTGACCAACGGCGTGCCGAAGTAGCGCGACGGGTAGCGGTTGCCGTAGTCTTCGGAGAGGGTGACGGCGAAGCTTTCAGAGACCTGCGCCCGCACCGCGGCTGAGACCACGAGATTGGACGTCTTGTCGCGATCGACCCAACCATCGGACATGTTGCCCGTGGCCGTTGCACGATACGAGATGTTCGGATTGATCGGACCGCCGCTGTCCACCGACAGCCGCCGCGTCATGTTGCTGTCCACGGACACCTCAGCGTCGTTGTAAGGCGTCTCGAGCGGCTTCTTCGGAATCACGTTGATCACACCGCCGATCGCGCCTTCACCATACAGCACCGAGGCCGGACCGCGCAGCACCTCGATGCGGTCCGCCGACCAGGTGTCGTACGGAAATGTCACCGTGCCGGAGCCGACATAGAAACGTGTGCCGTCATAGAGCGTCATCACCGAATTGCTGCCGGCAAAGCCGCGGTCGCTGAAGGACAAAGCGCCATTGCCGGGCGCCGACAGGGCGGTGAAGCCGACCGCGTTCTGGATCACGGCGTCGGTCACGTTGTGCTGGCCGCGTTCGGCGATGGTTTGCGAGGTGATGATCTCGACACTGGCCGGGGTCTGCAGCGGCGTCAGATTGAGGCGGCTGCCGGTGCCTTGCGGCTTGGTAGCGTTGAGCGTCGGCGAGGCCGATCCGGACGACGCCGAGGATTGCGGCGCACCGCCCGGCGCCGCCGTGGCGGCCGGTCGCGGCCGTGAGCGTGCGGCGACGGCGGAGCGGCTTGGTGCGACACGTTGCGGCTTGACCGCCGCAGGCGGCGAGACCTGGATCGGATCGAGCCTGGTCGATGACGCGGTTTGAGCGAACGCGCCGGCGGGCAACAGCGATGACAATGAGCAAACGAGGCCGAGGCGCCATTGGCGCGCGACGGACGAGGATGAGGACATGACAAGAGGACTCGCGGTAACGTGGCACGTCACCGCGAACGCGGACTGGCGCATTGCCGAACAGGCCATGCCCCGATCCCACCAGGACGCCCCCGCCCGATGTGCTCGCGTGTGACCACGACTGACGGCAGGTCTCCTGGCTCACGGGTCGTCGCCTGTCGCCGCCTTCCCGGGCCGAATGACCCAGTGGCTAATTGACGAAAGGCTCGCCGTTTACAGTTGCGGGGACAGCTGCGGCGTTGGGTTGCCCCGCACCGCATTCCCTTTTGATCCCCCGAGGGGGAACCGTCGCTTGAAACGATAGGAGGTGCTATCCCGGCTGTCAATTCGGCGTGACCATCGCGCACATCGTTTGCGAGATGGTGCGGCTGCGACGACACACGGTGCTTACCTCACGTCATGATCCGCGACGCAGCCTTGCATGATCGCAGCGATCTCGTCGCGCGACAGCGCACCCATTTCCGCGATGAACACGATCCGCGTCCGCGGCACACCCGGCGTCGACACGCCACCCGCGGCCAAGGTCGCGCGGCCGCCGGCGAGTTGAAACACCGTCAGCCGCCCGGGCTGCTCGACCGTCTCGAACAGGCCCTTGGCGCGCGCGAGCTTCGGCGCCAGTCGGCCGATCGCCTGCTGCAATCGCGGCAGCCGCACCGGCCACTCCGACGTCCAGCTCAGCGTCTCGAATCGATCAGTCGCGGGCCGGCGCGGTCCCGGCTCGCGGGGCTCCGGCATGTGACCGGGATCCGCCGGGAATAGCAGCTCGGTCGGTAGCTCGCCATGCAGCGCATCGACGACCACCGCCGCCGGACGCACCGCCCGCACAGCGTCGCGCATCGCGATGCGCGTGGCGTCGTCAGCCAAATCCACCTTGCTCAGCGCCACCACGTCGGCCGCGCGCAATTGCGAACGCAGCAGCGCGTCGTTCAACGCGGCGACGGGCTGGGTTGCATCGACCACGCACAGCACGGTCTCAAGCGGCGCTTCCTTCCAGATCACCGGGTCCATCAAATTGCGCACGATGTCGGAGGGATCGGCGACACCGCTGGTCTCGATCACGATGAATTCGGGACGCGGGTCGCGCCGCAGCAGCGTGGCGAGGGTGCGGATCAGATCGCCCTCCAGCGTGCAGCAGATGCAGCCATTGCTCAAGCTGACGACGCCGTCGCTGGCGCCGGCGATCAGCTCGGCATCGATATTGATGGCGCCGAAATCGTTGACCACGGCGGCGATCCGTTTTCCTTCGGCGTGCGCCAGCAGATGATTCACGACCGTGGTCTTGCCCGCCCCGAGAAAGCCTGCCACCAGCAGGATCGGGACTTGCAGGACCTGGACCGGCACGATCAGCTCGCGACCACGGGCCGGCGCACCGGCCGGCCGGGCCGCGCCGCCACATCGAGCACGCCGTCCGATATCAGCGGCTGGCCGCTGACCACGAGATGCCGCACGCCCTCGGCCGGACGGTTCATCGCCGAGAAGGTGGCGCGGTCGGAAAGCGTCTCGAAGTCGAACACCACCACATCGGCATCGGCGCCTGGCTGCAGCCGCCCCTTGCTGCGCATCGCCGGCGTGCTCGCCGCCAGGATTTCCGCCGGGATCAGCGCGCATTTGCGGATGCCCTCGAGCAGCGAGACTTTCCGGCGCTCGCGCACCCATTCGCGGATGAATCGGGTGAAGCAGCCCGCCGAGCGCGGATGCGAGGTGGCATCGTCAGGCAGCGGCCAGGCATCGCCGGTGTATGGCTTGCCGTTCGACAGCGTCCACGGCATCGCGTCGGACGCGATCGCGCCACCCGGATACAGCACCGCCATATCGAGCAGATCGCGATGATGCGCGTTGTTTTCGATATCGAGCACGTGCCACAGCACCAGCGTGGACGGCTCCTCCGCCTGCGCCGCCAGCAATTCCTCGCGGCTGCCGAAGCGGTGCCCGTCGGTCACGCGCTGCACCGAATCATAGCCAAGGCCGTTGCGTTCCTCGAACTGCGGATCGCTGAAGAAAGTCGCCGCCAGCACCGTCGAGCCGGTGCCGTAGGGATAGGCCTCCACCGTGATCGGCAGACCCTGCGCCTGGGCTTTCGCGATCAGCGCAACACAGCGCTCGATATCGGTCTTGCTCGACGAATTGAAATGGCAGATGTGCATATGCGCGCCGGTGGCGCCGGCATAGCCGATCAGGCGGATATAGGCTTCCGCCGCGCTCTCCGGATCGATCCGCGACATATAGGCGACATGGGTGAAGGTCGGCACCGCATGCTGAGCGGCGAGCTGGCACACCGCGGTCAGTTCCTGCACGCCGGCGCCCGGCGCATAGGCGTTGAGGATGCCGACGCCGATGCCGCCCTCGTTCAGGCCGTTGCCGAGCCGCTCGAGGATACCGCCGACTTCGCCGTCGGTCGCGACATTGTCGATCCAGCGGCGATCGCGCATCGCGGCGCCGAACGATTCGAGCGAGCTTTCCGCGTTCGAGCCGGTCATGGCGCCGATCCGCGCGAAGGCCCAGTTGGCGGCGGCGCCGTAGTTCAGCACGCGGCCCTTGTCGGCCTGGCGCTTGTACCAGGATGCGACCGGCAGCACGCCGGCCTCGAGATCGAGCGTCGTCGTCACGCCGTCGAAGGCCTGCATGCGGTCGGCGGGGATGGTCTGGCCATGGGCGTGCAGGTCGATGAAGCCCGGCGCCACCACGAGCCCGGTCGCGTCGATCTGCCGCTCGGCGCCGCCGAGCCCGGTGCCGACGGCAGCGATGCGCCCGTCCACCACCGCGACATCGCCGACCGCGTCCATCCCGCTCGCCGGGTCGACCACCCGGCCGCCGCTGATCACCAAACCGCCCATCTATGCCGCTCCAACATTCCCAAACCGAGATCTCGACGGCACACAGAAGCGCATCGCGCTCATCGCAGCAACCCAATCAGAGTTGTGGCCGCATACAGTGAGCGCGTAGCCCGGATTACGCTTCGCTTCATCCGGGCTAAGGATCTCGTTAGGTCACTCAAATCCCTTCGAACTGCAGCCGTGCCAGCCGCGCATAGAGGCCGTTGGCAGCGACCAGCTCGGCATGGGTGCCCTGCTCGACGATCTTGCCCTGGTCCAGGACGAGAATGCGGTCGCAGGACAGCACGGTGGCGAGGCGATGCGCGATCACCAGCGTGGTGCGGTGGCGCATCAGCTCTTCCAGCGCGGTCTGCACCAGCGTCTCGCTCTCGGCGTCGAGCGCCGAGGTCGCCTCGTCGAGCAGCAGCAGCGGCGCGTCGCGCAGGATGGCGCGCGCGATCGCGATGCGCTGGCGCTGGCCGCCCGACAGCGTCACGCCGCGCTCGCCGAGCTGCGTCTCGAAACCACCGGGCAGGCGGCGCAGGAATTCGGTGGCATGGGCGAGATCGGCGGCGCGCTCGACCTCGGCGTCGGTCGCATCGGGACGGCCGAAGCGGATGTTGTCGCGCGCGCTCGCGGCGAACACCACGGAATCCTGCGGCACCAGCGCGATGCGCGCGCGCACCTCGGCGGGGTCGGCCTGCCGGATCGGAACGCCGTCGAGCGAGATGGTGCCCGACCGGGGATCGTAGAAGCGCAGCAGCAGGTGGAACAGGGTGCTCTTGCCGGCGCCGGAAGGACCGACGATCGCGACCTTTTCACCTGAACGTACCGACAGCGACACCCCGTCGACCGCGAGCGTATTGGGTCTTGTCGGGTAGGCGAAGCTGACATTGTCGAAGCCGACATCGCCGCGCGCGGGCTGTGGCAGCGCGCGCGGCTGCGCGGGAGCGGCAATCGCCGGCCTGACGCGCAAAATCTCGAACAGCCGCTCGGCGGCGCCCGATGCGGCCGAGACCTCGCCCCAGACCTCGCTGAGCTGGCCGAGGCCGCTCGCGGCGAACGCCGTATAGAGGACGAACTGGCCGAGCCGGCCCGGGCTTATGGCGCCGGTGAGGACGTCGTGCGAGCCGACCCAGAGGATCAGGACGACGCTTGTGAACACGATGAAAATGACGATCAGCGTCAGCACCGCGCGCGCCTTGGTCGAGCTGCGCGCCGCCTGATAGGCCTGCTCGACTTCGCCGGCGAAGCGCGCCTGCGCGAGCCGCTCGCCGGTATAGGCCTGCACGGTGCGGATCGCGTTGACGAGCTCGCTGGCATAGGCGCTGGCATCGGCCAGCGTATCCTGCGCGTTGCGCGACAGCCGCCGCACCCAGCGGCCGAACGCGACCAGCGGGATCACGATCAGCGGGATCGCCAGCAGCACGAAGCCGGACAGCCGCGGGCTGGTGAACACCATCATCGCGGCAGCGCCGAAGAACAGCATCAGATTGCGTAGCGCGATCGAGACCGAGGCGCCGACCGCCGACTTGATCTGCGTGGTGTCGGCGGTGAGCCGCGACACCAGTTCGCCCGAGCGCGCGGAATCGAAGAACGACGGCGCCAACGAGAGCAGATGCGCGAACACGTCGCGGCGGAGGTCGGCGACGATGCGCTCGCCGATCGTCATCACGAGGTAGTAGCGCGAGGCGCTGGCGGCAGCCAGCACCGCGACGACCGCGATCATCACGCTGAAATAGCTGTTGATCATCGCGATGCCTTCGGGCGTGAAGCCCATGTCGATCATCCGCCTCACCGCAACCGGCACGATCAGCGTGGTGATCGCGGCGACCGTCAGCGAGATGAAGGCAAGAATCGCGCGCCCCTTGTAGCGCGCCACATAAGGCGCCAGCGCCAGCAGCGGCCGCAGGCGAGCGCGGCTTTTCGCCGGGTCCGCGAGCTGGCTCTCGATGAAGGCTTCCTCCTCGAGCAACGCATCGCGCGGCGGCTCGTGGGCGCCACGTGGGGTCTCAAGCGGTTCGGCTATGCTCATTTTTCTGTTTCTAGACCGGTTCTACTGTCCCCAAATAGGCCCGCCGCTCGCGGCTGGCAAATGGACGGAAAGTCCTAATCCGATGATGGGTTTGAGCCCGGTTTCCGGCTTGTTTTGACGGCCCCCTTGGGCTATAGAGCCGGCCAAATCCCGTATCCCAGACATCGCAAGACGGGCGCCGGCGCGCCGAAGGAACTGTCATGAAAGCCGATATTCATCCGAATTATCATACGATTAAGGTCGTCATGACCGATGGCACCGAGTACCTGACCCGCTCCACCTGGGGCAAGGAAGGCGACACGCTGAACCTCGACATCGACCCCAAGTCGCACCCGGCCTGGACCGGTGGCACCCAGCAGCTGATGGATCGTGGCGGCCGCGTCTCCCGGTTCCAGAAGAAGTTTTCGGGCTTCCTCAAGAAGGATTGAGGTCTGCACGCGACGAGCCCTTTGCCGGCCTGTCCAAACGCCCCCCTTCGCGGGGGCGTTTTTGTTTTGGGGGCGCGGTCGGTTGCCACGTATTCGTTGTCGTCCCGGCGAGCGCAAATAGCGCTGCATATGCCGTCGTCGTCCTGGCGAAAGCCAGGACCCATAACCACCGAATGTGATTGTGAACGGGGCTGCGGCCCCAGCGTCGTGCCTCAGCGGCTGTCGGGGTAATGGGTCCTGGCTTTCGCCAGGACGACCGTGAGGATAGTTTTCGATTCAGCAACCACCACCGCGGTGTCGTCACCCGCGCATGCGGGTGATCCAGTATTCCAGAGACGGTCGTGCTTGAGCCGAGAGGCCGCGGCGTACTGGGTCGCCCGATTAAATCGGGCGATGACAGCGGGGGTGGGGACGTAGCTTCGCGTTCTCGCGACATGAGTTGTCCGAGCTTTGCTTGTCGTTCCGCCCTCTTGCTTTGTAGAGGGCGCAGGGAAAGCCGGGTGCCGATTGCACCCATGGGTCCCGTGCAACAAAAAGCACGGGAGTAGGACCACAGGTGTAACCGGGAACAACCCGGCTTTCCCTGCGCGATGGGTTACGGCTTATACGTGCTCGCCCCGGCGAGACTGGGCTTTTGTGTCACCGTCATCCCTGATGAAGCGCTAGCTTCTCAAAGGAATCAACACCTGCCACTAGGGCGTCAGGCCTGCACGACTTCACCGTCCGCCTTGCGCGCGCTACGTCTTCGCGCACTCGGCGTCCACCGCATCTCACCGCAACACTAATGACGACCGCGAAGCGCCCCTCGATCGGGTGAGACGCGACATCTATACACCAATTCGCTCTTCCGATAAAACGAATTATTTTCTTGCAGCGGGATTGACAGGTTTTGCTGAGTTGCCCGTCGGGCAGTCACACCAACATCACTCTCGTCATTCCGGGGCGCGCCTCTTGGCGCGAGCCCGGAATCCATCAGGCCACAGCGTTGGTGGAGGAATGGATTCCGGGCTCTCGCTTCGCTAGCCCCGGAATGACAACGGAGTTCGTCCTGGGCTAATCCTGAAACGCCAGCCGCGCCCCGAGCGCGACCAGGACGCTGCCGCCGATCTTCTGCAGCATCCGCTGCGAGCTCCGGGAGCGTTGCAACTTCGACATCACGGCGCTGGCGAACAGCACGCAGACGATGTCGACCAGCGAGAAGGCCAGATTGACGATCGTGCCAAGCATGAACAGCTGGGCCCAGACCGGCAGGCTTGCGGACGGATCCACGAACTGCGGCAGGAACGCCAGGAAGAAGATCGCGGTCTTCGGATTGAGCACCTCGACGACGACGCTCTGCGCGAAGGCGCGCCGCGCCGAGAGCGGGGCGAGCGCGGGAGGCTTCGTCTCACCGCGATCGCGGAACAGCGACAGCCCGAGCCAGACCAGATAGGCCGCGCCGGCGAGCTTCATCGCCATGAACAGCGGCGGCACCGCGTGAAACAGCAGCGCGAGGCCGGCGGCCGCGGCGACCACGTGGACGTAGCCGCCGAGATGCAGGCCGAGCGAGGCCATCAGCCCGGCGCGCCTGCCGCCCGCCAAGGTGCGCGCGGCGGCGTACAACATGGCAGGCCCCGGGATCAGCGCGAAGGTCGCGGTCGTCACCGCGAAGGCAAGGTACAATTCCATTCGCGCGTGCTCAGCTTGCCGGGATCATCGCCGCGACCTCGCGGTCATCAGGGTTGTCGCTGGCGCCGAGGCCTGCAATCACGCCCGCGCGGTCCTCGCGCTTGCGGTTCTGGCTCATCTTCTTCTTGGCGTCGAGCCGCGTGATCGGCATCCGCAGACCAACGATGCCGCGCAGCTGCGCCTTGATGAAGTCGGCCGGCGCGTCGCTGACCTGCCAAGCTTCCTTGCGCGAGCTCTCGTGCAGTTCGGTCAGCCGCGTCACCACGTCGAGCAGGCGATCGGCGTCCTCGAAGAATTCCACCGCGCCATAGGCGTGCACGGCGACGTAATTCCAGGTCGGCACCACCTTGCCGTGCTCGGCCTTGGTCACATACCAGGACGGCGTGACATAGGCGTCGGGACCGGTGAAGATCGCCATCGCCTCGCCTGTCGCGGGCAGCTTCCATTGCGGATTGGGCCGCGCGACGTGGCCATGGAGCGTGCCGAACTCGCCCTCGCGCTCGTCGAGGATCAGCGGCAGCGGCGTACCGATCAGGCCGTCGGCGGTGGCCGTGACCAGCGTCGCGAGCCGCGATGCGCGCATCGCGGCGTGGATCGCGCCGAGTTCCTCGATCTTGAAGTGCGGCGGCAGGTACATGGCAGACCCTTCGCTGTTCGACGCCAACATAGCGCCAAAGCGGCCGACCGTCAGCCGCGCGACGGGGCTTGTCGCATCTTGAACCCATCTGGGCGGTATTACTGCTCGAACGCGGCCTTCAGGCGGTTGAGCTGCGGCACCAGCGGGTTGCCGATCGAGGCGCGATCCGGCGCCGGCGCGTGGATCGTGGTGTCGAGCCGGCGCACGCGCGTCTGCAAATCCATCGAGCGGGTGATCAGGAGCTGCAGCTGCTCGGGCAGCTTCTCGATCATGTCGACCGGGCCGGGATCGGCGGCGGTGAGCTTGACCTTGGTCTTCTCGCGGTTGGCCTGGGTCAGCGTCATCTCGCCTTCCTTGACCGCGCGGTGCAGCAGCAGCCAGGACGCGAGCTGCATCAGCCGCGTGGTCAGGCGCATGCTCTCGGTCGCGTAGGTCAGGCTGACGGCGCGTTCCAGCGCCTTGGCCTCGTTGCGGCCGTCGCCGTCGAGATAGGCGGCGGTCTGCTCGACCAGGTCCATGCCTTCGCGAAACAGCACCCCGAATGCCGCAGAATTGGTCAGCCGTTCACTGAACAGCACAAGCCCGGCCTCGCTCTGGGAACGATCCGCCATGGTTAACGCCCTCACACCACCGTAACGCCCACCGGCGTCTGGCGCGCCGGCTTATGATGAACAAATCATTGCGCGGGCGAGGCGAAGAGTCCAGCCGCAACCGGATTTATGGTTTCCAGCCGGTGGGGCGCACAAAAAAGAGCCGCCGTTTCCGGCGGCTTTTGAAGTTGATAACAGGGAGGCGTCAAACAGAGTGGACAGGAGCCACTCGGTGTCCAAACGAGGACAATGCATTGATAATCGAGAAAGCTTAACCGATCGTAAATGAGCGGATTTTTTTAGGCTTTGTTTGCCATATCGGCCAATGGCCCAGTCTGGGACAGCACGCGCATGGATGACGCGCGTCTTCCCTGCCCCCTGAAAGGGGGAAGGTCGGGATGGGTCAGCCGCGGGCGACGGTGTATGTGGAGAGAACGGATCCCCGCCCGCTTTGCTCTGTGAGCAAAGCGACCTCCCCTTTTCAAGGGGAGGTGGAGTTCCTCTGCCGAAGCGCGAAACTATTTCTTCTCACAGTCGATCGCCGCGTCGGAATAATTGGCGTCACAAAACTGATCGCAACGGACCTTTTGCGCCTTCGCCATGTCCGGGCACGATTTGTTGGCAGGCAGTTCGCTGCACGCGCCGAGGTTCGTTTCGAACAGCGCCTGGCAGTCGCGCTCCTTGCACTGGCGCGCGGTTTTTTCACCTTTTGAACAGGCCGACGGCGTGCGGGCGGACGCTGGGGCCGCCTGCACCATCACGGCCGCGATCAGGCCGGCGAGAAAAATGGCTCTCATAATGGCTCTCATGGCGACGACTTGAAGAACGAGTTCGCGGCGTCCTTCGATGCACGCTTCTTCGTCATCGCTTCCTTCAACCGGTCGACCTCCGACGTGAGCAGCGCGATGCGTTCGCTCAACTCCTCGACTGACAGCAGCGAGAGGTCTTGTCCGATCTCGTGGCTGATCTTTTTCTTCGGACGGTCGTCATCCTCGATTGGCATGTCTCCTCCCGGCAATGATCTGGCGCCAAGCGCCCAGGGATGCTATATTCCCCGATCAGGAGAATTTTGCAGTGACTTTCTCGTGCGCGCAACGTCTGACGCGAATGCCCCGGCCCGACCGCAAGGAGGCTGACCGGACGGGATAGTGCGCGTCCACGCGCGCAAGGCATGAGCCGACCCCAAGCCCTTCCGATCGTGCGGGAGGGCTTTTCATTTCTCGATTCGTCCGGGGTCGGCAGCAGCACACGCGAAAGACCGCACCCATGACCAAGATTCTCATCACCAGCGCGCTGCCTTACGTGAACGGCGTCAAGCATCTCGGCAATCTCATCGGCTCCCTGCTGCCCGCCGATGTCCACGCCCGCTTCCGGCGGCAGATCGGCGACGACGTCCTCTTCATCTGCGCGACCGACGAGCACGGCACCCCGGCCGAGCTCGGCGCGATCGACGCCGGACAAGACGTTCGCACCTTCTGTGACACACAGCACGCGATCCAGGCCGACATCTATCGCCGCTTCGGCCTCTCCTTCGACCATTTCGGCCGGACTTCTTCGCCCTGCAATCACGCGCTGACGCAGCACTTCTATCGCCGACTCGCGGAGGCCGGCCTGATCGAGGCGCGCGAGCTCCAGCAGATCTATTCCCCGAAGGACCGGCGCTTCCTGCCCGACCGCTACGTGCTCGGCACCTGCCCGCATTGCGGCGACCGGTCCGCACGCGGCGATCAATGCGATCATTGCGGCCGACTGCTCGATCCGCCCGAGCTGATCGAGCCGCGCTCCGCGCTGTCGGGCGACCGCGCGCTCGAAATCCGCACCGGCCGTCATCTGTTCCTGCGTCAGTCGCAGCTCGTCGCGAAACTCGGCGGATGGATCGACAGCCGGTCCGGCTGGCCGCCCTTCGTGGTCTCGACCGCAAAGAGCTGGCTCAATGCCGATCTGCGCGATCGCTGCATCACGCGCGATCTCGCCTGGGGCATCGCGGTGCCGCGCGCGGGATTCGAGGACAAGGTGTTCTATGTCTGGTTCGATGCGCCGATCGGCTACATCGCCGCCACCCAGGAATGGGCGGCTCTCGCACCAAGCCGCGACTGGCGCGACTGGTGGTGGCAGGCCGATGACATCAGCTACATCCAGTTTCTCGGCAAGGACAACATCCCGTTTCACACCGTGAGCTTTCCGGCGACCTTGCTCGGCTCGGGCGAGCCATGGACGACCGCCGACGTGATCAAGGGATTCCACTGGCTCACCTATGAGGGCGGAAAATTCTCGACCAGTCGTCAGCGCGGCATCTTCACCGATGCGGCGCTTGCGGAGTTGCCCGCGGATTTGTGGCGCTGGTGGCTGATCGCCAACGCGCCCGAAAGCGCCGACACCGATTTCAGCATCGCGAAATTTGCCACCGACGTGAACAAGGATCTTGCCGACATCTTCGGCAACCTCGTCAACCGCATCGTCAGCTTCACGCATCTCGCCTTCGCTGGACGCATTCCCGACGGCGGCACGCAAGGTGACGCCGAGCGACGGCTCGCCGATGAGTTGGAGCAGCGCATCGCAACGCTGCATCGCCATCACATTGCGCTGGAATTTCGGGGCGCGGCGGCGGCGATCCGCGCGATCTGGGATACGTCGAACGCTTACTTGCACCACGCAGCACCCTGGACTGCCATCAAGTCCGATCCCGATCGCGCCGCCGTCGTGACGCGCACCGGGCTCAATCTGGTCAGGCTCTCGGCGACGCTGGCGTGGAGCATCGTGCCGCATCTCGCGGAACGCGTGCTTCGCGCCTTCGGCCACGACGATGCGATCCCGCGCTGGCCCAATGGCCCACTCGCGTCGCTGCTGGACGAGGGCGCGGGCACACCGGTGGAAAATCCCGGTCCGCTGATCGAGAAGATCACAGCTGAGCGAGCCGGCCAGCTGGCAGCGCGGTTCGGGGCTTGACGGCGTTTCACTTCGGCGGGAAAGGCGATATGCCATCCGCCGATCTTCATCCTGGACCAGGGACCCGCCATGCCAAATCTGCCCGCGCAAATGACCGTCGTCGCCATCAGCAAGCCGGGCGGCCCGGAGGTGCTGGTGCCGGAGACCCGCGCGCTGCCGGTGCCGAAGGCCGGCGAGATCCTGGTCAAGGTCGAAGCCGCCGGCGTCAATCGTCCTGACGTCGCGCAGCGCTCCGGCTCCTATCCGCCGCCGCCCGGCGCGAGCGACCTGCCCGGCCTCGAGATCGCAGGCGAAGTGGTCGCGCTCGGCGAAGGCGCCACCAGGCACAAGATCGGCGACAAGGTGATGTCGCTGGTCGCCGGTGGCGGCTACGCGCAATATTGCATCGCGCAGGACGGACAGGCGATGACCGTGCCGCCGGCATTGTCGATGCAGGAAGCCGGCGCGACAGCGGAAACGCTGATGACGGTGTGGCACAACGTGTTCGAGCGCGGCGCGCTGAAGGCCGGCGAGACGCTCTTGATCCATGGCGGCTCGTCGGGCATCGGCACGATGGCGATCCAGCTTGCCAAGGCGTTCGGCGCCAAGGTGATCGTCACGGTCGGCTCGCAGGACAAGGCCGAGGCATGCCTCAAGCTCGGCGCCGACCATGCCATCAATTACAAGACGGAGGATTTCGTCGAGGCGGTGAAGACGATCACCGGCGGCGCCGGCGTCAACGTGATCCTCGACATGGTCGGCGGCGACTACATCGATCGGAACTACGATGCCGCCGCCGTCGAGGGCCGCATCGTGCAGATCGCGTTCCTGTCGGGAACACCGAAGGCATCGGCCAACTTCGCCAAGCTGATGGTCAAGCGCCTGCACCACACCGGCTCGACCCTGCGCCCCCGTAGTAATGCGGACAAGGCGGCGATGGTCGCCGCGATCGAGGCCAAGGTGATGCCGCTGCTGCGCGAAGGCCGCGTCAAGCCGCTGATGGACAGCACTTTCCCGCTGGAAAAGGCCGCCGATGCGCACCGCCGCATGGAAACCAGCGAGCATATTGGCAAAATTGTGTTGGTCGTTTAACGATCGCGACGGATGAAGGGGCGGAAACCCTTTGATTTCCTTCGCTTTCGTGTCATCTATCGCGCCACTCCCGAGCCGGTCGCCAGGCCCGGGCCGTTTGTCGATCGCGGAGTACTGACATTGCGTCTGATCAGGTGCCTTGCGCTGCTCGCGCTGGGCCTCATGATGTTTGCCGCTGCGCCCGACGCGTATGCGATCGACGCCGTCAGCGTGCGCAGCGACGCGCCGGCGATCGACCTCACCGCAGTGCTCGACCATCAGCGCAGCGAAGGCGACCGCATCCAGGTTTCCACCGCGCCCGGCACCGACGGCATCGTGCGCCGCATCGAGGTCCGCGCCCGCGAAGGCGGCCAGAACTGGGTGGTGTTCGCGCTTGCCAACAACACCGACGATCAGCTCGACCGCCTCATCGTTGCACCGCACTATCGTATCGTGTCGTCAGGCTTGCTGTGGCCCGACCTCGGCCTCTCCCGCATCGCCACCATCACGCCCTCGGTCGGCGACCGGCCCGAGCGGCAGGAGAGCCCGACCGCCGACGTGTTCCGCATCACGCTCGATCCCGGCGCCGTCGTCACCTATGTCGCCGAGCTGCGCACCGACAAGCTGCCGCAGCTCTATTTGTGGGAACCCGACGCCTACAAGGACAAGGTCAACTCGTTCACGCTCTACCAAGGCATCGTGATCGGCATCTCGGGCCTGCTCGCGCTGGTGCTGACCATCCTGTTCGTGGTGAAGGGCTCGATCATGTTCCCGGCCGCCGCGGCGCTGGCCTGGGCGGTGCTGGTCTATATCGGCGTCGACTTCGGCTTCTGGGGCAAGGTGCTCGACATGTCGAACAACGCCGAGCGCGTCTGGCGCGCGGCGGGCGAGGCGATCCTCGCGGCGACATTGCTGGTGTTCCTGTTCGCCTATCTCAATCTCAGCCGATGGCACGTGCGCTACTCGCACATCACGCTGGGCTGGCTGGTGTTCCTCGGCTCGCTGGTGGCGCTGGCGCTCTTCGATCCCGCGGTCGCCTCCGGCATCGCGCGGATGTCGCTGGTGATGATCGCCTTCGCCGGCTTCGCGCTGATCGTCTACCTCTCGACCCACGGTTTCGACCGCGCGGTGCTGTTGATCCCGACCTGGTTCCTGCTGGTGGTCTGGGTGATCGCGGCCGGCATGACGGTCGCGGGCTCCGTCACCAACGACATCGTCGGCCCGGCGCTGCTCGGCGGCCTGGTGCTGATCGTGATGCTGATCGGATTCACGGTGATGCAGCACGCCTTCGCCGGCGGCGGCGCCACCACCGGCATCGTCTCCGATGTCGAGCGCCGCGCGCTGGCGCTGACCGGCTCGGGCGACCTGATCTGGGACTGGGACGTCTCCGCCGACAAGGTGTTCACCAGCCCAGAGACCGAAGCCCTGCTGGGCCTCAAGCGCGGCACGCTGGAGGGCCCCGCCGCGAAATGGCTCGAAGTGCTGCACCCACTCGACCAGGACCGTTTCCGCGCCGCGCTCGACAGCGTGCTCGACCAGCGCCGCGGCCGGCTGGTGCAGGACTTCCGCCTGCGCACGCCCGACGGCCACTTCATGTGGTTCGCACTGAAGGCGCGCCCCGTGGTCGGCTCCGACGGCGAAGTCTCGCGGGTGGTCGGCACGTTGACCGACGTCACCGAGTTCAAGAACTCGGAAGAGCGGATGCTGCATGATTCCGTGCATGACAATCTGACCGGCCTGCCGAACCGCCGGCTGTTCATGGACCGCCTTGGAGCTGTGGCGAACCTCGCCAAGACCATGCCGAACCTGCGGCCGACCCTGATGGTGATCGACCTCGACCGCTTCAAGCAGGTCAACGATTCCGTCGGCATCGCGGTCGGCGATTCGATCCTGCTGACCCTGGCACGGCGCCTGACCCGCATCCTCAAGCCCCAGGACACGCTGGCGCGAATGGCCGGCGACCAGTTCGGCCTGATCCTGCTGTCGGAGCAGGACCCGGCGCGGATCACCAATTTCGCCGAGACCATCCGCAAGACCATCCGCGCCCCGATCGCCTTCAACGACCGCGAGATCTTCCTGACCGCCTCGATCGGCCTCGCGCTGTCGGACCCGCAGTCGCCGCTGACCGACGAGATCATCAAGGACGCCGAGCTTGCGATGTATCACTCGAAGCGGATCGGCGGCGACCGCATCGACGTCTACAAGCCGGCGATGCGGGCGCGGAAGACCGACCGCCTGACCTTGGAGAGCGACCTGCGCCGCGCCATCGAGCGTCAGGAGCTCACGATCCTGTATCAGCCGATCGTGCGGCTCGAGGATCGCGCCATCGCTGGCTTCGAGGCGCTGGTGCGCTGGGACCATCCCAAGCTCGGACGGATGTCGCCGTCGGAGTTCATCAATGTCGCCGAGGAGACCGGCCTGATCGTCGATCTCGGCATGTTCGTGATGGACCAGACCGCGCGCCAGCTCGCGGTGTGGCAGCGCGCGATGCGCGCTCGCGACCCGATCTTCGCCTCCGTCAACGTCTCCTCGCGGCAATTGCTGCGCCACGATCTGATCCACGATATCAGAACGGTGCTGTCGCGCTCCTCGGTGGCGCGCGGCACGCTGAAGCTCGAATTGACGGAATCGCTCGTGATGGAGAATCCGGAGCACGCCGCCCAGATGCTGGCGCGGATCCGCGAGCTCGGCACCGGGCTGTCGCTCGACGATTTCGGCACCGGCCACTCCTCGCTGTCCTATCTGCAGCGCTTCCCGTTCGACACCATCAAGATCGACCAGTCCTTCGTCCGCACCACCAGCCGCGGCACCCGCCCGGTGATCCTGAAATCGATCATCGCGCTGGCGCACGATCTCGGCATGGAAGTGGTCGCGGAAGGCGCCGAGACGGATTCGGACGCCGTCGAGCTCTACCAGCTGGGCTGCGAATACGCGCAGGGCTTCGCCTTCGGCGAGCCGATGGACGCCGATGCGGCAACGCGGCTGCTGACCGAGGAACGGCTGGAAGCGGCTAGCTAGCGCGGCTTCGGCATCCGCTTGAACTTGACGCTCTTGCCATCGGCCTGGCGCGTGGCGATGTAGCCGCCGTCGAGGCAGGCTTCGCGCTGCGGCATCTTCTCCTGGGGGCTGCGCAGCGTCTCCCACCACGACGCCCGATGTGCCGCGCGCGGCAGCGCTGCGTCGATGATCGCCTCGATCTCCTCGAAGGTCAGCACGAATTCGGGGAGATGCTGCTTCTTCAGATAGTCGCGCAGCGCGTCGTAGTCGTTCACGAGGTCCTCGATGAGAAGCGTCCGGGTTTCAGCAACCACCCGTTAACCCATTCGGCGGCCGCTGTCGCCATTTAAGGCGACAACAACGTTTCCCGATGCATGACGACAGTTTGGAGCGGGACATGCCATTTCGACGGGGAAGAGACGCGGTGCGGCGCTGGCGGCTTTCGGCAAAGCTGCTGATCGCCTCGTCGGTTGCCACCGTGATCGGCTTTTCCGCGATCTGCGCCAGCGTGATGTTCGACATGCGCCGCGGCGAGGAGGAAATCGCCCGCCAGACCCTGGGCAACCTGGCCTCGGGCATCGACGCCGACATCAGCCGCAACATCGAGCTCTACGACCTGTCGCTGCGCGCGGTCGCCAGCAATCTGGAGATGCCCGAGCTCCGCGGCGTCAGCAAGGAGCTGCGCCAGCTGATCCTGTTCGACCACGCAGCGACCGCCAAGCATTTCGGCGCGATCCAGGTGTTCGACGCCGCCGGCAACCTGACGATCGACGCCGCGAGCCTCGATCCGCGCCCGGAGAACCGCAGCGACGAGGAATACTTCACGGTGCAGCGCGACCGTCCCGATGCAGGGTTGTTCGTCAGCCGGCCGATGCTGCATCGCGGCGCCTATGCCATCGTGCTGAGCCGTCGCATCAGCGGCGAAGACGGCCGCTTCCTCGGCGTCGTGGTCGGCTCGATCCGCTTCAGCTATTTCCACGACCTGTTCGGGCGGCTCAACCTTGCGGAGGGCGACACCATCACGGTGCTGCGCCGCGACCGCACCATCATCATGCGCACGCCGTTCGATCTCGACGTGATCGGCAAGAGCCTTGCCGATCAAAAGGACTGGAAGGCCGACAACCTCAAGGACGGCGGCGCCTATGCCGGCAAGGGTCCGGTGGACGCGACGCCCCGGCTCTATGTCCGGCGCGACAGCCCGAGCCCGCTCTATGTCGTGGTCGGCAAGCCGCTCGCCAACGTGTTCAATCTCTGGCGCACCGAGGCGATCCGGATCGGCGCCATCATGGCGGCGCTGATCGTGTTCGTGCTCACCACCGCGCTGGTGCTGGCGCGCGAGATCGGCCGCCGCGCCGATGCCGAGGACCGGCTCGAGGAGATGGCGACCACCGACGCCCTCACCGGGTTGAAGAACCGGCGCAAGTTCGATTCCGAGATCGAGCTCGAATGGCGCCGCGCCGTCAGGCACGGCCATCCGATCGCGCTGCTGATGATCGATGCCGATCATTTCAAGGCCTACAACGACACCTTCGGGCACCAGGCCGGCGACCAGGTGCTGGTCGGGATCGCGATCTGCATTTCGGACGCAGTGCGCCGCGCCGGCGACTGCGCCGCGCGCTTCGGCGGGGAGGAATTCGCCGTGCTGCTGCCCGGCGCCGGCGCGATGCAGGCATTGAGCCTCGCCGAAACCATCCGCACCAACGTCCAGCAATGGTGCGCGGGCGAGTTGATCACGACGGTCAGCATCGGCATCGCCAGCATCAAGCCGTCCGCCGGCGAACAATGGTCCGACCTGGTCGAAGCCGCCGACAAGGCGCTCTACGCCGCCAAGGCGAAAGGCCGCAACCGCTCGGTCATGGCGAGCGGGCCCAAGATCGCGCTGGTGGCGTGAGGTCACGGGTTCTGCATCAAGCTGCCAAGCAACGCGGTGTCTCACCGGCGCATGCGCGCATGCGGGTGACCAGTGTTCCAGCGGCAGTGCTGATCGAGCCGAAGGGCCGCGGCGTACTGGGTCGCCCGGTTAAACCGGGCGATGACACGGGTGGGTGGGGGACGCCCAGTCAGGCCTCTTCCCTCTCCGCGAGGGACGCACGATCAAAACCGCGAAAACAACCCCATGCAAAGGAGCCGCCAGCGTTCGACATGGCGACTTGACACGTCGGGCAACTCAGCCGCATTATTCCAATATTCAGAAATCGTGCAACCGCCCTCGCCCCGAGATTTGTAGGGCGCAGGTTTCACCGCATCGTCGTCCCGGCGAAGGCCGGGACCCATAACCCCAGGAGTGTGTTGTAAGGCAGGTTGTGGCTCCAGCGTCGCGGAACAACAAACATTCGTGGTAATGGGTCCCGGCCTTCGCCGGGACGACACTGAATTTGTTGCGTGCGCGGTCGCCTTACTCTCCCAGATACTTCTTCATCTCGGCAATCAGCCCGTCGCGCAGTTCGGGGCGCTTCAGGCCGTAGGCGATGTTGGCGCGGAGGAAGCCGGCCTTGGAGCCGCAATCGTGGCGCTCGCCCTCGAACTCGACGCCGTAGAATTGCTGCGATTTGGCGAGGCCGATCATGGCGTCGGTGAGCTGGATTTCGCCGCCGGCGCCGCGCTCCTGGGTTTCCAGGATCTTGAAGATCTCCGGCTGCAGGATGTAGCGGCCGGTGATCGAGAGATTCGACGGCGCGGTGCCTTTCGGCGGCTTCTCGACCATGCCGTCGACCTCGAACATCTTGCCGGTGCGTTTGCCGACGCCGCAAATGCCGTATTGATGGGTGAGATGGTCGGGCACCGCCTCGACCGCGAGCACGTTCGACTTCTCGCCGAGCTTGCTTGCCGCCTCGATCATCTGCTTGAGGCAGCCCGGCGTGTTGAGCACGAGCTCATCCGGCAGCACCACCGCGAACGGCTCGTTGCCGACGATGTCACGCGCACACCAGACCGCATGGCCGAGACCGAGCGGCGCCTGCTGCCGGGTAAAGCTCATCGCGCCGGCTTCCGGCTGGCTCGCCGCCAGGATCTCCTGCTCGGCGTTCTTGCCGCGCGCGGCGAGCGTGGTGTCGAGCTCGAACATGCGGTCGAAATGATCCTCGATCACGCCCTTGTTGCGGCCGGTCACGAACACGAAGTGCTCGATGCCGGCTTCCCTGGCCTCGTCGACCACGTACTGGATCAAGGGCTTGTCGACGATGGTCAGCATCTCCTTCGGCATGGCCTTGGTGGCGGGCAGCACGCGGGTGCCGAGACCGGCGACGGGGAAGACGGCTTTGCGGATTTTCATGGGATGATCGGAAGCCTTGAAATGGGTGGGGCGGCGCAATCTGAAATCGCACCTTGGTAGCCCGTTTGCAGCGGGTAACAAAGGCGGATGTGTGATCTGGCTTAATTCTGCCGCCCCGATCGGCCAAATCCGGCGGGCAACAAAATCTCGCCTTTGTTAAGTTATTGGAAACCGTGCCCGGGCCTTCTGGAACAGCACGTTTTTGACAGGCACACGACAATGCGACCAGCGGGAACATCGCCGACCAGCCGCCTCAGCGCGATCCTGCTGACGCTGGCGCTTCTATCGCCGGGCGCAGGTCTTTTATTGCCTGGCGGCGCCTGGGCCCAATCGTCGGGTGGCGGCCTGACCAACCTCATCGACAGCATCTTCTCCAACAAGGCGGGCACGCCGCCGCAGGCCGCGACCGGACAGGACGGCGCGCCGCCGCCCTGGAGTGGCGAGGACGGCGCCTCCGGCCATCCGCTGATGACCGCGGCCGCGATCCGCGAGGCGGCGGGGAATTTTTCGAACTGCGTCGCCGGGATGTGGCCCGATGCCGCACGGCGCAACATCAGCCAGGAGAATTTCGAGCGCTTCACCGCCGGCCTGACGCCCGATCTGCGCATCATGGACCTGTTGGATTCGCAGCCGGAATTCACCAAGGCGATCTGGGACTATCTCGACATCCTGGTCAGCGATACCAGGCTCGCCAAGGGCCGCGAGATCCTGGCGCAATACAAGCCGCAATTCGACGCGACCGAGCGCGCCACCGGCGTCGACCGCTATATCATCGCCGCGATCTGGGGCATCGAGTCGAACTATTCGACCCAGATGGGCGACCGCAGCGTGGTGCAGTCGACCGCGACGCTGGCCTGCGTCGGCCGCCGCCAGGCCTATTTCAAGGACGAATTCCTCTCGGCGCTGGAGATCCTCAACCGCGGCGATCTCACGCCCGAGCAGATGCGCGGCTCCTGGGCCGGCGCGTTCGGTCCGACCCAGTTCATGCCGACCGCGTTCAAGCGCTACGCGGTCGACGGCGACGGCGACGGCCGCCGCAACGTCGTCGACGATCCGGCCGATCTGATCGCCTCGACCGCCAACAATCTGAAGAAGGACGGCTGGCAGAGCGGCGCGAGCTGGGGCTACGAGGTCGTGATCCCGCAAGGCTTCAACTTCATGCTGGCCGACCGCGCCAAGGCGATGCCGCTGACGCAATGGGAGCATCTCGGGGTCAAGCGCGCCAACAACCAGCCGTTCCCGCGGCCGGCCGAGAAAGCCTATCTGCTGGCGCCGGCCGGCGCCGAGGGGCCGGGTTTCCTGATGCTGCAGAACTTTCGCGTGATCATGAAGTACAACCCGGCGGAGGCCTATGCGATGGCGATCGGCCATTTCGCCGACCGCCTGCGCGGCGGTCAGCCCTTCGTGCAGCCCTGGCCGCGCCAGGAACGGGTGCTGTCGCGGGCGGAACGGCTGGAGCTGCAGCAGCTCCTGGTGCAGCGCGGCTTCTACAAGGGCACACCGGACGGCCAGTTCGGCGGCCAGACCCGCGAGGCCCTGCGCGGCTTCCAGGCCTCGATCGGGGCGCCGGCGGACGGCTTTGCCACGTCAGAGGTGCTGGAACGGTTGCGGGGGCGGTAGATTGATCACATAGCCGGTCCTGCCTTCTCCTTCCCCCTGAAAGGGGGAAGGTCGGGATGGGGGTCAGCCGCGGGTGACGCTGCTTGTGGAGAGACCAGATCCCCACCCGCCTTGCTCTCACGAGCAAAGCGACCTCCCCTTTTCAAGGGGAGGTTTGGGGACACGGCCGCGCCGGCCGCCCCACCCCCAAAAGTAACCGTGAAATCAGGTATCTGGCCGATGCCTTGACGGCCGCCCGGCCGGCCCGATTTATGGTGGAAAAGCTGCCCGCTTGCGGCCCGATTCCGCTAATATGCTCACGTACTTCCAGACCATCTGCGACCGAGCCCGATGCCGAAGCCAAGATCCTTTTTGCGCGTGTTCACCGAGAGCGGCCCGCTGCTCGCGCTGGCGGTCGCGCTCGTGCTTTTGATCGGCATCGCCAGCCCCGCTTCGGCGCAATTCTTCGGCTTCCCGGGCTTCGGCTCGCCATCGCCGCCGCCGCGTCACCAGACACCGCCGCCTCGCCGCGGTGGCGACTGGTTCGGGTCCGACTTCTTCCAGCCGTTCGAGCGGCAGCCGCAAGCCCAACCGCAGCGGCCGCGCGAGGATTTTTCCCGCGCGCCGGCGCCGGCCAAGCGTGACAGCGTGGCGGAGCGCAACGTGCTGGTACTCGGCGACGCCATGGCCGACTGGCTCGCCTACGGCCTGGAGGATGCCTATTCCGACCAGCCCGACATGGGCGTGATCCGCCGCCACAAGACCGTCTCCGGCCTGATCCGCTATCAGCCCAAGGGCGACCCGGCCGACTGGGCCGCGGCCGCCAAGGGCATTCTGGCCAACGAGAAGCCCGATGCGATCGTGGTGATGCTCGGCCTCAACGACCGCATCCCGATCCGCGAGCCGGAGAAGAAAGTCGACAAGAAAGACGACAAGGACAAGAAGGACGCGCGCGCCAAAGGCGGCGACAAGCCGGATGCAAAGCCGGGCGACAAGGCGGATGCCAAACCCGGAGACAAGCCCGACGCCGCGGCAAAGCCTGACGACAAGCCTGTCGACGCCGAACTCGCGCCCGAGGACGCCGACAACGACAACCAGTCCGCGCCGGACAAGACGGCGCGTTCGCCCAACGGCGTCTACGACTTCCGCGACGAGCGCTGGGTCGAGCTCTACAGCAAGAAGATCGAGGAGATGATCAATGTGCTGAAGAGCAAGGGCGTGCCGGTGCTGTGGGTCGGCCTGCCCGCGATCCGCGGCCCGAAGGGCACGTCGGACATGCTGTTCCTCGACGCGCTCTATCGTGATGCCGCCGGCAAGGCCGGTATCACCTATGTCGACGTCTGGGACGGCTTCGTCGACGAGGCCGGCCGCTTCATGCCGAAGGGCCCGGACTTCGAGGGCCAGCCGCGCAAGCTGCGCTCCGACGATGGCGTGTTCTTCACCAAGCCCGGCGCGCGCAAGCTTGCGCATTATGTCGAGCGCGAGGTGACCCGGCTGCTCGCGGTGCGCTCCGGACCGATCGCGCTGCCGAACGAACCGGCGACGCCCGATACCAGTGCGGAGCCGGGCAAGCCGGCGCCGCGGCCGCTGGCAGGTCCCGTGCTGCCGCTGGTCGCCTCCTCGGTCGGCACCGATCAGCTGCTTGGCGGGCCGGGCTCGCGGCCCGCCGCGGTCGATGCGCTCGCCGCACGCACGCTGGTGAAGGGCGAGCCGCTGGCGGCGCCCGCCGGTCGCGCCGATGATTTCGCCTGGCCGCGCCGCGAGATGGAACGTGAGCCGGCCAAGGGCGACGTGCCGGTGGCCGCGACCACGCCAACGGGACCTGCGGCGGCGCCGGCCAATCCACCGCCCTCGACCACCGCGATCGCGCCGGACGGCTCGATCATCACGGCGCCGCGGCCGGCACAAAAGCGCGTGTTCCGTCCGGCCCCGACAGCCCAACCGCCGCAAGCCCAACAGCAGCAACCATGGCTGCGTGATTTCTTTGGCTTCGGCGCGCCGCAGCAGCGCCCGCTGGTCACCCCGCCGTCGCGCCCGCCACGACCGCCGGGCAATGTCGGCCGCTCGGCCTCGGTGCCGGGGAATGTGCAGCAGTAGGCCGGGTTCTATCGCCGTCATTGCGAGCCAACGGGTCGGCGCAAAGCGCCGCCCGATGACGGGCGTTGCGACCCTGTCTCAGCCGTAATAGCGCCAGCGCGGCGGCGGGCGGCGCGGCTGTCGGGTCATCAACAGCGCCAGCGCGAAGCCAATCCCGCCGGCGATCAGGAGCGAGCCGAGCGGATTGTCCTGCACCGCGTTCGCTACCGCCTTCTGGCCGCTGCGCACCGTCTCGCCGCGATTGTCGTAGGCATCCTTGGCATAGTTGACCGCGCTGTCGGCGGCGTCGCGCGCCGCGTCCTTGGCCTGACCGTAGATATCCTGCACCCGGCCGGCTGCTTCGCGCACGCGGCCGGAAGCTTCGGTCTCGGCGTCGCCGGTCACATCGCCGACCGCGCCTTCAGCCTTGCCTGCGAATTCCTTGGCCGACCCGAAAATCCGATCCTTGTCCATCGTGACGCTCCTTGATCTGTCAAGGAGCTAACCGGCAAGCCGCGCGCAAGTTCCTGTTGCTAGAGGATGAGCCCGCCGTCGACCACGATGGTCTGGCCGACGATGTAGGCGGCGAGCGGCGAGGCCAGGAACAGCGCGGCGCCGGCCATGTCGGCAGGCGTGCCGAGCCGCTTCAGCGGAATCCGTTCCAGCGCACCTTCGAGGCGTTTCGGATTCGCCGTCGTCACCTTGGTCATCTTGGTGTCGACCAGGCCCGGCGCGATGCCGTTGACGCGGATGCCGTGCTCGGCCCAGGCTTCGCCCAGCGTGCGCGCCAACCCGACCGCGCCGGTCTTCGAGGCGTTGTAGGCCGGATTGCCCATGGTGGAATGATAGGCCGCAGTCGAGCTCACGATGATCAGCGATCCCTTCGCTGCACTCAGCATCGCTTCGAATTTGGTGGCGCAGGCCATCAGGCTCATCAGATTGACTTCGAGCACCTTGCGGAAACCGTCCATCTGAAATTCCCCGCGGCGGTAAATCACCGCGCCCTGCGCCAGCACCAGGATGTCGAGCCGGTCGAATGACGGCGTGAACGATTCAATCGCCTTTGCGTCGCTGACATCGAGCTGCGCGTAAGCGAGGCCTTCGAGATCCGAGCCTTCGTCCGCCGCGTAATCGCTCGCCTTTGCGCGGGTGCCGCACACCGCAACGCGCGCACCCTTGGCGCGGAACGCCTGCGCAATGCCGTTGCCGATACCGCTGGAGCCGCCGACCACCAGCACCTGCTTGCCTGAGAAATCGAGCTCGTTCATCGCGCGTCTCCTTGTCTGGTTTCTTGATTGAGCATGATCCTTTGCGAAAAGCCAACGCCGGACTTGCGTCAACGCGCTACGGCCGCGCCGACGCGGCGATCGGTTTGACCTGCCTGCGGATCGGTGCCAGCGTTGTGGTATCAACAATGCAAAGAAAATCAGCGAGGTCCGCCATGTCCGAATTCAGAAAGCTCAACCGTTCGGTGCAGGGCCTCACCGTCCTCGTCACGGGCGCCGCGAGCGGCATGGGCCGCGCCACCGCGCGCGTGTTCGCCGATGAGGGCGCCAACGTCGCGGTCACCGATCTCGCCGCCGAGGCCACGCAGGCGGTGGCGAACGAGATCGCCGCGGCTGGCGGCTCGGCAAAGGCCTGGACACTCGACGTCGCCGATCGCGATGCGATCACGAAAGTGATCAACGACGTCGCGGCGCATTTCGGCGGGCTCGACATCATCATCAACAATGCCGGCATCTCGGTGCGCGTTGCGATCGATGATCCCGCCTACGAAGACGCCTGGGCCAAGGGCATCGCGGTGATGCTGACGGCGCATCCGCGCATCATCCGCGCCGCACTGCCTTACCTGCGCAAGTCGAGATCGCCGCGCATCGTCAACATCGCCTCCACCGAAGCGCTCGGCGCCACTGCGCTGCACAGCCCCTACTCCGCGGCCAAAGGTGGCGTCACCAGCCTGACCCGCTCGCTTGCGGTCGAGCTCGGCCGCGAGGGCATCACCGTGAACTGCATCTGCCCGGGTCCGATCCGCACCGCGATCACCGACCGCATCTCCGAGGAGCACAAGACGATCTACGCCAAGCGCCGCACCGCGCTCGGCCGCTACGGCGACCCCGAGGAGGTCGCGCATATGACGCTGAGCCTGTGCCTGCCGGCGGCCTCGTTCCTGACCGGTGCGGTGATCCCGGTCGACGGCGGGTTGATGGCGCGGAATGCCTGATCCGCGCCCGCGCTCGAAGCGTTGACAGGCCGCGCGCCGGGAGTAGCCTTCCTCGACAAACGAAGCGGGAAAGCCGCCCGCGACGCACGGGGAGATACGTCATGACGGTCCTGATCCGGCAGTTGCACAAGCATTTCGTCGGCGAGGTCTCCGGCGTCGATCTGCGCAAGCCGCTGACGGAGCAGGAGGCCATCGACATCGAGGCCGGCATGGACAGATACGCCGTGCTCATTTTCCACGGCCAGGACATATCAGACGAACAGCAGATGGCGTTCGCGCTGAATTTCGGCGAGCGGGAAAAATCCCGCGGCGGCACGGTGGCCAAGAAGGAAGACTACCGCCTCTCCTCCGGGCTCAACGACGTCTCCAATCTCGGCAAGGACGGCAAGCCGCTGCCGAAGGATCACCGCACCCATCTGTTCAACCTCGGCAACTGCCTGTGGCATTCCGACAGTTCGTTCCGGCCGATCCCGGCAAAATTCTCGCTGCTGTCGGCGCGCGTGGTGAACCCGAAGGGCGGCAACACCGAATTCGCCGACATGCGCGCCGCCTATGACGCGCTCGACGACGACACCAAGGCCGAGATCGCGGACATGATCTGCGAGCATTCGCTGATGTATTCGCGCGGCTCGCTCGGCTTCCTCGATTACTCCGACGAGGAGAAGGCGATGTTCAGGCCGGTGCTGCAGCGCCTGGTGCGCACCCATCCCGGACATGGCCGCAAGTCGCTGTATCTGTCGTCGCATGCCGGCGCGATCAAGGGCATGAGCGTGCCGGAGGCACGGGTGCTGCTGCGCGATCTCACCGAGCACGCCACGCAGAGCGAGTTCGTCTATGTGCACAAATGGACGGTGCATGACCTCGTGATGTGGGACAATCGCCAGACCGTGCACCGCGTGCGCCGCTACGACCAGTCGCAGCCCCGCGACATGCGCCGCGCAACGGTGGCGGGCACGATGCCGACGGTGGCGCAGGAGGCGGCGGAGTAAGTGCGAAAACAGAAGCGGCGCAGCCAAACCAACCGCTGTCGTCCCGGCGAAGGCCGGGACCCATAACCCCGACTGTTTGTGACTGCGCGATGCTGTGGCACCAGCGCGTCACCAAACCGCGCCCTGTGATTATGGGTCCCGGCCTTCGCCGGGACGACAGCGGAGGATGTGGCGTCAGGCGTGGCCGGCGTCGTTGGAGAGCATGCCCGGATCGATGCCGATCTTCTGCAGCGCACGGGCGTATTTCTCGTCGACGTCGTCGCCGAAGATCAGCTCTGGATCGGCATCGCAATGCAGCCAGCCATTGTGCTGGATCTCGTTCTCGAGCTGGCCCGCGGACCAGCCGGCATAGCCGAGCGCGAGGATGGCGTGCTTGGGGCCGCTTCCCTTGGCGATCGCCTTGAGGATATCGACGGTTGCGGTCAGCGAGATGCCGTCGTCGATGTTGAGCGTCGCATCCTGGATGTAGAAGTCGCTGGAATGCAGCACGAAGCCCTTGCCGGTATCGACCGGACCGCCGCGCATCACCTTCATCATCTCGGCATTTTCCGGCAGCTTGATCTGGTCCGCCTGCTGGATGATGTTGAGCTGCACCAGGAGGCCGGGAAAGTCGATGCTGCCGGCCGGGCGATTGACGATGATGCCCATGGCGCCCTCCGAGGAATGGGCGCACATGTAGATCACGGAGCGCTCGAAGCGCGGGTCGCTCATCACGGGCATCGCGATCAGCATCTGGCCGTCGAGGTAGCCATCCTCGTCCGCGTTGTGACCGATGCCGGCACCGCCGCCGGCGAGGGTCTTGCGTGTCTTCGTCGTTTTGGCCGCTTTGCCTTCAGGGCGCATCCGCAAAGGCCTTTCCTGCTGATTTGGCATCCTGATATTGGGTGGCGGTTCTGTCAATCAACCAACAGTGCGGCGATGCATCACAAGCAATTCAATGGTTTGCAACAAAAGTTGCAGGTAAAGACGTCTCATGATCGTCACAGTTCCAATGCGGGCCGCGTTTTGCGTTGCCGTCATCCTGTCCGTCGCATCCATGGCGACGAAGGTTCGCGCCGACGATGCATCGCCCTGGCAGCAGGATGCGCATTCCGCGGTGCGCCTGCTTGCGGGATCGCGCAGCGGCAATGTGCTGCTCGGCGGCATCGCGTTCCAGTTGCAGGACGGCTGGAAAACCTATTGGCGGACGCCGGGCGATTCCGGCGTGCCGCCGCGGTTCGATTTCTCCAAGTCGGATAATGTCGAGGCGGTCACCGTGATGTGGCCCGCGCCGCGGCAATTCGACGACGGCGCCGGCGGCACCTCGCTCGGCTACAAGCATCAGGTGGTGCTGCCGCTGCGCATCGTCGCGAAGAGCCCCGACAAGCCGCTGGTGCTGCGCGCCGAGATCAACTACGCGGTGTGCGAAAAACTGTGCGTGCCGGTCGATGCCAAGGCCGAGCTCGCCTTCGCGAGTGTCGCCTCGACCGAGGACGGCGCGTTGTCGGAGGCACTGAACGCAGTGCCGAAGCCCGCCAATATCGGCGACCCCAACCCGCTGACGATCCGCGATGTCAAACGCGACGGCAAGAACAACGTGCTGGTCGACGTCACCGCGCCCGAGGCCAAGGACCTCAGCCTGTATGTCGAGGGGCCGACGCCCGACTGGGCGCTGCCGGTGCCGAAGCTGGTCTCCCCCTCGCCGCCCGGCGTGAAGCGCTTTGCCTTCGAGCTCGACGGCCTGCCGCCCGGCGCGAAAGCGGACGGCGCCGCGCTGAAGCTGACCCTGGTCGGCGGCGACAAGAGCTATGAATTCAATATCAATTTGAATTGAGTCGCCGGCGCGAAGCAACCTCGCCGTCGTCCCGGCGCAGGCCGGGACCCATTACCACCGCTGCCCGCGTTGATGCGCGCTGGGGCCACAGCCTGTTCCCAAACCAATATTCGTGGTGATGGGTCCCGGCCTTCGCCGGGACGACGGGGCGTGCCCAACTCAATCTTAACGTTTCGTTGATAGATCGGAGGCCATTGCCGCCTGGCGGCGTTTTGGGAATTTCCGCTGTGGCCGTGATGGATCATCAATCCGCAAGCTCTGCGCCGCCAAGTCCGCTCACCCGCGTGCGTGGGCTCGCCCAGCGCGTGCTCGGCGGCACCAGTGAGGCTTCCGTCACCAAGCGGCTCGCGGGCACCATCTTCATCATCCGCGTCATCTCCGCGGTGATTGCCTATCTCGCGCAGATCCTGCTGGCGCGCTGGATGAGCGGCTCGGATTACGGCATCTATGTCTATGTCTGGACCTGGGTGCTACTGCTCGGCAGCACGATGGATTTCGGCATCGCGCCGTCGTCGCAGAAGATCATTCCGGAATACCGCGCCGGCGGCCAGGTCGCCTTGCTGCGCGGCTTCCTCTCCGGCAGCCGCTGGCTGACGCTGGCCACCTCCAGCGCGGTCGCGCTGCTGCTGGCGGGCCTGATCCACACGCTGTCGCCCTGGATCGACCCCGATACGATCGTGCCGCTCTATATCGGCTGCCTGACGCTGCCGCCCTTCGTGGTCGCCAACACCCAGGACGGCATCTCGCGCGCGCATGACTGGATGCAGCTCGGCCTGATGCCGCAATTCATCGTGCGCCAGGGCCTGATCATCGCGCTTACCGCCGGCGCACTGGCGCTCGGCCTGCATCTCGGCGCCACCGTGGCGATGGCGACCAGCGCGGCGGCGGTCTACGTCGCCGCGATCGGCCAGATGATCGTGCTGAACCGCCGCCTCGCCGCCCATGTCGGACGCGGCGAGAAGGCCTATGACGTCAAGGGCTGGCTCGCGGTGTCGCTGCCGATCATGCTCGTCGAGAGCTTCTATCTCTTGCTCGGCTACACCGACGTGCTGATGCTGCAGCAGTTCCGTTCCTCCGAGGAGGTCGGCGTCTACTTCGCCGTGGTGAAGACGCTGGCGCTGGTCTCCTTCATCCACTACGCGATGGCGGCGACCACGGCACATCGCTTCGCCGAATACAATGCGCAGGGCGACAAGGAACGTCTGTCGGCCTATGTCGCGCACGCCATCAGCTGGACGTTCTGGCCCTCGCTGCTCGCGACCATCGCCCTGCTCGTCGTCGGCAAGCCTCTGCTGTGGCTGTTCGGCCCGAAATTCGTCGACGGCTACGACATCATGTTCGTCGCCGCGATCGGCCTCGTGGTGCGCTCGGCGATCGGACCGGTGGAGCGGCTGCTCAACATGCTCGGCCACCAGTCGAGCTGCGCGATGGCCTATGCGGTGTCGTTCTTCATGAATGTCGGCCTCTGCATCGCGCTGGTGCCGCGCTACGGCGGCATCGGCGCTGCCGCCTCGACCTCGCTGTCGCTGACCTTCGAGACCATCCTGCTGTTCTACGTCGTGCGTTCCCGCCTCGGGCTGCACGTGCTGGCGTTCGGCAAGCGCTGAAAGCGCCGGCCTCACCCTGTGGGGTGAGGTCGGGAACCGGGCTCGCTGCTATCTTGCAGATAGCAGGACGGCCACGGAGCGCGCCATGCTGGACCATCAGGGTCTGCCTGAGAAGCTTCTGGACACCATCTACGACGCGGCGACGGACGACGCGCTCTGGACCTCGATCTTCCAGGACATTTCCGACCATACCAAAAGCGCCGGCGGCGTCCTGCTCGGCCAGTCGCAAGAGCCGAGGCTCTTGCACTTCACGCGATCCTACAACACCGATCAGGGCAGCATCGGCGCGCTGCGGGATCGCCATATGGCCAATCCCTGGACGATCCACATGCAGACCTTTCATCCGCAGGGTAAGGTGGTCCTGTCGGACAGTGTGCTCCCCGTCGCCGAACTCCGTCGCACCGCGTTCTACGACGAGGTGTTGCGGCCGCAGAGCTACGATCATGCGGCGATGATCGGGTTGTCGCAGAAACGCGGCTTCGGGGTCGGCTTCTGCCTGAACCGGGAACGCGGCCAGGGCCCCTATGGGGAGCGCGAGCGCGAATTCCTGCAACGGCTGACCCCGCATTTGATGCGGTCGATCCAGTTCGGATTTCAGGTCGGCGCTTACAGGGCGTTGCAAGACGCCGAGTATCGCGCGCTCGACCACATTTCAACCGGCGTCGCCCTGCTCGACCGCAGCGCGCGCGTGCTCTACGTCAACCGCGCACTTCGCGCCATGACGACGGACGGTGCGCTGAGCCTCCATGCCGAGAGGCTTTCCAGCACCTCGGTGGGCCACGCCAGGCGGCTCAGCGACCTCATCGGCGCGGCGCTTCGTGGCCGACCTACCGCGACGATGGCGATCCCGCATCCCGCCGACGGCCGTCTCGTGGCCGTGCTGGTGTCGGCGGTGCGCAGCCGTGACCTCGACCGTTTCGCGGGCCTGGCGATGCGCGACGCTGCGGCCATGGTGTTCGTGCTCGATCCTGCCGCGCCGACGCCGCTGCCACCGGCATGGATCATGGATGTCTACGGCCTGACGTTGGCGGAAGCGCGCGTGGCCATCCAGGCCTCACTCGGCCGGTCCGATGCCGAAATCGGCGCCGGGCTGAACATCTCGCCGAACACGGTGAAGACCCACCTGCGCCGGGTGTTCGCCAAGATGGGCGTCAATGGCCGGACCGAACTCGCCGGCCTGATTGCCTCTTTCCGCCTGATGGCGGGCGGTCGGTGAGACGCGGATAGCAGAGCAGGCCGGCTCTATCCCCAAAAAGCAAAAGCCGGCCCTGACAGTGCCAGGGCCGGCTTTCGTATCTCCTCGTCCCGCGCCAACCGTGGCGCCGCGGACTACTCCGCGGTCCAGCCGCCGTCGATCGAGTAATTGGAGCCGGTGATCTGCGCGGCGTCGTCGCTGCACAGGAACAGCGCGAGCGCTGCGACCTGGTCGGAGGTTACGAACTCCTTGGTCGGCTGGGCTGCGAGCAGCACGTCCTTGATGACCTGCTCCTTGGTCATGTTGCGAGCCTTCATGGTCTCCGGGATCTGGTGCTCGACCAGCGGGGTCCAGACGTAACCGGGAGAGATGCAGTTGCAGGTGATCTTGTGCTGCGCGAGCTCGAGCGCAGCCGTCTTGGTGAGGCCGGCGATGCCGTGCTTGGCCGAGACATAGGCCGACTTGAAGGGCGAGGCGACCAGCGAATGCGCCGACGCGGTGTTGATGATGCGGCCCCAGCCGCGCTTCTTCATGCCGGGCACCGCGGCGCGGATGCCGTAGAAGGCCGACGACAAATTGATCGCGATGATCGCTTCCCACTTCTCCGGCGGAAACTCCTCGATCGGGGAGACGAACTGGATGCCGGCATTGTTGACCAGGATGTCGACCGAGCCGAAGCTCTTCTCACCGAGCGCAACCATGTCGGCGATCTCGGCCGGCTTGGTCATGTCGGCCGGCGAGTAGACGGCCTTGACCTTGAAGTCGGTCTCGATGCCGGAACGCTCCTTCTCGATATCGGCCGGCACGCCCATGCCGTTGATCACGATGTTGGCGCCGGCATTCGCGAAGGCGCGCGCGATCGCCAATCCGATGCCGCTGGTCGAGCCGGTCACAACGGCGGTCTTGCCTGTCAACGTACCCATTATCGGTCGCTCCTATTTGCTTGCGGGGGAAGTGGGTTCGTCCCCCGTGAGGTCGTAAGTCACCATGGTTTCCCCGGACTGGGGCCGTTCTAGCCATTCTTTGTGACGCATCGACAAATGCACGTCGCGGACCCCGGCGCCCCAGTGCTCGACCATGCCGACATGGGAGAAGTCGTAGTCCTTCGAGGACGACTCGTAATTCTTGCTCTTGTAGATCAGGTGGACCACCGTGACGGTGTTCTCCCTGGTGGCGTTGCTCAGGAACTGGGCCGATGGGTCATTCTTCAGCTCATCGGGCAGCTTGCTGATCAGGTCGCGCACCGCCATCCGGGCGTTGTGGATCTGCTTGTTCTTGTCGGTGTTCATCCGGGTCCGGCTGGAGAAGCGGATGTCCTTTTCGCGCTCGGCGGCCTCCAGCAGCGTCTCGGGCAACGGCCCCCGCGCGCTGAACAGATCGACCTGAAAGATCAGGAGGTCGCGGTCGGTCTCCTGGTCGAGCACGAAATCGAGCGGGGTGTTGGAGGCGATGCCGCCGTCCCAGTAATGCTCGCCCTCGATCACGACGGCGGGAAAGCCCGGCGGCAGCGCGCCCGAGGCCATGATGTGCTCGGGGCCGATCTTTTTGCCGAGCTTCTTGAACTCATGATTGTCGAAATAGCGGAAATTGCCCGAAGTGACGCTGACCGCGCCGACCGACAGGCGCGTCTTCAGATCGTTGATGCGGTCAAAATCGACCAGGCGCTCCAGCGTCTTCTTCAGCGGCGCGGTGTCGTAATAGCTCAGCGATTGCGAGCTGCCCGGCGGCCACAGCGGCGCCGGCGGAATCCGCGGGGTGAAGAAGCCGGGAACGCCGAAGGTGGCGATGATGGCGGCGCTGGTCTCATTGAACAGCGAACGGGCGCGCTCGCCCTTGACGACCGGATTCCACGGCACCGGCGAAGACACCATCTCCCAGAATTCCTTCAGCCGCGGCACCCGTTTGTCCGGCTCGTTGCCGGCGATGATCGCGGCGTTGATGGCACCGATCGAGATGCCCGCGATCCATTCCGGCTCGAAGCCGGCATGGCAGAGCGCCTGGAACGCACCGGCCTGATAGGAACCGAGCGCGCCACCGCCCTGGAGAACCAGCACGCGTTGCGCTTGCGCGGGCGTCGAGGCCGGCGCCGAATCCGAAGTACCCATTGGAAACCGTTCGGTCAGGAAACAAAGTTGCAGCGCAGCGTGGCGGCTGTTTTGCGCGGCGTCAATCAGCGAGATAGGGCGGGGGCAGCGGTCAGATCACGCGGAATTTATCGAAATCAGGTTGCCGCCAGAATGAGCGTCCAGAACACCTTGTATTTGGTGTTGGGAGCATAAACCGCCGCAATGCCCATTTTTGTGACGCCGCTTTTCAGCATGTTGGCCTTGTGCGGCGGGGAATCGCGCCAGCCGGAAAAGGCTTCCGCCAGCGTGTGATAGCCGGCCGAGATGTTCTCGACCGCCACGGTCGCCGGATAGCCGCCGGCCTCGAGCCGCTTGCCGAGCGGGGCCTTGACGTCATGGTCCATCTTGTTGCGGGCGGCCATCGCCTGCGACTGCTGGTCGGCGAGCGTCATCAAGGCCGGGTCCACGATCACGGTGCCGAGCCCGTTGTTCTGGCGGTATTGCGAGAACAGGATCGCCGCCGCCTGGGCATCCAGGACGGCGCCGGGCTGCGCCATGTTGAGATACATGGCCGGTTCTTCCGGGATTTTGGTGTCTGCGGCGCAGCCGCCAAGCACCAGAAGCCCGAACAGGGCGACCGTCGTCCGTTTCACGTGAGAAAACCCCCAAGATTGGCGTGCCGTTGTTGCATACCAACCGTGGCCGAATGGTGAACGGGGGCTAGGTTTTGGCGCGCAAATGCCGTCATTCGGCACCCGTCATTCCGGGGCGCGAAGCGAACCCGGAATCTCGAGATTCCGGGTTCGGTCCTTACGGACTGCCCCGGAATGACCGATAGGCCTACTGCGCGGCAAAAATCCGGTAGCGGCGGGGCTGTAGCGAGACGATCTCGCCGGCCTGCAGCTCGCGATCGCGGGGGGCGTCGATCTCGATCACGGTGTTGCCCTCACGGCCGGACAGCGCCACCTCGGCGCGCTGGATCGCTCCGAACGAGCGGACATGCCGGATCGCGCCCTCCAGCGCGCCGGAGCCAGCCGGACCAATCGCCATGTCATGGCGGCGGACGAACAGCTTTGCCGCGCCGGGTGCCGCGCCGAGCGCCGGAATGTTCAGGGGACGGCCATCCAGCCGTACCGCGTCGCCGGCGACATCGACCGGCAGCACGATGGATTCGCCGATGAAGCCGTGCACGAAGGCGGTGGCCGGATTGTCATAGACCTCGCCGGGCGAGCCGATCTGCTCGATCTTGCCCTTGTCCATCACCACGACGCGGTTGGCGACTTCGAGCGCCTCCTCCTGGTCGTGGGTGACGAAGATCGAGGTGACGTGGATCTCGTTGTGCAGCGAGCGCAGCCACTGCCGGAGCTCCTTCCGCACCTTGGCATCGAGCGCGCCGAAGGGCTCGTCGAGCAATAGGATGCGCGGCTCGATCGCGAGCGCGCGGGCCAGCGCGATACGCTGGCGCTGGCCGCCGGACAACTGGCTCGGATAGCGGTTGGCCAGCCAATCCAGCTGCACGAGATCGAGCAAATTCTTGACTCGGGCGCGGATCGTCGCCTCGCCCTTGCGAATGGCGCGCGGCTGCACCCGCAGGCCGAAGGCGACATTCTCGAACACCGTCATGTGGCGGAACAGCGCGTAGTGCTGGAACACGAAGCCGACCTGGCGCTCGCTGGCGCCGCGGCTCAGCGCGTTCTCGCCGTCGATCGCGACCTCGCCGGTATCGGGCCAGTCGAGGCCGGCGATGATCCGCAACAGCGTGGTCTTGCCGGAGCCGGATGGGCCGAGCAGCGCCAGCAATTCGCCATCGGCGACCTTGAGATCGACATTGTCCAGCGCGGCAAAGCTGCCGAATTTCTTGACGATGTTGCGGACTTCAATCGCCATTGGGCACCTCCGTCTCGTCCAGCCGCCGCTCGAGGATGGTCTTCACGACCAATGTGATCAGCGCCAGCATCGCCAGCAGCGATGCGATCGCGAAGGAGGCGACGAACTGATATTCGTTGTAGAGAATCTCGACCAGCAGCGGCATCGTGTTGGTCTCGCCGCGGATGTGGCCGGAGACGACGGACACCGCGCCAAACTCGCCCATCGCACGCGCGTTGCAGAGCAGGACGCCGTAGAGCAGGCCCCATTTGATGTTGGGTAAGGTGACGCGGAAGAAGGTTTGCAAGCCGGATGCGCCGAGCGAGATCGCGGCCTCCTCCTCCTGGGTGCCCTGCTCCTGCATCAGCGGGATCAGCGCGCGCGCCACGAACGGGAAGGTGACGAAGATTGTGGCCAGTGCAATGCCCGGCACCGCGAACAGGATGTGGACGTTGTGCGCCTGCAGCCACGGCCCGAAATAGCCCTGCGCGCCGAACAGCAGCACGAAGACCAGGCCGGAGATCACGGGGCTCACCGAGAACGGCAGATCGATCAGGGTGATCAGGAAGGTCTTGCCGGTGAATTCGAATTTCGAGATCGCCCAGGCCGCGATCACGCCGAACACCAGGTTGAGCGTCACCGAGATCGCGGCGATCAGCAGCGTCAGCTTGATCGCGGCCAGCGCCTCGGGCTCGGCGAGCGCCGCGAGATAGGCGCCGATGCCCTTCGAGAAGGCGGACGCGAACACGACGACCAGCGGCAGCACGACGAAGATGCTGAGGAAGGCGATCGCCAGGGCGATGATGATGAAGCGGATCGGCCCGGGCTCGGTGCGCAAATTACGTTGTGCCGTGCCCGGCTGGGCGCGGGTGATCTCCAGCCGCGGCGCTGGCGCTGCGACGCTGACATCGGTCGCCGGCGCGTAGCTCCGCAGTTGCGGCGTCGAGGATACCAATCCCGTCTGCATCGACATCTCCAGGACCTCAATGCACGGGAATGCGGGCTTGCGCCCAGCGCTGCACGCGGTTGATCAGGAAGATGATCAGGAACGAGGCGATCAGCATCACCACCGCGATCGCGGTGGCGTCGGCATAGCGGAATTCGGACAGCCGGATCACGATCAAGAGCGGCGCGATCTCGGAGACGTTGGGCAGATTGCCGGCGATGAAGATCACCGAGCCGTATTCACCGATGGCGCGGGCAAAGGCCAGCGCGAAGCCGGTAAGCAATGCGGGGATCAGGCTCGGCAGGATGACGCGGAACACCGTGTGCCAACGATTGGCGCCCAGGCTCGCGGCCGCCTCCTCGATCTCGGGATCGAGGTCGATCAGGACCGGCTGCACGGTGCGCACCACGAAGGGAATGCCGATGAAGATCATCGCGACGAAGATGCCGATCGGCGTGAACGCGACCTTGACGCCGAATTCGGCGAGCGGCGCACCGAGCCAGCCTTTCTGGGCGAACAGCTGAGTCAGCGCCACGCCGGCGACCGCGGTCGGCAGGGCGAAGGGAATGTCGACGATGGCGTCGAACAGCCGCCGGCCCGGGAAGCGATAGCGCACCAGCGCCCAGACGATGATGGTGCCCATCACCAGATTGACGCAGGCTGCTGCAAACGAGAGCCCAAACGAAATCTTCAGCGCATTCAGCGTGCGGCGGCTGGTGACGATGCCCCAGAACTGGTCGAGGCTGAGCTCAGTGGTCTTGAGGAACAGCGCGGCCAGCGGAATCAGGATGATCACGGAGAGCCATGTCAGGGTCAGTCCCATGGTGAGACCGAACCCCGGCAGGGTGCTGCGCCTTGCAACCAACGTGCTCACATATCCCCCTGTTGGACCCGAAGCGCGATGAACGCGCTTCGATTCTTTGTCTGCGCATGATCCTTGCGGAAAACCGCGTCACACTTTTCCGGGATCATGCGCGCCTTCTATCAGTTCTTATAAATCTGATCGAAGATGCCGCCCTCGGCGAAGTGCTCCTTCTGCGCCTTGGTCCAACCACCGAAAACGTCGTCGATGGTGAAAAGTTCGACCTTGGCGAAGGATTTTTCATACTCCTTGGCGATTTCAGGATCGCGCGGCCGGTAGGAATTGCGCGCGGCGATCTCCTGACCTTCCCTGGTGTACCAGTACTTCAGATAGGCTTCGGCGACGGCGCGGGTGCCTTTTTTTTCGGCGACAGCATCGACGATTGCGACCGGCGGCTCGGCGAGGATCGACTGCGACGGCGCCACGATCTCGAACTTGTCGGCGCCGAACTCGCGCAGCGCCAGGAAGGCTTCGTTCTCCCAGGCGAGCAGCACGTCGCCGACGCCGCGCTCGACGAAGGTCACGGTCGAGCCGCGCGCGCCGGTGTCGAGCACCGGGACGTTCTGGTAGAGATCGGCGACGAATGTCTTCGCCTTGTCCGCCGAGCCGAATTTCTTCTGCGCATAGCCCCAGGCCGCCAGATAGTTCCAGCGCGCGCCGCCCGAGGTCTTCGGGTTCGGCGTGATCACGCTGACGCCTGGTTTGATCAGATCGTCCCAATCCTTGATGCCCTTGGGATTGCCCTTGCGCACCAGGAACACGATGGTCGAGGTGTATGGCGAGGCGTTGAGCGGCAGCTTCTTCTGCCAGTCGGCGGCCAGAAGCCCCTTGGCCGCGATGGCATCGATGTCATAGGCCAGCGCCAGCGTGACGATGTCGGCCTGCAAACCGTCGATCACCGAGCGCGCCTGCGAGCCGGAGCCGCCATGCGACTGCTTGATCTCGACGCTCTTGCCGGTTTCCTTCTGGTAGGCGGTGGCGAACGCCTTGTTGAAATCGACATAGAGCTCCCGCGTCGGATCGTAGGACACGTTGAGCAGGGAAATATCGGCAGCGAACGCCGAACTCGCCCACAACAGTCCCACAACCAGCGGCAGCAAACGACGGATCATCTTGATCTCCATTCAGCCCCGGGAATGTCAGGGAACATGCCTGACATAACTCGCGGTGAAGTGGTGTTAAGTCAACGAAACCGCTTTTCTTTGTTTGCAGCTGCGCAGCGCGGCTGTGCTACACAGACGCTTTGCGACGAAGTCTTTGTCGTTCGGCTCTTTATTTGAGCATGATCTGTTCGGAAAAACCGCTTCACACTTTTCCGGATCATGCTCTACGACATCTTCATCGTATGGATGCCGCATTCCGTCTTGGCGCGGCCACGCCAACGGCCGTCACGCGCATCCTCGCCGGCTGCGGACCGGCTCGAGCAAGGCATACACCCGACGGACTGATAGCCCGATGCGACAAGAGGATGCGGCGGCAGCTTTGCGCGCGCATAGATCGCATCAATCTCCTCGCGGGAGACGTTGGCGAACGGATTGAATTTCAGGCGCGCGCCGTCGCTTTCGACCACCGGAATGTCGGCGCGGGTGCCGCCCTGGAAACGCTTGCGGCCGTTGATCCAGCCGGCGAACGGCTTCAACGCACGCGCCAGCGGTTCGACCTTGCGGATGCGGCAGCAGGCGTCGGGATCGCTGAACCACAGCTCGCGATCCGGATCCTGCTGCGCCAGCGCCTGCTCGTCGGGCCTGATCGAGCGGACGTCGGTGAGGCCGAGTGCTTTGATCAGCGTGTCACGATAGGCCAGCGTCTCCTCGAACAGCCAGCCGGTGTCGAGGAAGATCACCGGGATGGCCGGATCGACATCGGCCATCACCTGGAGCAGCGCAGCCGACTCGGTGCCGAACGACGACACCAGCGCGAGTTGCTCGCGGCCGATCGCTTTCAGCGCGGAGGCGATCACCTCGGCCGGCGAGGCGTCGCGCAGCGCGCGATCGAGCGTATCTGCGGACGGCAACACGCCCGACGGCAGCGTCAGCTCTGGTGCGGATATGCTCACTGGCCGGCGCTCTCCGAGTGGCGCTGCTGCATCCGGCGATTGAGCGCGGTGAGGCGGCCGTCGCCGGTCGGCTGATAGAACACCGAATAGCGCTTCATGGTCTCGGCAAACGCAGCCGCGTCGGCGTCCTTCTTGACCTCGAAGGCGTCGAAGCCGGCGCGGGTCATGAACACGAACTGGTCGCGCAGGATCTGCCCGGTGGCGCGCAGCTCGCCATCATAGCCGTGACGCTCGCGCAACAGGCGGGCCTGGCTATAGGCACGGCCGTCGCGGAAGGTCGGAAACACCAGCGCAACCGACGCCAGGCGATCGAGATAGGGCACGAGATCGTCGACGCTGCGGTTGTTCGGCCAGATCACGCCCGTCTTGCCGGAGCGGCGCAGCAGCGCCTCCGGGTCGGCGAGAAAGCGCTCCGCCGTGACCAGAACCGCGCCGTCGCCCGGCAGCTCAGTGCCCTCGGCGACCTGCACGAACAGATCGGTGGTGACTTTTCCCTGCTTAACGAGTGGCATAGACGCGCTCCCTGAATGGCTCGACGCCGAGACGCTTCACCGTGTCCACGAACAACTCCTCGGGACGGTCGCGCAGCGCGAGATAGGCTTCGACGATGTCTTCGATCACGTCGGCGACCTCAGCATAGGGAACGGCCGGGCCGATCAAGGTGCCCATCTGCGCGCTCTCGTCGGCGCGGCCACCGATCGTGATCTGGTAGAATTCCTCGCCGTTCTTCTCGACGCCGAGAATGCCGATATGGCCGACGTGGTGATGGCCGCAGGCATTGATGCAGCCGGAGATGTTGATGTGGAGCCGGCCGATCAGGCCGGCGGTGTCGTGATTGGCGAAGCGCCGGGTCAGCTCCTGCGCGATCGGGATCGAGCGCGCATTGGCCAGCGAGCAATAGTCGAGCCCCGGGCAGGCGATGATGTCGGTGACCAGATTGACGTTCGGCGTCGCCAGGCCGAGGCGGTCGAGCGCCTTGAACAGGACGGGCAGATCGCGCTTGGCGACATGCGGCAACGCCAGATTCTGCTCATGGCCGACCCGGATCTCGCCGAACGAATATTTGTCGGCGAGATCGGCGAGCGCGTCCATCTGCTCGGCGGTGGCATCGCCGGGCGGCCCCCCGACCGGCTTCAGCGACACCGTCACGATCGAATAGCCCTGCACCTTGTGCGGCGCGACCGAATTCTTGCGCCAGCGCTCGAACAGCGGATCGTGCGCGGCCTGCTTCAACTCGTCCGGCATGTGCGGCAGCTTTTCGTAAGCCGGATAGGAGAAGCGCGAGCGGACCTCCTCGATGGCGGCGTGGTCGAGCCTGAGCTCGCTGTCGCCCATCTGCTTCCACTCTTCGTCGACTTCCCTGGCGAATTTCTCGATGCCGAGCTCATGCACCAGGATCTTGATGCGCGCCTTGTAGATGTTGTCGCGGCGGCCATACTGGTTGTAGACGCGCAGGATCGCCTCGATGTAGCTCAGCACGTCGCGGCCATGGACGAACGGCTTGATGGTCTTGGCGATGAACGGGGTGCGGCCGAGGCCGCCGCCGACCAAAACCTCGAAACCGGTCTCGCCGTCGGCATTCTTGAGCAGCCGCAGCCCGATGTCGTGGATCTTGATCGCGGCGCGGTCGTGCTCGGACGCCGTGATCGCGATCTTGAACTTGCGCGGCAGGAACGAGAATTCCGGATGCAGCGTGGTATGCTGACGGATCAGTTCCGACCAGATCCGCGGATCCTCGATCTCGCCCGGCGCGACGCCGGCCCACTGATCCGAGGTGACGTTGCGCATGTTGTTGCCGGAGGTCTGCATCGCATGGATGCCGACCTCGGCGAGATCGGCCAGCGCATCCGGCAGCTCGGCGAGCTTGATCCAGTTGAACTGGATGTTCTGACGCGTGGTGAAATGGCCGTAGCCGCGGTCATAGCGGCGCGCGACATGGGCAAACCTGCGCAACTGCTTCGACGACAGCGTGCCGTAGGGGATCGCCACGCGGAACATGTAGGCGTGCAATTGCAGGTACACGCCGTTCTGCAAGCGGAGGATCTTGAATTCGTCCTCGGTGAGTTCACCGGAGAGCCGGCGCTTCACCTGATCGCGGAATTCCGAGACACGCTCGTTGATCAGCGTGCGGTCGAGTTCGTCATATGCATACATGATGGATGAACCTTACGCCGGCACCTGAAGGTCGATGGTCACGCCCTTGGCGCGGATCTGTTCGCGGAGATTTCCCGGCTTGACCTTGCCGCCGTCCTTGATCTCGACCGGCGCGATATAGGGGCCGACCGCGCCGACATCGTCGGCGGCCGCTTCGGCGAGCAGCGCGCGGGCGTCATCGGAGGTGCTGACGACGGCGGAATCGGTCAGTTCGGTCGACCAGCCCTTTTGCGCGGTCCGGTACACCACGGCACCATCCCAGGTCCGGTTCGCGGTCACCACCGAGGGGCCCGTGATCCTGATTTTCTTTTGTTCTAACGGAGAGGTCATTCGGCAGCCTTCAGCAGTTCGGAGAACATCTGGTTGGAGAAGAGTTGGGTGACGTTGGATCGGCTCCACGGCGCGGAATGCGCGACCACGTCGCCGATGATGAGAATGGCGGGACCGCCGTCGACCTGTTTGACCAGCTCAGGCAGCCGCGCCAGCGTGCCGACCGCCGCCTTGGCATCGAGCCGGGTCACCCGCGCGAACACGCCGACCGGCGTTTCCGGCGAACGGCCGGCGGCAAGCATGCCGTCGCGCACTGACGGCGCCGCCGACATGCCCATGTAGACGACGACGGTCATCTTCTTGTCCGTCAGCACCGACCAGTCGACGACCTCGGCATCGCGCGCCTTGTGCGCAGTGAGGAAGGTGATGCGCAGCGCCTCGTGCCTGAAGGTCAGCGGCACCTCGAATTGCGCCGCGGCGCCAAGGCCGGCCGAGATGCCGGGAATGATGGAGTAAGCCACGCCGGCGTCGCGCAGCGCCTCGATCTCCTCGCCGCCGCGGCCGAACACGAAGGGATCGCCGCCCTTCAGCCGCACCGCACGCTGGCCTGAAAGCGCCGCCTCGATCATCAATTTGTTGATGGCATCCTGGCCGATGCCCGGCTTGCCGACACGACGGCCGACCGGAATCCGCGACGCATCGCGACGGACGCGGTCCAGAATTTCAGGAGACACCAGTTCGTCGTAGAACACGACGTCGGCGTCCTGCAGCGCGCGCAGCGCTTTCACCGTCAGCAGATCCGGATCGCCCGGACCGGCGCCGACCAACGTGACGTGGCCGATGGCCTTGCCTTCCGCGCTCGCGCCGGCGAAGGCAGCGGGATCAGCGATGGCCTTCAGCGCCTGCTCGGCTTCGTGGTTGCGGCCGGCCAGCACCAGCGCGCCGATCGGGCCGTCGACGATCCGTTCCCAGAACCGGCGGCGCAGCGGAAATTCTTCGATGCGGGTATGCATCTGTTTGCGGAAGCGGCCGATGAAGCCGGCGAGATCGCCGATCCGCGCCGGCAGCGCCGCCTCGATGCGCTCACGGATGCGGCGTGCGACCACCGGCGAGGTGCCGCCGGTCCCGACCGCCACCACGACATCGCCGCGATCGACGATCGCCGGCATGATGAAGGTGGAGTGCGCGAGGTCGTCCATCACGTTGACCGGCAGACCGACCGCTTTGGCGCGCACCGACATCGCGACACCGATATCGCCCGCACCGGCGCAAAGAATTGCGATGACGTCCGAGAGGTCGGCCGTGAGCGGATCGCCATCGGCGCGCTCGATGCGCGCCGTCTGCTCGGCCGTGAAACCTGCGAGATCGTCATCGCCATCGGTCGCGTGCCAGCGGACCGCGGCGCCGGCAGCCGCAAGCAGCCGCAGTTTGGCGCGCGCGAGGTCGCCCGCTCCAACGAGCAGCACCTTGCCGCTTTGCAGATCCAGAAACACGGGCAGGTATCGCATCAGACACTCGCTTCCCCAACTTGGGGGTTGACTGAAATTATTTTCTATTTATCTCTCGATCAAGGCCAACAAAGAGAAAATTATTTCTTCTCTGTTGCGGCGCAACTTTAGAATTTTCACCTCCCGAGGCCAAGGCCAAGAGATGCATCTTCTCGACAACGATTCCGCTGCCGCCGGAGCGCGGCCCGCAGCCCTTGCCAAAGCAGCTTCCGTGCCGGGAATTCCCGCCGCTCAGCCGCCGTCGATGGACCACCTCGACGAGCTGGAGGCGCAGAGCATCTACATCCTGCGCGAGGCGTTCGCGCGCCTGAAGAAGCTCGCGCTGCTGTGGTCGCTCGGCAAAGACTCCAATGTGATGATCTGGCTGGCGCGGAAAGCGTTCTTCGGCCGGGTTCCGTTTCCGGCGCTGCATGTCGACACCGGCAAGAAGTTTCCGGAGATGTATGCGTTCCGCGACCGCTTCGGCAAGGAATGGGATCTCGATCTCCGCGTCGAGCCCTGCCCGCCGATCGACAGCGTCGATCCGACCCTGCCGCCGGCCGCACGCTCCGCTGCGCGCAAGACCGAGGGGCTGAAGCTCGCGCTCAACAAATACGGCTTTGACGGCTTGATCGCCGGCATCCGCCGCGACGAGGAAGCGACCCGTGCCAAGGAGCGCGTGTTCTCGCCGCGCGGTACCGAAGGCGGATGGGACGTTCGCGACCAGCCGCCGGAGTTCTGGGATCAGTTCAACGCATCGCCGCCGCAAGGCGCGCATCTGCGCATCCACCCGATCCTGCATTGGACCGAGGCAGACATCTGGGCCTACACCAAGCGCGAGAACATCCCGATCATCCCGCTGTATCTCGCCAAGGACGGCAAGCGCTACCGCTCGCTGGGCGACCAGGACATCACCAACCCGGTCGAATCTACCGCCTCCAATATCGACGAGATCCTGATCGAGCTCGACGCCACCAAGATCCCGGAGCGCGCCGGCCGCGCGCTCGACCACGAGACCGAGGATGCGTTCGAACGGCTGCGCGTCGCCGGCTACCTCTGATTCACACTGACTGTCCTCCTGGTGCGAGCGTTCCGATGAACATGATCCTCCCCACTGCCGCGATCTCGGCAACGCCCAACGGCACCACGCGCCCGCAAGTGCGCATCGTCATCGTCGGCCATGTCGATCACGGCAAGTCGACGCTGGTCGGCCGCCTCCTGCATGAGACCGGCAGCCTGCCGGACGGCAAGCTCGAGATGCTGAAGGCGGTCAGCGCGCGGCGCGGCATGCCGTTCGAGTGGTCCTTTTTGCTCGATGCTCTCCAGACCGAGCGCGACCAGGGCATCACCATCGACACCACCCAGATCCGCTTCCGCACCCGCTCGCGCGACGTCGTGTTGATCGACGCGCCCGGCCACGCAGAGTTCTTGCGCAACATGATCACCGGCGCCTCGCAGGCCGACGGCGCGGTGCTGATCATCGATGCGTTGGAAGGCGTCCGCGACCAGACCCGGCGGCACGGCTATCTGCTGCATCTGCTCGGCGTGAAGCAGGTCGCGATCGTCGTCAACAAGATGGACCGCGTCGATTTCAGCGCCGACAGGTTCAAGGAGATCAGCGACGAGATCTCGGCGCATCTGATCGGTCTCGGCGTCAGGCCTTCAGCCGTGATCCCGATCTCGGCGCGCGACGGCGACGGCGTCGCCGAGCGCACGCCGCGGATCGACTGGTACAAGGGCCCAACCGTGGTCGACGCGCTCGATGCGCTCGAGCCGGCGCGGCCGCTGGCCGAATTGCCGCTGCGGTTGCCGGTGCAGGCGATCTATAAGTTCGACGACCGCCGCATCGTGGCGGGCCGCATCGAGTCCGGCAGCCTCGAGGCCGGCGACGAGATCGTAATCATGCCGACGGGCAAGATCGCGAAGATCAAGACCGTCGAGAGCTGGCCGGTGACGCCGGTACACGGCCCGCAAGGCGCCGGACGCTCGGTCGGCATCACGCTCGACCGCGAGCTGTTCCTCGAGCGCGGCGACATCATCGGCCATGCCGGGCAGAGCCCACGCGACACCCGCCGGATCCGCGCCCGGATCTTCTGGCTGCACGACAAGCCGCTGGCCAAGGGCGAGCAGATCCTGATCCGGCTCGGCACCAAGGAGAGCCGCGCCACCGTGGTCGCGATCGAGAAGGCGGTCGATCCCGGCGCGCTGTCGAACGAAGAGAACACCGCGATCGCGCGCAACCATGTCGGCGAGATCGACATCTCGCTGGCGCAACCGGTGGCAACCGATCCCTATACCGACAATCCGCGCACCGGCCGCCTGGTGATCGAGGTCAACGGCCGCATCGCCGGCGGCGGTCTCGTGCTGTCGGTCGACGCCGGCCGCCCCGCCGTGCCGGTCGATATCGTCCCCGTCGAATCCGCATTGCGTCCCGACGAGCGCTCGGCGCGCTATCACCACAATGGCGCGGTGATCTGGCTCACCGGCCTGCCTGGCTCGGGCAAGTCGACCCTGGCCCGCGCGCTGGAGCGGCGGCTGTTCGGCAAGGGCGGCTCGCCGATCCTGCTCGACGGCGACACGCTGCGCGCCGGGCTGAACGGCGATCTCGGCTTCTCGCCCGAGGATCGCACCGAGAACATCCGCCGCCTCGCCGAGGTCGCGACCCATCTGGCGCGCAACGGCCATATCGCGATCGTCGCCGCGGTGTCGCCATCGGCCACCGACCGTGCGGCCGCGCGCCGCATCGCCGACAGCGCGTTCCGCGAGATCTATGTCGCGACGCCCGCCGAAGTCTGCGAGACCCGCGACCCCAAGGGCCACTACGCCAAAGCCCGCTCCGGCGCGCTGCAAGGCTTCACCGGCATCGGCAACGACTATCAGGCGCCGACCGGCAACGAACTGACCATCGACACGTCGAACCGGTCCGTCGCCGATGCCGCCGACGCGATCGAGCGGATGCTGGCCGAGAGCGGCGTTCTGTTCGACGAGCTGACCGATCTCGCGGCGAATATCTGAGGTCGCTGAATCCGGCGGCGACGCTGGGTTCCGCGGTCGCCCACCTATCTGGAATTGTCGCGGCGCGATCGGGGGGATGGTGCGGGCGAAAGAGCCTTGCTCACCCGTTCGTGCTCGACCGAGCGCACGCCCGTTATCCGCGAAATATCCTCGATCGATTGCGGGTTCACCAGCCCCTTGAAGATACCGAGGCCGCGCAGGACAGACACGCTTTTCATTCCGTGCCTTTCGGCGGCAGCTCTGACTTCGTCGAGCATTGCAGAATCTTGTACCGTGACGATGACTGAGACGGCTTCGGCCATTCCGGTCTCCTGCGAATTGCGACGCCGGTTCGCACAACCGTTCGGCGCCTGCACCAGGCCTCGCCCCACTTCGCCTTCCCGGTCCGGCAGGGGCATGCAGTGCTTCAGTATCTCGTCCTTCAGCGCTTGCCCGCGCAGCGATGTGCTCGACTGCGCAAACAGTGCCGCGATCCCCGCCACATAAGGTGCCGCCATGCTGGTACCGGACAAGCTGATGTACCTCGCCTGGCTGACCCGCCACGCCGAATGGATGACGACGCCCGGTGCCGCAACATCGGGCCCCCTGACGCCCGGTGCGCGAGGCCGCACGCGGTTCGAAAACGTAGCCGTGGCCAGATTGCGATCCACCGCCGCGACGGTCAGGACCGATGGGCAGTTTCCGGGCGTTGCGACGGCGCCGACATATTGTGGGTCGTCCGCCTCGTTTCCTGCCGCCACCACCAGTAGCGAGCCGGCCGCCAATGCCTTTTGGGCCGCGGTTTCGTAGGCCTGGCTGAAGGCCGGATCACCTGGCGACCAGGGAGTTCCCGAGGACAGGCAGATCACTGCGCAGCCTTGCTCGATCGCCCAATTGATGCCTTCGAGAACATTGAAGTCGCCTCCGTTGCCGGTGTCGTCCAACACCCGTCCCGAATGGATCGTGGCCGCGCTGGCTATTCCATAACGCGGTCCCGTCGACACCTGCTGCGGGCCGCAGGCGGTGCCGGTGCAATGCGTGCCGTGGCCGACACCATCACGGAAGGGCGGCCCGTCGCCAACGAAGTTCTGGGTGACGATGTGCCGCCCGGCAAAGTCGGGATGCGACGTATCCATCCCGGTATCGAGGATTGCGACCTTGATGCCGGCTCCTGAAAGCCGACATTCCGCAACCCTGGTCACCGAGAGCCCCCATGTCAGCTCCGCTTCGGCGCGAGCCGCGACCGCCGCAGCGACACGTTCCGCAGGCTGGTCGAGCAGCTTTGCACCGAGCGCTTCGACCGCATTGCTCTGCGAATTGACGGTACGCACGACGCGCTCCGGCTCGATCGCGATCACGCCGCTCTCGCTCGCGGCCATTTGATGCAGAGCGTCTTCCTGGGCCGGACCTGGATCGACCAGAGTCACGCCGACTTGCTTGAGAGGCAGGTGTGATCCCTGCGGCAATGGCCTTGCCTCCGCTGCGGCACGGGGCAGCGGCGTGACTGCCTTCAGTCCCATCCGATCCAGCCTCGTCGAGATGTGCTTCTGAGCATCAGGATGGAGGGTAATCAGATAGCGTCCCGTCATATGCGCAGCAGCGCGCCGTTCAGGGGATGCAGGAACGCGTATCAGGATTTTCGAAACAGCCATGAAAAAACCCGCCCCGAAAAAGACATGCAAAACCAGGGATTCATGGCTGCCCTCTCGACGACCGTCAATCCGAGATAGAATCCGCCATGACGGTTCGAGCAAGGCGCGTTTGCCAAAGCCCCTTCCTAAGACAGCGAATTTGAGGCTAAAAGAACCCCTCGCATGCGCTAGCTGCCTGCATATAAGCCGCTGACTGACCTGACCGTTTACCGAGAAAGCCCATCATGACTCGTGTCGATGCCCACGGATTGAAGATCGCCCCTGTCCTGTTCGACTTCATCGCCAAGGAGGCGACACCCAAGAGCGGGATCGCACCCGACGCGTTCTGGGCAGGCCTTGCCGCCATCATCGAGAGGCTCGGGCCGAAGAACCGCGAGCTGCTCGCACACCGCGATACGCTGCAGGCCAAGATCGATGACTGGCATCGCGCGCACAAGGGCAAGGCGTTCGACATCAACGCCTACACCACCTTCCTGAAGGAGATCGGCTATCTCCTCCCTGAGCCCGCGACACACAAGGTCGAGACATCAAATGTCGACGAGGAGATCGGCAAGATCTGCGGCCCGCAGCTCGTCGTGCCGCTCACCAATGCGCGTTACGCGCTGAACGCCGCCAACGCACGCTGGGGTTCGCTTTACGATGCCTTCTACGGCACCGATGCGATCCCGCATGATCCGAGCGAGAGCGGCAAGGGTTACAACAAGGCCCGCGGCGACAAGGTGATCGCCAAGGCCAAGGCCTTCCTCGACGCATCAGCGCCGCTGGCGACCGCAAGCCACACCGACGTCACCTCCTACACCGTGATCGCCGGCCAGCTCTCGGCCAAGCTGAAGAGCGGCAACTCGACCGCGCTCAAGAACGCTGCGCAGTTCGCCGGCTACCAGGGCGACGCGGCGCATCCATCCGCGATCCTGCTCGTCAACAACGGCCTGCATGTCGAGGTCAAGATCGACCGTAACAACGTCATCGGCAAGGATGACCCGGCCGGCGTCGCCGACATGATCATCGAGTCGGCGGTCTCGACCATTCTCGACATGGAGGACTCGGTCGCGGCCGTCGATGCCGAGGACAAGGTGCTGGTCTATCGCAATACGCTCGGCCTGATGAACGGCACGCTGTCGGCCGATTTCGACAAGGGCGGCAAGACGCTGACCCGCTCGCTCAATACCGACCGCGTCTACAAGACGCCGACGGGCGGCGAACTGAAGCTGCACGGCCGCAGCCTGCTGTTGATGCGCAATGTCGGCCACCACATGTTCACCGACGCGGTGCTCGACGCCAAGGGCAAGGAGATTCCGGAGGGCCTGCTCGACGCCGCGGTCGCCGGCCTGCTCGCGATCCACGACATCAAGGGCAACTCGAAGACCAGGAACAGCCGCACCGGCTCGGTCTACATCGTCAAGCCGAAGATGCACGGCCCGGACGAGGTCAGCCTGACCTGCGACCTGTTCGCCGAGGTCGAGAAGATGCTCGGCCTGCCCGAGAACACGCTGAAGGTCGGCATCATGGACGAGGAGCGCCGCACCACGGTCAATCTCAAGGCCTGCATCCAGCGCGCCTCCAAGCGCATCATGTTCATCAACACCGGCTTCCTCGACCGCACCGGCGACGAGATCCACACCTCGATGGAAGCGGGTCCGATGATCCGCAAGAACGACATGAAGGCGCAGCCCTGGATCAAGGCCTATGAAGACTGGAACGTCGACATGGGCCTGGTCGACGGCCTGCCCGGTCACGCCCAGATCGGCAAGGGCATGTGGGCCGCGCCGGACAAGATGGCCGACATGTTGACGCAGAAGATCGGCCATCCGCAGGCCGGCGCCACCACCGCCTGGGTGCCGTCGCCGACCGCGGCCACCTTGCACGCGCTGCACTATCACCAGGTCAACGTGACCGCGCGTCAACAGGAACTCGCCAAGGGTGGCCCGCGCGCCAAGCTCTCCGACATCCTCACCATCCCGGTGTCGCAGTCGAACTGGGCGCCCGACGACGTCAAGCAGGAGATCGACAACAACTGCCAGGGCATCCTGGGCTACGTCGTGCGCTGGATCGACCAGGGCGTCGGCTGCTCCAAGGTGCCCGACATCCACGACGTCGGCCTGATGGAAGACCGTGCGACGCTGCGCATTTCGAGCCAGCACCTCGCGAACTGGCTGCATCAGGGTGTCATCACCAGGGACCAGGTGATGGAGTCCCTGAAGCGCATGGCCGTCGTCGTCGACAAGCAGAACGCCGGCGATGCGCTCTACAAGCCGATGGCGCCCGCGTTTGACGGCGTGGCCTTCAAGGCCGCCTGCGACCTCGTATTCGAGGGCCGCACCCAGCCGAACGGCTACACCGAATACATCCTCACCGCGCGCCGTCGCGAGGCCAAAGCCGCGGGCTGATCCGCGCAAGGACGGCCGCAAGCAAAAGCCCCGGGCGCGAAGCCGGGGCTTTTTTTGTTGGTTACGCGTCGCAGTATCCACGTCATTGCGAGCGAAGCGAAGCAATCCATGCTTCGGCATAACGGACGGATGGATTGCTTCGTCGCTTCGCTCCTCGCAATGACGGCCTAAAACACCGCGAGATATTTCAGCAGCGACACGATGCCGATGATGATGACGACGACGCGCGCGATCTGCTTGGCGCGGCCATCCATCGGCAGCATGTTGATCAGATAAAGAACGAGAATGATGACCAGAAACGTGACGAGTACGCCGACAAGCATGCTTGGCCCCCTGATGCCGTTGAACCGCTGTTAGCCCCTCCTTAACGTCTGAGGGATCGACCGGTTCCCGGCAACGGAACCGGATAGCTGCCGAAAAATGTCAACGATTCCAGCGTCCCAGTAGTACTACGGCCACAAGGCCTGCCGAAGTCTTTACCCTTGCTGCCCCAAATGGCGACAGCTTTGGGGGAAGCACATGCTCAATCGCCTGACCGTATCCACGCTGCTGAAGACCGTCATTCTCGTCACCTCGTTCTGCGTGGTGGTGGCGATCTCGCTCAATGCCTGGGACTCCTGGGGCCGCCTGCAGGTCGCAGGCCGCATCTCCGTAATTGCCGATGCGTCCGCCAATCTGTTCAAGGCGATGCACAATTTGCGCACCGACCGTTCGACGACGACCCGCCTGCTGGGCTCCGATGCGGCTGTCGATCCGGAGATCGAGAAATATCTGCGCAACATCCGCGACACCGAGATGCCGGCGATGGCAAATGCGCTCGTGGTGCTGAACAGCTTCGAGTTCGCGCAGCAAAAGACGCTGGTCCCCGAGCTCGACCGCCTGTTCAAGACCGCCACGACGCTGCAGAGCGAATTCTGGGACGCGATGAGCAAGCCGAAGGCCTCGCGCCGCCCGGCACTGGTCAAGGATTACACCGACACGGTGAACGCGCTGCTCGACGCCATGGAGAAGCTCTCCGGCGTGCTCGCCGCCGACGTCAATCACAAGGACGCCACCATCGACCAGTTGCTGGCGATCAAGCAGATCGCCTGGCTGCTGCGCAACACCGCCGGCGAGGCGTCGCTGATCGTCTCGACCGCACTCAACAAGGGCAGCGTCACGCCCGAGATCAGGACCAGCTACACCAAATTCGCCGGCGGGATCGACGCCGCCTGGAGCGCGCTCGAATTGACCACCGCGGGCATGCAACTGCCGCCGGCGCTGGCGAGCGCCATGACCGCCAACAAGACCGCCTATTTCGAGCCGCAATATCTCGCACTGCGCGACCGGCTGCTCAACGCGGTGGCGAGCGGCGAGAAGCCCGAGCTGACCGCGAACCAGTGGACGCCGCTCACCGTCGGCCGCCTCGCCGCCGCCGTCGGCGTTGCCGAAGCCGCGCTCGACGCCGCCAAGGCGCATGCTGCAAGCCAGCATGGCTCCGCGCTGGAATCGCTGACGATGCAGCTGGCGCTGCTCGCCGTGGCAATTGGCGTGGCGATCGGCGCCCAGCTGCTGGTCGGCCGCCGCGTCATCAGGCCCTTGCACCGGATGCGCGATGCGATGCTGCAGGTCGCCTCCGGCGACCTCGCAGTCGACACCGGATATGCCGCGCGCGGCGACGAGATCGGCGCGCTGGCGGGGGCGCTTGAGACCTTCAAGCAGCAGGCGGCGGAGAAGGTCAGGATCGAAGCGCAGGAGCGCGAGCACAACGCCGGCGCCACGGCGCGGCAGCGGGCGATCGAGGGCCATGTTGGCGAGTTCGAGGGCCTGGTGCGCCAGACCCTGGACCGGCTCGGCGATGCCTCCGGCCAGATGCGCACCACCTCGAACGGCCTGTCCACGGTGTCGCGGCAGACCAATGAGCGCGTCCAGGTCGCCGAGAAAGCCTCCGGCGAGGCGTCGATGAGCGTCGAGGCCGTGGCGGCAGCGGCCGAGGAGCTCAGCGCCTCGATCAACGACATCAGCCAGCAGGCGGCGCATGCCGCCGGCATCGCCAGCCGCGCCGTGAACCAGGCCCGCGAGACCGACGGCACCGTGCAGGGACTGGCCAAATCCGCCGGGCGGATCGGCGAGGTGGTCGGCCTGATCAACAGCATCGCGGCGCAGACCAATCTGCTCGCGCTCAACGCCACCATCGAGGCCGCGCGCGCCGGCGACGCCGGCCGCGGCTTCGCGGTGGTGGCCTCCGAGGTGAAATCGCTGGCGAGCCAGACCGCCAAGGCGACCGAGGAGATTTCCGAGCAGATCGCCGACATCCAGAAGGTCGCGGGCGATGCGATCGACGCCATCAAGGGCATCGGCAGCATCATCGGCGAGGTCAACGAGGTCGCCACCGCGATCGCCGCCGCGGTGCAGGAACAGGGCGCCGCGACCCAGGAGATCACCCGCAGCACGCAGTACGCGGCGCAGGGCACCAAGAACGTCTCGGAAAATATCACCGGCGTGAAGCTCGACGCCGACGCCTCGGCCACCGCCGCCGACGAGGTCAAGCACGCCTCCGAGACGCTGGAAACCCAGAGCCAGCAACTCGGCCATCAGGTCACCGCGTTCCTCGGCAAGATCCGCGCCGCGTGATCGCCACGCGGCTTTTTCAACCCGTCATCCTGAGCATGGGAACGCATGCCTCGCAGGCGACGCCAAACATTCAGCGTCGTCCCGGCGAAGTCCGGACCCCCTAACCACCGATGGTCATTGTTGCGCGTCGGTGGAACGACAAGTCCCACCCACAACCTCCGCCGCGGAGTATGGGTCCCGGCCTTCGCCGGGACGACAGTGGAGTATGGGGCGCCGTTTGCCGGTCAGGATTGACGGATCACTCGCGCGCCACCACGGCCGGGCGCTCGTATTTGGCGCGGATACGGTCGGGCACCGGGGTGAAGTTGAGCTCGGCACCGCGGCGGTCGGTGCGGCCGACCGACATCAATCCGTCCTTGCCGGCGACGATGTCGCCCTTGCGCAGGGTCGGGTCGTCCTCGATCTTGACTGCGGCGAGCCCGACCGGATCCTTGCCGTTGCAGGTGCACCCGGCGACGATCTCGTCACGATAGCGGAACGCGTTCGGCAGGTCGGCATAGGACTTGCCGCTCTCGGTCTCGGCGCTGTCGATGCTGCCGCCGTAGACCACCTCGGTCGCGGCTGACGGGCAGAAGCTGTTGCAGGTGTCCGCCTTGCTCTGGTTGCCGGTCGCCGCCAGCGGAAAGTAGCGGCCGTCGCAGGTCCGCACGCAATAGGCCTGGCCGCCGCCGGTGCTGATCCGCGGGCGCTCGACCCGCGCCGCGGGAGCCGGTGCATAGCCGTCGTCGAACGGCACCCGGATCAGCGGGGCCCGCCGCTCCGTGAAGCCGCCGAACAGCTGCTGGAAGAAATCCTGGGCGCGGGCGGCGGGCGCCAGCGCGACGCAGCACAAGGCCGCTATCCCGAATGCCCACCGCCTGCTGCGCCGTGTCGCCATGATCGGTCCTCAATACAGCGAGCCGGAGACCGGGATGTTCATCGCCTGGCGGCCCGACGGCAGCGTCATTACTGCCGACTGCCGCGCCGGCGCTGACCGGACTGAGATTTCGGTCGTCGACGGTCCGAGCTCACGCGCAGCCAGATGCGGCGCGTTCTTCGGCATGACGACCACCTTGGTGCCGACATCGACCCGGCTGAACAGGTCGGCGACGTCCTCATTGGTCAGGCGGATGCAGCCCGAGGAGACGAACTTGCCGATGGTCGAGGGATCATTCGTGCCGTGGATGCGGTACTCGCTGGAGCCGAGATACATCGCGCGCGCGCCGAGCGGGTTGCCCGGGCCGCCCGCCATGAAGCGCGGCAGATAAGGCTGGCGCTTGATCATCTCGGCCGGCGGATGCCAGTCCGGCCACTCCGCCTTATGGCTGATGGTCTGCACGCCGGCCCAGGTAAAGCCCTCGCGGCCGACACCGACGCCGTAGCGGATCGCCCGGCCGCCGCCGAGCACATAGTAGAGCGCGGTGTTGCCGGTATCGATGATGACGGTGCCGGGCGCCTCCGAGGTGTTGAGCGCGACGACGGTGCGGCGCAGCCGCTCCGGCAGGGCACCGTCTTCGGTCGCCTGATCATCCATCACCTGGCCGTTCGGAAATCCGTCCGGCTGGCTCGATGCGTAACCGAGCGCGCTGCTGTTCATTTGCTGCGCGTGCGCAGCGCCGCCGAGAACGAACGGTGCGGCGAACATCATACTGGCGAAGGCAAGGGTGCGCGCGGCGCGCGACGCAAGCCGGCGGCTGACGAGAGACTGCTGTGTCATGTGCTGCCCCTGAAGTGACGTGCATCGTGGTGATGCTGTGCCGGTCCAACGCGGATGGCGGCTTGCAGGTTCCGGCGCGAATCGTCGGAAAGTCTCGATTGTCAACCCGCTCGGCCTCACGACTCCGCGATGGAACCTTTTTCGACGCCACCAGTTTGTCTCGGCAGTTCGACGCGCGGGACGACTTCGCGACGCAGAATTGTTTGTCCTCGCGGGAGACAGTTTTGGTGCGCGCCTTTCCGAGTGAACGTCTGCTTGGCAACGCGAGCGAAGGCACGCCGGTCCCTGACAGCAAAGCCGACCTGCCGCCCATCATCCGGCGCACCGAAATCGTCACCTTCGCGCAGCTCACGTTGGTGATCATCGTGGTGGTCGCGGTGCTCTACGTCGCCCGCGCCTTCTTCCTGCCGATCACCATGGCCTTCATCGTCGGCACCATGCTGTCGCCGGCGGCAAACTTTCTCGAGCGTTACGGGATCCCGCGTGCATTGGGGGCCGTCCTGATCGTGATCGCAGTCGGCGCCGCCGTGACCTTCATGGTCGGGCTGATCGCCTCGCCGGTCATGGAATGGAGTTCGCGGCTGCCCGAGCTCGGTGGCATCCTGAAAGAGAAGATGCACGTGTTCGACCGGCCGCTCGCGCTGTGGCGGGAGCTGCAGAGCATGGTCGGCGGCTCGGATACGCTGGCGAGCTTCCAGCTGCCGAAATTCGAGTGGGTGCAGCCGACGCTGGAATTCGTGTCGCCGACCTTCGCCGAATTCCTGCTGTTCGTCGCGACCCTGATCCTGTTCATCGCGAGCTGGAAGGATCTGCGCCGCGCCATGGTGTTGACGTTCAGCGACCGGCAGGCGCGGCTGCGCACGCTACGCATCCTCAACGAGCTCGAGATCCATCTCGGCAATTACCTGCTGACCGTGACCATGATCAATGTCGCCGTCGGCATCCTGACCGGCGTGATCTGCGCGATCACGGGCATGCCGACCCCAGCTGGGTTGGGTGCGCTCGCGGCGACGTTGAACTTCATCCCGATCATCGGCCCGGTTGCGATGTTCATGGTGCTGGTGGTGGTCGGCATCATCTCGTCGCCGACGATCGGCGCCGGGCTGCTGGCGGCGGCCTGCTTCGCCGTCGTGACCTTCATGGAAGGCCACTTCGTCACGCCGACGATCGTCGGACGCCGGCTCTCGCTGAATGCGCTTGCGGTGTTTCTCGCGCTGGCGTTCTGGACTTGGCTGTGGGGCCCGATGGGCGCCTTCCTGTCGTCGCCGCTCTTGATCGTTGGACTGATCATGAAAGAGCATCTGATGCCGGTCAATTCGCCGCAGTTGCCGGAAGAGTAGCCTCGGTTTCGCGTCTGGAACTTTGCATGGCACGGCGCGTTTTTTCCGTAACACGCGAGTTCTACGGGAGCTTTCGATGTCGGACAGCGCATTTGGGATCAAGAACATGACGGACAAAGCGACCTACGAACGTCTCGAGAAGGATGTCACCGCCGTGAAGAACGATATCGCCGCCCTCACCGAGCAGATCACCGACGCGCTCAACTCTTTTGCCAACAACGCCGGCAAGCAGGCGCGCCGGCACTACAAGGAAGCGCGTGCCAACGCCGAATCCGCGCTCGACGACATGTCGGAGCGCGGCAGCGCGATGATGGACGCGGCGTCCTCGCTCGAGGAGTCGCTGGAAGAGGTGATCACGCAGCGGCCGCTCGCGACCGTCGGCCTGGCGCTCGGCCTCGGCTTCCTGATCGGCGTCACCTGGCGCCGCTAGAGCCTTTCCCGTTCCGATGGAATCGGAACGGGGCTCTAGGTTTTTGTTTTGACGCGTTTTCTTCACGCGAACCGGTTTCCACTTCGCTCGAAAACGCTCTAGGCATTCGATACGTCCCGGCAGATACAAGGCGCGCCAATGCTTCAGCGGCTGATCAGTGACGTCAAGGAGTCTGCGGGGAGCGCGCTGCAACTGACATCGCTCGTCGGCGCGGCGGCGGTCGCGCTGTTCATCACCCTCGCCTTCCTGTGTGCGGCGGCCTTCGTGTTCGTGCTGCAGCATTACGGTCCGGTCGAGGCATGCCTTGCGGGCGCCGCGCTGTTCTTCGTCGTCACGCTGATCGCGGCCGGCGTCTACGCGACACGCAAGCGCGAGATGCGTCGGCGCGCCGAACGGGCCGCCAAAGCCACCGCGGCGGCCGCTTTCGCCGATCCGGTGATGATCGCAACCGGCCTGCAGATCATCCGCGCCATCGGCGTCAAGCGGCTGATCCCGATCCTCGCCATCGGCGGCCTCGCACTCGGCCTGATGGCCAGCCGCGGCGCAGCGGGGAGCAGCGAGCCGGCTGAGGAGAGGGAGGAGTAGCCGTACTCTCGCTGGCGAGATCGCTTGTAAGTGCGCGATAAGGCCGCCTCATGCACATGTCGTCCCGGCGAAGGCCGGGACCCAACCACAGGGTTGGGTTGTGGAAGAAAGCTGTGGCCCCGGCGTCGTGCAACAATGACCATCGGTGGTTATGGGTCCCGGCCTGCGCCGGGACGACACTGAATGTGTTGCGGCAGCGGGTCCACCCGCACGCCCCCGGAATGACAAAGGGAAGAGCTCAGGTGATGCAACGGCCGGGCTGCAGCAGCTTGGCGACGTCGGTCAGCACGCTGACCACCGGTTCGCAAGCGACCTTGCGGCCTTCGCCGCTGCGGGCCGCAGCGGGCGCCTGCGGACGGTTGCGTGCTTCCTGCTTTGCCACGGGAACACGAACCAGCACGGAGGTGTCCGGCAGCCCGTCGAACTTCAACGCGATGGTCCGGGTGCTTTGGCCTGCAGCGGGAACCGCCGATCGGTCGGCCTTGGCGGCGCGATTGACCGCGCCCTCAGGCGCCGGCGTTGCGGCGATCTGCTGACCGCCGATCAGGTCATGGCCGGAGGCGAACTGCACGGCGCCGAGCGTGGCGCCAAGCGCGAGCACGCCGAGAATTGCCTTGTGAATCTGCGACATGATGCTGTCCCTCGCCCCGTGAACAATTCCCTTGGCGATCAGGGACACAACGCGAACAAATCCCCTGCGGTTCTCACCGCCGACAATCACTTAACCGTGTACGAAAAATATTTGCACTCGCCTGGAACGAGTCCCGGGGGTTCGGAGTCATTCCGGCAGCCGGTTATTCCCCCTGCCCCATTGACCGGCGACGTAGGGCGCGACCGTGGTGATGCCGGTCGCGCCCTGCTTTTTTTTGCATCCGCCTCAGCCGTTGCCGAGATCGCGGATGACCGGCCGAAGGTCCTCAGGCGTGATGTTCAGCGTCGCAAGCGTGATCGGCAGCCGAAAGCGCCGCCGGCCGGCGCTGCCGGGATTGAGGTAGAGCACGCCATTGCGCGTATCGATCTTCGGCATGTGGGAATGGCCGGAGACGATGATGTCGATGCCGCGCGCGACCGGATCGATCTGCAGCGCATTGAGATCGTGAAGCACGAAGATCGACCGTCCGGCGAGCCGCACCAGCTCGGTCTCGGCATATTCGCCGGCCCAACCGCCGGTGTCGACATTGCCTCTGATCGCGGTGACCGGTGCGATCCGGCGCAGCGGGGGGATGATGTCGGGGCCACCGATATCGCCGCCATGGACGATGTGATCGACGCCGGCGAGAGCGCGCGTCGCTTCCGGCCTCAGCAAGCCGTGCGTATCCGAGATGATGCCGATCCTGAACACCATTGCCGCTGCCTCAGATCGCGATGCGGTCCAAATCCACCGCGATCCGGCTGTTTAAGAATGTCGTCGTTGCCTCCGCCAGGATCTCCTCGTCCGGATAGCGGCCGGAGATGTGGGTCAGCATCAGCTGCCTGACGCCGTTCGCAGCCGCCAGCGATGCCGCTTCCGCCGCCGTGAGGTGCCCGTAGTCGCGCGCCGTCGTCGCATCGCGTTGCAGGAACGTGGCTTCGATCACCAGCAGATCGGCGTCGCGCACATGATCCGCCAGCCGGTCGGTGGTTTCGGTGTCGCCGACGACGACCAGCTTCCGGCCTGCCTCAGGCGGTCCGAGAACGTCTTCGGAAGCGATGGTCCTGCCGTCCGCGAGCGTGATCTTACGTCCTTCGGCCAGCTCCCGGCGCATCGGACCGTCGGGCACGCCAAGCGCGGCCAGGCGGTCCGGCCGCAGATGTCGCCGCGCCAAGGTCTGGAAGATGAAGGCATAGCTGTCGCTGTCGCGGTGGCGGATCGGAAAGCAGTCGATCGTGAATTCGCCGGCATCGAGCACCCGGCCCGGCTGCAGCGGCCGCAATTGCAGCGCGACCGGCGCCCTGCCCTCGCCCCAGAACCCGGCGAGCATCCGGGCGACGACCTCGAGCGTCTCCTGCCCGCCATGGATCGTGACGACCTCCTCGCTGCTGCGCAGCCGCAGCGTCGAGAACAGGCCGGGAATCCCGAGCACGTGGTCGAAATGCGCATGCGTCAGCAGCAGCCGGTCGAGCCGCCTGAAGCCGGCGCCGCTGCGCAGCAGCTGGCGCTGCGTCCCCTCGCCGCAATCGACGAGGATCCGGTGGCTGCCCGCCTCGACCAGAAGTCCCGGATGGTTGCGCTCGGCCGAGGGCACGCTGGCCGATGTTCCCAAGAATGTCAGATTGAACATGATGGGTCAGCCTAGCGCGCGACAAGCAACGCCTCAAATCCGACCTTCATCCGGGTCACAAGGGTGAAGATTTACTTTCGCAAACTCGCCCAGACCCCGCCGAGGATCAGCACGCCACCGACGAGGTGGATCAGTTTCGGCGGCTCGCCGAGGATCAGCCAGGACAATAGCGCGCTCGCGACCGGGGCGACATAGAGCACGAGCGAAGTCCGCACCGAGCCGAACTTGCCGCCGAGCCAGGCAAAACCGGCGTAAGCGATCAGACCGGGCACGAGGCCGGCGAAGACATAGGCTTCGACCGCCCTGGTGTTGAAGACGTCGGCCGGCTGGCTTGCCATCTCCCAGAGCGCCGGCGGCAGCGAACACAGTGCCCCGGCGGCCGAGAACAGGCTGACGCGCGCGAGCAACGAGGCGCCCGGCGCGACGCGGGATTGCATCAGCGTGTAGCCGGACCAGCCGAGCATCGCCAGCACCACCAGGAGATCGCCCCACGCCGCGCCCGACTGGGTGAAGGTTTCCAGATGGCCGCCCGAGACGATCAGCAGCGCGCCCGACAGCGCGAGGCCGGTACCGAGCCATTGCAGCGGACCGATATGCTCGATGCCGAGCGCCGCCGAGATCAACAGCACCATGATCGGCGACAGCGCGAAAATCAGCGCGATGTGGATCGCGGTGGTCGTGATCCCCGCGACATAGACCGGGCCGCCGCACAGGAACATGCCGAGGAAGCCGGCGGCGAGGATCGGCCAGGCGTTTTGCGCCAGCGGGATCTTGCCCTCACGGATGGCGGCGATCGCGAACGGCGCGAGCCCGATCGCGATGATGCTCCAGCGGAAGAACGCCAGCGAGAACGGCGGCACCGAGCCGGCGAGGCCGCGCGCGAGCACCTGGTTGGAGGCCTGCCCGGTCGCGACGAGGACGAAGCCGATCAGCGCTATGGCGTCCTGCCAACCCGCGGCGGACGGTTTTGCGCTGGAGGTCTCCGAGGGCTTTGCGTCCATGACACCGACCGAGCCTTACTGCTCCGCCGCCTCCCGCTCCATGTCGCGGCCGGCGAGATCCTCGCCATGCATGTTGGCATATTCGCGCGCCATCTCGCGCATCAGGAATTTGGCCGGCACGTCATGATAGCTGCCGTGCTCGGCGACGTATTGCATGTAGGCGCGGCCGGCGCCGTCGAACGGATGCAGCAGCGCGTCGCTGTGGCCGTCGAAATCGAGCGGCGCGACGCCGAGCTTGGCGCACAGCGTGGCGTTGAAGGTCGGCGTCGCCTTGCGCCAGGCGCCGTCGATGAAAACGTCGGCGAAGCCGTGCCAGGTGAAGAGGTCGGTGCCCATGCTGGCGCGCAGCTTCTCGGTGGTCAGGTGGTTGCGCACATCGGCGAAGCCGACCCGGGCCGGGATGCCATGGACACGGCAGGCCGCGGCATAGAGCGCGGCCTTGCCGACGCAGTAGCCATTGCCGGCGGCGAGCACGCTGGAGGCGCGGAAGCTCTCCGGCGACTGCATGTTGACATAGGGGTTGTAGCGGATGCCGTCACGCACCGCGGTGTAGAGCCGGCTCGCAATGTCCCGCGCGCCGGCGTCGGCGGGCACGGCGGCGTGGGCGAATGAAGCGACGGCGGGATGGTCGCTGTCGATATAGTCGGCCGGCTCGGTATAGAGGCGGCGGATCGTCTCAGTGAGTTGCTCGGTCATGCCGCAAGCTTAACAAGCCGCAGGCTTAGTTCAATGCGTGCCGGCTCAGTTCCTGAAGCGTTCGTCCCACTGCGGCGGCCGGTAGCTGCGTCGTTTCGCCTTGAAATATTCGCGCGCGAAATGAATGCCGACCCCGATCAGGACCGGCGGGGCCAGGGCAGCGGCGATCATCAGCGCGGTGATGGATTTCGGCGTCAGGATGTCCAGCACCATCGACGCCAGCAGCCACAGCGTGGCAGCAATCACCGCGACGTCGACGTGCTTCATTCTCCCGAGATCCCTTTGCCGTGTGTCGGGTTCCATACTACCGGCTGGCCCCGAGCCCGCCAAGGATTCCAGAGCGCAAAGCGGACCTCCGGCCCTTCACTTTTTGGAACGGCGCTCGCGCCGATGACGTTGACCGGGTGAAAGCGCAAACGGAGCATGCGATGGGCAAGCCCAGCGATATCCATGACGGCACCGAGCCGCCTGCCAGCCGGAACGGCGTCAATGATCCCGTCGACGGGGTCGACGTGAAGCGGACCTTCAACGACAACCGGACCCCGCACGAACGCGCGCAATGGGCTGCCGACGTGCGCGCCGCGCCCTCGCCCAAACGCGGCGAGCCGTTCCTGCCCGAGGCGCTGCGGCGGCGTCCAACCGAGCCACTGAACCCGCGCACGGGGCGGCATCGGAGCGACTAAGCGGCGCGCCAGCCTCTCCAGCTACGCCGCGAACGCGCGCACCCGCATGAGCCCGCTGAACAGCCCAAGGATCGAGAGCCGGCGATGGTTTCATCGCCGGCTCTTCTCGCTGTTGAGCGCAAGGTGATTTCTATCTGCCGCGGCTATTGATCTCGCCCAAGGAAGTGACCCTAGGCCTCTCGCGACAGCATCGCGTTCAGCTCGGCTGCGGTGCGCAATTGCTCGATTCGTGCGGCGATCGAATCGCGTTGCGTTCCGGACGGCAGCCGCGCGAGCTGGATCTCGAGCTTCAATTTGTGCTCTTCGAGGCGCTGCTCGAAAGTATGGGGCTCAGATCGTTTGCGCTTCTGCATCGTCCACCTTTGGCGGTTGCAGACCGGGACTGTTGGCCCAGCGGTCCAGTTGTTCGATTACCTGCGCGTGGCTCGGCCGTCGCGGCTTCGGCGCGGCAGGTTCCTCGGATAATTTGCGGGGCAGCTTGACCTGATCAGTCATGGCGTCTCCCTTCGGAATAGAAAGACGCTGGCCGTCGAATCGTTCCCCGTACCTATACTAAATTATTGATTTCATTACACAATTCTACTCATTTGGGGTTTTTTGCAGAGCTTATGGAACCCAATGAAAGTTGGCTCGTTTAGCAAACTACTCAAACAACTCATTCTGGGTGATTGGAGATGAATGAGATTCGCGCCGAGCGGCTTCAAGTCATGCTATCTCCTGAGGAATTGGCGGCGGTCGACGACTTCCGGTTCAAGCACCGGATGCCGACCCGTGCCGCCGCGGTCCGCGAGCTGCTGAAGCTCGGCCTCGCCGGCGCCGGGATCGACGCACGGGCGGGTGTGAAATCCAGCGATTTTGGGGTGTTCAATCGAGGCCCGGATGGGCACACGCAGACCGACGAGCCCTCCTGACGCGCCCAAGCGGGGCCGACAAGGAGACTGACGGCGCGGCCGCGCGGCGGTTCACGCCGCAGCGAAGAGATCCACGATTCCCTTCAGGACGCAGACCACCAGCGCCGACGAGAACATCGCCGTGCCGAGATCGGCGAGATAGAGCAACTGCGCCCTCTGCTCCGCATCGAGCGCTGCGATCGCCTTGCGCATGGCCGGACTCCATTTTCCGTCGGATGAACGCCGGCGGAGAGCGTCCGTTCCTGCGCGTGGCCGCATCACGCGCGCTGCAGCGCGAGCGTGACGCCGCCGAGCGTCAGCACCATGGCGCCGATCTCGCGCAGACCGAGCGGCTCGCCGAGGATGATCGCGGCCGACACCACGCCGATCACAGGCACCAGCAGCATGCCGGTCGAGGCCGACGTCGGCGGCAGGCGGCGCAGCGTCTCGAACCAGGTGAGATAGCAGATGCCCATCGGCATCAGCGTCATGTAGGCGAAGCAGCCGACGCCGAGCGGCGTGATCGCCGCATAGTCCGGCTGCTCGAAGGCGATGCCGAGTACGAGCATCACGAGGCAGCCGATGCCGACCTGCCAGGCCACCACGGCGAGCGGCGGCATCGGCAGCGGCTTGCGGTTCAGGACATTGCCGAGCGCGAACAGGACGGCGCAGGCGAGCGCCAGCGCAATGCCGGTGAGCTTGCCGGTGCTGAAGGCGAAGCCGCCGCCACCGAGCAAGAGCGCGACGCCGGCGACGCCGAGCACGAGCGCGGCAAGGTCGCGCAAGGTCGGGCGGACGTGCAGCACCGGCCAGGCGAACAGCATCGCCCAGATCGGCATCGTATAGGCCAACAGCGCGCCCTCGCCGACGGTGACGAATTTCATCGCGATGGTGCCAAAGCCCATCCAGGCGAAGACATTGGTGAAGGAGGCGAACAACAGCCGCGGGATCGCCTCGCGCGGCACGGCGAGCGACTGCCGGCGGGCCAGCGCCAGCGCAGCCAGGATCAGCGCCGCGCAGCTGCCGGCCAGCCCGCGTGCGAACAGCGGCGGCCATTGCTGCAACAACAGCTTCATCAGCGGCCAGTTCAGCGCCCAGCCGAACGCCGTCACCACCAGGCAGAGGAAGCCGATCGACCTGTCGCGCTGTGTCGAATCCATGGGCATGCGCATAGCAGGCGCATGCACCGGACTGTAGCGCGCGCGGCGCATGCCGACATTCCTTCGCCCGGATGAAGTGACGCGCAGAAAAAACCGGCGTACCTTGCGGTACGCCGGCTGAGGTTCTGCCAGCCTAGACCAAATTCCGGACCATGCTCTATGCCGACGCCGCGCGCGGCGCGTTGCGGTTGCGCGAGTTGCGCTGGAAGAACAGCGCCTGGCTCGCGACCGCCGACACCATCGCCGGCTGGAACGGCTTGGAGATCAGGAATGCCGGCTCCGGCCGCTCGCCGGTCAGGAAGCGTTCCGGATAGGCGGTGATGAACACCACCGGTACCTCGAAGGTGCGCAGCAGCTCGTTCACCGCATCGAGGCCCGACGAACCGTCGGCGAGCTGGATGTCGGCGAGGATCAGGCCGGGCTTCTTGTTCTTGGCGAGCGCCACCGCATCGGAATGGGTGCGCGCGACGCCGATGACATTATGCCCGAGATTCTTCACCAGGCTCTCGAGGTCCATGGCGATGAAGGTCTCGTCCTCGATGATCAGGACATCGGTGGCGATCTCGGCGGCCATCTCGCGGCCCGCGGTGTCGGTGAGTTTGCGGGTCTCGGCGATGTCGGTGTTGAGGATATAGGCCACCTCCTCCTCCGAGAAGCCCTCGAGCGAGAGCAGCAGGAAGGCCTGGCGGGCCAACGGCGTGATGTTGGAGAGCCGGCGTTCCGGCGGCAGCGACAGCGTCGCCACGTCGGCATTGTCATTGTTCACCGCGACCGAATTCCAGATCTGGGTGAACAGCCGGAACAACCCGGCGCGCGGGCCGTGGGCCTGATCCAGCAGCGATCCATCCTGCAGCAGGGCCTCGAGCATGGCCCCGACATAGGCGTCGCCCGACGCCTGGTTTCCGGTCAGCGCGCGGGCATAGCGGCGCAACAGCGGAAGATGTTCAGCAACGACCTGCGATCGGGACATTCCCACTCCATCCTGGTTCTTGAAGCCAATCGGCCTGAAACATGTTGTCCTGGGGCCGGCGAGTTCCAGCTGGTATCTGGCTTCCTGAGGTAACCCCGGTTCCCCTGCATGCCCGACTACGCGCGAACGCCCAAAAAGTTCCAAGAAATAGTTCCAGCAATCCGGAACTTTCCGCGCAACTTTGCATTAGCTCCTGACCGACGAGCGACGCGGCCAGCCTCTTTTTTCGAGGAAACGACTTGAAAATCAGAGACTTAACCTCCCGGGGAAGCGTGGATCACATCATGAAGGAAGTAAAGAAGCAGGGCGGTCTCAACGCCGAGATTCAGTCCAGAATCGGCCACCAGCTTCGCGCCATGTACGATGACGTGGTGCGGCAGGGGGTGCCCGATCGCTTTGCGGAGTTGATCCGCAAACTCGACGGACCTGAGGCTGCCGCAGCTGCTGTCGCCGGGGGCGATACCGACAAGAACAATGGAGGGGAGTAATGCCTCTCACGAATGAACTTCGCGACGACATCCTGGCGTCGGTGCCAAGCCTGCGTGCCTTCGCGATCTCGCTATCCGGTAATGGTGACCGCGCGGACGATCTGGTGCAGGAGACCCTGCTACGCGCAATCGCCAATATCGATTCGTTCCAGCCGGGCTCCAACCTGCCGGCGTGGCTGTTCACCATCCTGCGCAACCTGTTTCGCTCCGACTACCGCAAGCGCCGGCGCGAGGTGGAGGATGCCGAGGGCAACTACGCCAAGACGCTGAAGAGCCAGCCCTCGCAATCGGCGCATCTGGAGTTCGAGGAATTCCGCACCGCGCTCGAGAAGCTGCCGCAAGACCAGCGCGAGGCGTTGATCCTGGTCGGCGCCTCCGGCTTCTCCTATGAGGACGCGGCGGCGATCTGCGGCTGCGCGGTCGGCACCATCAAGAGCCGCGTCAACCGTGCGCGATCGAAGCTCTCCGCGCTGCTCTATGTCGACAGCGCCGAGGATTTCGGTCCCGACAACACCGTGCGCGCCGTGATCGGCGGCAATGGCGGCTAGGCGAAACAACTCGCTAGGCGAAACAACTCTTGGAAACAACTCTTGGAAATCAAAAGGCGGCCCGGTCGGGCCGCCTTTGTCGTTTCCCGGCCTGATGCTGCCGCGCTAGCTCGCCATGGATTTCTTGAAAGCCGCCGGCTTGAAGCCGTTTCTCAGCTCCAGGATCTTGCCGGCGATTTCGGTCACCGGCACCGGGTGGCTGAACAGGAAGCCCTGGGCCTCGTTGCAGCCCTCGGCCCGCATGTGATCGAGCTGCTCGACCGTCTCGATGCCTTCGGCGATCGTGGTCATGCCGAGGCTGCGGCCGAGGCTGATGACGGCGCGGACGATCGATTTCGAACCGTGCGTCGCGGTCGCATCGCGCACGAACGACTTGTCGATCTTGAGCTTGTCGAACGGAAAGCTGCGCAGATAGCTCAGCGAGGAATAGCCGGTGCCGAAATCGTCGAGGGCGATGCGCAGCCCTTGCGCCTTGAGCTTGTGCAATGTCGCCAGCGTCTCCGAGCTGTTGGCGAGGAACACCGATTCGGTGATTTCGAGCTCGAGCCGGCGCGGCGACAATTGCGACGCCGAAAGCGCCCGGGCGATGACGTCGATCAGCCCCTGGTCGTGAAATTGCGCCGCGGAGACATTGACCGCGAGCTTCATCTCGCCGGGCCACGTCACGGCCTGCTCGCAGGCACGGTTGAGCACCCATTCGCCGAGCGGGGTGATGAGCCCGATCTCCTCGGCGATCGGAATGAACTGGTCGGGCGGCACCATGCCCCGCTTCGGATGCTGCCAGCGCAGCAGGGCCTCGAAACCGCAGATGCGGTCCTGATCGAGGTCGTAGAGCGGCTGGTAGTACAGCGAGAATTCGTCCTTGCCCATCGCCTCGCGCAGATCGAGCTCCAGCGCCCGGCGCCGCTGCAGCGTGGCGTCCATCGCCGGCTCGAAGAACCGCCAAGTCCCACGTCCCTCCATCTTGGCGCGGTACAAGGCGACGTCGGCATTCTTCAGCAGCTTCTCGCCCACCGTGCCGTCGGCCGGCGACACCGAGATGCCGACGCTGCATCCGACCACGACGCGATGCCCGTTCAATTCATACGGCGCGCCCACGCATTCCACGATGCGGCGCGCCAGGCGCTCGGAGTCCTCGGCGTTCTGCACGCCGCACTGGATCACCGCGAACTCGTCGCCGCCGAGACGCGCAACGGTGTCGACCTCGCGGACGCAGGCGTTGAGCCGCTCCGCGACCGCGCAGAGCAACTCGTCGCCCACCGGGTGCCCGAGCGTGTCGTTGACCGGCTTGAAATTGTCGAGATCGAGACAGAACACGGCAAAGCCGAAGCCGCGGCCGGCCTGTGCCACCGCCTGCTCGATGCGTTCGGCCAGCAACGTCCGGTTCGGCAGCTTGGTCAGCGCATCGTGCCGCGCCATGAACGCGATCTGCGATTCGGCGCGCTGCTGCTCGGTGACGTCCTCGCAGGTGACGAGCCAGCCGCCGTCGGAGGTGAGCCGTTGCGCGACGGAGATGATGCGCCCGTCGCTGAGACGCTCGAGATAATTGCCGCTCTGGTGCCGCGGAATCGAGCGCTCGCGCTCCGCCATCAGGTCGGTGACGGTCCGGCTGCCGTGATTGCCGGCGGCGATGCTCAGTTCGAGGACGTCTTCCAGCGTCATGCCAGGCAGGACCAGCTCCGGTGAAATGTCGAAGATCTCGCAGAACCGGCGGTTGACGACCTGCAGCCGCGCCTCGCTGTTGTAGAGGCACAGCCCCTGCGACATGTGGGTGAGCGCCGCATCGAGGCGAAGATTGGTTTCGTGCAGCTCCGCCTTCTGCTGCTTCAGCGCGGTGATGTCGCTGTAGACCAGCACGCCGCCGCCCCCCTGCGTCTCGCTGCGGCTGACGCGCAGCCAGCGCCCGTCGGGCAGTTGCGCCTCGCTGGCGAAATCGTCGACATCGCTGTCGGCCGGCATCGTGGCGACGCCTGTGGCGTCGAGCCGGTCCGAACGCAGAAGCTGCGGGGAGAGACGGATGAACTCGCTGGCGCGCGAGTTGGCCAGCGCGATCTGGCCGTCCGCATCCAGCAGCACCACGCCCTCGCGCGAGGTCTCGAGCGCGTCCGAAAGCCTCGCCTGCGCGGAGCGGCGCTGCGACACCTCCTGATTGACCATCCGCCTGATATTGTCCCGCATGGCTTCCATCGCGGTCAACAACTTGCCGAGCTCGTCGGTGCCACCTTTGGGGATCGTCGCGTCCAGGTCGCCCTCGGCAATGCGTTGCGCCGCCCGCGACGCGATGGCGACGGGTCCGATGATCCGGCGCGCCAGCAGCCAAGAGAACAGCGCCGACAGAAACAGCGCGGCGGTCAGCCCGGCGCCGTTGAGCTGCAGGTCGCGCCTGATGGTCGAGAGCGCTCGCTGCCGGAACAGAAAGCCGTCGCCGGCCGTGTAGTTGACGAGCAGCTCGACCTGCTGGCCGACGATCTTGGAGTAGCGGTCGACCTCGCCGACCGTGTTGGGGGGAAGCTGCCGATCCGACGCGCCGTCGGTCGCCAGCGACGCTTCGACCGCGCGGCGATGCAGCGCCATCCAGGCATCGGCGGCTTCCTGGACCTTGGCGGCGGCCTTGGCGGCGCGGGACGACTGCGACCGATCGGCGGCGATCGTCAGATCCTCCGACAGCGCCTTGGCGAGCGCTTCGATCTGGCTGTCGAGGCTGGCACGGACCGCCGGATCCGTGCTCATCAGGCGCTGCGACGAGGCGACCCGCATCGCGGCGAAGTCGGCGCCCGCTGCACGCGCGTAGTTGATCGACATCAGCGATTCATCGAACGTCTTGGCGACGAGGTCGCCGGCGTGCCGGATGCCGACGATCGAGTAGCCCCCGAGCGCGATCGCAATGGCGCTCATCGTCACACTGAAGATCAGAATCTGGATCCGGATCGACCCCTTGGTCAGCGCTGTGCGCGACAGGCGAGCGGCGGCGAACCGAAGCGCCACGACAGTTTTCGCCTTGAGGTTGAACAGAAGACCCATCTCCGCGCTTCGCCGTGGTACATGATACTCAAGCCACGCAGACTGCCTGACGCAGCGGAAATGAACTTCGTCTTTTCAAATTGCCTTAGTAGTGACCGGAACTCATGCCGAAATCGTTAAGATCAACTGGCGATAATCGCCCTCGCAGGTAATCCGGGAGGCACCATCGGGGCCATTCGGGTGCCCGATGTTCCATCGTTCAAGGTGGGGTTGAAATGCAGTCAAGCCTGTTGCGCACATCGCGGCTCGGCACGATCGGCCGCATGCCGCTTGCGGCCGCAATCATAGCGGGAATGTTCGGGGGAGCCGCGCTCGGCGCGGGCCCGTATGCCATTTCGCAGAAGGACCGCGAATTCAAGCCCGCGGAGATCTCGATCAAGCGCGGCGAGGTTTTACGGTTCATTAACGATGATGGGGAACTGCTGCATCACGCATATTTGAGCACGGATGCGTTCAGCTTCGACTCGGGCGATCAGCAGCCGGGCAGCAAGTATGACGTCGCCTTCACCGTGCCCGGCGACTACACGGTGCTGTGCGGCATTCATCCGAAGATGAAGCTCGCCGTCCACGTCGCGAAATAGCGGTTGGACTGCGGTTTGACGCGTTTTCTTCACGCAAACCGATATCTACTTCGCTTGAAAACGTTCTACAGGACCGCCGTCTTGAACAGCGCGGCGTGGCCGACATAGTAGGCGAACAGCGTCACGCTCAGCGCGGCGCAGAGCCCGACCGGCGCCAGCCATGGCGCCCTGCGCTCCGAGCTCCGGTTGTCGCAGACGATCGCAAGCAGCACGGCGATGATCGCCGAGTGCCCGATGGTGTCGATCTTGCCGAACTCGAAGCAGGCGCTGATGAACATGCCGGTGAGCACGGTGGCGGCGCAACGCCGGATCAGCGGTGTCCAGACCAATGCAAAGGCCAGCGCGAATTCCACCATGCCGGCGGCGCGCATGTAGAACTCGTTGTCGAAACCGAAGGTGATGCTGGCATGCTCGATGAGAAGCGGGAAGCTCCATTCCGGATAGGCCCATTTCTCGATCGAGGCCCACATCAACGTCACCGCGGTGGCGTACCGCATCACGTCGATCGGCTGAACGCCGAACAGGTCCTTCTTCAACCCGGTGAGCGCAAGGTAGGCGGCAACGCCGAGAAAGATCGGATAATCGGCTAGATGGAAGACGCCGTAATTGCGGACCGCGATCCCGTAGATGACGGCCATCCCCAGCGCCGAGAGCGGCAGCGTCCGGCGCGACAGCATGCCGGCGGCGATGGCGAGCTGCAATACGCCGACCAGCGGCGACGTCGTCTTCAGCTCGGGGGTCAGCAGGATCCCGCCTACGGCCCAGATCGAAATGAAGAAGAACGCGACGACGGCGCGGATCATCACGTCGGTGTATGGCCGCAACGGGCTGGTGATGCGGTCGAGCGCGCGGATCGTCGCTTCACCGACTGCGGTGGGCTCGATCAGGCAGCCTGCAAACAGCCAGAACACGGCGATGCCGAGCAGCAGCTCGAAATCCATGCACAGCACATTCTCGAGTCCGCGAGGCTGTCCGGCGACGTCAAAGGCACAGAACCATTTGACATGCGCATCGGCACTTCGTGCCGACATGACGCAAAAGACGATTCCGACGAGGCACTTGGCGAAGAAGGAGCGCGCACGGAGTGCCGAGATGGCCTCTCGCCCCCAACCACTGAACATCGCACCTACTGCCCAACCTTTAACGACGTGTTCATCTTACATTAAATTTTAGAGGTTTTCGCCAGCCAACACCCTTTGGTTGTTTCGTGGTTAACTGTCGCGGGGCTGAGGTAACGCGGGCTGGGTGCTTCAAATTTTAGCTAGTTCCCGCACGGAGGTTCAATTCAACTGTCGTAGTGAAACCCGACAAGAATCGGATCGGGAGCCGGTTGCATGTTTGGGGCGTTGAGCGTCGTCGTAAGTGTCGGGGTAGGGTCTGCGCTCGCTTTCGCGGCAAAGTGGAACCCATCGCGCACTGCTACCATTGAGACAGTTGCAGGTGCGCTCCTGATCACCGGCCTCGGCCTGTTGGGATCGGTGTTGCCGCACCTCGCCTGACCGCGTCAATCGCGATCAGCGCGGCAACCTTGGAACCACGGCGACCTGCGGGGCCGCGGTCAACGTCTGCAGGAAGGCGATCAGGTCCTTTTTCTCACTGGCCGTCAGCGACAACGGCCTGATGTCCGGCGAGCGGCTTGGCCGATCGATGCCGCCCTTGTCGTACAGCTCGATCACGTCTTCCAGGGTCGCGACCGATCCGTCATGCATATAGGGCCCGCGGCGCGCCACGTCGCGCAAGGTCGGGGTCTTGAAGGCATGACGCAGCTTGACCGAGTTCGGGAAGTAGCGGCCACGCCCGACGTCGTTGCCCTTGGCGGTCCCGATATCCTGGAACGAACCGTCCGAGAAGGACGGGCCGCTGTGGCAGGAGGCGCAGCGCGCCTTGCCGTTGAAGAGCTGAAAGCCGTGCTGCGCCGCCGGGCTGATGGCGGCATCGTCACCCCTGATCCAGCGGTCGAACGGCGCTTCGCCAGCGACGATGGACCGCTCGAAGGTCGCAAGCGAGGCTTCGATCCTCGGCCGCGTGATCGCGCCGTCGCCGAATGCGCGGGCAAACGCCTCGCCATAGGCCGGGATCGCCGAGAGGCGCGAAATCAGTTCCGCTTCCGTCATGTTCAGGTTCATCGGGTTCTCGATCGGCCCGAACGCCACGGATTCGAGATCCCGGAACTTGCCGTCCCAGCCCAGCGGCTGATCGAAGAACGCCACGTCGATCAGGGTCGGCGCGCGGATTGGCAGCCCCTTCGGGTCCTCGCCGATCGCCCGCGGCAGGCCGTCGCCCCATGACAGACCCGGATTGTGGCAGCTCGCGCAGGAGTGCGTCTTCGACCGCGACAGCAACGGATCGAAAAACAGCATCTCGCCAAGGGTGGATTTGGCCTCGGAATAGGGATTGCGGCTCGGGAACGGAACCGCGTCCGGCCGGCGATAGCTGGCGCGAACGGTCGCGACATCGTCGGGCGTGTTTGCCGCGGTCAGCGCAAACGACAGCCCCACCGGCAAAAGCGCCGCGAGCAAGGTCAGGCCGACCCAAAGCCTCATTGGGGTCCTCAAACGGTATCCTGCTCGGTATATGCACCGGCATGATCAATGAAGTTTTAACAATCGGTTGCGGGGATTACGGATGCCGGGGATGTGAGGGACTGGGATCGATATGCCCGCCACGTCACTGCGCGCCCGTTGCGCGGTGAGGTGAGCACGCTCGTCAGGCTCCCTCCCCCCTTGCGGGGGAGGGTTAGGGAGAGGGGTGAGCCCCGGGCGAGAAATCCGACGAGCAGCACAGCCATCGCAATTCGATGCGCATCATCGAAGGTGATCCGGAGAGAGCACGCCGTGCGGTACCCCTCTCCCTAACCCTCCCCCGCAAGGGGGAGGGAACCTGTCCGCCGGTGCGTCCCTTACACGCTGCTTTGCCCGCGGTCAGGCGATGGCTCCGCCGCTACTTCTTCGCCGGGCGCACCGGTGCCGAGAACTGCTCGGTGCGGTCGCGCTCGGTCATGTCGACGACGGTGTCCATCGGCGCGGTCAGTTCGTAGACGTAGGAGACGTCGGTGAAGTAGCGCTTGGCGGTGCCGCCGAGCGCTTCGGGCGCGACGCGGTCGAGCAGGATCAGGCCGAAATCGCTGTCGGCGCGGCGCGTCGCCTGGCTGGTGTTGAACTCCTCCCAGCGGAAATGGAACGCGGCGTCGCCGCCCTCGCCCGCAACCTCCCAATTGGCGACGATGTGCGGATGCTTGCCGACCAGCGACAAGCCCTCGTCGGAGTGCGAGGCGAGTTCGAAGAACAAGAGCGACAGCGACTGTGCGGCGCGGGCGCTGACGGTGATGTCGGGGCCGTTGACCGCGATGCGGTCGGCGTGCGGGATCGCGCGCGACTCGAACAGGCCCTTCAGCTTGACGCCCTGCCACTGGCTCTCGGACAGCAGGGTCACGACGTTCGACATCGCGTGGATGCGCCCGATCAGAAGCTCGCGCGCGACGTCGATGTCGGCGCCGTGGCGCAGCGTGCGCGTCACGATCGACTGGATCACCGCGAGGATGTTTTTGACGCGATGATTGAGCTCGTCGATCACGGCCGTGAGCCGGCGCTCGAAGCCGATCCGGACCTCGATCTCGCGACTGAGGCGCAGATTGTTATAGGCGACATAGCCGAACAGGCCGCAGACGATGCCGGTCAGCGCCAACCCGATCGCGGCGACGATGGTCGCGGTCTGCTGCGCGCGCACCGTGGCGTTGCTCTTGGCGTAGTAGTCGAGCGACCAGTCGCGGCCGCCGAACGTCACCGTGCGCACCATCGACGGCGGCGGACCGTCCTGACGTATCGCTCGCGAGGTGACGACGCCCTGCTCGTTAGCGGTGAACTCGTCGTTGGAATCGCGCGGATCCTTCAACGCCACCGCGAACAGCGAAGAGTCGTCATTGGTCAGCATCAGCGACGACAGCTCATAGGAAAACGTCACGAAGCCGGCCGGCTCCGAGGCGCCCTCCTGGAACACCGGCGCCGCGAGCGCGACGCCGACCGGTCCGTTCTGCCGCAGCAGCGGGATCGGGTCCGAGGCGACGGGCTTGGCCTGCGCCATCGCCTTGGCCAGCATCGGACCGACCACGGAATGGCGATCGAAGGCGCGGCCCGGGATGCTCAAGGTCTCCGGATTGCGCGGCTCGACATCCATCATCACGTTGATCGGCTTGTCGAGCGACTTGATGTCGAGCGGCTGGTCGTCGAAATCCCTGATCTGCGGATTGGTGAATCCGGCCGCCTTCAACTCGGTCTCGGCGGCCGATAGCTCGTTCGGCTTGAGCCGCGCGATCCAGGCGGCGACGACGAAATCGGTCTTGAAGGCGTAGATCGCCGAGCGCAGCGGCTGCAGCATGTTGGCCTTGATCGTCGACGGCGCCCGGAACAGGCCGGAGGCCACTCGCGCCAGCAGCTCACGCTCGGTCAGGCGGTCCTGCACCAGGCTGGCATGGACGTCGATCGCCCGCGCCAGCGCGATGCCGTCGAGCGCGAGCTCCTGATCGTGCACCCGATAGGCGGCGAGACCGGAGAGCAGGATTCCGATCAACGCGATCAAGGCGACGATGAAGCCCAGCCGAACCACTCGTTTACTCGGCAATCAGGGGGTGGAGAAACGGGATGGAAAGCATCTTGGCTCTGCGGGGCGGTGACACATCAACACGCGACGAACACCAACCGCAGGCGGAATATGGAATAGCGATCATCGGTACGCAACAGAAGCCGGTCGGCAGCATTAACGCCGGCGTCGCCCGGTTGATTTCTTGCGACGCCAGAGGTTGCTAATTCGGCAAAGTGGGAAATTGTTCCGGCGATTGCGCAGCTTTTTTGCGGCGGGCTCTGATCATCCCGAGGGCATTGCCAGCCCGTCATCCTTGAGGAGCCTGCGCAGCAGGCGTCTCAAGGATGAATCGGCCAATGACCGTGCATCCGTCGAGACGCGCTTCGCGCCCCCCAAGGATGACGGGGCTGGCGGTCGGCACCGCCACAATCGTTAACGGCTAGCCCGCCTTGCCCGGCGGCTGCGACCGCAGGCCGCCCTTGGTCTCGATGAAGCTGACGATGCGGTCGAGGCCGTCGCTCTGCTTCAGATTGGTCATCACGAAGGGGCGCTCGCCGCGCATCCGTTTGGCGTCGGTCTCCATCTTCGCAAGCGACGCACCGACGTGCGGGGCGAGATCGATCTTGTTGATCACGAGAAGGTCAGACCGCGTGATGCCGGGACCGCCCTTGGAGGGGATCTTGTCGCCGGCGGCGACGTCGATGACATAGATCGTGAGGTCGGCCAATTCCGGCGAGAAGGTCGCGGCCAGATTGTCGCCGCCGGATTCGATCAGGACCAGATCGAGGCCGGGGAATTTCGCGCGCATGTCGGCGACCGCGGCGAGATTCATCGAGGCGTCCTCGCGGATCGCGGTGTGCGGGCAGCCACCGGTCTCGACCCCGGCGATGCGGTCCGGCGTCAGCGAGCCCGAGCGCACCAGGAACTCGGCATCCCATTTGGTGTAGATGTCGTTGGTGATCGCGGCGATGTCGTAGCGCTCGCGCATCGATTTGCAGAGCAGGTCCATCAGCGCGGTCTTGCCGGAGCCGACCGGACCACCGACACCGACACGCAACGGACCGTGAGACGTGGGCATGTAATGTGCTCTTTCCGTTATCGTCGTCCCGGCGAAGGCCGGGACCCATTACCACCGAACCGAATTGTTGCGAGACGCTGGGGCCGCAGCCTCGCATAACCACGGAGGCCTGTGGTTATGGGTCCTGGCTTTCGCCAGGACGACGGCTGAGGAAGTGACACCCCACATCATGACCGAAACAGCCTGGTATATTGCGTCTCGTGCCGCAGGCTGGCGAGGTCGGCGCGGAATGTCGCGCTGCCGAGATCGTCGAGCGACGCCGCGCCGGCGCGCGCCGCAGTCGCAGCAACGTCGGACTCGAGCGCGGCGAGCACGCGCTGGCTGTCGGTCTGCCCGAGCGGGATCAGCCGGCTGCCCGCGGAAATCCAGTTCGACACCACCGCATGCAGGAAGCCGTGCAGCGACGGCGCCAGCGGAATGCCGTGCGCGGCGCTGACGAGGCCGACTGCGACCGGATAGACGATTGCGCCTTCGCAGGCCTTGACCATCTCCTCGAGGCCCGGCGAATTCCAGGCGGCACGCGCGATGTCGATGAAGGCGCGGCCCTGCGAGGTGGTCTCGAGCTGCCGCTCGCGCGACGGCACGAAGGCGGCAGCGAGCTCGGCGATCTCCTTGAGCCCGGCATCGTCATGCCCGGACGCAGCGCGGTGGGTTTGCGCCAGGAACACGCCGTCGCAGAACCCGCTGCCGTCGGTCAGCATCGCGGCCAGCCAGCCGCGCAGCGAGGCGGCATCGGTGATGTCGCCGGCTTCCACCGCCCATTCGATGCCGCTGGAATAGGAGAACGCGCCGACCGGGAAGGACGGCGACAGCCACGTCATCAACCGATACAGCGCGGCCGCCTCGACCTCCGTCATCCCGCCGCTGGTGGCGGCGGGATCCGGCTCACTTGTGGTCATGAGCATGGGAGTGGTCGTGATGGTGGTGATCGTGGCCGCAATGCTCATCATGGTGGTGTCCATCATCGTGATGATGGTGATCACCGTGGTGATGGTGGTCGTGCCCGTGATCGTGATGATGCGCATGGGCATGCGCGTGGCTCTGCGCATGATCGTGCCCGGTATGCGCATGCGCGTGCGCCTCGGCATGCGCATGCTCGGCATAGGCGCCGCCCTCGGGATCGAACGGCGCCTCGATCTCGATGACCCTGGCGCCGAGCCCCTTCACCATCGCCTCGATGACGTGATCCCTGCGGATGCGCAAACCCTTCGGCATGATCTGGGTCGGCAGATGACGGTTGCCGAGATGCCAGGCGACCCGGATCAGATGATGCGGATCGCTGCCGCGGATTTCCAGCAGCGGCTCGGGCGCGGCCACCACCTCGACGAGGCGGCCGTCCTCCAGCACCAGCGCATCGCCGCCGCGCAGCGCTGTGGCGTTCTCCAGGTCGAGCAGGAATTCGAGCCCGCGCGTCCCGGTCATCGCCATCCGCCGCCGGTGCCGGTCGTCGAAATCGAGCACGACGGTGTCGGCCGCGGCGTGCGTCCAGCGATGCTGTCCCAGAACCTTTGTCGCGCGGATCATCGTAGCCTCAGATCTTCTCGACCTTGCCGTCGCTGATGATCTCGATCACCGTCGGCGCGGTCTTCATCTGCGCGGAATATTCGCGCCACACCTTCATGTGCGGCGCCTTGCTGTGTGCCGTAAGGTCGTCGCGGGTTTCCCAGCGCTCGACCACCACATAGAGGTTCGGATCGTTGACGCTGACATGGCCGTCATAGGCGAGGCAGCCCTTTTCCTTGCGGGTCTCGGCGGTGCAAGCCTTGTGGCCCTTGATGAAGTCGTCGCGGTTCTCCGGCTTCATCGGCGTGGTGGCGATGACATAGATCATGGATTGTCTCCCTTCTTGTTCGTTAGCGGACGTCGACCTTCTCGGGCGTGATCACCTCGATCCGCGGCGGCGCCGACATGCATTTCACCGCGACCCGGCCGAACGTTTTCATGTGCTCGGCGGTGCGATGCGGCACCAGCGCCTCGGCGTTTTCCCACTGCTCGACGAACACCATCTTCGCATGGTCGGTGACGCTCTCATGCAGATCGTAGGCGATGTTGCCCGGCTCCTTACGGGTTTCCTTGATGCAGGCGGTTGCCGCAGCGATGAATTCGGCGCGGCTCTCAGGCTTGATGGTCAGCGTAGCAACGACGTAAATCACGGAAATTCCTCCCGGTTTTCTTTTCTATTGAGATACCGGGAGGGGTTTTAGAACATAAAATAGCGCTGTGCCATGGGCAGCACCTCGGCTGGCGCGCAGGTCAGGAGCTCGCCGTCTGCGCGTACCTCATAGGTCTCGGGATCGACCTCGATCTTGGGCGTCGCGTCGTTGTGAATCATGCTCTTCTTGGAGATCTTGCCGCGGGTGTTCTGCACCGCGTAGAGCTTCTTGGAGATGCCGAGCTTGCGGGCGAGGCCGCCGGTGACCGCGGCCTTCGAGGTGAACACCACCGATGAGGCCGTCAGCGCCTTGCCGAAGGCGGCGAACATCGGCTGGTAATGCACCGGCTGCGGCGTCGGGATCGAGGCATTGGGATCGCCCATCGGAGCAGCCACGATCGAGCCGCCCTTGATGATGCAGTCCGGCTTGACGCCGAAGAAGGCCGGCGACCACAGCACGAGATCGGCGAGCTTGCCTTTCTCGATTGAACCAATCAGCTTCGAGACGCCGTGCGCGATCGCGGGGTTGATGGTGTATTTGGCGATGTAGCGCTTGACGCGGAAATTGTCGTTGTCGTTGCCCTTGTCCTGCGGCAGCGCACCACGCTGCTTCTTCATCTTGTCGGCGGTCTGCCAGGTGCGGATGATGACTTCGCCGAGCCGGCCCATCGCCTGCGAGTCCGACGACATCATCGAGAGCGCGCCGAGATCGTGCAGGATGTCTTCCGCTGCGATGGTCTCCTTGCGGATCCGGCTCTCGGCAAACGCAAGGTCCTCGGCGATCGAGGGATCGAGGTGGTGGCACACCATCAGCATGTCCAGATGCTCGTCGATGGTGTTGCGGGTGAACGGCCGGGTCGGGTTGGTCGAGGACGGCAGCACGTTCTTCAGGCCCGCGATCTTGATGATGTCAGGCGCGTGGCCGCCGCCTGCGCCCTCGGTGTGAAAAGCATGGATGGTACGGCCCTTGAACGCTTTCACCGTGTCCTCGACGAAGCCGGACTCGTTCAGCGTGTCCGAATGCAGCATCACCTGGACGTCGTAGTCGTCCGCGACCGAGAGGCAGGTGTCGATCGCCGACGGCGTGGTGCCCCAGTCCTCGTGCAGCTTCAGCGCACAGGCGCCGGCCTTGACCATCTCGACCAGCGCCGCCGGGCGCGACGCATTGCCCTTGCCGGAAATGCCGAGATTGACCGGGAAGGCGTCGAACGACTGGATCATCCGTCCCATGTGCCACGGACCCGGCGTGCAGGTGGTCGCGAAGGTGCCGTGCGACGGCCCGGTGCCGCCGCCGAGCATCGAGGTGACGCCCGACATCAGCGCATGCTCGATCTGCTGCGGGCAGATGAAATGGATGTGGCTGTCGAAACCGCCCGCGGTGAGGATCTTGCCCTCGCCCGCGATCACATCGGTGCCGGGGCCGATCACGATGGTGACGCCAGGCTGGATGTCGGGATTGCCGGCCTTGCCGATCGCCGCGATCATGCCCTCCTTGATCGCGACGTCGGCCTTGACGATGCCCCAGTGATCGACGATCAGCGCATTGGTGATCACGGTGTCGGCGGCACCTTGCGCGTTGGTCACCTGCGACTGCCCCATGCCGTCGCGGATCACCTTGCCGCCGCCGAACTTCACCTCCTCGCCATAGGTGGTGAAGTCCTTCTCGACCTCGATGATCAAATCGGTGTCGGCGAGCCGCACCTTGTCGCCGGTGGTCGGGCCGAACATGTCGGCATAGACGGAACGCTTGATCTTCACGGACATGTCAGCCCCCGGTTTCAGCCAGCGCGGCCCTGGCGCGCGCAATGGTGTCATCAAACATGCGATCCAGCCGCGGATTGCCGCCGCGGCATCCCGCGACGACTTTCGCGCCCCACGCGGCGTAGTCGGCGAGGTCGTCACGCTCGTCTCGGCTTGGATGCGGCACGATCCGCGCGCGCGTGTTGCTGATCTTGTCGGCGATCTTGATCAGCTTGGCATCCGGCGATTTGTGCGGGGCGTCCTCGATCTGCTTCTGCCGGCGGATCGCTTTCGGCAGGCGCATGTCGTCGGTGCATTCGACGACCAGCGAGGCGACACGCTCGGTGAACCGCTCAGCGAGCTCCTCGCGCGTGGTCGCGGTATCCTCGATCGTGTCATGGAGCCAGCCCGCGGCCACCAGTTCAGCATCCGCGCCATCGGTCACCTGTGCGAGCAAATTCGCGACCTCGGCCAGATGATTGATGTACGGCCCATCTCCCCGCCCCTTGCGCACCATCCCATTGTGACGACGCGCGGCAAAGTCGGCCGCTTCTGAGATGAGACGGATCGCGGGGCGCATTGGGCTACGGCGCTCCCACGACTGCTGTCGGAGCCCGGGGCTTACCCCTCTCCCCAACCCTCCCCCGCAAGGGGGGAGGGAGCCCGACCAGCGTGCTCACCTGACTGGGTCGAGTCATGACTTCCCCTCATCGGTAAGGGACGCATCGGCGGAAGGGTTCCCTCCCCCCTTGCGGGGGAGGGCTAGGGAGAGGGGTGCCGCTTGCTCCGCTGCTTCAAGGATCGCAAGAGCAACACCCTCCAGATTTTTCAGCACATCGTCGTTGGTGAAGCGCAGAACACGATATCCACGAGATTCGAGCCACACATCTCGCCGTTCATCGTATCGTACCCGCTCCGCGAAATCGTGACTCTCCCCGTCAACCTCGACGATCAGCTTGCTGGAATGCGCGACGAAATCGGCGATGTAATTTCCTGTCGGCACCTGCCGACGGAAGTTGAGGCCAGCAAGACGATCAGCCTTCAGATGGCGCCATAGCAACGTCTCGGCGCGCGTCATCGCACGGCGGAGCTGCTTGGCGCGACCGCGCTGGATGTCGCTTACCTGAGTATGCGGCATACCATCTACTCCAGGTCCAGCGTCAGGGAGGTACCGGCGGATGGGTTCCCTCTCCCTTTGCGGGAGAGGGGTGCCGCTTGCTCCGCCGCACGACGTGATGCGAGGTCAAATCGCGCGGGATCGATTGCGAGGGATGATCGAATCTCTTGAGTCGGAGCCCGGGGCTTACCCCTCTCCCCAACCCTCCCCCGCAAGGGGGGAGGGAGCCCGACCAGCTTGCTCACCTCACATGACATCGCGGCTTACCTCGCCTTAATCACAGCTTGCCCTTCACCTCGGCGCGAAATCCATAGATCACGCGCTTGCCGGCCAGCGCGACCAGCTGGACGTCGCGGGTCTGGCCGGGCTCGAAGCGGACGGCGGTGCCGGCGGCGATATCGAGGCGCATGCCGCGGGCTTTCTTGCGGTCGAATTTCAGCGCCGGGTTGGTCTCGAAGAAGTGGTAGTGCGAGCCGACCTGGATCGGGCGGTCGCCGGAGTTGGCAACCGACAGCGTCACGGTCTTGCGGCCGGCATTGAGCTCGATCTCGCCGTCCTTGATGAAGAGTTCGCCGGGGATCATCTCTGGCTCCTATCGGATCGGCTCGTGCACGGTGACGAGCTTGGTGCCATCGGGGAAGGTCGCCTCGACCTGGATGTCATGGATCATCTCGGGGATGCCGGCCATCACCTGCTCGCGCGTCAGGACCTTGGCGCCGGCCTGCATCAGCTCGGCGACGGTGCGGCCGTCGCGCGCGCCCTCGACGATGAAGTCGGTGATCAGCGCGATCGCCTCGGGATGGTTCAGCTTGACGCCGCGCTCGAGCCGGCGGCGCGCCACCATGGCAGCCATCGAAACCAAGAGCTTGTCCTTTTCACGGGGAGACAGATTCATGCGAGCACTCTGATCGTCCTGACGAGATCCAGTTGAGCCACGGCGTTCTAATTAAGCCAGAGTCTTGGCAGCGGCACGGCGGAGGCGCGGCCGAGCACCGTCATCATGTCGGCGCGCAACCTCCCGGCATCTTGGGCACAGAAGCGCGCCATTGCAAAGCCATTCCAGGCGGAGATGCCGACCTCGCCGCCAAAGCTTTCCGACGCTTCTCGGATGCGCTCGACCAGCGCCTCGTCGCCCGGCACGATCAGTGCCGTGCCGATCGCGGCGCCGCCATGGGCGATCGCGGGCTGTGCGAGCTTCCCGCCGATCTCGCCGTCGAGCCTGACGGTCTCGGCAAACACCAGCCGGCCGCCGCGGCGCAGCCGCCAGCGGTCGACGAATTCGCCGTGGCGCATGGTCTCGCCCATCGCTGCGCGGCCGAACACTACGATCTCGCAGAGCAGAAGCGAGGCGCCTTCGGCAAGGTCGATCTCGAAGCTGCGATGGATGCGGGCGTGATCGAACAGGATGGTCTCCTGCGGCAGCCAGGCGAGACGCGCGCCAGCGGCCGCCTTCAGCGCGATGTCGAGGCGCGCCGCGGCGCCCGGCGCGCGATAGACCTTCTCGGCCGCCGCCGTGGTCAGGGTCAGGCGGGCGCCCTCGCCTGCCGCAATCGCGATGTCGAAACGATCGCCGCCGGCGATGCCGCCGGCGGTGTTGACGAACATCGCGGACAGGCCCTCGTCTTCCGGAGAGGGAAAACGGACGCGCAGCGAACCTGACTCATGGAGGTCACCGCGACGGGTGACGCCGTCCCGGCAATGAACGCCGAAGCGGACCGCGCCTTGGGCGCGGTTCGCCGCAAACGTCGCCGCCGCCGCGCCTGCGATCCCGCTTCGCATTTCCCCGTCGCTCCCTTGCGCACGCCGCGCGCGGCGGCGTCACATCGTCTTCACAGCGCCATCTGGCGGCTGATCTCGGCGGGATCGAGGCTCGCGCGGTCGCAGGCATATTTCACCGCACCCCGGTCCATCACCGCAAAACTGTCGCCGAGTTCGCAGGCAAAGTCGAGATATTGTTCGACCAGCACGATCGCGATGTTGCCGAGGTTGCGCAGATAGGAGATCGCACGGCCGATGTCCTTGATGATCGAGGGCTGGATGCCCTCGGTCGGCTCGTCGAGCAGCAGCAGCTTTGGCCGCATCACCAGCGCGCGGCCGATCGCGAGCTGCTGTTGCTGACCGCCAGAGAGGTCGCCGCCGCGGCGGCCGAGCATGCTCTCCAGCACCGGAAACAGCGAGAACACGTCGTCGGGAATGTTCTTGTCCTCGCGCTTCAGCGGGCCGAAGCCGGTCTTGAGATTCTCTTCCACCGTCAGCAGCGGGAAGATCTCGCGCCCTTGCGGCACGAAGCCGATGCCGCGCCGCGCCCGCTCATACGGCTTCAGCGCGGTGATGTCCTTGCCGTCGAAATTGACCGCGCCGGAGGCGATCGGATATTGCCCGACCATGGCGCGCAACAGCGAGGTCTTGCCGACGCCGTTGCGGCCGAGCACGCAGGTGACCTTGCCCGGCTCGGCGGTGAGCGAGACGCCGCGCAGCGCTTGCGCCGCCCCGTAGAACAAATTGATGTCGTCGACCTTCAGCATCGCTCAGCGCCCCAGATACACTTCGACCACCCGCTCGTTCGACGACACCTGGTCGATCGAGCCTTCGGCGAGCACCGAGCCCTCGTGCAGGCACGTCACCTTGACGCCGAGCTCGCGGACGAAGGTCATGTCGTGCTCGACCACCATGATGGTGTGGTTCTTGTTGATCTCTTTCAAAAGCTCCGCGGTCAGATGGGTCTCGACGTCGGTCATGCCGGCGACGGGCTCGTCGACCAGCAGCACCTTTGGGTCCTGCGCCAGCAGCATGCCGATCTCGAGCCATTGCTTCTGGCCGTGCGAGAGCGAGCCGGCGAGCCGGTTGCGCGCGTCGGTCAGGCGGATCGTCTCCAGCACCTTGTCGATCCGCTCGGACTCAGGTCTGCTGCCGCGCCAGAACAGCGTGCCTCTGACGCTGTGATCGACGTTCAGCGCCAGCAGGAGATTGTCCTGCACGGTCTGGCTCTCGAACACCGTCGGCTTCTGGAATTTGCGGCCGATGCCGAGCTCGGCGATATGGGTCTCGTCGAGCCGGGTCAGATCGACGGTGCCGTCGAACAGCACGGTGCCCTCGTCCGGTTTGGTCTTGCCGGTGATGATGTCCATCATCGTGGTCTTGCCGGCGCCGTTCGGCCCGATGATGGCGCGCATCTCGCCGGGCGCCAGGGTCAACGACAGATTGTTGATGGCGTGAAAGCCGTCGAACGAGACGTGCACGCCGTCGAGATAGAGCATGGCCGAGGTGGCGCGGGTATCCATGACGTTCATGTGCCTACTCCGCCGGGTTCGGTGCGCCGACGCCGTCTTCGCGCGCGGCGCTGGCCTCATCGGCCGCAAGGCCGGCGCCGCGCCGCGCCGCGCCTTGATCGGCTCCCACCATGCATTGAAGGTGCCGACGATGCCCTTGGGCAGCAGCAACGTCACCAGGATGAACAGCGCGCCCAGCATGAACAGCCAGTATGGCGCGAGCGGACCAGACGTGAAGAACGTCTTGGCATAGTTGACGACGACGGCGCCGAGCGCCGCGCCCACCAGCGTGCCACGGCCGCCGACCGCGACCCAGATCACGGCCTCGATCGAGTTGCCTGGCGCGAATTCGCTCGGGTTGATGATGCCGACCTGCGGCACGTAGAGCGCGCCCGCGACGCCGGCCATGCAGGCCGACAGCGTGAACACGAACAGCTTGTAGGATTCGACCCGGTAGCCGAGGAAGCGGGTGCGGCTCTCGGCGTCGCGCACCGCGATCAAGACCTTGCCGAGCTTCGAGGTGACGATCGCGCGGCAGATCAGGAACGCGATGATCAACGCCAGGCAACTCAGCAGGAACAGCGCGGCACGGGTGCCTTCGGCCTGCACGTTGAAGCCGAGGACGTCTTTGAAGTCGGTCAGGCCGTTGTTGCCGCCGAAGCCGAAGTCGTTGCGGAAGAACGCCAGCAGCAGCGCATAGGTCATCGCCTGCGTGATGATCGAGAGATAGACGCCGGTGACGCGCGAGCGGAAGGCGAGCCAGCCGAAGCAGAAGGCGAGCAGGCCCGGCACCAGGAGCACCATCAGCGCCGCGAAGGCGAAGCTATGAAAGCCGTACCAGTACCACGGCAGCTTGTCCCAGTTCAGGAACACCATGAAGTCGGGCAGGATCGGGTTGCCGTAGACGCCGCGGCTGCCGATCTGGCGCATCAGGTACATGCCCATGGCGTAGCCGCCGAGCGCGAAGAAGGCGCCGTGGCCGAGCGAGAGGATGCCGCAATAGCCCCAGATCAAATCGATCGAGAGCGCGAGGATGGCGTAGCAGACATACTTGCCCCACAGCGCCACCAGATAGGTCGGCACCTGGAACATCGAGCCCTGCGGCAGCAGCAGGTTGGACAGCGGGATCAGGACGCCGAGCCCGGCGACCACCAGGATGAAGATGGTCGCGGCCCGGTCGAGCGAGCGGGTCAGGATGTGCGGCGTCATGCTTCCACCGCCCGTCCCTTGAGCGCGAACAGGCCGCGCGGCCGCTTCTGGATGAACAGGATGATCAGCACCAGGATCGCGATCTTGCCGAGCACCGCGCCCGCCACCGGCTCGAGGAACTTGTTGGCGATGCCGAGCGTGAAGGCGCCGACCAGCGTGCCCCAGAGATTGCCGACACCGCCGAACACCACGACCATGAAGCTGTCGATGATGTAGCTCTGGCCGAGGTTCGGGCTGACATTGTCGATCTGCGACAGCGCCACGCCGGCAATGCCGGCGATGCCCGAGCCGAGGCCGAAGGTCAGCGCGTCGACCCGCGAGGTGGCAATCCCCATCGACGCCGCCATGCGGCGGTTCTGGGTCACGGCGCGCATCTCGAGGCCGAGCGCGGTGTAGCGCAGCATCGCCAGCAGGATGGCGAACACCGCCAGCGTGAAGCAGAGGATCCAGAGCCGGTTGTAGGTGATGGTGATCTGGCCGAGCTCGAAGGCGCCGCTCATCCAGGACGGATTGCCGACCTCGCGGTTGGTCGGACCGAACGCGGTGCGCACCGCCTGTTGCAGCACCAGCGAGAGGCCCCAGGTCGCAAGCAGCGTCTCCAGCGGGCGGCCGTAGAGGAAGCGGATGATGCTGCGCTCGATCAGCACCCCGATCGCGCCGGCGACCAGGAAGGCGAGCGGCACCGCGATCAGGAGCGAATAGTCGAACAAAGCCGGATAGCGGGTGCGGATCACCTCCTGCACCACGAAGGTGGTGTAGGCCCCGAGCATCACCATCTCGCCGTGGGCCATGTTGATGACGCCCATCACGCCGAAGGTGATGGCAAGCCCGATCGCGGCGAGCAGCAGCACCGAGCCGAGCGACAGGCCGTACCAGGCGTTCTGCACCATCGACCACATCGCGAGATTGCTCTGGATCGAGGAGACCGCGCCGGCCGCGGCCTTGGCGACCAGCGGCGGCTGCCCGGCATCGAGACCGGTCAGCAGCGCCAGCGCCTCCTGGTCGCCGCGCGCCTTGACCACCGAAATGGCGTCGAGCTTGTCGCTGTCCGAGGCGTCGGACTTGAACAGGATGATGGCGGCGCGCGCCTCGGCGAAGGCTTGCTTGATCGACTTGACGGTCTCCTTGGCGAGCGCGCTCTCGACCGTCGGCAGCAAATTCTCCTCGTGGCTCTTGAACACCGATTGCGCGGCGGCAAGGCGCTTGGCCGGATCCGACGACAGCAAGGTCAGGCCGCCGAGCGCAGCCTCCACGGTGCGGCGCAGGCGGTTGTTGAGGCGGACGGCGGCGGCATTGTCCGGCAGCTTGTCGACGGCGGCGCCGGTGGCGGCATCGACGATCTTGCCGTCGTTCTTCGTGATGAAGACCTTCTTGCTGTCGGGATCGGCCGACAACCGGCCATCCTGCAGCGCGCTGATGATGGGCGAGGCCTGCGGATTGCCCGACGCTGCGATCTCGCCGACCGCGTCCTCGGTGTCGGAGAACTCGTCATTGGCGAATTTTGCGACCGAATCCTCGAACGGGCCGGCGAGCGCCGGAAGAGCAAAGCAGCTCAGCAACAGGATCGAGAGAAACAACGCCCGAAAGCGATCAAAGCAATTGGCAAACACGTGGCTACCCCGGCAGGAGTGGGAGGAGAAGGCGGCGAGCATGCCGCCTTCTCCAATGTTGGAAGGTTATGTTGTGTCGTTGGTTAGCTCAGGAGTGCCCGATCAGGAGTGCCGAATCAGGAGCCCTGGCCGCCGCACTTGTTGGTCTTGGTGTTGTAGTTGCCGCACTTCTTGCCGACCCAATCGCCGATCAGGTCCTTGGAGCCCTCGAGCTCCTTCGACCAGGCGTCGCCGGCCACCAGGCCCGGGGTCTTCCAGACCACGTCGAACTGGCCGTTGGCCTTGATCTCGCCGATGAACACCGGCTTGGTGATGTGGTGGTTGGGCAGCATCTTCGACATGCCGCCGGTCAGGTTCGGCGCCTCGATGCCGGGGAGCGCGTCGATCACCTTGTCCGGATCGGTCGACTTCACCTTCTCGACCGCCTTCACCCACATGTTGAAGCCGATATAGTGCGCTTCCATCGGGTCGTTGGTGGTGCGCTTCGGATTCTTGGTGTAGGCCTGCCACTCCTTGATGAACTTCTCGTTCGCCGGGGTCTTGATCGACTCGAAGTAGTTCCAGGCGGCGAGATGGCCGACCAGCGGCTTGGTGTCGAGGCCGGCGAGCTCTTCTTCGCCGACCGAGAACGCGACCACCGGGATGTCGGTCGCCTTGATGCCCTGGTTACCGAGCTCCTTGTAGAACGGAACGTTGGCGTCGCCGTTGATGGTGGAGACCACGGCGGTCTTCTTGCCGGCCGAGCCGAACTTCTTGATGTCGGCCACGATCGTCTGCCAGTCGGAGTGACCGAACGGCGTGTAGTTGATCATGATGTCGTCCTGGGCGACGCCCTTGGACTTCAGATAGGCTTCCAGGATCTTGTTGGTGGTGCGCGGATAGACGTAGTCGGTGCCGGCCAGCACCCAGCGCTTCACCTTCTCTTCCTTCATCAGATAGTCGACGGCGGGGATCGCCTGCTGGTTCGGCGCCGCACCCGTGTAGAACACGTTGCGCTCGGACTCCTCGCCCTCATACTGCACCGGATAGAACAGGATGTTGTTCAGCTCCTTGAACACCGGGAGCACGGACTTGCGCGACACCGACGTCCAGCAGCCGAACACGACCGCGACCTTGTCCTTGGTGATCAGCTCGCGCGCCTTTTCGGCGAACAGCGGCCAGTTCGAGGCGGGGTCGACCACGACGGCCTCGAGCTTCTTGCCGAGCACGCCGCCCTTCTTGTTCTGCTCGTCGATCAGGAAAAGAATCGTGTCCTTCAGCGTGGTTTCGCTGATGGCCATGGTGCCGGACAGCGAGTGAAGGATGCCAACCTTGATGGTGTCGTCGGCCGCTTGTGCGGGCGCGAACGGCGAGGACGCAGCCAGGCCTAAAACCAGGCCGGCCGTCGCCGCGAGGGCGCGGCGGCGGGTCATCGTCGCTATTCCGTGAGTAAGTTGAGTAAGCATGAAATGTCGTCTCCCTGACGCAGGCGTGGAACGCTTGCGAAACGGCCGCTTGGCCGCCTGCGGTTAAGAGAATCGCAAGAACTGTGCCACGCTGTGCAGGGGCGATAAGAGATTGAACCAGCTAGATAATTTGTTTGGTTCCGGGCAAATACGGAAGCCAATCGCCCAAATATTAAGCTCCAGAAATGTATGCCAAAAGAGCAGTCCGCTTATTTCATGAGCATAAATTGGCTTTTGGCTATTTTTCCGGCATGGATTGATGACCACCGTTGCTCATATCGGGCATCTCGCCATCCAGACCGGCAACACCTTGAAACCGCCGCGTTTCTGGTCCATATCCCCGTCGTGCCCGCGTGAATCGCGGTGCGCCGCGCGAGCTGCGTGTTCCAAGTCGTCTCCGCGGCTTCTGGCTCGCCTTCATATCCAACCAAGCTAGATGCCCCAGACACGCGGGTGTCCTGACGCCCTCGTGCGATCCTGGCGATATCCGCCGGGACGACGATTGTTTTCATGGAAAGAACCACCTTTTGACCTCCTTTCAGGATTTCGGCCTCGCCGATCCCATCGCCCGCGCGCTTCGAGAAGAGAACTATCTCACGCCGACCCCCATCCAGGCCCAAACCATCCCGCTCGCGCTTGCCGGCCGCGATGTCGTCGGCATCGCCCAGACCGGCACCGGCAAGACTGCGTCCTTCGCGCTGCCGATCCTGCACCGCCTGCTCGAGAACCGCGTCCGTCCGCAGCCGAAGACCTGCCGCGTGCTGGTGCTCTCACCGACCCGCGAGCTGTCCGGGCAGATCCTCGACAGCTTCAACGCCTATGGCCGCCACATCCGCCTGTCCTCGGCGCTGGCGATCGGCGGCGTCCCGATGGGCCGCCAGGTCCGCGCCGTGATGCAGGGCGTCGAGGTGATGGTGGCCACCCCCGGCCGCCTGCTCGACCTCGTGCAGAGCAATGGGCTGAAACTCAACCAGGTCGAGTTCCTGGTGCTCGATGAAGCCGACCGCATGCTCGACATGGGCTTCATCAACGACATCCGCAAAATCGTCGCCAAGCTGCCGATCCGGCGGCAGACGCTGTTCTTCTCGGCCACCATGCCCAAGGACATCGCCGAGCTCGCCGAAGCGATGCTGCGCGACCCCGCCCGCGTGGCGGTGACGCCGGTGTCCTCGACGGTCGAGCGCATCGCCCAGCGTGTGATCCAGGTCGATTTCGCGGCCAAGCCGGCGATTCTCGCCCAGCTTCTGAAGCAGGAGCCGGTCAACCGCGCCCTGGTCTTCACCCGCACCAAACACGGCGCCGACAAGGTCGTGAAGGGCCTCGCCAAGGCCGGTATCGAAGCCAATGCGATCCATGGTAACAAGTCGCAGAACCACCGCGAGCGCACGCTGGCCGCGTTCCGCACCGGCGAAATCCGCACGCTGGTGGCGACCGACATCGCCGCCCGCGGCATCGACGTCGACGGCATCAGCCATGTCGTCAATTTCGACCTGCCCAACATCCCGGAAACCTATGTCCACCGCATCGGCCGCACCGCGCGCGCCGGCGCCGAGGGCGTTGCGATCTCGCTGGTCGCAGGAGCCGAGGAGATGGGTTATCTGCGCGACATCGAACGGCTGATCAAGATCACGGTGCCGCGGGAAGACCGCCGCACGCAGGGCGGTCGCGAGGCGGCTGCGCCAGCGCAGGCGCCCCATCCACACCGGGGCGGCCGCTCAGCGCCCCGCGCCCACAATGTCCGTGGGAATGAACCGGCTCCGAGTGCAAAAGGCCCTCGCCGCCGCCGCCGTGGAGGTGGTAATAACGGCGCGCCGCAGACGAGCCGGGGCGAGTCGCCGCGTCCGTCGCAGGCCGGCAGCAGCGAAGGCATTCAGGGCGTCGCCTTCTTGCATCGCGAGAGCCGGCCGAAACCGCAACCCAACCGCAACAACCGACCGAAGCACTAGCCGTCGCTCGATCTGGAGAAACATATGGCTAAGGAAGAGCTGATCCAGTTCGAAGGACTGGTGACCGAAATCCTCCCCGACGCTCGCTACCGGGTGCAACTCGATGCCGGACACGAGATCGTCGCCTACACCGCCGGCAAGATGAAGAAGAACCGCATCAAGACGCTGGCCGGCGACCGGGTCACGATCGAGATGTCGCCCTACGACCTCGAAAAGGGCCGGCTGATTTTCCGCCACAAGGACGAGCGGCCGGCCGGCGCACCCGGCGGTCCGCCTCGGGGACCGCAGCGCGGCGGCCAGTTCCGCCGCCGCTAAGTCCTGCAACCGTAACGGGCACGACAGCCCCTTGGGACGCCTGATAATGGCCGGCGCATGCGCCGGCCAAAAATCGCGCACGTCAGGATTGTTTTGAGCCCTTCTATCGCATAATATCGGGCAATCGATTTTCGGCCGGACGACATTAGCTACTACCGGTACAGCCGGTTCAGACGCTGACGACCCTTCCAAAAATTCGATCTCACCACCCCGCCGAAGGGCGGGTCTTGAACTTGTATATCTGAGAAGGGACTACCCACGTGAGCATGGGAACCGTGAAGTGGTTTAACGCGACCAAGGGCTACGGCTTCATCCAGCCGGATGAAGGCGGGAACGACGTGTTCGTGCACATCAGTGCCGTCGAGCGCGCCGGCCTTGGCACTCTGCGTGAAGGCCAGAAGATCTCCTACGAGATCGTGGCTGACCGCCGTTCCGGCAAATCCTCGGCCGACAATCTGCGCGCCGCTGGATAAGCCGATTTCCAGGGAGCCTCAGGCTTCCGGGAAATTGTCACTCAAAGCAACAAAGGCCGCATCTTCGGATGCGGCCTTTTTTGTGATGCGTTTTTGTGATGCGTTGCGACGACGGCGGTCGCCGACGACAGCGTGCGGCTCATGTCAACGGGCAGGACAAGGCGCCCGAACTCGGCGTCGGATAGACGACGCAGATCGATTGCCGCGGGCGGGTATAGGCGACGTCGCTGAGACTGATGCCCGATTTGGTCATCACGTAGCCGATGGTCGGGACATATTTGTAGCTGATCTCGCTGAAGATCAGATAGGTCTTCGGGATCAGCAGTGCCGACGGAATGATGCCGGTGACGTTGTCGCCCGCGTTGCGGGCCGAATTCGTCAACGTCGCCTGCGTGGCGCCGCTGGTCATGGTCGCGGCCTTGCTCCACACCACCTTCGCGATGCTGGTGGAATCGACGTAGATCTCCGACAGCGTGGCCTTGGTCGGCGACGGATCGTAGGGCGTCATGATGCCGACGCTGGCGCTGAAGAAGTTGGTGAGATCGGCATCCGCCACCGAGGGCGACTGCGAGGTCAGATCCGACAGGGTTCGCGCCATCAGCGTCACCTTGCGGTCGGCCGCGATGCCGGACGAGAACTCGACGGTGCCGAGGAACATCACCAGCATCATTGGCAGCACGAAGGCGAATTCGACGGCCGCAAGGCCGCGCTTGTCGCGAAAAAGGCGACGCAAATGAAGCCGGGTCCGTGACATCTTCGACATGGTCCGCATCAGTTGAAGGGCTCGTTCTTGAAGGCCGCGGTCGCGGTCAGCAGCCGCTTGCCATTGCAGAGATTGGAGGGGTTGAAGCCGAGCTTGGTGACGAACAGCGGCCATTGGTAGAACAGGCGGACCACGACGATATCGCTGGCGCCACCAGGGCTGTATTGCATCGACGGCAGGAAGCAGTTGCTGGAATCGATCGGCGAAGCGACGTTGACGTTGGCGAAGCCGGTGCTGGACGAATAGCTGCGCACGTCGACATAAATACCGTTGGTGCAATCGAACAGAGCGCCGATCCTGCCGCAGACATAGCTCTTGAACTGCGCCTGGGTGTAAGAGGCGCTCTGGGCCTGGCCGGTCATGATCATGCGCGCCGAGTCCTGCGTCACCGTCTCGAGCACCTGGCTGGCGAAGAAGATCATGCCGACCTCGATGATCGCAAACAGCAGCGCGAAGAACAGCGGCGCGATCAGCGCGAACTCGACCGCAGCCGAGCCGCGCCGGTGACGGCGGAAGCGGCGCAGGAGCTTGAGGGAAAGACGAGCGGGCAGCGGCATCAACGACCCCGGATCAGCACATGGCTGCAACAACTAACTCGAAACTCATTGTGGAAGTGTTTCGCCGGATCGAGACAGAGCGACCCGATCCGTTAGGCCAATCTTAACCATGTCGAACGGACCGCCCGTGCTGCGGCCGCCGCCTCCGGCATTGCGCCGGAGTGGAAACGTCAATTCGTCGGCCTGCTTGCGGCCGAACCCGAGGTGGTGGCTTCCTTGTTCAGCGTGCCGGCCTGGTCCATCGCCGCCTTGAAGTAGGTCGCGCCGTCGCCCAACGTGATGCGGCGCTGGCACACCGGCATGCAGCTATAGGTCTCGCGGTCGACACCCCGATAGACAGTGACGAGCTGATCGCTTGGGCCTTCGACCTGGATCTGGCGATCCACCAGCACTTGGCCGGCGCGGTCGAGCGCGATGAAGTTGGTTGCGCCATAGCCCTTGCCGGTGACGACCACGACGCCGCCGGTCTGCAACGTCACATCGGCGATCAGCGGGTTGCCGACCACGATGGTGGCGATGCCGGATGGCAGCTTGACGAGCTTGGCCTGATCGACATTGACCGCGATCCGGTCAGGATCGGGGGCGGCCACGGAGACGACCGGCCAGAGCAGCAGGCTTGCTGCCACCGAGATGAATCCAAAGCGCGTGACGGCGCGAATACGCAGGGACCTAAACGACATACTCTACCCCGGGACGTTGACGAGCCGGCAAAAGCGATACGCGGCGGACCGGCGCCCGACGGGCAGAATCTGACGGGAATTCATTTAAGAAGAGCAAAAATTGGTTAGCCAATTGCGCGGATGTCCCGACTTTCCGACCTGCATCCGTCCCAAGACCGGCGAAGCCTAGGCGGTCGCGGCGCTTCGGCTGCGGCCGACGCTTACAGCCAGCAGATGGCCCAGCCGGTTGAAGCGACGCTCGATCAGGGGCTCGATCAGGACATAACTCAGCGCCAGCGAAACGCCCACGACCAGAACCGTCATCAACACAAGATCGACCTGCAGCCATTTCGCGAGCGCCGACAGCACCGCGAAGTGCAGCAGATAGACTGCGTAGGAATGACGCCCGAGCAGGCCGATCAGGGAGTTCGACGCCTTGCCGGCGAGCAGGACATAGGCCATCGCAAACAGCAGCCCGACCTGCGCGCCCCACGACGAGGTCAGGCATGCCCCGACCAGCAGCAGCGCGCCGAGCCGCGGCCGGCTGCCGCGCTCGATCACATCGTACAGCAATAGGCCGAGGCCGAAGCAGATCGCCTGGCGCGGCAGCCAGCAATAATACAGCCCGGCCGCGAGATAGGCCTGCAGCGGCGGCAGCGCCGCGGCCAGGCGCGGCACCAGATAGTGATCGGCCACGACGCCCGCGACGACGCTCGTCAGCGCGATCAGGCCATAGCAGGCGAGCGGGCCGTTCGGCTGCCTGAACAGCCGGATCAGCAGCGGAAACAGCAGATAGAACTGCATCTCGACCGCGATGCTCCAGCCGCCGGGCACCACCGAATTGAACGCCGTCGGGCTGAACAGCTGCAGGAATCCGACCGTCAGGGCGACGTCGGTGGCGCTGATGCCGTCGGGCGCCCACTGCTTGATTCCCGCACCTCCGGTGATCGCGAGATAGAACGGGATCGCGAGCCAGAACAGCGGAACGATGCGAAAGGCGCGGCGCAGATAGAACGAACCGGCGGCGGCAAGATCGCTCCGCTCGCCATAGGTCAGCATCATCGTATAGCCGGAGACGATGAAGAACAGCTGCACGCCAAGCTGGCCGTAGTCGTAGCCGATGCTTTGCAGGCCCGGAACGACGCTCGTCGCGCGAAGCGCGCAATGCGACAGCACCACCCCGAGGATGGCGATGCCGCGCAACAGATCCAGTGTTTGATTGCGCGTCGTCATGACGGCTCGTTTCCCGGTCGCGGCTCAGCCGGCGGCGCGCACATGCACCACCACGTGGTCATCGGCATAGATGCGCTGCCATCCACCGAGGCGATCGAGCAGCTTGACCGCAGGCGTCGCCGGCTCGAGCATCACCGCATCGATGTCGTAGGTCTTAAGCAGATCGAGCAAGCCGTTGACGTCCTTGAGCTGCAGCGCACGGTAATAATCCAGCCCAAACCTCTCGCCGTACAGTTCGGCGCGCCCATCGATGAACACCGGCACATGCCGCCAGATCAGATAGCCGCCGAAGCCCCTGTCGTTGAGCAACCGCTTGACGTTGTGCGCCTTCAGCACGTCGACCGCGGCCCCCGGCGAATAGGTGACCGGCGGCGCCAGCTCCGCGCGCGCCGCAACCGCAAAGGTCAATGCGCAGAGGCCGGCGAGCAGCATCGTCGCCGGCGCGCGCTTGACGGAGCCACCTCCCGTGGCCCGCAGGCCGAATTGCGCGGCGACCGGCGTCAGCAGCGCGAGCGGCAGCAGCAGCGCGAAGATCTCGACATTGCGGACATGAGACAGCGCCATGTGCAGAAGACCGAGCACCAGCGCGATCCGCGGCGGCGGCAACCGCACCCCGCAATAGAGGGCTGCGCCGATCAGGCCGAGCAGGGTCAGCTGGAACGCGCCGAGATGGCTGAAATCGATCGGCATCCACTCCGCGATCAGGTGCAGCAGCTCGCCGAGACCCAGAATCTTCCGCGAGGCCAGGATGGTGCCCCAGCCGTAGGGAGTGACGCAGCAGGCCGCGAGCGCGCCGATGCCGAACGCCATCCAGCGCAGCGCCAGCGACGGCCGCTCGGCCGGCGCCGCATTCCACAGCGCATCGAGCGCGAAGGCGCCGACCAGCACCAGGCCGAACAGGAATCCGCCATGCAGATTGGCCCACAGCGCGATCAACGGCAGCAGCCAGAATGAAGGCGCCGCGCGGCGTTCGCTGGCGACCATCAGGCTGTTCGCCCAGACGATCATGATCGGCAGCACCAGCACATGCGGACGGGCCAGCAGGTGCCCGCATGTCAGCACCAGCGCAACCAGCGCAACGACACTCGCATAGGTCGCCGGCATCCGGCGGCTGAGGATCGAGGTCAACAGTGCGAAGGTCGCGGCGCTGCAGGCGGCAGTCAGCACCACCGGCCCGGTCCAGCCCGCGACATCATAGGCTTTCGCGAACAGGATCTGCGCGAGCCAGGACGACGACACCCACGGCTCGCCCGCCTTGGTGAACGAATAGATGTCCACCGACGGCAGTGCGCCATGATCGAGGATCCATTGGCCGACCGTGATCTGCCAATAGGTGTCGGGATCGCCGAGCAGCCGTGCGCCGATGATCAGCAGCAGGCCGTAGACGCCGCACGCCATCCAGCACCAGGCCGGCACCCCTGCGAAGGCCGAGGTGCTCTCCCGAGGGATGATGACGGTCTCGGAACTCATGCTCGGAACTGCCGGCGGCGCGGCCGCGTCACTGTCGGAACGGATAGGCGAGCTGTCCGCCGATCTCGGCCGGAACGCCCTGCTCGGCGTCGACACCGTAATCCTCCGGCAGCTTGCCCTCGGGCATCCGGAACGTGCCGAACAGGATGTCCCAGAGCGGGAAGGTGCCGGCGAAATTGGTGTCGCCGCCTTCCTCGAGCCCGGTGTGGTGCCAGCGATGGAACACCGGCGTCGCGATCACATATCTGAACGGGCCGAGCGTCCAGTTCAGGTTGGCGTGCACGAAAGCCGAGTGGAAAGTGGTGAACGGGCCGACCCACACCATGATGTTCGGCGAGATGCCGGCCATCAGCAGGATCACGTCGACCGAGATCGTGCCGATCAGGAGATTGACCGGATGGAAGCGCGCGGCCGAGATCCACTCGAGATCCTCGGAGGAATGATGAATGGCGTGGTACTTCCAGAAGCCGCCGCCATGGAACATGCGGTGCAGCCAATAGAGCATGAAGTCGGAGGCGACCAGGAAGATGATCGACTGCAGCCAGAGCGGCAGCTGCGCCAGCGGACCGTGTCCGTTCTCGTAGAAGGCGATCAGGTCGTCGGCGCTGTGAACGTCGAATACCGCGGCCGCGCCCACCACCAGAAGCCCGATGCGCAGCACGCGCGCGAACACCGGTACGAAGAACCAGTAGCAGATATCGGTGACGATCTCGCGCTTCTGCCACCACGGCTTGCCGGGGTTACAGGACCAGAAGTGGGTCAGCACGGTGAAGACGAGCGCGAGGCCGATCGTGATCGGCACCACCCTCATCATCGTCTCGCCGATCATCTGCAGGACTTCAAAGGGCAGGGTGGACATGACGGCCTCATTCCAGGGATCATGCTCACAGCTATAGGTTTGCGCTTAAGGAGCCGTGAATCCCGCAAGTCGCGAATCCTGCAAGTCCCGGAGGCGCGGCAACAATCCGCAATTTTAGCAGGCCGCTTAATGCCAAATTTACTGTGCGCAACAACTGCGAGTTCGCGCCGATTTTATGCGATCAAATTAACTGCGCCGCAATCGTCGAACCCTAGGGTACCGGCCATGGTCACGGTGCTGAGAACGCCGGCAAGACCAAACCTTAGTTCGACCAGCCACGTGTACAGGAGTTATTTATGAAGAATCTCGTTTCGCGTTTCGTGAAGGACGAATCCGGCGCGACCGCTATCGAATACGGTCTGATTGCCACCGGCATCGCGATCGCGATCATCGCTGCGGTCAACGGCGTCGGCTCCAAGCTGTCCGGCACCTTCAACTCGATCTCGGGCTCGCTGAAGTAAGCAGGCTCGGACGAACACGAATTCAAAGGTCCCGGTGTCCCCGGGACCTTTGCTGTTTGTCGGGGTCGTCGATCGGCCATCTGCGCCAGGAGAGCGCGAGCCTTTCCCGATTGTTCATCATTGGCCGCTAGCGTCGCGCGCGGCACCCTCTCCAGCTTGACGGCATTCACCCATGATCCTCGACATCGCCCGCATGGTGCTGTTTCCGGCCCTCATGGCCTTCGCGGCGGCGAGCGATCTCCTCACCATGACGATTCCGAACCGGGTTTCGCTGGCGCTGGTCGCCGGCTTCCTGGTGATGGCGCCGCTGACCGGAATGGGCGCCCACGACATGCTGAGCCACGCCGGCGCCGGCGCGCTGGTGCTCGTACTGGCGTTCGGCATGTTCGCGATGGGCTGGGTCGGGGGCGGCGACGCCAAGGTTGCGGCCGCCGCGGCGCTCTGGTTCGGCTTTGCGCACCTGCTCGACTTTCTGGTCGTGGCCTCGCTGTTCGGCGGCGCGCTGACCGTGCTGCTGCTGCAGCTCCGGCAGTGGCCGCTGCCCTCCCGGCTGCTGTCCCAGGCCTGGCTTGCCCGCCTGCACGACAAGCAGACCGGGATTCCCTACGGCATCGCGCTCGCGCTCGGCGCCTTGCTGGTCTATCCGGATACGCGCTGGATCCAGACCATCGATCTGGCGCAGCTCGCCTTGCGCTGACGGCACGCGGGTAACCGCCCGTTAAGGCGATTTAGATACGCCTCATTAACCATGCTTTGACGAATAGCTGGTCAACTCCCGTCACGGCGGCGGCAGCGTCGCGGCGTCATGTGGAAAGTGAAGCGTAATGAATACGGCCCGCATTATGGTCCTGGCAATCGCAGGCTGCGCCGGCCTTGCCGCGCTCTATCTGGCGAGCGGCAGCGACACGCCGGCGCCGCCTCCCCCGGTCGCGCAGCTACCCACAGTCGACATCCTGGTCGCCAAATCCGACATCGGCCTCGGCCAGACCGTGAAGCCCGAGGACCTGCAATGGCAGACCTGGCCGGCCGCCACCGCCAGCGCGACCTTCATGCGCAGGGACACCAACGCCGAAGCCATCAAGGATGTCACCGGCTCGATCGCCCGCTCCGCGTTCATCCAGGGTGAGCCGATCCGCGACCAGAAGCTGGTCAAGGCCGACGGCAGCGGCTTCATGGCCGCGATCCTGCCGAGCGGCATGCGCGCGGTATCGACCGAAATTTCTCCCGAGACGGCGGCCGGCGGCTTTATCTTGCCGAACGACCGGGTCGACGTGCTGCTTTCCAAGCGGGACAAAAATCCCGACCGCAACGGCACCGACATCATCAATTCCGAGGTCATCCTGACCAACGTCCGCGTGCTGGCGATCGACCAGGCGCCGAAGGAGAAAGACGGCAACAACGCGCTGGTCGGCAAGACCGTGACGCTGGAGTTGAAGCCGGAACAGACCGAGACGCTGGCGCGGGCGCGCCAGAGCGGGATCCTGTCGCTGGCGCTACGCAGCATCGCCGACAACCACGCTCCGTCCGAGATCAAGGTCGACGACAGTCAGAACCGGCGCGGCGAGACGGTGAACGTCATCCGCTACGGCATTGCCAGCCAGGCGACGACGCAGAAGTGACGATGAGGGCATACGGGATGAAGTACGGGGCAACTCAACGGACGATGCGGACCTTCGTGGTCCGCGCCCTGTCGTTTTCGGCCATCACGGCTTTCACGCTCAATCCGGCGCTGACGCCGGTGATCGCAAGCGATTACCGCGCCGCGGCACCGGTCGCGACCGACGGCCAGATGAACGCGCGCGCCCTGTCGCTCGGCGTCGGCAAGTCGGTGGTGATCGACCTGCCGCGCGACATCAAGGACGTGCTGGTCGCCGATCCCAAGATCGCCAACGCCGTGGTCCGCTCGGCGCAGCGCGCCTACATCATCGGCGCCGCGGTCGGCCAGACCAATATCGTGTTCTTCGACGCCGCGGGCCAGCAGATTGCCGCCTATGACATCGCGGTCAAGCGCGACCTCAACGGCGTGCGCGCCGCGCTCAAGCAGGCGCTGCCCAACGCCGACATCCAGATCGAAGGGTTCGGTGAAGGCGTCGTGCTGAGCGGCACCGCCTCGAGCCCGATCGAGGCGCAGCAGGCCGGCGACATCGCAACGCGGCTGGTCGGCACCAGCGAGAAGGTCGTGAACTCGGTCACGATTCGCGGCCGCGACCAGGTGATGCTGAGGGTCACGGTCGCCGAAGTCGCACGCAGCCTGATCAAGCAGCTCGGCATCGACCTCACCACCAGCCTCAACTACGGCACCGCGGTGGTGAACTTCAGCAATTCGAATCCGTTCACGGCCTATGGCCGCACGCTGACCGCCAATACCCTGACCACCTCGTTCGGCTCGACGCCGTCGGTGTCGGCGACGCTGCGCGCGATGGAGAGCGCCGGCGTGGTGCGCACGCTGGCCGAGCCGAACCTGACCGCGATCTCGGGCGAATCCGCCACGTTCATCGCCGGCGGCGAGTTTCCGGTTCCTGCCGGCTACTCCTGCGACCCCACCACGCATGTCTGCACCACGCAGATCAGCTTCAAGAAGTTCGGCATCTCGCTCAACTTCACGCCGGTCGTGCTGACCGAGGGACGGATCAGCCTCCGGGTGATGACCGAGGTCTCCGAACTGTCGAACGACAACTCGATCACGCTGTCGCAGGCGGTGACCTCGACCACGGTCAACTCCGTGACGGTCCCCTCGATCAAGACCCGTCGCGCCGAGACCACGCTGGAGATTCCCTCCGGCGGCTCGATGGCGATGGCCGGCCTGATCCAGGACCAGACCAAGCAGGCGATCAACGGCTTTCCCGGGCTGATGCAGCTTCCGGTGCTCGGCACGCTGTTTCGCAGCCGCGATTACGTGAACAGCCAGACCGAGCTGATGGTGCTGGTAACGCCCTATGTGGTTCGTGCCGTCGCGCAAAAGGACCTCTCGCGTCCGGATGACGGCTTCGCCGCCGCGAACGATCCGCAGGCCGACCTGCTCGGCAGCATCAATCGCATCTACGGCGTGCCTGGCCGGACCGAGCCGGCGCGGAGCTACCGCGGCACCTACGGCTTTATTACGGACTGAGGCGGACGATGACACAGACCACATCCACGACATCAGCCGATCGCAGGCGCGCCGTCACCCTTGCCGGGGCGCTGCTCGGTCTTGCCGTGACGCTCGGCGCCTGCCAGCACACCGACGACAGCCTCGCGATGGTGAACGCGCCGGACGATTATCGGCAGCGTCATCCGATCTCGGTCACCGAGGCCGATCGCTCGATCGTGGTGTTCGTCGGCCGCGCCCGCGGCGGCCTGACCGCCGAACAGCGCGCCGACGTGATGGCGATGGCGCAGGACTGGATGCGCGAGGGGACCGGCGCCGTCACCGTCGACGTTCCCGTCGATACGCCGAATGCGCGCGCCGCGCAGGAATCACTGCACGAGATCCAGGCCAGTTTCGCTGCCGCGGGCGTGCCGCCGCGCGGAATCCTGGTGCGCAAATATCATCCCCAGGACCCGCGCCAGCTGCCGGCGATCCGGGTGAACTATCCGAGGATCGCGGCGACTGCCGGGCCGTGCGGGCTGTGGCCGGAAGACCTCGGCCCGTCGATCCACAATCCGTCCTATGGCGAGAACAAGCCGTACTACAATTTCGGCTGCGCCAATCAGCGCAACTTCGCCGCGATGATCGATAATCCGTCGGACCTCGTGCAGCCGCGCGCCGAAACCCCGGCCTACACGCCGCGCCGTACCATCGCATTCGACAAATACCGGAAGGGTACCGCGACCACCACGAGCTATCCCGAGGCCGAAAAGGCCAAACTCAGCGACACAGGCAAATGATCACCTACGCGCAACAAAACGCCGAAGAGCAGACGGAGGCGACGCCGCCGGCCGCGGAGGATCATATTGCGCCGGCGCCGCGGGTTTCGGTCCAGGCGTTCTGCGAGACGGTCGAGACCGCTGCCGCCGTACAGGCGGCCGGCGAGGATCGCCGGCTGGCCAAGGCCCATCTCAAGATCCAGATGGGCGGCATGGCGGCCGCCGTCGAGGCCTATCGCTCGGCGCCGACGCCCAACGTCATCATCCTCGAGACCGAAAACCGCAACGACATATTGGCCGGCCTCGACCAGCTCGCCACCGTCTGCGACGCCGGCACCCGCGTCATCGTGATCGGCAAGATCAACGACGTGACGCTTTACCGCGAGCTGGTGCGGCGCGGCGTCAGCGACTATGTGATCGCGCCGGCGAACGCCATCGACGTGGTGCGCGCGGTGTGCGGCCTGTTCTCGGCGCCGGAAGCCAAGGCGGTCGGCCGCGTGGTCGCCGTCGTCGGCGCCAAGGGCGGTGTCGGCGCCTCGACCATCGCCCACAACGTCGCCTGGGCGATCGCCCGCGACCTGGCACTGGATTCGGTGGTCGCCGACCTCGATCTCGCCTTCGGCACCGCCGGCCTCAACTACAACCAGGATCCGGTGCAGGGCATCGCGGACGCGGTGTTCTCGCCCGATCGCGTCGACACCGCCTTCGTCGACCGCCTGCTGTCGAAATGCACCGATCATCTGAGCCTGCTGGCGGCGCCCGCGACGCTCGACAAGGTCTACGATTTCGGCGCCGACGCGTTCGATGCGATCTTCGACACGCTGCGCACCACGATGCCCTGCATCGTGCTCGACGTGCCCCACCAATGGTCGGGCTGGACCAAGCGCGCGCTGATCGCGGCGGACGACATCCTGATCGTGGCGGCGCCCGATCTCGCCAATCTGCGCAACGCCAAGAACATGTTCGACCTGCTGAAAGCGGCCCGGCCGAACGACCGCGCGCCGCTGTACTGCCTGAACCAGGTCGGGGTGCCTAAGCGTCCGGAGATCGCAGCCGCCGAGTTCGCCAAGGCGATCGAGAGCCAGCCGATCGCCACCATCCCGTTCGACCCGCAGATCTTCGGCTCGGCCGCCAACAACGGCCAGATGATCGCCGAGATCTCGGCCAATCACCGCGCGGTCGAGATGTTCCTGCAAATGGCGCAGCGGCTGACAGGCCGCGGCGAGACCAAGAAGCCGAGGGGGTCGTTCCTGTCGCCCCTGCTCGAAAAGTTGCGGTCCAAATAATGGCCCGCGTGGAGTCAAGACGTCGTGTTTGGTAAGCGTAGCGGAAACGATGTGGACGTGCGGGCACCCAAGCCCGCGTATCAGGCGCCGGAACCTGCCGGAGCGCCGGCCATGCCGCGCGAAACCGCGCCACCGGTGATGCAGCCGTCGCCGCCGCTTGCGCCCGCGAAGCCGCCGGTGGCCCCGACCATCGAAACCCGCCGCTCCGACAACTACTACCAGGTCAAGGCGACCATCTTCGGCGCCCTGATCGAGGCGATCGATCTCGCCCAGCTCGCCAAGCTGGATAGCGAGTCCGCGCGCGAGGAAATTCGCGACATCGTCAACGAGATCATCGCGATCAAGAACATCGTGATGTCGATCGCCGAGCAGGAAGAGCTGCTCGACGACATCTGCAACGACGTGCTCGGCTACGGCCCGCTGGAACCCTTGCTGTCGCGCGACGACATCGCCGACATCATGGTCAACGGCGCCGGCACCGTGTTCATCGAAGTCGCGGGCAAGATCCAGCGCACCGGCATCCGCTTCCGCGACAACCAGCAGCTGCTCAACATCTGCCAGCGCATCGTCAGCCAGGTCGGCCGGCGCGTCGACGAATCCTCACCGATCTGCGACGCCCGCCTCGCCGACGGCTCCCGCGTCAACGCCATCGTGCCGCCGCTGGCGATCGACGGGCCCGCACTCACCATCCGCAAATTCAAGAAGGACAAGCTGACGCTGGATCAGCTGGTCAAGTTCGGCGCGATCTCGCCGGAAGGCGCGGCCATCCTGCAGATCATCGGCCGCGTCCGCTGCAACGTCCTGATCTCGGGCGGCACCGGCTCGGGCAAGACCACGCTGTTGAACTGCCTGACCAACTACATCGAACACGACGAGCGCGTCATCACCTGCGAGGACGCCGCCGAACTCCAGCTGCAGCAGCCCCATGTGGTGCGGCTGGAAACCCGGCCGCCGAACATCGAGGGCGAAGGCCAGGTCACGATGCGCGAACTGGTGCGCAACTGCCTGCGTATGCGCCCCGAACGCATCATCGTCGGCGAAGTCCGCGGACCCGAGGCGTTCGACCTGTTGCAGGCGATGAACACCGGCCATGACGGCTCGATGGGCACGCTGCACGCCAACAACCCGCGTGAAGCGCTGTCGCGCTGCGAATCCATGATCACGATGGGCGGCTTCTCGCTGCCGTCGCGCACGATCCGCGAGATGATCTGCGCCTCGATCGACGTCATCGTCCAGGCCGCGCGCCTGCGCGACGGCTCCCGCCGTATCACGCACATCACCGAGGTGATGGGCATGGAAGGCGATACCATCATCACCCAGGATGTCTTCCTGTACGACATGATCGGCGAAGACGCCAACGGCAAGATCATCGGCAAGCACCGTTCGACCGGCATCGGCCGGCCGAAATTCTGGGAGCGTGCCCGCTATTACAATGAAGAGAAGCGGCTCGCGGCGGCACTCGATGCCTCCGAAGCACCGCCGCCGGCTTAAGGGAGCGCCCGATGCAGATGCAAACCCTTGCCCTCGCGTTTCTCGCCGCCACGACCGTGGGCGGCCTCGCCTGGGTTTTCCTCTACCCTTATCTCTCCGGCGAGAAGAAGGCCGAGACCCGCCGCGCCTCGGTGGCGCGCAGCGAGCCGGCGGCCGCCCGAGGCTCCGATCGCTCCCTGCGCTCGCGCCGCGAGCAGGTCGAGGGTTCGCTGAAGGAGCTCGAGGCGCGCGCCGCAAAGGACAAGAAGATTCCGCTCGGCCTGCGTATCTCGCAGGCCGGGCTGGAATGGTCGGAGCAGAAATTCTGGATCATCTCGGGCGTGCTCGGGCTGTTGGGATTCGGCATCGCCTTCGTGGTCGGCGGCGGCCTGCTCGGCGCGGTCGGCATCGGCTTTGCCATGGGCCTGGGAGCACCGCGCTGGCTGCTCGGCTTCCTGAAAAAGCGGCGGGAAAAGGCCTTCCTGAAGGCGCTGCCCGACGCCGTCGACGTCATCGTGCGCGGCATCAAGGCCGGCCTGCCGCTGTTCGAATCCATCAAGGTGGTCGTCGCCGACGCGCCGGATCCGCTGCGGAGCGAGTTCCGCACGATCATCGAGACCCAGGCGATCGGCATGCCGCTCGGCGAGGCCTGCACGCGGCTCTACGAGCGCATGCCGCTGCCGGAAGCCAACTTCTTCGGCATCGTGATCGCGATCCAGCAGAAATCCGGCGGCAACCTCTCGGAAGCGCTCGGCAACCTCTCCAAGGTGCTGCGCGACCGCAAGAAGATGGCCGAGAAGATCAAGGCGATGTCGACCGAAGCGAAGGCCTCCGCCGCCATCATCGGCTCGCTGCCGCCGATCGTGATGATCCTCGTGTTCCTCACCACGCCCGACTACATCACGCTGCTGTGGACCAATTCGATGGGCCAATTGATGCTGGTCGCCTGCGCGGTCTGGATGACGATCGGCATCATGGTGATGAAGAAGATGATCAACTTCGATTTCTGACGGTGCGGCATGATTGATTTCCTTATCGCCAAGATCCACGACGTCAGGTTCATGACCATGCTGCTCGCCTTCTTCGCGGCAAGCGCAACGGTCTATACGCTGGTGATGCCGCTGCTCGCCGGCGGCGATCTCAACAAGCGCATGAAGGCGGTCGCCAGCGAGCGCGAACGCATCCGGCAGCGCGAGCGCGAGCGGCTCGCCAAGAACGAGAAGGTGACGCTGCGGCAGACGCCGAAGCAGGTCGTCTCCAAGGTGGTCGACGACCTCAACCTCACCAAATGGCTCGCTCAGGAAGCCGCGCTCGAGAAGCTGGTGATGGCGGGCTATCGCGGCCACGCCCCCTACGTCACCTTCCTGTTCGCGCGCGCGGTAACGCCGATCGTGATGCTGATCGCCGCCATCGTCTATACGTTCTTCATCGCAGGCGCGAACTGGTCGCTGATGCTCAAGGTCGGCATCTGCGTCGGCGCGGCCTATGCCGGCCTGCAAGCGCCGATGCTGTTCCTGAAGAACGCCATCAGCAAGCGCCAGCTCCAGATCAAGCGCGCTTTCCCGGACTCGCTCGACTTGCTGCTGATCTGCATCGAGTCGGGCATGTCGGTCGAAGTCGCCTTCCGCAAGGTGGCCAATGAGATCGCCGGGCAATCGATCGCGCTGTCGGAGGAGTTCGCGCTGACCACCGCGGAATTGTCCTACCTGCAGGACCGCAAGTCGGCCTACGAGAACCTGGCGCGCCGCACCGGGCTCGAGGGCGTCAAGTCGGTGTGCATGGCGCTGCAGCAGTCCGAACGCTATGGCACGCCGCTCGGCCAGAGCCTGCGCGTGATGGCGCAGGAAAACCGCGACATGCGGATGAACGAGGCCGAGAAGAAGGCGGCCGCGCTGCCGCCCAAGCTGACCGTGCCGATGATCCTGTTCTTCCTGCCCTGCTTGTTCATTGTCATCCTCGGGCCGTCCTACATCAAGATCGCGACCATGCATTGAGCCGCGCGGCGGCCGCGATCTGCTCCTTCCCCCTGAAAGGGGGAAGGTCGGGATGGAGGTCAAGCCACGGGCGATGCTCTATGCCGAGAGAGCAGATCCCCACCCGCTTTGCTCTCACGAGCAAAGCGACCTCCCCTTTTCAAGGGGGGTGCAGTCCAAAATCATCCGAGTATTGCTTAATCGCCCTTCGCGACCACCGGCGCGGCGCGCGAGGCCGTGTGTGGGCCGCTCTTGCCGCGCAGCATGTCCCTGAGATAGGCGACATTGGCCGCGGCCTCGTCTGCCGGAAGGTCGGCCTTGACGATGGTTTCCGCTTCCGCGAAGCGGCCCTGCAGACCGACGACGAGCGCGAGATTCTGCCGGATCCTGGCGTCGGCGCGGGCGCTGGCATAGGCGCGGCGCAGCGTCTCCTCGGCCTTCGGCAGTTCCTTGGTCAGCATGTAGGAGAGGCCGAGATTGGACAGCACCGACGGCTCGTCCGGCGCGATCCGCAGCGCGCTTTCGTAATAATTGCGGGCCTCCTCGTGCCGGCCCATCTTGTCGAGCGTGGTGCCCTGCACCGACAGGATGCGCCAGTCCGGATTGTCAGGGCTGTGGGCGCGGCTCAGCACGTCGAAGGCGGCCTGCGAATTGCCGTTGTCGGCGAGCGCACGGCCATAGGCCGCGAGCAGCGGCCGATTGCCGGGGCTCGCCAGCGTCGCCTGCTCGAGCACGGCGCAGGCCTGCTGCCGCTGGCCGATATTGCGCAATGCCTGGCCATAGGCGATCGCGGCATCGACGTCCTTGGGATTCTTGCGGTAGCGCTCGCTGTAGAATTCGACGGCGCGGCGCGGATCGTCCGGCGCCTGCTCGGCCTTGGAGGAGACCAAAGAGCCCGTCACGTCGGACATGGTCTGGCAACCGCCCAGTCCTGCACCCAGGACCGCCACGAGGGCCGCGGAAGCGAGATGCCGGGCGAGAGGCCGGGCCAGCTTGGACTGTCGACGCATGGCACTTTGACTCACGAAATCAGGCGAATGGATCGAGCCGAACGCGCCAGCAATAGACTGTTAACCCTAACGTCTGGTTAATTGGCGTGTCCGGCGCCACCCGGTTCCAGCGGAGCAGCGAAGCACGGCCGCGCTATCGCCCACTGCCAAAGCCGTGTTAGTTGCGACCAGCAAGGCCAGAACAGCCGAGAGCCGCATGTCATCCATCTTCGCGACCGCCGCCACCGCCGCCATCCCGATCACCTTCGTTACCGAGGCGACCTGGGATGCGATCCGCGACGAGCTGCCGCCACTTGCGCGGCAGTTCGCCGAGGCCAACGGTTTTGCGGCGAAGCCGGGCAAGGTTCTCGCCTTGCCGGCGGCTGACGGCCGCATCGCGCAGGTGCTGTTCGCGCTCGAGGACGAGACCAGCAAGGCGCGCGATCCGTTCCGGCCCGGCGCGCTGCCCGGCCTGCTGCCGCCCGGCGTCTACCGCTTCGCCAATGCGCCGCACGAACCGCGACTCGCGGCACTCGGCTTCGCGCTCGGCTGCTACCGCTTCGGCCGCTACCGCAAGAACGAGACCCCCGACGTCCGCCTGGTGCCGCCCGACGGCGTCGACGTCACCGACGTGGCGCGCATGGCGGAGGCGGCGGCGCTGGCGCGCGACCTCATCAACACGCCCTCCAACGACATGGGCCCGGCCGAGCTTGCCGGCGTCGCCCGCGAGCTGGCCGGCCGGTTTGGTGCGAGCATCAACTGCATCAGCGGCGCCGAGCTCGAACAGGACTTTCCGCTCATTCACGCCGTCGGCATGGCGTCGACACGCCCGCCGCTGCTGATCGACCTGAGCTGGGGCGATCCGGCGCACCCGAAGGTGACCTTGGTCGGCAAGGGCGTCTGCTTCGACACCGGCGGGCTCGACCTCAAGCCGTCGAGCGGCATGCTGATCATGAAGAAGGACATGGGCGGCGCCGCCAACGTGCTGGCGCTGGCGCAGATGGTGATGGACGCCAAGCTCAAGCTGCGGCTGCGCGTGCTGATCCCGGCGGTCGAAAATGCGGTGGCCGGCAATGCGTTCCGCCCGCTCGACATCTTCAGATCGCGCAAGGGCATCACGGTCGAGATCGGCAACACCGACGCCGAGGGCCGGCTGGTGCTCGCCGATGCGCTGGCGCTGGCCGACGAGGAAAAGCCGGAGCTGCTGGTCGATCTGGGCACCCTGACCGGCGCGGCGCGGGTGGCGCTGGGGCCGGATTTACCGCCCTTTTACACCAATGATGAGACGCTTGCCGCCGATGTCGCCGCTCACGCCAAGGCAGAGAATGATCCGTTGTGGCGCATGCCGCTGTGGCCGGCCTACGACACCTGGCTCGACTCCAAGACCGCCGACATCAACAACGCGCCGTCGGGCGGCTTTGCGGGCTCGATCACCTGCGCGCTGTTCCTGCAACGCTTCGTCGAGCATGCCTCGAACTGGCTGCATGTCGATATCTACGGCTGGACGCCGTCGGCAAAGCCCGGTCGGCCCGAAGGCGGCGAATGCCAGGCCGCGCGCGCGATCTACAAACTGTTGAGCCAGCGCTATGCATGATGTCAGACTGACACCGGCCCGCGACGACCTCGCCGCGAAGTATCTCGAAGGCAAGGTCAAGGCCGCGCGCTTCGTCGAGGGCGTGGTATTCGAGGTCGCTGACGCCATCGCGCCGCTGCGCCAGGCGCCGGCCGCCGATGCCGAACAGATGACGCAGGCGCTGAAGGGCGAGCGCGTCACGATCTATGACCGCAACGGCGAAGGCTGGGCCTGGGGCCAGCTGGTCGATGACGGTTATGTCGGCTGGATTCCCGATGCCGCGCTGGTGAAGGCAGGCGCTGCGCCGACGCACAAGGTGACGGCGCTGCGCACGCTCGCCTTCCCCGGACCGTCGATCAAGCTGCCGCCGGTCGAGGCGCTGGCGATGGGAGCGAAGCTGACTGTCCTCCGCGAGAACGGCGCCTTCGCGGTGACCCGCGACGGCTGGCATTTGCCGCGCCTGCATCTCGCCGCGCTCGATGCGATGCAGACCGACTTTGTCGCAGTCGCCGAGCGGTTCGTCGGCACGCCCTATCTGTGGGGCGGCAAATCGAGCCTCGGCATCGATTGCTCCGGCCTGGTGCAGGTTGCGCTGACGGCGTCGGGCACCGGCTGTCCGCGCGACAGCGACATGCAGCAGGAGGGGCTCGGCCGGGAATTGACCGCTGCGGAAGCGAGGCACCTCACGCGCGGTGATTTGATCTTCTGGAAGGGCCATGTCGCGATCGCGCGCGACGCCGACACGATCGTGCACGCGAATGCACATCACATGGCGACGGTGGTCGAGAACGCGCAAGCGGCGATCGCACGGATCAAGGCAGCCGGCAGCGAGGTCGTTGCGATCAAGCGGCTGTAACCGACTTCGTCATTCCGGGGCGACGCGAAGCGTCGAGCCCGGAATCCATTCATCCACGGAGCATGCGGCCCGATGGATTCCGGGTTCTCGCTTCGCGAGCCCCGGAATGACGGGCTTGAGTCACGTCGCCACCGCCTCCTACGCCGTCCGCTTCGAGCGAGAGTCCGTAGGATGGGTGGAGCGCAGCGATACCCGTCAATTTCCATCCGCGCGGGCACGACGATGGGTATCGCTTCGCTCCACCCATCCTACGCGGCTGCCAAAATATCGAAAAACAACCCCATGCAAAGGAGCCGGCGGCGGCCGGCGCTCGACACGCAGCTTGACACGTCGGGCAAATCAGCGGTATTCTTCCATTATTCCGAAGTCGCGCAAGCGGTGTCGCCGCTACTCACGTCGCCACCGCGCCCTCGCCGTCCGTTTCCAGCCGGAATGCGGCGGCGAACAAGGCGCGGGTGTAGTCGCTCTTCGGGTTCTTGAAGAGCTCGACGGCAGGCCCCTCCTCGACCACCTTGCCGGATCTCATCACGATCAGATGGCTCGCCAGCGACGCGACCACACGCAGATCGTGCGAGATGAACATGTAGGTGAGATCGCGCTTGCGCTGCAGGTCGCGCAGCAGGTCGACCATCTGCGCCTGGAACAGCATGTCGAGCGCCGAGGTCGGCTCGTCCAGCACGACGAAGTTCGGCTCCAACACGACCGCGCGTGCGATCGAGATGCGCTGGCGCTGGCCGCCGGAGAATTCATGCGGATAGCGGAAGCGCGACTCCGGATCGAGGCCGACTTCGTTCAGGGCCTTGATCACCCGCGTCTCGCGTTGCTCGCGCGACAGCTGCTTCTGGTGCACCTCGAGCCCCTCGGCGACGATGTCGGCGACCGACATCCGCGGGCTGAGCGAGCCGAACGGATCCTGGAACACGATCTGCATGTCGCGGCGGATCGGCAGCATCTCGCTGAAGCGCAGGCCCTGAATGTCCTTGCCGAGGAATACGATCGGACCGTTAGAGGAGATCAGCCGCAGCAGCGCCAGCCCGAGCGTGGTCTTGCCGGAGCCGGATTCGCCGACCACGCCGAGCGTCTCGCCCTTGCGCACCGCGAGGCTGACGCCGTCGACCGCCTTGATATGGCCGACGGTCGAGCGCAGCAGCCCGCGCTTGATCGGAAACCAGACCTTGAGATCGTCGGCCTTCATCACGACCGGCGCGTCCGGCTGCGGCGGCGCCGGGTCCGGCTTCGGCTCGGCCGCGAGCAGCGCTCGGGTATAGGCATGCTTCGGCGCGGTGAAGACCTGCTCGACCGGCCCCTGCTCGACGATCTTGCCGCTGTTCATCACGCAGACGGTGTCGGCGATGCGGCGGACGATGCCGAGATCGTGGGTGATGAACAACAGGCTCATGCCGAGCCGGGTGCGGATCTCCGCGAGCAGCGTCAGGATCTGCGCCTGCACGGTGACGTCGAGCGCCGTGGTCGGCTCGTCCGCGATCAGGAGGTCCGGCTCGTTGGCGAGCGCCATCGCGATCATCACGCGCTGGCGCTGGCCGCCCGACAATTGATGCGGATAGCTCTTCAGCCGCGTCTCCGGCTCGGGGATGCCGACCTGACCCAGCAGCTCCAGCGTGCGCGCCCGCGCCGCGGAGCCGCCAATGCCCCGGTGCAGCGACAGGATCTCGCCGATCTGGGATTCGATGGTGTGGAGCGGATTGAGCGAGGTCATCGGCTCCTGGAAGATGATCGAGATGTCGTTGCCCCGCACCTCACGCATCTCGCGATCGGACGCGGTCAGGAGATCTCGGCCGCGGAAGCGGATCGCGCCGGACGGATGCGAGGCCGCGGGATAGGGCAACAGCTTCAGGACCGACAGCGCGCTGGCGGATTTTCCCGATCCGGATTCACCGACCAGCGCGACGCACTCGCCGCGCTTGATCGAGAACGAAATGCGGTCCACCGCAAGCGAGCGGCCGAATGCGACCGAGAGGTCGCTGACGTCGAGCAGGGGCTGGTTGGTCGCGTCCATGCGTCAGCCCCTCGAGAACGTCTTGCGCGGATCGAAGGCATCGCGCGCGGCCTCGCCGATGAAGATCAGCAGCGACAGCATGATCGCGACCGCGAAGAATCCGGTGAGGCCGAGCCACGGCGCCTGCACATTGGCCTTGCCCTGCGACAGCAACTCGCCGAGCGACGGCGAGCCGGGCGGCAGGCCGAAGCCGAGGAAATCCAGCGCCGTCAGCGTCATCACCGAGGACGACACGATGAAGGGCAGGAACGTCATGGTCGCCACCATCGCGTTCGGCAGCAGATGGCGCCACATGATCACCTTGTTGGAGACGCCGAGTGCGCGCGCCGCCTGGATGTACTCGAAGTTGCGCCCGCGCAAGAACTCGGCGCGCACCAGCCCGACCAGCGAAACCCAGGAAAACAGCAAGAGGATGCCGAGCAGGATGAAGAAGCCCGGCGGCAGCACCGCCGAGATGATCAGGAGCAGATAGAGCGAGGGGATCGCGGTCCAGATCTCGATCAGCCGCTGGAAGATCAGGTCGGTCCAGCCGCCGAAATAGCCCTGGATGCCGCCGGCGGCGACGCCGATGATCGAGGACAGGATGGTCAAGGTCAGGCCGAACAGCACCGAGATGCGGAAGCCGTAGATCAGCCGCGCCACCACGTCGCGGCCCTGGTCGTCGGTGCCGAGCCAATTGTATTCGAGGTCGCGGCAGCCTTTCAGGCCCTTGCGCTGCACGACGTCCTTGCACTGCGCCTCGGTCAACAGCCAGGTCGGCTTCGACGGCACCGGCGTCGGCGGATCGAGGTTGCGGGTGTCGTAGGAGTAGCGGATCGGCGCCCAGACGATGCTTCCGCCCTTCGCCGCGATCTGCTTCTGCAGATAGGGATCGCGATAGTCGGCCTCGGTCTCGAAATCGCCGCCGAAGGTGGTCTCGGCATAGCTCTTCACCACCGGCCAGTACAGGTGGCCGTCATACCTGACCAGCAGCGGCTTGTCGTTGGCGATGAAGTTGGCGAACAGCGACACCACGAACAGCACGAGGAAGATCCAGAACGACCAGTAGCCGCGGCGGTTCGCCTTGAAGCTCTGCCAGCGCCGCTTGTTCAGCGGCGATGGCGAAAAGCCGTGCCTCGTGGCGGGCACCGCCTCGCCGAGCGGCGATTGCGTCGTGGTTTCGACCGGTTGCTGGGGCGCGAGCACAGTCATCAGACCTCCCGCGCCTCGAAATCGATCCGTGGATCGATCCACATATAGGTGAGATCGGAGACCAGATTGACCACGAGCCCGACCAGCGAAAAGATGAACAGCGTTCCGAACACCACCGGATAATCGCGGTTCAGGATGCTCTCGAAGCCGAGCAGGCCGAGCCCGTCGAGCGAGAAGATGGTCTCGATCAGCAGCGAGCCGGAGAAGAAGGCGTGGATGAACGCGCCCGGGAAGCCGGCGATCACGATCAGCATCGCATTGCGGAAGACGTGGCCGTACAGCACCTGGCGTTCGCTGCAGCCCTTGGCGCGCGCCGTCACCACATACTGTTTGCGGATCTCGTCGAGGAACGAGTTCTTGGTCAGCAGCGTCATGGTGGCGAAGGCCCCGAGCGCCATCGAGATCATCGGCAGCGTCAGGTGCCAGAAATAATCGATGATCTTCCAGTACCAGGGGAATTGCGACCAGCCGTCCGAGGTCAGCCCGCGCAACGGGAAGATGTTGAGGAACGAGCCGCCGGCGAACAGGATGATCAAGAGGATCGCAAACAGGAAGCCGGGAATTGCGAAACCTATGATGACCACCGCCGAGGTCCAGGTGTCGAACCGCGAACCGTCCTGCACTGCCTTGCGGATGCCGAGCGGGATCGAGATCAGGTAGGTCAAGAGCGTCATCCAGAGGCCGAGCGAGATCGAGACCGGCAGCTTCTCCTTGATCAGATGGATCACGCTGTCGCTGCGGAAATAGCTGTTGCCGAAGTCGAAGCGGGCGAAATTCCAGACCATCAGCAGGAAGCGTTCCGGCGCCGGCTTGTCGAAGCCGAACTGCACCTCGAGCTTCTTGATGAAGTCAGGATCGAGCCCCTGCGCGCCGCGGTATTTCGAGTTGACCGCACCGGCCGCTCCGGCGCCGGTCTGGCCACGCTGCGCGCCGAAATCACCACCGCCGCCCGAGACGCGCGAGGTGCCGCCGGTGTCGGCGCCGTTGATCTGCGCGATGACGCGCTCGACCGGCCCGCCCGGCGCGAACTGCACGACGACGAAGGAAACGAAGAGGATGCCGAGCAGGGTCGGCAGCATCAGCAGAATACGGCGGGCGATATAGGCGCTCATCGGCTACTTCGCCTGCTCGAGCTTGGAAGCCTTGGTCGCGTCAATCCACCAATTCTCAGGCGCACCGACGCCTTGGGCATATTTCGCCGGCTTCTCCGGATGCGCATACTGGTCCCAATAGGCGACGCGGTGCTTGTCGGAATACCATTGCGGCACCCAGTAACGGCCGGCGCGGAACACGCGGTCGAAGACGCGGCACGCCACCGTCAGCGCCTGGCGGTTGTCGGCGCCGAGAATCTTCTCGATCAGCGCGTCGATGACGGGGCTGGAAATGCCTGCGAGGTTGTACGATCCCTTGGTCTTGGCCGCATCCGAGGAAAAGAATGCCCGGATACCGTCGCCAGGTGTCGCCGAGAAGTTGAAGCGCTCCATCGTCATGTCGAAATCGAAATCTTCCAGGCGTGCACGATACTGGACGGCGTCGACCAGGCGGAATGTGGCGTCGATCCCGAGCGTGCCGAGGTTCTTCAGATAAGGCCCGTGATGCGGCTGCAACGACGGCTCGTCGACCAGGAATTCGATCGTGAAGGGTTCGCCGTTCGGCAGCACGCGCTTGCCGTCCTTGACGGCATAGCCGGCGTCGTTGAGCAGTTGCACGGCCTTGCGTAACTGGGTGCGATCCTGCCCCGATCCGTCGGTGACCGGCGGCAAGAACGGCACGCCGAACACTTCGTCCGGCACCTGGCCGCGAAACGGCTCGAGCAGTGCGAGTTCTTCCGGCGACGGCGGCCCGCTCGCCATCAGGTCCGAGTTCTGGAACGGCGACACCGTGCGGGCATAGGTGCCGTACATGATGGTCTTGTTGGTCCATTCGAAATCGAAGGCGTTGGTCAGCGCCTCGCGCACGCGCGGATCCCTGAACTTGTCGCGGCGCATGTTGATGAACCAGCCCTGCGCGCCGGACGGCGTGTCGTCGGGCAGGACCTCGCGCTTGACACGGCCGTCCTTGGCGGCCGGGAAGTCATAGCGCGTCGCCCAGATGCGCGCGGTCAATTCTTCGCGGAACAGATAGTTCTTGCCGGTGAAGCCTTCGAAGGCGACGTCGCGATCGCGGTAGAATTCGTAGCGCACCGTATCGAAATTGTAGCTGCCGCGATTGACCGGAAGATCGGCGGCCCACCAGTCCTTGACCCGGTCGTATTCGATGTAGCGGTTGGCCTCGAACCTGCCGACCTTGTACGGCCCCGAGCCGAGCGGCGTTTCCAATGTCGACTCCTCGAACGGCTGCGTCGCGTAATAGGCTTTCGAGAAGATCGGCAGGCTCGCGACATAGAGCGGCACGTCGCGGGCGCGCCCCTGCGCGAAGGTCACGACGACGGTCGCGTCGTCGGGCGCCTCGGCCTTGACGAAATCGCGCAGCTGCACCTGGATCAGCGGATGGCCCTTTGCCTTCAGCGTATTGAACGAGAAGGCGACATCCTGCGCGGTCAACTTGGTGCCGTCGTGGAAACGCGCCTCGGGCCGCATCGTGAAGCGGTAGCTCAATTTGTCCGGCGAGATCTGCACCGACTTCGCGGCGAAGCCGTACATCGCGTCGGGCTCATCGTTGGCGCGCGACATCAAGGTCGCGAAGGTCATGTCCATGCCCTGCGCGCCTTCACCCTTCAGGATGTAGGCGTTGAGCGAGCTGAAGGTGAAATAGGACTGGTTATAGGCCCGCACCGAGGGGATCAGCGAGAACGCTCCGCCCTTCGGGGCCTTGGCATTGACGTAGTCGAACTGCTGGAAGTCCGCCGGATATTTGAGGTCGCCAAACACCGATATGCCGTGCATCTCGGCGTCAGCTTCGGCCGCCGCCGGCACGGCACGAAATCCTGCAGCACTCAACGCGCCGATGCCGAGACCGAGTGCGTGCCGACGAGTGAAGTGCGCCATGCGCTGATCCTTGGACGTTATGAACGCTTGAGCTTGGCTGCCTTGTCGGCGTCGTACCACCAGAGATTTGGGAAGCCGGAGACGCCGTATTTCGGCAGCGGGTCAGGATGGCTGAAGCGATCCCAATACACATAGCGCTGCTGGTCGTAATTGAAGTGCGGAACGCAATAGAAGTTCCAGAGCAGGACCCGGTCCAGCGCCTTGGCGGCGGCGACTTGTTCGGTGCGACTCTTGGCGAAAATGACGCGCTCGATGATGGCATCGACGGCCGGATTCTTGATGCCGGGGAGATTGCTAGAGCCCGGCCGGTCGGCAGCCTGCGACCCGAAATTATCGCGCTCTTCATTGCCCGGAGAGATCGACTGCGGCCATACGGTGGTCGTCATGTCGAAATCGAAATCTCGGATCCGGTTCTGATACTGCACGGTGTCGACGGCGCGCAGATTGAGCGCGATGCCGAGCCGTTCGAGGCTCGGCTTGTAGAACAGTGAAATCCGCTCCATGCCGGGATCGGAGCTGGTGCCAAGCAGCTCGACGGTGAAGGGTTGGCCGGAAGCATCGACGAGCTTGCGATCGCGGACCTCAAACCCGGCCTCTTTCAGCAAGCGTGTCGCTTCGCGCAGATTGGCGCGCACGTTTTCCGGCGTGCCGCCGACTGGATCCTTGTAAGGCGTGGTGAATACCTCGGGCGGCACCTTGTCGCGCACCGTCTCGAGAATCTCGAGCTCCTTGCCTTCAGGCAGGCCGGTCGCCATCAGGTCGGGGATACCATCGAAATAACTGGAGTCGCGATGGTAGTCGCCGTTCGACAATGTGCGATTCATCTCCTCGAAATCGAACGCGTAGTTGAAGGCGCGGCGCAGCCTGGCATCGGCAAACTTCGGACGCCTGAGGTTGAACACCCAACCCTGCATCCGGCCGAGATTGCGGACGGGGAACAGCTCCTTGAGCAGGCGCTTCTCGCGCACGGCCGGCACGTCGTAGGAGGACGACCACTCCTTGGCGCTGCGCTCACCATACCAATCGAACTGGTCAGCCTTCAGAGCCTCGCGTCCCACGGTATCGTCGCGGAAATATTCGTAGCGGATCTCGTCGAAATTGTTCTGCCCAACTGCGATCGGGATGTCCTTGCCCCAATAGTCCTTGACCCGCTCGAGCACGAGCGATCGCCCTGCAACGAACTCCTTGATCTTGTAGGGGCCCGATCCAAGCGGCGGCTCCAATGTGCTTGCGGTGACGTCGCGCTTGTTGCCCTGCGCGTCGGTCCCCTCCCACCAATGCTTCGGCAGGACGATGAGCTGGCCCGTGATCAGTGGCAGTTCGCGATTGCCGGGACCGTCGTAGGTGAACTTGACGTCGCGGTCGCCGATCTTCTCGGCCTTCGCGATATGGCGGTAGTAGGTGCTGAACATCGGGCTGTTCGCCTTCAGCACCTCGAACGAAAAAATCACGTCTTCCGGCGTGACCGGCTTGCCGTCGTGCCAGCGTGAACTCGGACGCAGGCGGTAGATCGCATAGGAGAAATCGTCGGGAAACGCCGCGGCCTCGGCGAGCTCGCCATAATACGTATCGGGCTCGTCGAGCGACGCCTCCATCAAGGAATCATAGATGCGGGCCACGCCCGCGGCGACCGTCCCCTTCAACCCCGCGACGACCAGGTTGAAGCTGTCATAGGTGCCGAGTTGGAACAGCCGTGCCACGCCACCCTTCGGCGCGTCCGGATTGACGTAATCGTAGCGCTTGAAGTCGGCGGGATATTTAACTTCGCCGTAGGTGGAAACCCCATTCCGCCATTTCAGCCCGTTCGGGGCATCGTCCGCAAAGGCCGGCATGATCGCGGACAGGCCGGAGTTCAGTCCAAGCGCCGGAGCCATCGTGGCCAGGGCGCTGCCTTGAAGAAGGTGTCGTCGGGTGATCGCCAAGTTCGGTCTTTCCAGCTCGCGGCCCCCGGTCAGTTGGGACCCAATATAAGGCAACGGTTCGACAGATTACGTTGCTTTTTCCTCATGATCATCGCCCGGGAACCAATCCGCTGCGGCGAAACGTCCCGATAACGACTGCGCGACACCGCATGTCCCATGCGAAAACGGCCAGGCGAAGCCTGGCCGTCTGATCCGGGTGTGCTTCGTGGAGAAGCAACGCGCTACTTCGAAGCCGTCGGAAGCGGCTCGGGCTTATCCGAATTCGAGTTCAGGTAGGCGATGATGTCGGCGCGCTCGCTGTCCTTGGGAACGCCGGCAAAGCCCATCGCAGTGCCCGGGATGAAGCCCTTCGGGTTGGCGATGAACTTGTTGAGGTCGTCGAAGCTCCAGGTGCCGCCCTTGGCCTTCATCGCGGCCGAGAAGTTGAAGCCACGGCCCTCGCCGCGCGCCTCGTTGACGATGCCGAACAGGTTCGGACCGACGCGGTTCGGGCCGCCCTTCTCGAAGGTATGGCAGGCCTGGCACTTCTTGGCCGCGGCGGCGCCCTTCTCGACGGAGGCGGTCTGCAGCAGCTTCTCGATCGGCTCGGACGGCGCGGCAGCTGCGGCGGGGCCGCCGGCAGGCGCCTCTTCCTTGACCGCGATCTCGAAACCCGGCTTTTCCGGCAGCTTCGGCGCAAACGCTGCGCCGGCGGCGAAGCTGGTCACCAGAACGACGATGCAGGTGCCGAGCAACGCACCGAGGATTTTGTTGAGTTCGAAGGAGTCCATTTCGATCAGGCTCCGGGCCTAAAATGTCGACTTCAGGCCGGGAAGTGCGGCCGGGGGGAAAGAGCAGCGAAGAGACCCGGGAATCGGCCTCATCCAACCGCCCCCCAAGCAGGGTTGAGATATCGGTTTGCCCGCGCTCTGGCAACCCGTATAAACGCGCCGCAATCACCCCCTCTCTCCGTCGATTTCCGCTGGCCGGACAGGCTTTCGGACAGCCTTCTCGATAATCTTGGAGCCGAATGACCGCCTCCCGTACCTTGGTGCTGATTCCGGCCCGCATGGCCGCGACCCGCCTGCCTGGAAAGCCGCTCCTGGACATCGCCGGCCTGCCGATGATCGTCCATGTGCTGCGGCGGGCGGAGGCGGCCGGGATCGGGCGGGTTGCGGTGGCCACCGATACGGCGGAGATCGCGGCCGCGGTGACAGCCCATGGCGGCGAGGTGGTGATGACCCGCGCCGAGCACCCGTCCGGCTCGGACCGGATCCATGAGGCGATGACGATCCTGGACCCGAACGGCAGCGCCGAGATCGTGGTCAATCTGCAGGGCGATTTCCCGACCATCACGCCCGACACCATCCGCGCGGTGATGCCGGCGCTTGCCGATCCGACCGTCGACATCTCGACGCTGGCCTCGCGGATCCATACCGAGGAGGAGGACCGGGCGCCCAGCGTGGTCAAGGCGGTCGGCTCGCCGATCGGGCCGAACCGGCTGCGTGCGCTCTACTTCACCCGCGCCTCCGCGCCCTATGGCGACGGGCCGCGCTACCATCATATCGGCCTCTATGCCTACCGCCGCGCCGCGCTGGAGCGGTTCGTGCGGCTGCCGCCCTCGCCGCTCGAGCAGCAGGAGAAGCTCGAGCAGCTCCGCGCGCTGGAGGCGGGGATGCGGATCGACGTCACCATCGTCGACACGGTGCCGCGCGGCGTCGACACCGCCGCCGACCTGGACACCGCGCGTACAATCCTTTCCAAAGCCTGATCGGCATCTCTTGGATTGAGCATGACCTTCCCGGAAAACCGGTTTCCACTTTTCCGGATCATGCTCTAAAAGGCGCCGCAGGAAAGATATCATGACCAAGAAGCTGAAAATCGCGTTCCAGGGCGAGCCTGGCGCCAATTCCCATATCGCGATCGTCGAGGCCTATCCCGACGCCGAGCCGATGCCCTGCCCGACCTTCGAGGACGCGCTGGCCGCGATCTCCTCCGGCGAGGCCGATCTCGGCATGATCCCGATCGAGAATTCGGTGGCCGGCCGCGTCGCCGACATCCACCATCTGCTGCCGGCGTCGGGCCTGTTCATCGTCGGCGAGTGGTTCCTGCCGATCCGTCATCAGCTGATGGCGATCAAGGGCGCCAGGCTTGCCGACATCAAGAGCGTCGAAAGCCATGTCCAGGCGCTCGGCCAGTGCCGGCGCAGCATGCGCAAGCTCGGCATCAAGCCGATCGTCGCGGTCGACACCGCCGGCAGCGCGCGCGACATCTCCGAGCGCGGCGACAAGCACGTCGCGGCAATCGCCTCGCGGCTTGCCGCCGAGATCTACGGCCTCGATATCCTGGCCGAGAACGTCGAGGATGAGGATCACAACACCACCCGCTTCGTGGTGCTGGCGCGCGAGGCGAAATGGGCCGCGCAAGGCTCGGGCCCGCTGGTCACGAGCTTCGTGTTCCGGGTACGCAATTTGCCCGCCGCGCTGTACAAGGCACTGGGCGGCTTTGCCACCAACGGCGTCAACATGACCAAGCTCGAGAGCTACATGGTCGACGGCAATTTCTTCGCCACGCAATTCTATGCCGATGTCGACGGCCATCCCGACGACCGCGGGCTCGCCTTTGCGCTGGAGGAGCTGAAGTTCTTCTCGCGCGAATTCCGCATCGTCGGCGTCTATCCCGGCCATCCGTTCCGCGCCACGTTCAGCGAGACGCGGGACTAGGCCGCGCGGGCGCAATTCTCTCCGCGCGTCGTCCCGGCGAAGGCCGGGACCCATAACCACAAATGCAGCTTGTTGCGCAGCGCTGGAACGACGAGTCCCGTTCACAACAGGGGCCGCGGCGTATGGGTCCCGGCCTTCGCCGGGACGACGATCGTTATGCGGCGCCCCTCTTCACAAGCCCGAACGTCTCCGCCAGCAGGCTGTAGGACTTCTTCCTCGCCTCGTGATCGTACACGGCCGTGATCACCATCAGCTCATCCGCCTCGGTCGCTGCGATCAGCGGCTCGAGTTTCGCCATCACCGTCGCCGGGCTGCCGACGAAGAAGCGGGCGCGGTTGCGTGCGATCGAGGCGCGCTCGGCGTCGGTATAGGGATAGGCCATCGCCTCCTCGACGCTGGGCAGCGGCAGGTACTGGCCGCGATCGCGGCGCAGGCGGTTGAGATCCATCGACATCGCGAGCTGTTCGGCTTCCGCATCGGTCTCGGCCGCGACGGCCGCGACCGCGAGGATCGCCTGCGGCGCGGCGCGCCAGCCCGAGGCATGGAAATGCGCGCGATAATTCGTCATCGCCGCGACCGCATCATGGGTTGCGAAATGATGTGCGAACGCAAAGCCCATCCCGACCTGGGCAGCGAGCTCGGCCGAGTAATCGCTGGAGCCGAGCAGCCAGATCGGCGGCAGCGGCGAATCGTCCGGCATCGCCACCACCTTGTGGTACGGATGGCCGGCCGGGAAATCCCGCGTCTCCCACAAGGTCAATTCGTGCAGCCGCTCCAGGAAATCGTCGCCCTCGCGCTTGTCGAGCCGGCTGCGCAGCGCGTAGGCCGTGGCGCCATCGGTGCCGGGCGCGCGGCCGAGGCCGAGATCGATGCGGCCGGGAAACAGCGCCTCCAGCATCTTGAAGCGTTCGGCGACGACCAGCGGCGCATGGTTAGGCAGCATCACGCCGCCGGAGCCGACACGGATGTGCTGCGTCACCGCCGCGATCTGCCCGATCATTATATCGGGCGCCGGGCTCGCGACGGAGGCGAGGTTGTGGTGCTCGGCGAGCCAGTACCGGACATAGCCGAGCCCATCGACATGACGCGCCAGATCGATGCTGTTGCGCAGCGCGGCCGCAGGTTTTGTGCCTGATGTGACGACCGAGAGATCGAGGACGGAGAGCGGGATCATGGCGCTCAACCTAGTGGGGGCCAACGGGCCGACAAAGGCCCCGGCCGCGCAGATCAGGCCCGCGCCGGAACACCGCAGCCGATCGGCGGGCCGGTCGCGTCCGTTGGGATGAATTAGGGCATTTCATATGGAAATCACACTGCCCACATTCCAGGCTCCAACGATAACCGCTTCGGCGAAATACCTTTTATCTATTATAACAATACTTTATATTAAGCTGAGGCGCTCATGTATCCTGCCCACTTAGGTCGTCATAACGATCACTAGAAGCATATATTTGGCTGTATTGGGCAATTTCCCATATCCGATGGGCTGTTTGATCCAGCCGATTTCGCTTATCTTACAACCTCCATACCCGGCCAGACGTCTGCCCACTCGTTGCGGAGCCCTTGCGTATCATGACCGAGACCTTTTCTCCCCTGCCGAACGGGCAGCGCGCGCCAAAGATCTCCTTCGAGTTCTTCCCGCCGAAGACCGAGGAGATGGAGCGCAATCTCTGGGACACCATCAACCGCCTGGCGCCGCTGACCCCGAACTTCGTCTCGGTGACCTATGGCGCCGGCGGCTCGACCCGTGAGCGCACCCATTCGACGATCAGCCGCATCCTGCGCGAGACCGACCTGCTGCCGGCCGCGCATCTGACTTGCGTCGGCTCCTCGCGCGGAGAGATCGACGAGATCGTCGACCGCTACCACGAGGTCGGTGTCCGCCACATCGTGGCGCTGCGCGGCGATCCGCCGGCCGGCATCGGCACGCCCTATTTCACCCATCCGGACGGCTACCAGAGCTCGGCCGAACTCGTCGCCGGGATCAAGAGGCGCCACGCCGACATCGAGGTGTCGGTGTCCGCCTATCCCGAGAAGCATCCGGAAGCCGCCGACTTCGATGCCGACATCGACACCCTGCAAGCCAAGGTCGACGCCGGCGCCGATCGCGCGATTACGCAGGTATTCTTCGACAACGAGCTCTACTACCGCTACGTCGACCGCGTGCAGGCGCGCGGCATCGCGATTCCGATCGTGCCGGGCATCATGCCGATGCACAATTTCAAGCAAGCGCGCAATTTCGTCACCCGCGCCGGCACCAGCGTGCCGGACTGGCTGGCGGAGAAATTCGACGGCCTCGACAACGACGCCGAGACCCGCAAGCTGGTCGCGGCCACCGTCGCCGCCGGCCAGGTGCAAAAACTGTTCAAGCGCGGCGTCGACACTTTCCACTTCTACACCATGAACCGCGCGGACCTGGTGTTCGCGATCAGCCATCTGCTCGGCATCCGGCCGAATGGCGCCCAGAAGGCTGCTTAGCTCATGACAGTTCCGGTTTCTCCCAAGCGTTCCGCTTTGCTCGCGGCTGCCCGTGAGCGCATCCTGGTGCTCGACGGCGCCATGGGCACGATGATCCAGGGCCTGCAATATGACGAAGCCGCCTTCCGCGGCGCGCGCTTTGCGGACTTCCATCGCGACATCAAGGGCAACAACGACCTCCTGATCCTGACCCAGCCCGAGGCGATCACCGACATCCACGCCGCCTATCTGCGCGCCGGCGCCGACATCGTCGCGACCAACACCTTCTCCTCGACCTCGATCGCGCAGGCCGACTACGACATGTCGGACCTCGCCTATGAGCTGAACCTGCAAGGCGCGCGGCTCGCACGCGCCGCCGCGGAACGCGTGCGCGCCGAGGACGGCAGAGAGCGCTTCGTCGCCGGCGCGCTCGGCCCGACCAACCGCACCGCCTCGATCTCGCCCGACGTCTCCAATCCCGGCTATCGCGCGGTGACCTTCGACGACCTGCGCAAGGCCTATGGCGAGCAGGCCCGCGGCCTGCTCGACGGCGGCGCCGACCTGCTGCTGGTCGAGACCATCTTCGACACGCTGAACGCCAAGGCCGCGCTGTATGCGATCGCTGAAATCATCGAGGAGCGCGGCATCGACGTGCCCGTGATGATATCAGGCACCATCACCGACAAGTCCGGCCGCCTGCTCTCCGGCCAGTTGCCGGAAGCATTCTGGCATTCGGTGCGGCACGCGAAGCCGATCACGATCGGCTTCAACTGCGCGCTGGGCGCCGAAGACCTGCGCGCGCACATCGCCGATATCGGCCGCGTCGCCGATACGCTGGTCTGCGCCTATCCGAACGCCGGCCTGCCCAACGAGTTCGGCCAGTATGACGAGACGCCGGAATTCATGGCGCGGCTGATCGGCGAGTTCGCCGCCGCCGGCCTCGTCAACATCGTCGGCGGCTGCTGCGGCACCACGCCGGACCATATCGCGGCAATCGCAAGCGCCGTCGCCCCCCACAAGCCGCGCGCCGTGCCCACAATCGAACCGCGGCTGAAGCTCTCCGGCCTCGAGCCGTTCACACTGACCGACGCCATTCCCTTCGTAAACGTCGGCGAGCGCACCAACGTCACGGGATCGGCGCGCTTCCGCAAGCTGATCACGGCGGGCGACTACACTGCGGCGCTCCAGGTCGCGCGCGACCAGGTCGAGAACGGCGCCCAGGTGATCGACGTCAACATGGACGAGGGCCTGCTGGATTCGGAAGCCGCGATGGTGACGTTCCTCAACCTCGTCGCGGCCGAGCCGGACATCGCGCGTGTCCCCGTCATGGTGGACTCCTCGAAATTCCACGTCATCGAGGCCGGCCTGAAGTGCATCCAGGGCAAGCCGATCGTGAACTCGATCTCGATGAAGGAAGGCGAAGAGAAATTCCTGCACGAGGCGACGATCGCCAAGCGCCACGGCGCCGCCGTGGTGGTGATGGCGTTCGACGAGGTCGGACAGGCCGACACGTTCAAGCGCAAGACCGAGATCTGCAAGCGCGCCTACGATCTCTTGGTCGAGCGGCTCGACTTTCCGCCGGAAGACATCATCTTCGATCCGAACATCTTCGCGATCGCGACCGGCCTCGAGGAGCACAACAATTACGGCGTCGACTTCATCGAGGCGACGCGCTGGATCCGGCAGAACCTGCCCGGCGCGCACATCTCGGGCGGCGTCTCCAATCTGTCGTTCTCGTTCCGCGGCAACGAGCCCGTGCGCGAGGCGATGCATTCGGTGTTCCTGTATTATGCCATCAAGGCCGGCATGGACATGGGCATCGTCAATGCCGGGCAGATGATCGTCTATGACGACATCGATCCGGAGCTGCGCCAAACTTGCGAGGACGTGATCCTCAACCGCGACCCGGCTGCGTCGGAGCGGCTGCTGGCGCTGGCGGAGAAGTTCCGCGGCAAGGAGAAGCAGACCAAGGAGGCCGATCTCGCCTGGCGCGAATGGCCGGTCGAGAAGCGGCTGTCCCACGCGCTGGTGCACGGGATCACCGAGTTCATCGAGGCCGATACCGAAGCCGCGCGGCTCACGGTCGCGCGTCCGCTCAACGTGATCGAGGGGCCGCTGATGGCCGGCATGAACGTGGTCGGCGACCTGTTCGGCGACGGCAAGATGTTCCTGCCCCAGGTGGTGAAGTCCGCCCGCGTGATGAAGCAGGCTGTCGCCTATCTGATGCCGTTCATGGAGGAGGAGAAGGCGCGCAACCTCGCCAACGGCGTGACCGGCGACGGCCGCAACGCCGCCGGCAAGATCGTGCTCGCTACCGTGAAGGGCGACGTCCACGATATCGGCAAGAACATCGTCGGCATCGTGCTCCAGTGCAACAATTTCGAGGTGATCGACCTCGGCGTGATGGTGCCCGCGAGCAAGATCATCGAGACCGCGAAGGCCGAGGGCGCCGACATCATCGGCCTGTCCGGCCTGATCACACCTTCGCTCGACGAGATGAGCTTCCTCGCCGGCGAGTTGGAGCGGCAGGGCATGAACGTGCCGCTCCTGATCGGTGGCGCTACCACCAGCCGCGTGCATACGGCGGTGAAGATCGACCCGAACTACAAGAGCGGGCCGGTGGTGCACGTCAACGACGCCAGCCGCGCGGTCGGCGTCGCCTCCTCGCTGCTGTCGACGGAGAAGAAGCAGGCCTACGCCGCCGAGGTGCGCGCCGAATACGCAAAAATCTCTGCGGCGCATTTCCGCGCCCAGGCCGACAAGAAGCGGCTGAAGCTCACCGATGCCCGCGCCAACAAGGTCGCGATCGACTTTGCCGCGAAGCCTCCGAAGCAGCCGGCCTTCTTCGGGCTGAGGAGTTTTGACGCCTACGATCTCGCCGAGCTCGCGGACTACATCGACTGGACGCCGTTCTTCCAGACCTGGGAATTGACCGGCCGATACCCTGCGATCCTCGACGATCCCAAGATCGGCGAAGTCGCGCGCTCGCTTTATGCCGACGCGCGCAAGATGCTTGACACCATCATCGCGGAGAAGTGGTTCACGGCGCGGGCCACCATCGGGTTCTGGCCGGCGAATGCTGTTGGCGACGACATCGCGGTTTATGCCGACGAGACGCGGAAAGAGAGGATCGCGACCTTCCACACGCTGCGCCAGCAGCTCGAGAAGCGCGAAGGCCGCTTCAACGCCGCGCTGTCGGATTTCATCGCGCCGAAGGAGACGGGCGTGGCCGACTATATCGGCGGCTTCGTCGTCACCGCCGGGATCGGCGAGGATGCGGTCGCTGACCGCTTCAAGAACGCCAATGACGACTACTCCTCGATCCTGTGCAAGGCGCTGGCGGATCGCCTCGCCGAAGCCTTCGCCGAGCGCATGCACCAGCGCGTGCGCAAGGAGTTTTGGGGCTACGCGCCGGACGAGCCGTGGACGTCGGACGAGCTGATCCTCGAGAAATACGACGGCATCCGCCCCGCGCCCGGCTATCCAGCGCAGCCCGACCACACCGAGAAGCAGACGCTGTTTACGCTGCTCGATGCTGAGGCGACCTCCGGCGTCAAGCTGACCGAGAGCTTTGCGATGTGGCCGGGCTCCTCGGTCTCCGGGCTGTACTTCTCGCATCCGGAGAGCTTCTATTTCGGCGTCGGCAAGATCGAGCGCGACCAGGTCGAGGACTATTCCGCGCGCAAGCAAATGACGGTCGCCGAGATCGAGCGCTGGCTGGCACCGGTGCTGAACTACATCCCGTCGCAGGACGGCACCAGGGATGTGGCGATCGCCCCGGCCGCGACGCCGGCCAACGACGTGGAATTGGCCTCGCATCCGCAGGGCTGCACCTGCGCCGTGCATCTGGCGTGGCGCAAGAAGGCCGTGGGGGCGGGTTGAGGCTCTCCAAGACGTGTCGTCGCCGGGCTTGACCCGGCGATCCATCTTCCAACAAATCTTCTTGCAAGATCGATGGATGCCCGGGTCAAGCCCGGGCATGACAAGTGGAGCGTGCCCCATGCAGTTCTTCTCCTTCTGGCGATCGCTGGCGAGCTTTCGGGTGCGGATCGCACTCAATCTCAAGCAGGTGCCGGCCGAGGTGATCCATGTCGACATCGATGCCGACGCGCATCGCGCCGATGCCTATCGCAAGATCAATCCGCAGATGGCGCTGCCGGCGCTGGTGACCGACGACGGCACCGTGCTGTTCCAGTCGCTCGCGATCATCGACTACCTCGACGAGACCTATCCGCAGCCGCCGCTGCTGCCCCCCGATGCGCTCGGCCGCGCCCGGGTCCGCGGGCTGGCGCTGATCGTCGCCTGCGAAGGCCATCCGCTGTTGACGCCGCGGGTGCGGCGCTATCTCAACCGCGAGCTCGATCTGCGCGACGGCCAGCAGAGCGCCTGGTTCCGGCACTGGACGATCGAGGCACTGGCCGCGCTCGAAGGCCACCTCGCCGGCCACAAGGCAACCGGGCAATTCTGCCACGGCGATACGCCGGGCCTTGCCGACATCTGCCTGGTCGGCCATGTCACGGCGGCGATCAACCAGCAGATCAGCCTGTCGCCCTGGCCGACGGTGAAGCGCATCCACGACACCGCGATGGCGCTGCCGGAGTTTGCGAAGGCCCATCCCCGTGTGCAACCCGACACGCCGGAGGCGATGCGGGTGAAGTAGGCAACACTCTCTATATGTCGTCCCGGCGAAAGCCGGGACCCATAACCACAGAATTGTGTTGTTCGGGCAGGCTGTGGCTCCAGCGCTGCACCGCAATTGACATCAGTGGTTATGGGTCCCGGCTTTCGCCGGGACGACATGGAATTTGTGGCGCGAGGTCGGCTCCCTACCCCTTCGGCGGCGCCAGCGGTTGCACGATCTCCTGGAACGGCGGCAGCGCCTCGCAACGCGCGGCGTGGGCCTTCAGCGCGCCATAACGGGCATCGAACAGATGCGGATGCGCTTCGCCGGTGAAGCGCAGCGCGCAGGCGACCGCGATGTCGGCGTGGCCGATGCGATCGCGGAGCCAGTACGGCGTCGCGACCTGTGCGCGCTCCTTCTCCAGCACCGCGAGCACGCCCGATATCTGGGCCTCGCAGCGCTCGACCCACAGCTTGAGCTGCTCCTTGCGCAGCACCCGCTCGTAGATCAGGCTGACCGCCTTGTCGGCGAGCCCGGTCGCAAGCGAGATGATGCGCAAATGTCTGCGCCGCTCCGTGCCTGAGCGCGCGATCATCGCCCGCTCCGGCCCGAGCAGTTCGTCGAGATAATCCAGGATCGCGCCGCTTTCGATCAGCGCCTCGCCGTCATCCAGCACCAGTGCCGGCACCCGCCGCAGCGGATTATAGGCCGCGACCTGCTCGGCGTCGCCGAAGGTCGACCACGGCTTGTGCTCGAAGGGTAGCCCGTAAAGCCGCAGCGCGATCGCGGTGCGGCGGACAAAGGGTGAGTCGTATTGGCCGATCAGGAACATGTTTGCACACTCGTCATTGCCGGGCTCGACCCAGCAATCCATCGTTTCTTCCAGGATGGATGGATGCCCGGGTCAAGCCCGGGCACGACGATACGATTGGCGGGTGGCGCTTTGCGCTATCCTAGAGCATGATCCGGAAAAGTGTGAAGCGGTTTTCCGAAAAGATCATGCTCAAACAAAGAGCTAAAGCGCGATGACGATTCAACCCAATCTCATCGCGCTTTAGATGGGCCGCACCGCATTGCAACCGGGTGCGTCAGCATTTCGAAGTCGTTCTTGGCGACACCTGCTCGATCACCGGCACATGCTGCGCCACGTCGCGCGGCACTGAGCCGTCGAGCCGGGGATCATCCGCCACCTCGATCTGCCGACGGAACGCGCGGAAGCCCGAGCGCTGGTAGAATGCGACGGCGGAGGGATGATCGAAGGTGCAGGTGTGCACCCAGAAGCGACCGATGTGGTGCGACCAGGCGATCTCGATCGCGCGGTTCATCAGGAAGCGGGCGGCGCCGGTGCCGATGAAGTTTGCGGTGACGCCGAAATAGACCAGCTCGCAGTTACCGGGCTCGTGGAAATCGAGCTCGAGCAGGCCTTCGTCGCGGCCGTCAACGACGAGGGTGTAGACTTCGATGCCATCAGCGTGGATGAGCGCAGCAAGTTCGGCGTCGTTCATACGCGCGCGGGAGAACCACAGCCATTCGTCACCGACGCGGCGGTAGAGTTCGCGGTACCAGGCGAGCGCGGGTGGATCGACACGGCGCAAGCCCCACGCGCCGGGCGGATCGTCGCGCCGTGGCGGGCGCGACGTCATTTCGAGATGGGTGACGACGGCGGCGATTTTACCTGATGGGACGTCGGAGTAGCCGTCGGGCAGCATCATGTCGAGGTTCCTGTATCTGAGACCTTCCGACGGAGGGGGCATATTCCATCGAAAGGCAGCAATGGGAGCGAGCAAAGGGCCCGCCCCGTGTTCATGTTGTTCTCCCTGATGGTTGTTGTTGGTTATGCGACGTGTTCTGCCGCAAATTTGTAGAATGGGCAAAGGAGCGCAAGCGACGTGCCCACCATCCGCGCCGTGCTCGCGATGGTGGGCACGCTTGCGCTTTGCCCACCCTACGGTTCTGCGCGCGTCGCCCGCGCGCCCTATTCTCCCTCGTCGCTCGCGAGCACGCCCTTCACGGCGCGGGCCCAGCCGGCGAGCTTGCGGTCGCGCGTGGCCTGGCTCATCGCCGGGCGGAAGCGGTGCTCGAGCCGCCAATTGTCGGCGAACTTTGCCGGCTCTGGATAGACGCCCGCCTCGTAGCCGGCGAGATAGGCGGCGCCCAACGCCGTGGTCTCCTGGATCATCGGACGATCCACCGGCGCGTCGAGCAGATCGGCGAGGCGCTGCATGGTCCAGTCCGACGCCGTCATGCCGCCGTCGACGCGCAGCACGGTGTTGGCGGCGTTGGCCTCCGGCCAGTCGGTGCGCATCGCGGCCCAGAGATCGAAGGTCTGGTAGCAGACGCTCTCCAGGGTCGCATGCGCGATCTCGGCGGGGCCGGTGTTGCGGGTCAGCCCGATCAGCGCGCCGCGCACGCGCGGATTCCAGTACGGCGCGCCCATGCCGACGAAGGCCGGCACCAGGTAGACGCTCTGCATGCTGTCGGACTTGTCGGCAAGAGGTCCGGTCTCGGCGGCGTGCTTGATGATGCCGAGCCCGTCGCGCAGCCATTGCACGGCAGAGCCTGCGACGAAGATCGAGCCTTCCAGCGCGTAGGTGCGCTTGCCCGCGAGCTGATAGGCGATGGTGGTGAGCAGCTTGTGCTTGGAGACCACCGGCGTGGTGCCGGTGTTGAGCAGCGCGAAGCAGCCGGTGCCGTAGGTCGACTTCATCATGCCCGGCTCGAAGCAGGCCTGGCCGATGACCGCGGCCTGCTGGTCGCCGGCGATGCCCGAGATCGCGATCGGGCCGCCGAACAGATCGGCGGTGCTCTCGCCGAAGCGCGCGGAGGAATCCTTCACCTCGGGCAGCATCGAGCGCGGCACGTGCAACAGTCTTGCGAGCTCGTCGTCCCATTCGCCGGTGTGGATGTTGAACAACAGCGTGCGCGAGGCGTTGGTGGCATCGGTGGCGTGTACCCGTCCGCCGGTCAGCCGCCACAGCAAATAGCAGTCGACGGTGCCGAACAGCAGTTCGCCGCGCTCGGCACGCTCGCGGGCGCCCGGTACGTGGTCGAGGATCCAGGCGACTTTGGTGCCGGAGAAATAGGGATCGATGATCAGCCCGGTTTTCGCCGAGATCGCGGGCTCATGGCCCTCGGCCTTGAGTTTTGCGCAGACGTCGGCGGTGCGACGGTCCTGCCAGACGATGGCGCGGTGCACGGCCTGGCCGGTGGCGCGGTCCCACACCACGGTGGTCTCGCGCTGGTTGGTGATGCCGATCGCGGCGATGTCCCGCGCTTTGAGGCCGGCCTTCTCCAGCGCGTCACGGCACACCATGATGGTCGAGGTCCAGATGTCCTCCGGCTCGTGCTCGACCCAGCCCGAGGCCGGGAAATGCTGCGGAAATTCCTGCTGCGCCACCGCGGCAATCGAGATGTCACTGCGAAACACCATGGCGCGCGACGATGTGGTGCCCTGATCGATGGCCAGCACGAAAGACATGAGCGTTTCCCTAAAACTTCGTCCCGATGGGGATTGTGTCGACGCCAAAGGGAGCGGATTAGCGCGGGGACGTCAAGCTTGACCCGTCATTCTGAGAAGATGTGAATGCATGATTCTCGATGACGCAACATACTCGATGTCGTCCCTGCGAAAGCAGGGACCCATACTCCGCAGCGGGCGTTGTGAAAGGGACTCGTCGTCCCGGTGGTGCGCAACTATGAAATTCGGTGGTTATGGGTCCCTGCTTTCGCAGGGACGACACTGAATGTGCGGTCGCAAAAGGCCCGCTTACATCGGCCGATAGGTGCGCGTCTCGGCGGGGACGTTGACGCCGATCTTGATCGCGCCGACCGAGCGGATGATGTCGTCGCCGAGCAATTGGGCGAAGCAGGCATAGCCCCAATCGTTCATGTGCAGGCCATCGGAGATGACGAAATCGTTGATCGGGATCGCCTGCTTTTCGTGCCACTCGCGCATCACCTCGAAGCGCGGGAAGATGCCGACATGGCGCAGCGCGGCGATGCGGCCGAGCAGCTTCACCATGCCGCGCGCGCTTTCGGGGCGCTCGGTGACGCGCGGCGAATATTGCGGATCGACCAGCACGAGGTCGGAGCCGCCGGCCTGGATGCGCGCGACGCCGTCCTCGACATCCTTCTCGGTCTCGGCCGGATCGAGGTTGCGCAGCACCGCGTTGGTGCCGACCTGCCAGATCACGAGATCCGGATGGGCATCGATCACCTGGGTTTGCAGCCGCTTCATCATCTCGGGCGCATCCTCGCCGCCGATACCGCGGTTGACCACGGTGATGTCGGCGGTCGGATACTGCCGGCGCAGCTGCGTCGCGAGCCGGTTCGGATAGGTGAATTCCGGCGCCGAGGAGCCGTAGCCCTGGGTCGAGGACGAGCCGAAAGCGACGATCAGGACCGGCTTGCCGGCTGCGAGCTTAGCCGCGACATGCGGCAGCGAACCGGTGCTGTTCGCCACGCCCTTGGGCTGCAGGCAGGGCACGCGGTGGAAGATGTCGCCGGCCGACTTCGCGGCCTGTTTCAGCCGGTCGACGGCCTGCGCAGCGAAGCCCGGCTGCTGCGTCTTGGCGGCATCGGTTGCCGCAGCGGCCGTTTGCTTCGCCGTATCAGGCTTCGTTGCGTCGGGCTTCGTCGCATCAGGCTTGGCGGCCTCGGCCTTCGCACCGGGCGCAAGCGCTGCGTGCTGATCGCCTGGCGCGGTCTGCGCGCATGACGGCGCGACGGCGGTGGACACAACGAGCGCAAGTGCGGCCGCGGCGCCCAGGCCGCGCCACGCGATCACTCGAAAAGGGCGAACGAAACTCATCTACTTTCTCATGCTCTTTATTTTGCGCATGTTCCGATCGGACAACCGGTCACCACTTTTTCCGGATCATGCTCTAGTTCTGCTGCGCCGGGCCCAGATGGGCCGCATCAATCACGAATTTCGAAAGCGCCTGGCCGAGGCAGGCGTGGACTTTCTTGGCCAGGTCGACACCATGCACGGTGCTGAACAGGTCGAAATATCCCGCATCGCTCCACTGCTTCATGATCGCAAAGCGATCGAACAGCGGCACGTCGTGCTGCTGCGCCACCACCTTCAAATTGTCGAGGTAAGGCGGCGCAGAAATCATGGTTTCCGTGCGCGGGCTATATTGCAGATTGACCAGCACCACGTCGGTCCCGGCCTTCTGCAACGCAACAACGCCGTCGTCGATGGCGCTGCGGAAATCGTCGGGATCGACTGCTCGCATAGCATCGACCGTGCCGGTCTGCCAGATGACCAAAGTAGGCTTTTTTGCCTCGACAAGCTTAACGAGGGTCGCGGCCGTCTCCTCCGCGGTGCTTTTTGCCTGTAATTCTACGGATAGATCGATCACAGCCTGCGGCAGCGCCTCCTTCAGCGCAGCCTGCAGCTTGGCCGGATAGGCGCTGGCCTCGTTGTTCGGGATCGTCGAGGAGCGGCTGCCGACCACGAGCACGTTCAACGGCTGGTTGGCCTTCACCGCATCCCTGACCTTCGGCAGCACGCTCTCGCTGGAGAGGAGATAACCCGGCACGTCGCACGGCGCAGGCGGCTCGGCAGCGGGCTCCTCGGCGCACGCGGGCGCAGCCACCAGCCAAACGGCCAGCAGCGTCAGACCCAGCAGCGTCCGCGCGGACATCATGCTCCCCCTCCGGCCAGGTCGGCATTGCCGGCGCCTTTTGTTCGCGAGGCGTTTTTGTCGGCAGAGTGCTTGTACCACGAAATGATCCACGCCATGCCCCACATGATGAGGATGCCTGCGACACTGATCAAGGCGTGCAGTGCGGCACCGCCAGAGACCTCGGCAAGCACGAAATGACCGGCAAAGGCGAGGAAGACCCCGAGGCAGAATATCTCAAGCGAATGCTGGCCACACAGGATCAATGGTCGCAGCCACGGCGATTTCAAGCCCGGCCAATCCCGGGGCAGGAAGCGCACGGTGAGGGCTGCGAGCGCCAGGAAATGCGCGAAACGCAGCACGTCGAGGTCGGTCTTGTTGATCGGGTACATCCACTGCTCGATCAGCTTCGGCATGATGTGGCCGAGCTGCGGGACGTACCAGGTCAGGGTCACGAAGAACGCCGCGACCAGATAGACGATGCAGATCCACATCGTGATGTTCGACGACAGGATCCGCGACATCCGCCGCGCGCCGCCGAGCGCGCACCAGGCGCCGAACACGAACAGCAATTGCCAGGCGAATGGATTGAACGCCCAGAAGCCGTTCGGATAGGCCGAGAGGTAGAGATCGAACTGCCAGGTCAGCGCATAGAGCAGCACCGAGAGCCCGAGCGTGACGTCGGGCTTCCATTTCATCAGCCACAGGATCAGCGGCAGGAACAGCATCAGCACGATATAGAGCGGCAGCACGTCCATATTGACGGGACGGAAACGCAACAGCAGCGCCTGGACGATGGTGACATCCGGCTGCTTGAGGAAATCCATGATCCCCATTTCCTCGCTGTAGAGCGGGTTCTCGAACGAGGTCGCGACATAGGAGATCTCGGCGAGGAAGATCGTGAACAGGAAGACATGCGCGACATAGATCTGCCAGACCCGGCGCAGGATCCGCGCGGTCGCGATCACGAAGCCGCTTTCCAGCATGGCGCGGCCATAGACGAAGGCCGCGGTGTAGCCGGAGATGAAGATGAAGATCTCGGTGGCGTCGGAGAAGCCGTAATTGCGCAGGGTGAGCCAGGTGAGCAGATTGGTCGGCAGGTGGTCGATGAAGATCAGCCACAGCGCGAGGCCGCGAAACAGGTCGAGCCGCAGTTCGCGCTCGCCGGTCGCCGGCAGCGTGATCGCAGGCGCCTTCGCCGCGGCTTTCGCCTGCGCACCCTTGGTACCCTTGGCGTCAGCCGCGGGCGAACCGGCTATGGGATCGGCAATCGAGCTCATCAAACACCGTGTCGGACGCGGCAAGCCCGCGGCCCGTGCTGAAAAGATAATATCGGCCCACGACTTGCGGACAAAGCGCTGAGTGCGGCGGCATGCGGCGCGATTTAGGCCGGAACTATGTTGAAAGCGCGATGAACGGGGCCGCCCCAGGGCCGGCATTTCGTCGCCCCCTCGGCAATCGATTGGTTCCGGCGGACCAATTGGCTATGATAAGCATCGCTTTGAGCATGATCTGATCGGAAAACCACTGCACGCTTTTCCGGATCACGCTCGTCAATCACCGAAAGCGACTGCATGTACCGCGCCATTACCCGCCAGATCGAAGTCACCGTCGAGCCGAACTTCATGCCGGATCGCTCGTCGACCGAACGGGGCGAGTATTTCTGGTCCTACACGATCGTGATCACCAATTCGGGCGCCGAGACGGTGCAGCTGCGCACCCGGCACTGGATCATCACCGACGCCACCGGACGCCGCCAGGAGGTGCGCGGCGAGGGCGTGGTCGGCGAGCAGCCGACGCTCGCGCCCGGCGAGCGCTATAAATACACCTCCGGCGTGCCGCTGCCGACCGCCTCCGGCTTCATGACCGGGAGCTATCAGATGGTCTCGGAAAGCGGCGAGCGCTTCGACATCGACGTGCCGACATTTTCGCTGGATAGCCCGAGCCCGGATGGGAAAAGGGTGTTGAACTGACGCCTGCGACAACGGCAGTGCCGTAGGGTGGGCAAAGCGAAGCGTGCCCACCATCGCGAGCACAACGCGGATGGTGGGCACGTCGCTACGCTCCTTTGCCCACCCTACGACTATCTCGCTACTCCACGCCCGCTTCGTCCGGGGTGAATTCGTACACCGACGAGCAGAACTCGCAGGTGACGACCACCTTGCCGTCCTTGACCATGTCGGCGCGGTCTTGCGGCGCAAAGCTCTTCAGCATCGACGACACCGCGTCGCGCGAGCAGGAGCATTGCGCGCGCAGCGGCTGCGGGGTGAAGACGCGGACGCCGCGTTCGTGGAACAGGCGGTAAAGCAGTCGCTCGCCGGAGAGGTCGGGGTCGATCAGCTCGACATCCTCGACGGTCGAGACCAGCGACTGGCCCTCGACCCAGGCGTCGTCGTCCGGCACCTCGTGCGCAACGGTGCCCTCCGGCGCATCGCCCGGATGCAGATCGGCCTGCTTGGCGCGTTCGGGCGCCTTGGGCAGGAATTGCAGCAGGATGCCGCCGGCGCGCCAATGCAGCTTGCCGCCCTCGCCGCCGCGCATCTCCTCGCCGACGGCAAGTCGCACGCGGGTGGGGATCTGCTCCGAGCGCAGGAAATATTCGTGCGCGGCATCTTCCAGGCTGCCGCCGTCCAGCGCGACCAGGCCCTGGTAGCGGCTGGTGTTCGAGCCCTGGTCGATGGTCATCGCGAGATGGCCCTTGCCGAGCAGCTGGCCCGAGGTCTGGCCGGGCTTGAGCAAGGCCTTGTCGTAGCGCGCATAGGCACGCAGCCGGTCGGGCGCCTGGAAGTCGACGATCAGGAGCGAGACCGGGCCATCGGTCCGGGTCTGCAGGATGAAGCGGCCCTCGAACTTCACGGAGGAGCCGAGCAAGGTCGTCAGCACGATGGCCTCGCCGAGCAGCTTGCCGACCGGCGGCGGGTAATCGTGCTTGTGCAGGATCTCGTCCAGCGCAGGGCCGAGCCGGGTCAGCCGTCCGCGCAGATCGAGCGCGCCGACCTCGAAGGCCAGCACGGCATCGTCGACCGGAACCGCCGACGGCGCGCGGATCGGCGCCTCGGTGGTGATTTTGATGTCGGGGGATTGTGAAACCATGGCGCTCTATCTGGGGTCTCGGACCATGAAATAAAGGGGTTCACTCGAACAGTGGTCGTCGTCCCGGCGAAGGCCGGGACCCATAGCCGCAGGTGCGTGTTGGAGCATCGAGCTGGGGCTACAGCCTTCGCGACAACTTACAACAGTGGTTATGGGTCCCGGCCTTCGCCGGGACGACGATACCGAGTTATTGCTACGCGACCGCGTCAAAACACCAGGCCAGGATGCCCTTTTGCGCGTGCAGGCGGTTCTCCGCTTCGTCGAACACGACCGATTGCGGACCGTCGATCACCTCGTCGGTGACCTCCTCGCCGCGATGCGCGGGCAGGCAGTGCATGAACAGCGCGTCGGGTTTTGCCAGTTGCATCAGCTTGGCATTGACCTGATAGGGCTTGAGCACGTTGTGGCGGTGCTCGCCCTCCTTGTCGCCCATCGACACCCAGGTGTCGGTGACGACGCAGTCGGCGCCGCGGACGGCAGCCTCCGGATCGGTGCCGAGCATGATCGGCGCGTTGGTCGCCTTGATCCAGTCGCGCATCGGCTTCTTCGGCGCGAGCTCCGGCGGGGTCGCGACATTGAGCTGGAACTTGAAACGCTCCGCGGCGTGCGCCCAGGACGCCAGCACGTTGTTGTCGTCGCCGGTCCAGGCCACCGTCTTGCCCTCGATCGAGCCGCGGTTCTCCTCGAACGTCATCAGATCGGCCATCACCTGGCAGGGATGCGAACGCCGCGTCAGCCCGTTGATGACGGGCACGGTGGCGTGCGCCGCGAGCTCGAGCAGCGCATCGTGGTTGAGGATGCGGATCATGATGGCATCGACATAGCGCGACAGCACGCGCGCGGTATCGGCGATGGTCTCGCCGCGGCCGAGCTGCATCTCGGTGCCGGTCAGCATGATCGATTCACCGCCGAGCTGGCGCATGCCGACGTCGAACGACACCCGCGTGCGGGTCGACGGGCGTTCGAAGATCATCGCCAGCGTCTTGCCTTCGAGCGGCCGCTTGGCCTTCTCATGCGCCTTCAGCGTCGCCTTCATGGCAGCGCCCGCCGAGAGCATGTTGCGCAACTCGGCAAGCGGCAATTCGTTGATATCGAGGAAGTGGCGGACCTGCTTGCTCATCATCCCGCCGCCTTCTTCGCGGCCGCCGACAGCGTGGCGCAGGCGCGCTCGAGCGAGGCGATCGACTGGTCGATCTCGGCCTCGGTGACGATCAACGGCGCCAGGAAGCGGACGACGTTGTCGCCGGCACCGACGGTGAGCAGCTTCTCGTTGCGCAGCGCGGCGATCAGGTCGCCCGACGGCACCACCGCCTTGACGCCGATCAGCAGCCCTTCGCCGCGCACTTCAGACACCACGCCCGGATAGCGGTCGATGACGGAGGCGAGCTTCTGCTTCAGGAGCAGCGACATCTTCTGCACGTGCTCGAAGAAGCCGGGCTTGAGCATGACGTCCAGCACGGCATTGGCTGCGGCGACCGCCAGCGGATTGCCGCCGAAGGTCGAACCATGCGAGCCGGGCGCCATGCCGGAAGCGGCCTTGGCGCTCGCCAGCACCGCGCCGATCGGGAAGCCGCCGCCGAGCGCCTTTGCCAGCGACATCACGTCGGGCACGACGCCGGTGCGCTTGTAGGCGAACAATTCGCCGGTGCGGCCCATGCCGGTCTGCACCTCGTCGAAGGCGAGCAGCAGGCCGTGCTCGTCGCAGAGCTGGCGCAGCGCCTTGAAGAAGGCCTGCGGCGCGCCGCGCACGCCGCCCTCGCCCTGCACGGGCTCGATCAGGATGCCGGCGGTGTGCGGCCCGATCGCCTTCTTCACCGCCTCGATGTCGCCGTGCGGCACCTGGTCGAAGCCGTCCATCGGCGGGCCGAAGCCTTCGAGATATTTGGCCGCGCCGGTCGCTGCGAGCGTTCCCAGCGTACGGCCGTGGAAGGCACCTTCGAAGGTGATGATGCGGTAGCGCTCGCCATGGCCCTTGGAGAAGTGATAGTGGCGGACCAGCTTGATCACGCCCTCCATCGCCTCCGCGCCCGAATTGCAGAAGAACACGAAGTCGGCAAAGCTCTGCTCGCAGAGCCGCGCGGCGAGCACTTCGCCGTCCGGGCTCCGGAACAGGTTCGACATGTGCCAGAGCTTGGTCGCCTGTTCCTGCAGCGCCTTGACCATGTGCGGATGGGCGTGCCCGAGCGCGTTCACCGCAACACCGGAGGTGAAGTCGAGATAGCGGTCGCCATTGGTTGCGATCAGCCAGGCGCCCTCGCCGCGCTCGAAGCCGAGATCGACCCTGGCAAAGACGGGGAGCAGATGCGACGGGACGCTGTTGGTCATGGCGATCACTAAGGGGTTGGCACAGACGGTTTGCACGGACGGTTTTATGCCGACGATTGCCGCGCGCCTTGACGCCGGCGCAGCAACGGCCAGCTTCGGAAAACAAAACGTGCCGCTTTGCGGGCGGCACGTGGCAGGCATTCTATGCTGCGGCCGGTCCGTGTCAATCGCCCCGAGGCGACTGCCCGGCGAAGCGAGACGCGCGCAATCCGGGATAGTCCGGTGCGGTGGAAAAACCGCACTGCAATGCTTAACTGTGTGGGAACATGTGGACGCGCGGCCGCGGACTCTTGCGCCAGAGTCACGCCATATTGTAGCGTTTGGCCTGTCGGGTACGACATCTCGTGCGGCAGTACTGGACCCCTTTAAGTAGCCTTTGTTTCTCGCGTGAACGTTCAGGCGCAACAGCGCCCGGCGAGGGTTAAGGGATTCTGACCGCAGGGATTTTTACGACGATTTTGGCCCGCAGCGCCGCCCCGATGACTGGCCGGCGCACCGCGAAGGGAAGAATGCGATGACGGTATTGACCTGGTCCGACGATCGCGTCGAGCAGCTGAAGAAGCTCTGGGAATCCGGCCTGTCGGCCAGCCAGATCGCAGCCGAACTTGGCAATGTGACGCGAAACGCCGTGATCGGCAAAGTGCACCGGCTTGGCCTGTCCGGCCGCGCCAAGGCACCCTCGACGGCGGCGCCGCGGCCACGCAAGGCCCGCCCCGCCCAGCACATGATGCGGGTGTCGCGCCCGGTCTCGCGCGGCAACACCGCGCTGGCGCACGCCTTCGAGGTCGAGATGGAGCCGGATCCGATCGCCTACGACAACGTGGTGCCGATGAGCCAGCGGCTGTCGCTGCTGGAATTGAACGAGGCGACCTGCCACTGGCCGGTCGGCGATCCCTCGAGCCCGGATTTCTTCTTCTGCGGCGGCAAGGCGCTCGGCGGCCTGCCCTATTGCGCCCACCACTCGCGCATCGCCTATCAGCCGGCTGCCGATCGTCGCCGATCGCCGTCGAACAAGCCGCAGCTCAAGTAATCGCAAGCGATACATTGATGACGTCGTCCCGGCGAAAGCCGGGACCCATAACCACCGGCGCATGTGGTTATGCCGAGGCTGCGGCCACAGCGCGCTCAAACAATCAAGATTTGTGGTTATGGGTCCCGGCTTTCGCCGGGACGACGGAGTTTGTGCGGTTTAGCCGCACGCAGCCTTACGGCTGCGGCTCGGCCTTCGCAAAACGGTCGTCCAGCGCGTAGCCGGCGCCGCGGACGGTGCGGATCGGGTCCTGCTCGCGGCCGGGATTGAGCAGCTTGCGCAGGCGGCCGATATGCACGTCGACGGTGCGCTCGTCGATGTAGATGTCGCGGCCCCAGACGCTGTCGAGCAACTGCTCGCGGCTGAACACGCGGCCGGGATGTTCGAGGAAGAATTCGAGCAGGCGATACTCGGTCGGCCCGAGATCGATCGGACGGCCAGAGCGCGCGACGCGGCGCTTCTCGCGGTCGAGTTCGATGTCGCCATAGGTCAGGACGGTTGCGAGCCGCTCCGGGCTGGCGCGGCGCAGCAGGCCCTTGACCCGGGCGAGCAGCTCCGGAACCGAGAACGGCTTGACGATGTAGTCGTCGGCGCCGGTGGCGAGCCCGCGCACGCGCTCGCTCTCCTCGCCGCGCGCGGTCAGCATGATGATCGGCAGCTGCTTGGTCTCGGGCCGCGCCCGCAGGCGGCGGCACAGCTCGATGCCGGAGAGGCCCGGCAGCATCCAGTCGAGCACCACGAGATCGGGGACGCGCTCTTTCAGCCGGGTGTCGGCGTCGTCGCCGCGCCCGACCGTCTCGACATCGTAGCCCTCGGCGTCGAGGTTGTAGCGCAGCAACGTCGTCAGCGCCTCCTCGTCTTCGACTACCAGAATGCGTGCGCTCATCGGTCTAAGTTCTCTCTGTGGGATGATCCGTTACCCGGACGCCAACCGAAACGCTAAAGCGCGATGAGATTGGGTTGAATCGTCATCGCGCTTTAGCTCTTTGTTTGAGCATGATCTTTTCGGAAAACCGCTTCACACTTTTCCGGATCATGCTCTAGTTACCCGGCACCGTGGTGGCGAAATTGGTCATGTCGCCCTTGGGACGCTTGTCGGTGATCTGTTGTCCTTCGATCATGTAGAACACGGTCTCGGCAATGTTGGTCGCGTGGTCGCCGATCCGCTCGATGTTCTTGGCACAGAACATCAGATGGATGCAGAACGAGATGTTGCGCGGGTCTTCCATCATGTAGGTGAGCAGCTCGCGGAACAGCGAGGTGCAGATCGCATCGACCTCCTCGTCGCCCTTCCAGACGTTCATCGCCGCCGGCAGATCGTGCGCGGCATAGGCGTCCAGCACCGACTTGACCTGCGACAGCACGAGGTCGGTCATGTGCTCGAGGCCGCGGATCAGCTTCAGCGGCTGGAAATCGCTCTCCAGCGCGGCAACGCGCTTGCCCATGTTCTTGGCGAGGTCGCCGATCCGCTCGAGGTCGGTGGCGACCCGCATCGCGCCGACGATCTCGCGCAGGTCGATCGCCATCGGCTGGCGGCGCGCGATGGTCAACACCGCGCGCTCCTCGATGACGCGCTGCAAATTGTCGATCTCGATGTCGGCGGCGACCACGCGCTTGCCGAGCGCGACGTCGCGCCGGATCAGGGCGTCCACGGACTCGGTGATCATGCGTTCGACGAGGCCGCCCATCTCGGCGACCAGGCGGGTCAGTTCCTGCAGGTCGCTGTCGAATGCCTTGGCGGTATGTTCAGAAGCCATCGCTTGGTCTCCTTCAACCATGATCCATGCCGGACCATGATCTCATGTCCCTGTTTGAGCATGATGTCATCGGAAAGCCGGTCCACGGCGTTCCGGATCGTGCGCTAGCCAAACCGGCCGGTGATGTAGTCCTGGGTGCGTCGATCGCTCGGCGAGGTGAAGATCTTGTTGGTGTCGTCGAACTCGATCAACTCGCCGAGATACATGAAGGCGGTCTTGTCGGAGACGCGCGCCGCCTGCTGCATGTTGTGGGTGACGATCGCGATCGTGTAGTCCTCGGACAGTTCCTGGATCAGTTCCTCGACCTTGGCGGTCGAGATCGGATCGAGCGCCGAGCACGGCTCGTCGAACAGAATGACCTCGGGGCGCACCGCGACGGTGCGCGCGATGCAAAGGCGCTGCTGCTGGCCGCCGGAGAGCGACAGGCCCGACGCGTTCAGCTTGTCCTTGACCTCGTTCCACAGCGCGCCGCCGCGCAACGCCTTCTCGACGCGGTCGTCCATCTCGCTCTTCGAGATCTTCTCGTAGAGGCGGATGCCGAACGCGATGTTCTCGTAGATCGTCATCGGGAACGGCGTCGGCTTCTGGAACACCATGCCGACCCGCGCGCGCAGCAGGTTGAGGTCGAGCTTGGGATCGAGGATGTTGGTCTGGTCCAGCATCAGCTGGCCGACCGCGCGCTGGCCCGGATAGAGGTCGTACATCCGGTTGAAGATGCGCAGCAGGGTCGACTTGCCGCAGCCGGACGGGCCGATGAACGCCGTGACGCGGTTGGTGCCGAGCGTCAGGTTGATGTTCTTCAGCGCGTGGTGCTCGCCGTAGTAGAAGTTGAGGTTGCGCACCGTGACCTTCGGCGGCGCCTCCGGCAGCGGCACCTGCGGAACTTGGCTGGTGGCGGTTGTCGACATGGAAAGTTCGGTCATTTTGCGGCCCTTTCGGCACCGAGGACGCGCGCGCCGATATTGAGCGCGAGCACGGTGATGGTGATCAGCAATGCGCCGCTCCAGGCCAACTCTTTCCAGTAGGCGTAGGGGCTTTGCACGAAGTTGTTGATGGTGACCGGCAGGTTGGCCATCGAGCTGGTCAGATCCCAGCTGAAGAACTGGTTCGACAGCGCGGTGAACAATAGCGGCGCGGTCTCGCCGGCGACGCGCGCGGTCGCCAGCAGCACGCCGGTGATCAGGCCCGATCGGGCCGCACGATAGGCGATGCGCTTGATCACCAGCGAACGCGGCAGGCCGAGCGCGGAGGCCGCCTCGCGCAGCGGATTCGGCACCAGCAGCAGCATGTCCTCCGTGGTGCGTACCACCACCGGAATGACGATGACGGCAAGCGCGAGCGCGCCGGCGATCGCCGAGAAGCCGCGCATCGGCACCACGACCGCGCCGTAGACGAACAGGCCGATGATGATCGAGGGCGCGCTGAGCAGGATGTCGTTGATGAAGCGGATCACCGAGGTGAGCTTGTCATGCTTGCCGTATTCGGCAAGGTAAGTGCCGGCGAACAGGCCGAGCGGCGCGCCGATGCCGACCCCGATCACGGTCATGATGACCGAGCCGACGATGGCGTTCAAAAGACCGCCTTCGGTCGAACCGGGCGGCGGCGTGTTCTGGGTGAACAGCTGCACGCTGAGGCCGGCGAGGCCGTTATAGAGCAGCGTGGCCAGGATCAGCGCCAGCCAGGTGACGCCGAACAGCGCGGCGGCGACGCAGAGGGCGCGGATCACGATGTCGTTGCGGCGGCGGGATTTGTAGATCGGGTTCATGGCGTTATTTCCCCGCCTTCTTCTCGAGCCGCAGCAGCATCAGCCGCGCGCCGGCCAGCACGAAGAAGGTCAGCACGAACAGGAGCAGGCCGAGCAGGATCAGGCCGGACTGGTGCAGGCCGTCGCTCTCGGCGAATTCGGAGGCGATCGCCGCCGAGATCGTGGTACCCGGCGCGAAGATCGACGACGAGATGCGGAACGAGTTGCCGATGATGAAAGTCACCGCCATGGTCTCGCCGAGCGCGCGGCCGAGCGCCAGCATGATGCCGCCGATCACGCCGACCCTGGTGTAGGGGATCACGACGTTACGGACGACTTCCCAGGTGGTGCAGCCCATGCCGTAGGCGGCTTCCTTGAGCACCGGCGGCACGGTCTTGAACACGTCGACCGAGATCGCGGTGATGAAGGGCAGCACCATGATCGAGAGGATCAGCGCGGCGTTGAACAGGCTGAGATAGGACGGCGGTCCGCCGAACACCGCACCCAGCACCGGCACGCCCTCGAAGACGCGGATGATGAACGGCTGGAACGTGTTGGCCAGGAACGGGCCGAGCACGAAGAAGCCCCACATGCCGTAGATGATGGACGGGATGCCGGCGAGCAGCTCGATGGCGATGCCGATCGGGCGGCGCAGCCATTGCGGGCACAGCTCGGTCAGGAACACGGCAATGCCGAGACCGACCGGAATGGCGATCAACATCGCGATCACCGAGGTCAGCATGGTTCCGTAGATCGGGCCGAGCGCGCCGAGCACCGGCGGATCCGCCGAAGGCGCCCAGCGCTGGGTGGTCAGGAACGCGAAGCCGTATTCGTGCATCGCCGGCCAGGCGCCGACAATGAGCGAGATGATGATGCCGCCGAGGATCAGCAGCACCGAAATCGCGGAAATCCGGGTGATCCAATAAAAGGTGAGATCGCCGAGCTTGAATGCACTCAGCGCCCTGGCACGGTCATAGGGTCCGACAGCGTCGACCACGTTGCTCGTGTCGCTTTGAACGGCCATATCTACCACGCTGATCCCCTGTCCGCTTTACATTTCGTGGCCTGGATGGTCGGGCCGATCAGGCCTTCCATCCCGGTGAAGGCACGGAGTTCGGTGAGCTCGGAGTTCGGTGAACTCGTCCTGGCGCGAGGGAACGCCTGCGAGCGGCCGTAACTTCAAATCACGAGAGCCTTCCGGAAGTCCCGCCCCTCTTCCTTCCGAGGAAGGAAGAGGGAAAGGTTCGTTGTCTTGTCGCGAGCGCGTTAGCTCTTGATGTCGGCCGACCAGGTCTTCTCGATCAGCTTGATGACCGAGTCGGGCATCGGGATGTAGTCGAGCTCTTCAGCCGGCTTGGCACCCTTCTCGAAGGCGTACTTGAAGAACTTGAGCGCTTCCAGCGACGCCGCCTTGTCGGTCGCTTCCTTGTGCATCAGCACGAAGGTCGAAGCGACGATCGGCCAGGACTTGTCGCCGGGCTGGTCGGTGAGGATCAGGAAGTAGCCGGGAGCGTTGGCCCAGTCGGCATTCGAGGCGGCAGCCTGGAACGCTTCGTTGGTCGGCTGGATGGTCTTGCCGGCCTTGTTGACCAGCGCGGTGTAGGTCAGCTTGTTCTGCTTGGCATAGGCGTACTCGACATAGCCGATCGAGTTCTTGGTCTGGCCGATGTTGGCGGCCACGCCCTCGTTGCCCTTGGCGCCGACGCCGACCGGCCATTCGACGGCCGTACCGGAGCCGACCTTGCTCTTCCAATCCGCGCTGACCTTGGAGAGGTAGTCGGTGAAGTTGAAGGTGGTGCCCGAACCGTCGGCGCGGTGCACGACGGCGATCGCTTCCGACGGCAGCTTGGCGTTCGGGTTGAGCTTCTTGATCGCCGCGTCATCCCACTTGGTGATCTTGCCGAGGAAGATGTCGCCCATGGTCTGGCCGTCGAGTACCAGTTCGCCGGCCTTGACGCCGTCGATGTTCACGACCGGAACGATCGCGCCCATGATCATCGGCCACTGGGCCAGTCCGTCCTTCTGGAGCTGGTCGGCCTTGAGCGGCGCGTCGGTCGCACCGAAGGTCACGGTCTTGGCCTGGATCTGCTTGATACCGGCGCCCGAACCGATCGACTGATAGTTCACGCCGCTGCCGGATTCCTTCTTGTAGGCATCGGCCCACTTCGAGAGGACCGGGAAAATGAAGGTCGAGCCCGCGCCCGTGATATCGGCCGCGAAAGCAGGCGTCGACACCGCCAGCACGCCGGCGGCGCAGATTGCCTTGATGAAATTCATAGTGATCTCCTTTGGCGGGCGAAGCGCCGAATGCGCCCGATCGCGCCCACGCCGGTCCATCTAGGATCGGTCGGTGCTGCTTTTATAAAGGTTGGATGACAGTTGGATGACAGACGCAAGCCGCTGAAATACTTCAGCTTTGGGTTTGCACATGGGTCCGCGGCCGGGGAAAACAGGCCGTAAAAGTGGCGCCGTTTTTCGGCACGCTTTCGATCAAAAGCCGCCCGCGATGACGGTTAAGAATATGTTTCACCAACGATAATCCGAGGCCGGTTCCACCCTGACTGCGGCTGTCACCGACGTCGACCCGGTAGAAGCGCTCGGTCAGCCGCGGCAGGTGCTCCGGCGCGATCCCGGGGCCGAAATCCCGCACCATGATACGGATTTCGGGGGTGGTCTCGCCCGGCGTGCCTGGAACCGCCTGGTTCAGCGACACTATGACGCGGCCGCCGGAGGCGCCGTATTTGAGCGCATTCTCGATCAGGTTCTCGAACAGCCGCAGCAGCTCCTCGCGGTCACCGGCGATCGCAACCGGCTTCTCGGGCAGGTCGACCTCGATCTCGACCTGGCGCTCCGCGGCGAGCGCCTCGAGCCCGTCGACCACCTGGCGGATGATCGGCACGATATCGATCAGCGCCTCGGGGCGGACATGGGCCGACAACTCGACCCGCGACAGCGACAGCAAATCGTCGATCAGCCGCGCCATGCGGGTGGCCTGGGTGTGCATGATGCCGAGGAAGCGCTCGCGCGCCCGCGCATCCTCGCGCGCTGGCCCCTGCAGGGTGTCGATGAAGCCGGACAGCGCGGCAAGCGGCGTGCGCAGCTCGTGGCTGGCATTGGCGACGAAGTCGGCGCGCATCTCCTCGACCCGGCGCAGCGGCGTCAGGTCGTGGAAGGTCATCAGCATGCACTTCTCGGTGCCGCCGAATTGGGTCGGCACCGGCACCGGCGTGATCACCAGCTCCATCCAGCGATCGACCGGCACGTGGTCGGTGTAGGTGGCGCGGCGCGGCTCGGCGGTCGCGATCGCCTCGCGCAGCGCGATGATGATTTCCGGCGAACGCAGCGCAAATTGCGCCAATTCGTTCTTGCGCAGCGCCGGCGCGAGCTGCGCTGCGGCGGTGTTGAGATGGATGACACGGCCGGCGCGATCGAGCAGCACCGCCGGGTCCGGCATGCCGGCGACGACGGCGCTGACGGCCGAGGCCTCGACCGGATTGCCGCCGCGGACATCTTCGCGCGAGGTGGTCGCATCGTGCAGCCGCCACGGCACCAGCGCCGCGGCTGCGATGCAGACGAACACCGCGCAGGCGCGCACCAGCGACAATTCGCCGAGCGCGACCACCACGCTCAGCGCGAGCGCCGCGGCGAGCAGGATCAGGGCGGCGTGACGCAACCGGTCCGGCCACGGCGAGAAGATGGAGGAAGGCGAATCGTCAATAGCCATCGCGACGGCTTTCTTCCCTTCGGTTCGTGACCCGCTCGGGCGAGGTCAAAATCGACCGCGCGAGGAGCCATCGGGCCGCATCGTCAGGCGCCGGAGTCACCGCGCTTGCGGACCAGAACCGCTTCGTGGTGCGGCTCGGCGCGGGATCCCGAATCAGCCTGCGACAGGCGTTTCAATCGGGCGCCGACGATAACCTCCCGAAACGTCAGCAAGATTACAGATATGACGAAGGGCGCAATATAATAGAGCAGGCGGAACAGCAGCATGCCGCCGAGCAGGTCCTCGCGGTCCATCTGCCAGAGGCCGACCAGCATGGCGGCATCGAACACGCCAAGCCCGCCGGGCGAGTGGCTGGCGAAGCCGAGCAGGGTCGCCGACACGAAGATCACGGCGACCACGACAAAGCCGAGATTGGGCTCGTCCGGCACCAGCACATACATCGCGAGCGCGCAGAAGCCGAGGTCGACGATGCCGATCGCGATCTGCAGCAAGGTCAGCGGGCCGCCCGGCAAGGTCACCGTCCAGGGGCCACGGCCGACCACCCGCTTCTGGGTCCAGACCCAGACCACATAGGCCACCAGCGCGACGATGATCCCAAACGCCAGCGCCCGATTCAGCCAGGGCGGCAGCTGGTCGATGTTGGCGGCCGCCTCCGGATGATAGGCGATGCCGAGCCCGAGTACTGCGGCATTGCCGAGCCAGAAGGTGAGGCCGGCAAGGAAGCAGATTTTTGCGACGTCGATCGCATTCAGCCCCCAGGCCGAATAGATCCGGTAGCGCACCGCGCCGCCGGTGAAGACGCTGGCGCCGACATTGTGCCCGATCGAATAGGAGGTGAACGAGGCCAGCGCGTTGATGCGGTACGGCACGTGGCCGTGGCCGATCGCGCGCACCGCGAACAGATCGTAGAAGGTCAGGGTGAAGTAGCCTGCGGCGACGAAGGCGGCGGCCAGCGCGATCTGGCGCGGCTCGGTGCTCTTGATCGCCTCCAGCACCTCGTTGGAATCGATGCCGCGCAGCATGTGGTAGAGCACGTAGCAGGCGATCCCGATCACGGCGATGCTGACGACGACACCCAGCCGGTGCAGGATCTGCTTCTGGCGCAGAAACGCCATCGCCCCGCGTATTGCTTCCAGCATCTAGACCTCGAATTGCGATCCCGCGACGGCGGCTCCCGGGCGAACCCCGCCGACGCTCCGCTGTTCCCTGCCCCCTGTAGCGCGTTTTGAGCCGCAGTGGAATTCGTCGAACGACAATAAAACGCGCATCTTCAAGATATTAGGGATGATTCATGACAGCGGATGCACAAATTTGGGCGTTTGGCTGCACATCGACAAGGCTTTGTCGCGCAAGTGCGGCAGATCGCCCGCCACACGAAATCCGGGAAACTACGGGACAACGCCTCACCGTGCCGTGATCGCAAGGTCATGCCCTAGCTCGCGGGCCTGCTGCGCGACACCACGCGGTCGCGCAGCCAGGAGCCGACCGCGCAGCCGCACAGATAGAGCGCGAACATGATCAGGAACAGGTCGAGCCAATAGCCGAAGCGGCCGGGCACCACATGGGTGAACGACGCGGCGATCAGCGCAGCCGCCAGCAGCGACAGCCAGCGCATCCAGAACTTCGAGACGCCCTGCGCCCGATGCACCACGGCGATCCAGCCCATGCCGAAGCCGAGCAGCAGCGCCGCCACCAGCCAGCCCCAGAAGAATGTCGCAAGCTGGGTCATCGCTACTTCACCACGAATTCGATGCGGCGGTTCTGCGCCTTGCCGTCTTCGCTGTCATTGGCGGCCACCGGCTGCGCGCTGCCATAGCCGGTCGATGTGAAGCGATCGGCCGGCAGACCGGCGCGAACCAGATAGTCGACCACCGCCTGCGCGCGGCGCTCCGACAAGGCCTGGTTGGCAGCCTCCTCGCCGTCGCTGTCGGTATGACCGGCGACCTCGATCGTCGCCGTCGGACAGCGCATCGCGATCTCGATCAGGCGATCGAGCAGGCCGGCGGAGTCCGGCACGATCTCGGCCTTGCCGGACTCGAAGCGGATCTTGCCCTTGGCGAGGATTTCCGAGAACAGCTGCTGACACACGGTGGGATCGACCGGCGCCGACGCCGGCTTGACCGAGATCTCGGGCTTGTACAGCCAGCCCTGCGGAAAGTCGCGGCCGAGCCCGTCGCGGATCTGGCCGCCGGCGGCATCATAAAGCGCGTCGCCCGACAGCTTGACCTCGCGGTCCGACACCACCAGCGTGCCGGTCGACAGCCGCGACAGCGCGCCGAGCGCGGGCACCACGGCCGCGGCAAAGCCAATGGGCGCGCCGACGCTGGCCTTGAGGTTGTCGACGACCTTCTCGCTGAAGAATTTTCGTCCCGCCGCGGCGACGATCGCAGCATGCGTGTTGTTGTCAGGCACGTAGCCGGTCAGGGTCAGCGTCACCGCGACCGGATCCTTGTAGGCCTGAAACACGTAGGGCGGCGCCTTGATGTCGTTGGCGGCGATCGAAAAACCCTCCGGCAGGTTCTTCAGCGCCGCCGCGATCGCCTCGCGGCCGCCGAGCTCGCGCGCCATCCCTGCGAGATTGACCTTGCTGTCGGTCAGCGTGATCTTGCCGTCCTTCAGCTTGCCGATCTGGTCGAGCAGCAGCAGCGCGGCGGTGTCGAACCGTTGCGGCGCGCCGCGGGCGAGCCCCATCTGATCCACCACTTCGACCCCGCCGAGGGCCGCCTTCGCGGCCTCCGTCAGCTTGCCCTTGCTCGACGGCAGCGGCGCGTTACCGCCAAGCGTGACGCGGACGACGTCGCGCTCCGCCGACCAGACGAAGGGCTTGGCCTCGGGAACCAGCCGGGTCTCGTCATTGACCAGCCGCACGCCCGGCACGGCTTCGACCGAGGCCACCGCGCTGAGCCGGCCGTCCTCGGAGAAGGCGTTGGCGGCGAACGTGACGTCACGGCCATCGACCGCGATACGACGTTTGTCGAGTACCGTTTCCTTCAGTGCGGCATTAGAGCGCGCGGCAAGGTCCGCTTCGACCGTTGCAGTGCTGGTCCAGGCCGCGATACCCCAAAGGATGACCAGCGGAATGACGCCGGGCCACCATTTGCTACTCCACTTGAAAAGTCCGTGCATTCAGGGTCCTGCGGCTCGGTAAACAGAGAGAAAACAAACCCTTCGCCGACTGTCAAACCCCAAATCGCAGCCCCCAGGAAAGACGCAAATGTCTGACCGGACTAACAGTTTATTCAGCGGTCGTTGGCTAAGTTCGCGGCAAAATATAGATCGGCCGGCCCGCGCCCTCATGAAACAACTCCGCACCACCGTGATCCGCGCCGGGCTGGAGGCGCTGTACTTCTCGGGTGCGCATTATCTGCTGCGGCCGATCTACGCCGGCGTCGGCGCGATCTTCATGCTGCATCATGTCGGGCCGCCGCGCAGCGACGCATTCCAGCCGAACCGTCACCTCGCCATCGAGCCCGATTTCCTGCGCGCGATGCTGGCGCATCTGCGTGACCTCGACATCGACATCGTCACCATGGACGAGGCGCATCGCCGCCTCACCGAACGGAATTTTGCGCGGCGCTTCGCCTGCTTCACCTTCGACGACGGCTATCGCGACAACCGCGATTTCGCGCTGCCTGTGATGCGCGAGTTCGACGCCCCGCTGACCGTCTATGTCGCGAGCGACTTCGCCGAGGGCTGCGGCCGGCTGTGGTGGATCGCGCTGGAGCGGGTGATCGCCACTGCATCGGCGATCGAGGTTCCGATCGACGGCGCCATGACGCGGCTCGACTGCGCGACGCCGCAGGCCAAACAGGCCGCGTTCAACAGCATGCATGACTGGCTGCGGTCGCTGCCGGGCGAGCAGGAGATGCAGGCCGAGATCTCCGCGCTGTGCGCCCGCCACGGCGTCGACGAGGGGGGCATCGCGCGCGAGCTCTGCCTGTCCTGGGACGAGCTGCGCGGCTTCGCCGGCGATCCGCTCGTCACCATCGGCGCGCACACCATCAGCCATTGCAATCTCGCCAAGCAGAGCGAGACCATCGCCTCATTCGAGCTCGCCACCAGCCGGGCGCGGATCGAGGACGCGCTGCAGCGGCCGGCGCTGCATCTCGCGTATCCCTACGGCGACCGGATCGCCGCGGGCCAGCGCGAATTCGCGCTCGCCAGGACGACCGGCTTCCGGACCGCGGTGACGACGCGGCCGGGCATGCTGTTTGCCGAAAGCGCCGACCACATCACCGCGCTGCAGCGGGTCTCGCTGAACGGCAATTACCAGACGGAGCGGCTGTTGCCGGTGCTGACCTCGGGCGCCGCCACCGCGGTGTGGAACGGCTTTCGCCGCATCGACGCGGCTTAGAGCATGATCCGGAAAAGTGCGAAGCGGTTTTCCGAAAAGATCATGCTCAAACAAAGAGCTAAAGCGCGATGACGATTCAACCCAATCTCATCGCGCTTTAGGCCGCATTCGTAGCCCGGATGGAGCGCCGCCTCACACCGCCAGCAGCATCCCCGACACCAGCAGCAGGCCGAGGATCACGCGCCGGAAGCCGGCCTCGTTGATGTTGCGAAAGGCGAGCAGGCCGAGCCAGGAGCCTGCGAGCAACGCCGGCACGCTGAGCACGAGATCATAGGCGACCTTGGCCGGCAGGTCGTGACGCAGCAGCATCAAGGCAAGCGCAGACAGCTGCATGGCGGCGATGAAGGGCTGAACCAGACCGCGTTGCTGCTGCTTCGGCACGCCGCGCAGGTCGCACCAGATCGTCGGCAAGGCGCCGGGCATCGCGGTCAGCCCTCCGATCAGGCCGCCGCCGAATCCGACCAACGCGATGCGTCCGCGGTGGACGTCCTGGGCACCGGCAAGCGCGGGCCTGAACAACATGTAGGAGGCGTAGAGCGCGACCGCGAAGCCGAAGCCCTCGCGAAAGGTCCGGCTGTCGGTATTGGACAACAGCCAGAGCGCGATCGGGACGCCAAGCAGGCCGCCGCAGATCAGCGGCAGGCTCGCCCTCCAGGCGATGTTGCGCCTGAGCGCCCAGAGATTGGCGCCCTGGACGCCGACACTGCAGGCCATCATCAGCGGCACCGCCTCGGTCGGCGGCATCACATGCAGCAGGACGGCGCCCGCGACCGCCGAGAAGGCGAAGCCGGCCAGGCCGGAGACGAAGGCGCCACAGAACACGGCGGCACTGAGCACAAGGAAAGACGTCACGTCGGCCATCAGGTGGGCCTCCGGCTGGTTGCAATGATGATGGTCGTGAGGACTTAATCGGTCAGAGCTTTGGGCTCTTGCCGCGGCATCGTGGGATCATCCACGGCCGCGGGCATCAGCAATGTCGCCACGAGGATGTGCAGGACGAGAAAGCCGACCGCGATGGCGACCAGCCACGCGGTTTCCCCGATCTCTGGAAAACGCACGGTCGATTGGCGCGGCTGCGACCGTTCAAGAAGCGACATGATTGCGGCCCTCCTGCTCGGCGCGGCGCTGCGCCGCCCGGTCGAACAGATGCTGATGCTGCTTCAGGACACGGCGCGCCTGGATCCGGCGCGTGTGGTGAAGTGCGCTGATGATCGACGCGAACAAACTCTTCCGTCGTCCGCCAAATGAAACGACGCCGACCGGCGTCGCGCCCGTCACTGGCAATGCGATGTGCTTCATGTCAGGAACTCCTGCGTTGGAATTCCACCCGCGCGCATGATGCACCCAGCCGCGCCGCGCGCTTGTGCACTGCATCACATCTCAAGAACTCTTGATCGACGCGTGTGATCGCGCCAATAGAATCGCCATTCACCCGTTCGGGTGACGTCTGAGCATCCGTTCAGCAGTGCCGCCGGTTCCTTGACTAGACCGGCCAACGCGGCCAGAACGCTGGTCACTCTCAAGGAGGCAATATGTTCAAGGATCTGTTCTCACTCAAAGGCCGTGTCGCGCTGGTGACCGGCGGTTCGCGCGGCATCGGCAAGATGATCGCGGCCGGCTTCCTCGCCCAGGGCGCAGCGAAGGTCTACATCACCGCACGCAAGGCAGGTCCCTGCGAAGCCACCGCGCAGGAGCTCTCGGCCGCCTATGACGGCGAATGCATCGCGCTGCCGATCGACATCTCGACGGTGGAGGGTTGCGAAAAGCTCGCCACTGAGATCAGCAAGCGCGAGCCGAAGCTCGACATCCTCGTCAACAATGCCGGCGCCGCGTGGGGTGCCGATTTCGACGAATTCCCGGAGAGCGGCTGGGACAAGGTGATGGACCTCAACGTCAAGTCGATCTTCTTCCTGACCAAGGCGCTGGCCAAGCCGCTGCGCGCCGCCGCTTCGCACGAAAAGCCGGGCAAGGTGATCAACATCGCCTCGATCGACGGCATCTTCGTCAATCCGATGGAGACCTATTCCTACGCCGCCAGCAAGGCCGCGGTGATCCATTTGACGCGGCGGATGGCGACGCGGCTGATCAAGGACAACATCAACGTCACCGCGATCGCGCCGGGCGCCTTCAAATCCGACATGAACCGCGCCGCGCGCGACCACGCCGACGAAGTCGCGCAGCGCGTCCCGTCGCGGCGGGTGGGCAGCGACGAGGACATGGCGGGGACGGCGATCTACCTCGCCTCGCGCGCCGGCGACTATGTGGTGGGCAACACCATCGCGGTCGATGGCGGCGTGGTCTATGCGACCGCGGGACTGGAGATCGCGGGGTAGCTGTCATCGCCCGGCTCGACCGGGCGATCCAGTACGCCGCGGCGCTTCGCATTAAGCACGACGGCTCTGGAATACTGGATCACCCGCTTTCGCGGGTGATGACGGCGAGAGCGCATGATGCGAAAAAAGAAAGGGGCGAGCCAGGGACCTTTTCGGCTCGCCCCTTTCTGCTCTCTCCGCGAGGAGAGAATCAGGTCTCGATCCGCACGTACTCGAAATCGCCGGGCTTGTTGTCGATGCCGACCTTCGGCGCCGAGATCCAGGAGGCGAACTGGCCGGGCTCGGTGACCGGCTTCATCAGCGAGGCGATGAAGTCGCCGTCTTCGGTCGATGGCAGCCAGTCGTTCTTGCGCTTGGCCCAGGTGGCATCGTCGATCAACAGGCCATCGGGCGTCGCGTGGACATCCCTGAACTCGCCGATCTGGCGGTGAAAGACCGTGTTCGGCACCGTGAGCTTGTAGTCATAGCCGGCGGTCGAGATCACCTTGTTCCAGCGCAACATGCCCTTGACGCAATCCTGCGTGTAGTCGTCGCGCAGCCGCATGTTGAGCGCGGTCAACGCCGGCTCGTCGACCATCTTGATCTGGCCGTCGATCAGCTTCATCACCGGATAGGTCGAGGTCTTGAGCTGGTGATCGTCTTCGATCGTGGTTTCCTTGTAACGACCCTTGACGCCGGCATTGAAGGCATTGGCGGCATTGGTCGAGACTTCGGAGCCGAACAGGTCGAGCGACAGCGAATAGTGCAGGTTCAGCTTCTTCTGGATGGTCGGCAGGTCGATCACGCCGAGCGCGCGGACCTTTGCGATATCGGTCGGGTCGGTGATCCCCGCTTCCTGCATCGCGTCGCAGGTGCGCTGCACGACGCGGGTGATGCCGGTCTCGCCGACGAACATGTGATGGGCTTCCTCGGTCAGCATGAAGCGGCAGGTGCGCGACAGCGGATCGAAGCCCGACTGCGCCAGCGAGTGCAGCTGCATCTTGCCGTCGCGGTCGGTGAAGTAGGTGAACATGAAGAACGACAGCCAGTCCGGCGTCGCCTCGTTGAAGGCGCCGAGCATGCGCGGTGAGTCAGCATCGCCGGAGCGGCGGCGCAGCAGATCGTCCGCCTCCTCGCGGCCGTCGCGGCCGAAATACTTTTGCAGCAGGTAGACCATCGCCCAGAGATGGCGACCTTCCTCGACATTGACCTGGAACAGGTTGCGCATGTCGTAGAGCGAGGGCGCGGTCTTGCCGAGATGGCGCTGCTGCTCGACCGAGGCCGGTTCGGTGTCGCCCTGGATCACGATCAGGCGGCGCAGCATGGCGCGATGCTCGCCGGGGACTTCCTGCCAGGCCGGCTTGCCGAAATCCTCGCCGAACGGAATGACGCGATTCTCTTCCTGCGGCGCAAGCAGAATGCCCCAGCGATATTCGGGCATCCGCACGTAGTCGAACTTGGCCCAGCCGCGCGGATCGACCGAATAGGCCGTGCGCAGGTAAACGAGCGACTCCTGAAAGCCCTCCGGGCCCATGTCGCTCCACCAGTCCATGTAACCGGGGTGCCAGCCTTCCAGCGCCTTCAGCACCTGGCGGTCCTCGGCGAGATTCACGTTGTTCGGAATCTTGGTCGAGTAGTCGACGTTCATGATGTTCATGTTCATGGCAGCCTCCTTGGGGCAGATTTCTTTCGTCATGGCCGGGCTTGACCCGGCCATCCACGTCTTGCTTCGTTGAACTGAAGGAAGACGTGGATGCGCGGCACAAGGCCGGGCATGACGCAGCAAAATTCCTACACTCGCGTCATGTCGAATTGCGCCTTCTGGCCGGTGCCGTAGCGGCGCAGCGCACCGTCTTCACCGACCGCGTTGGGCCGCTGGAAGATCCAGTTCTGCCACGCGGTGAGGCGCGAGAAGATCTTCGATTCCATGGTCTCGGGACCGACGAAGCGCAAATTGGCTTCCATGCCGGTGAGGCCGTCGGGCGAGAACGAGGTGCGTTCCTCCAGGAACACGCGGACCTCGTCGTCCCAATCGATGTCGTCGAGCGCGAAGGTGACGAGGCCGAGCTCCTCGGCCTCCTCCGCATCGAGCGCCTTGCCAATCGCGGCCTGCGCGCGCTCGATATCGGACGGGTCGGCCTGGAAGCGCGACTGCAACCGGGTCAGGCCGTGGCTCATGGGGTACGGGCCGAAATTCATCGCGGTGAGTTCGATCGCCGGCGGCGGGCGGTTGTCGCCCTGCTTCTGGCCGATCAGCATGTAGGAGCGGTCGGCGGCGAACACGAGCTCGGCCAAGGTGCCGACGAAGCAGGAGCCGGGCTCGACCAGGGTCACCAGCGTGCGCGAGGTGACGTCGATGCGCTTGAGCACGCGCTTCCAGGTGTGCCTGACCTCGTTGACCAGCCAGTGCGCCTTGTTGGCCTCGAGGAACGTGTCATAGGACACGACATTGGCGCGGTCGCCATGGCTCTTGAACACCAGCATCGCGATGCCGAGTTCGTTGATGCGCAGATGCAGGATCGCGTCGTCCAGCTCGCGCGCGACCTGCAGCGGCCAGAACGACGCGCCCTGCGTGATCATGCCGTCGATATCGGCGGGCGCGGCGGTTTCCGGCGCCTTGATCGAGATCGTTGCGATGCGCGCGTTGCGGTCGATGTCGACGCTGACGAAATCGTAGCGGATCGCGCTGTCGTCGACGGTGCGGTTGAGCCTGGTCAGCGCGATGCCCTTGCCTTCGCCGTTACGCTTCGACCTGGCGGAAAATTCCTTGATGCGCTCGGCGAGCTTGCCTTCGAGCTTGGAGTTCGGCGCGATCTCGTCGACCAGCCGCCACTGGACCGCGCGCTTGCCCTTGATGCCTTCCTCGATGGTGCAGAAGAAATCGGCGTGGTCGCGGCGTACCTTGCGCTTGTCGACGACGCGGGTGAGGCCGCCGGTGCCCGGCAGCACGGCGAGCAGCGGAACCTCGGGCAGCGCGACGGCAGCGGCACCGTCATCGGCCATCATGATGTGGTCGGTTGCGAGCGCGAGCTCATAGCCGCCGCCGGCCGCGGTGCCGTTGACGACGCAGATGAAGCTCTGGCCGGAATTTTCGCTTGAATCTTCCAGGCCGTTGCGGGTCTCGTTGGTGAACTTGCAGAAATTGACTTTGTGCGCGTGGGTCGATCCCGCCAGCATGCGGATGTTGGCGCCGGCGCAGAACACGCGGTTCTTGCCCGAGCGCATCACCACGACCTTGACCTCGGGATGCTCGAAGCGCAGCCGCTGCACGGCGTCGGCCAGCTCGATATCGACGCCGAGATCGTAGGAATTGAGCTTGAGCTGATAGCCCTCGAACAGGCCGGCGTTCTCGTCGACGTCCATCGTCAGCGTCGCGACGTCGCCCTTCACGTCTAGCTTCCAGTGCCGATAACGCTGTGGCTCGGTCTGGAAATCGATGTACTTCGCCCCGCCCGCAAGGACCCGATCATCGCCAGCCATGGGCCACCCTCTACTGTTGTTGCTGTTGTACGTTGACGTCGCTTCGTTCGACCTGACATGCACAATAATGCATGTTTTCGATCTCGTCTAGTTCAAAACGCAAAAACATGCATTTTGTTTCATGTTTGGAAAAACGACCGTTCGGCCAATGGCCTAGCATCGGCAATAAATCTCAGGCCGCCAACGTCCGGTCGTCGCGTAGCGCCGCGAGAGCGAATTCAGTGACCGCCTGCAGGGTCACCGCCGAAGCCTCGCGGTGCGGCGAGTGGCCGGCACCCGGGATCGCCACGACGTCCACCGGGCAGTAGCACTCTTCTTGCGCGATCTCGACCTGGCGCATCGTGCCGTATTGATCATCGGCGCCCTGCACGATCAGCACGGGCACGCGGATATAGGCGAGATATTCGGAGATATCCCAATCGCGGAATTTCGGATCGAGCCAGGCGCCGTTCCAGCCATGGAAGGCATTGTCGACGTCCTTGTGCCAGCGCGCCAGCTTCTCCTTCAGATTGGTGGTCTCGTACGCCGTCTTGATCTCGGCGATCGAGGCTACCGAAATGTCCTCGACGATGAAATGCGGCGCGAGCAGCGCGATGCCGTGCAGGCGATGATCCTGATGCGCGCCGGCATAGATCGCCGCGATCGAGGCGCCGTCGGAATGACCGACCAGTAGGCCGCGGCGGAAGCCGATTGCATCGAGCAGTTTCGGCAACACATCGAGCGCCTCGCGATGCATGTAGTCGACCGGCCGCGGCAGCGTCACCGGCGACGATGCGCCATAGCCGGCGCGTGAATAGACGAACACGCCGGCACCGGTCGCCGCCTGCAGTTTTTCGGGGAAGTCGCCCCACAGGCCGACCGAGCCGAGGCCTTCGTGCAGCATCACGATGGTGGGGGCGGTGTCGGGTGATGGACCGAGCCTGCGGTATTCGAGCTCGGCGGCGTCGATGGAGAGGAAGCCGTTGGAGGTCAAGTTCTGCATTGGCGGGGCCTCCTCACTCGTCGTCCCGGCGAAGGCCGGGACCCATACGCCGCGGCCGTTGTTTTGAGAGATGCTGTTCGACGGCTTTCGCGCAGCAACTGAGACCTGTGGTTATGGGTCCCGGCCTTCGCCGGGACGACCCGTGGAGACATTATTGCGCGCCATCGCGCAGTTTGAATCGCTGGATCTTTCCCGTCGCCGTCTTCGGCAAGGACTCCACCACATCGATCCAGCGCGGATACTTCCATGGGCCGATCTTCTGCTTGACGTGCTCCTTCAGCGCCTCATGCAGACCGTCGGCCGTGCTCTCCGGCCGCAGCACCACGAACGCTTTCGGCTTCAGCAGCCCTTCCGGATCGGCCTCCGGCACCACGGCGGCTTCCAGCACCGCGGGATGGGTGATCAGCGCGCTCTCGACCTCGAACGGCGAGACCCAGATGCCGGAGACCTTGAACATGTCGTCGGCGCGGCCGCAGAAGGTGTAGCGGCCCTCGGCATCGCGGATGTATTTGTCGCCGGTGCGGGTCCACGGCCCTTCGAAGGTGGCGCGGCTCTTGGCGCGCTGGTTCCAGTAGCTCTCGCCGGCGGATGGCGCATCGACCAGCAGCTCGCCGACTTCGCCATCGGCGACCTCGGCACCCAATTCGTTGACCAGCCGCACCTTGTAGCCGGGCACCGGGCGGCCGGAGCAGCCGTACTTGATGTCGCCAGGCGCATTCGACAGGAAGATGTGCAGCAGTTCGGTCGAGCCGACGCCGTCGAGGATGTCGACGCCGAACCGCGCGCGCCAGGCGTTACCGACCGATTCCGGCAGCGCCTCGCCGGCCGAGGTGCAGACCCGCAGCCGATCGCCGCCGCTTTGCGCCTTCATCGCCTCGTCGTTCAGCATCGCCGCGAACAGGGTCGGCACGCCGAAGAAGATGCTGGGATGATACTTGTTCAGCAGCGCGAACATCACCGCCGGCGTCGGACGCTCGGAATTGAGCACCGTGGTGGCGCCGACCGACATCGGGAAGGTCAGCGCGTTGCCGAGGCCGTAAGCGAAGAACAGCTTTGCCGCCGACAGCCCGACATCGTCCTCGCGGATCCCAAGCACCTGCCTGGCATAAGTCTCCGCCGTCGCGGCGAGATTGGAATGCAGATGGCGCACGCCCTTCGGCATGCCGGTCGAGCCCGACGAATAGAGCCAGAATGCCGGCTCGTCGGCATGGGTCGGCGCGGTCGCGAACACGTCACCTTCGCGCGCGATCTCGTCGGAAAGCCTCTTGTGGCCGTGCGCCTCCTTGCCGGAGACGATCACATGCTCGAGGTCGGGCATGCGCGTGACGACGTCCTTCACCACCGGCAGCAGCGCCTCGGAGATGAACAGCACGCGCGCCCGGCAATCGCCGAGGATGTAGGCGTATTGCTCCGCGGTCAGCAGCGTGTTGAGCGGCACCGGCACCACGCCGGCGCGGATCGCCCCCAGGAACACGGTCGGGAAATCGACCGTATCCAGCATGATCATGGCGACGCGCTCTTCGCGGCGGACGCCGAGCCGGCGCAGCATGTTGCCGACCCGCCGGGTCTGCCGCTGCAACCCGCCATAGGTGAGTTGGGACACCGTGTCGTCGAACACGATCTTGTCGCCGCGGCCTTCATCGACATTGCGGTCGAGCAGCCAGGAGACTGCGTTATAAGTCATGCTCCGCTCCTCGGACCCAGACGCGCCACGCTTCCCTCTCCTGTGAATTTAAGAATTATAATTCATACAAAGCCACTACGTTGGCTTGCTGTCAATGCTCTTCGGCATTATGTTTCCGAAAACTGCCGCCTCGCACAGGGATCATGACCGCAGACCCCGATCCGGAAACTGCCTTCCTCGAACAGCTTGGCCAGCGTGTGCGCACGACGCGCGCGCTCCGCGGCATGTCGCGCAAGGTGCTGGCAAAAGTCTCCGGCATCTCCGAACGCTACATCGCCCAGCTCGAAAGCGGCAAAGGGAATGTCTCGATCGTGCTGCTGCGCCGTGTCGCAGGCGCGATGGCCGCGCATCTCGAAGATCTCATTCCGTCCGCCGAGCCTGCGCCCGACTGGGCCGTCATCCGCGACCTGCTGCGCAAGGCCTCGCCGAGCCAGATCGCGCAGGCCAAGGACATCCTCGCCGGCAGCAGCCCGTTGGCGCCGCGCCGCGCCTCGTTCTCCGGCATCGCGCTGATAGGCTTGCGCGGCGCCGGCAAGACCACGCTCGGCCGCATGCTGGCAAAGAAGATCGGCTGGAGTTTTGTCGAGCTCAACAAGGAGATCGAGGCGCAGAACGGGCTCTCCGTCGCCGAGATCATCGCGCTCTACGGCCAGGAAGGCTTTCGCCGCATGGAGCAGGCCGCGTTGACGCAATTGCTGGCGCGGAAGGAATTGATGGTGCTGGCGACCGGCGGCGGCATCGTCTCGGAGCCGCTGACCTTCGATCTGATCCTGTCGTCGTTCTATACGATCTGGCTGAAGGCCGAGCCCGAAGAGCACATGGCCCGCGTGCGTCGTCAAGGTGATCTGCGCCCGATGGCCGACGACCGCTCGGCGATGGCGGAACTGCGCAACATCCTGGTCAGCCGCGAGCCACTGTACGCGCGGGCGTCGGCGGTGGTCGACACCGCGGGGCTGTCGGTCGATGCGGCGGCGGCGCGGCTGATCGATTCGGTGCGGCCGGTGCTACAGAACGAGGCGCGCAGCTTCGGCCTGCGCAGCGTGGCGCTTTAATACCGCCGCCTCACCAATCCCGATCTTTAAAGTCGGATCAAATGCGGGCATTTACGGCCCTATGTGCCGCTTTCGGCTAAACTTTGCGGATGTTTGCGCGATACCTCGCGCGACTGCCCCGATAAAGTACCAGCTCCGACTTAACCCGGTGCGTGTGATGAAGATCAGCCCGTTCATTTCTTATGCGCAGAGTCTCGCGTGGATTTCTTGCTTCGTCGCACTGCTAGTGGTCATCTTCATGATTTCGAGCCTGTTGTTCTTCGATCTCGCCCACGGCAACCCCTACCGGCCGTCAAGAGACCTGGGCACTACGGTCGTAATCGTGCCGCTGCTTATGGCACTCATTGCCGCCCTAGGTACGCTGCTCGTGTTGACCGTGCCGCAGTTTTTCCAGGCTTTCACGATCGAGGCGCTCGGTCGAATCTTCGGTGATCGAGCACGATTCGCCGTGCTGCCAGTTTTGCCGCTGACGGCAATTCTCTCCTGGTATTGCCGCGACTACCTGACGCCTTCCTACGAGCTCGGCATCAATGCCGGGCCCGATTGGACACCTTATCAGCACGGCATCACTCTTCATCGCTACTTCACGACCCTGATGTTTCAGGCCGCGCCCACGCTATTTAGTTTGCTGCACATGGATCTTGGAACTCGCGGCAAATCACGTACGCGATTGCTTCTCGTCACCGCAGCGCTCGTCGCCATCGCCGGTAGCATCGGTGGCTACACTGCGGCTCAGCAGCAAATTCGGCTGCTTGAAACTTCAACGCAACCCTCACGATAATTTGCATGCGTGATTGGCCGGCTCTCCGGACTTTCACGCTCAAATCACCAACCCTCACAACAACCTGCTCTTCACGTCCTCCGCCCCCTCACGGAGCAGCGGCAGGAAGCGGTCGATCAGCTCCTGCTTGGGCACACGATCGACATGGGCGCCCATGTTGATGGCGGCGACGATGGTGCCGTCGTAGCGGCGCACCGGGACCGAGATCGAGCGGAAGTGCGGTTCGGCTTCGCGATCGACCAGCGAGTAGCCCTGCGCGCGATCGGCGATGACGGTGGCGAGCAGCTTCTTCGGATCGGTCACGGTCTGCGGCGTCACCGCTTCGCGGCGCGTCGCCTTCAGCCGCGTCGCGAGCTCGGCATCGTCGAGACGGCCGAGCATGGCGCGACCGACGGAGGTGCAGAACGCCGGCAGGCGGTAACCGATATCGAGGCCAGCGGAGAACACCCGGGTCGGGCTGGACCGCGCCACGAACACGACATCGTCGCCGTCGAGCAGCGCGAGCGAGGCGATCTCCTGCGCCGCGGTGGCGATGCGGTCGAGCACCGGCTGCAGCACCGTCACCACCTGGTTGGATTGCAGGAACGCGCCGGCCAATGTCAGCACGTGCGGCGTCAGCGTGAATAGCTTGCCGTCGGTGGCGACGAAGCCGCCATGCGCGAGCGTGAACAGGATGCGGCGCGCCGTGGCGCGCGGCAGGTCGGCGGCGCGCGCCAGGTCGCTCAGCGTCGCCGGTCCTGAGACGGTGCCGAACACTTGCAGCAGCCGCAGGCCGCGATCGAGGCTCTCGACGAAATCGGTGGCGCGCTCGTCCTGATCGTCGCGCTTGAGCTTTGGCATCGAGGTCCGGCTTTGAACGGTTCAAAAATTCGGCTTGCTGTCCGATCGAGATATGGCATAATTCGGACATTCGTTCAATAGGCGAACAAATCCAAATCAGGAGACGCCGCCATGATGAGCCAGGAAGCGAACGATCTGATCACCCGTGTCGGCCGCAAGGACCCCTGCGGCAAGCTGATGCGGAAGTACTGGCAGCCGGCGGCGCTGGTGGACGAATTGCAGGGCGAGCGCCCGGTGCGCCCGGTCAAACTGCTCGGCGAGAACCTGGTGCTGTTCCGCGACAAGGACGGCTGCTACGGGCTGATCGATCGCCACTGCGCGCATCGCGGCGCCGACCTCGCCTTCGGCCGGCTGGAGCATGGCGGGCTGCGCTGCGCCTTCCACGGCTGGCTGTTCGACGCCAGCGGCCAGTGCATCGAGACGCCGGCCGAGCCGGTCGGATCGCAGCTCTGCAAGGGCATCAAGCAGCGCGCCTATCCGGTGGTCGAGAAGAGCGGCATCCTCTGGGCCTGGCTCGGCGAAGGCGAGCCGCCGTCGTTTCCCGAGCTCGATTGTTTCGTCGCGCCCGACAGCCACACCTTTGCGTTCAAGGGACATTGGGGCTGCAACTGGCTGCAGGCGCTCGAGGTCGGCATCGACCCGTCGCACGCCTCCTTCCTGCATCGCTTCTTCGAGGACGAGGATACGTCGACCGGCTACGGCAAGCAGTTCCGCGGCGCCTCCGAAGGCACCGACATGCCGATGACCAGGATCATGCGCGAGTTCGATCGGCCCATCATCAATGTCGAGCACACCGAATACGGGCTGCGCCTGATCACGCTGCGCCAGATCGACGACGAGCGCACCCATGTGCGGGTGACCAACCAGGTCTTCCCGCACGGCTTCGTGCTGCCGATGTCGACCGAGATGACGATCACGCAGTGGCACGTGCCGGTCGATGACGAGAACTGCTACTGGTATGCGATCTTCACCAGCTTCACCGCGCCGGTCGACAAGCAGAAGATGCGCGAGCAGCGGCTCGAGCTCTATGAGCTGCCGGACTACACCTCGCGCAAGAACCGGTCGAACGACTACGGCTTCGACCCGCACGAGCAGGCGACCGCGACCTATACCGGCATGGGCGCCGACATCAACGTGCACGACCAGTGGGCGGTGGAATCGATGGGCGCGATCCAGGATCGCACCAACGAGCATCTCGGCCAGAGCGACAAGGCGATCGTGCAGTATCGCCGCCTGCTGCGGCAGGAGATCGAGAAGGTCGCGGGCGGCGAAACGCCGATCCTGGTCCTCGATGCGGCCTCGGCGCGCAGCATCCAGGGCCCGGCGACGATGGACGGCATCGGCCCGACCCAGGGCTGGGAGCTCTACTGGATGGAGGTCGACGTCAAGCGCCGCCGCGGCGCGCCCTGGGCGGCGCCCGTGCCGCGCGAGATCGCCGACAATGTGCATCGTTTGACGGCGGCTGAGTGATGTTGGCTTCGATGGCGCAGCACCGCACTCTTCACCTCGCCCCGCCTGCGGGGAGAGGTCGGATCGCATCACCAGATGCGATCCGGGTGAGGGGGTACAGGTCTATCGATACATCTCACCCGCGGAGAAAGCCCCTCACCCCAACCCTCTCCCCGCGAAGAGCGGGGAGAGGGAGAAGCAAAGGAGTGACGCCGTGAGTTTCGTGGAGCGCCACGGGTTATGGTCGGACGAGCAGAAGGACGCGGCACTGCGCCTCCGTCGCGTCGTCGAGGAGAAGAACCTCGAAGTTGTCAGGCTGTCCTTTCCCGACCAGCACGGCATCCTGCGCGGCAAGACATTGATCGCCTCCGAAGCGCTGCGCGCGCTGGAGAGCGGCTGCTCCATCACCACGTCGCTGCTCGCCAAGGACACCTCGCACAAGACGGTGTTCCCGGTGTTCAGCGCCGGCGGCGGCTTCGGCATGAAGGAGATGGAGGGCGCGGCCGACGTGCTGATGGTCGCCGACCCCACCACGTTCCGTGTGCTGCCCTGGGCGCAAAACACCGGCTGGCTGCTCTGCGACCTGCATTTCGGCGACGGCCGCCCGGTGCCGTTCGCGACCCGCAACCTCTATCGCAAGGTGCTCGATCAGCTGACGCGCCGCGGTTACGACTTCGTTGCAGGCCTCGAAGTCGAATTCCATCTGTTCAAGCTCGACGATGCGCACATGGCGCCTGACGATGCCGGCCAGCCCGGGCGGCCGCCCGATGTCAGCCTGCTGTGGCACGGCTACCAGTATCTGTCCGAGCAGCGCTACGACCTGATGGAGCCGGCGCTGGAGAGCATCCGCCGCGACATCATCGCGCTCGGCCTGCCGCTGCGCTCGGTCGAGCTCGAGTTCGGCCCGAGCCAGTGCGAATTCACCTTTGCGCCCACCGTGGGGCTCACGCCGGCCGACACCATGGTGCTGTTCCGCTCGGCAGTGAAGCAGATCGCGCGCCGCCACGGCCATCACGCCACCTTCATGTGCCGGCCGAAGCTGCCGAACGTGTTCGCCAGCGGATGGCACCTGCATCAATCGCTGGTGTCACGCGCAAGCGGCGCGAATGCCTTCATGGCGAACGAGACCGGCGAGCCGCTCAGCGCATTCGGCCGCGCCTGGCTTGCCGGCCTGATCGAGCACGCGCGCGCATCGACCGTGTTCACGACGCCGACCATCAACGGCTACAAGCGCTATCGCTCCTATTCGCTGGCGCCGGATCGCGCGATCTGGGGCCGCGACAACCGCGGCGTGATGATCCGCGTGCTCGGCAGCGCAGGCGATCCGGCGACACGGCTGGAGAACCGGATCGGCGAGCCGGCCGCGAACCCCTATCTCTACATGGCCTCACAAATCCTCTCCGGCCTCGACGGCGTCGATCGCAAGCTCGATCCCGGACCGTCAGCCGACATGCCCTACGAGACCAAGGCTGCGCTGCTGCCGAAGTCGCTGCGCGAGGCGGTGTTCGCGCTCGACGACGATCCGTTCTTCCGTGAGGCGCTGGGGCCGGAGTTCGTGGACTATTATGTCCACATCAAGAACGCGGAGATCGAGCGTTTCCAGGCCGAGGTGACGGACTGGGAGCAGCGCGAATATTTCGAGATGTTTTGAGGCCGTTCGTCGTCCCGGCCCCAATACCCCGGATGTTGATTGCTGAAATGGGCTGAGGCCACAGCGCGCTCTAACAATGCGCTTCTGTGGTTATGGGTCCCGGCCTTCGCCGGGACGACGTTGGAGTATGGCGCGACAGCGGTGGCTTAAATCCCAAGATACTTATGCTGCAAATCCGGCTCGGCGATCAGCTGCTCGCTTGTGCCGCTCCACACCGTCTTGCCGCGCTCGATGATGTAATGGCGGTCGGCGATGCGCGAGAGGTTCTCGACGTTCTTGTCGATCACGAGCACCGACTGCCCGCGGCCCTTCAGCATCGACAGGCAGCTCCAGATCTCGTCGCGGATCAGCGGCGCAAGGCCTTCAGTCGCCTCGTCGAGGATCAGGAGCCTTGGGTTGGTCATCAGCGCGCGGCCGATCGCGAGCATCTGCTGCTCGCCGCCGGACAGCGTGACACCCATGTTGCTGGTGCGCTCGGCGAGCCGCGGGAACAGGGCGTGGATTTTTTCGAGCGTCCACGGGTCGGATGCACCCTGGCGATTGCCCGAGGCGGCGACGAGGTTCTCGCGCACGGTGAGGTTCGGAAAGATCTGGCGTCCCTCGGGCACCAGGCCGATGCCGAGTTTTGCGATCCTGTAGGACGGCATGCCGCGCACGGCTTCGCCGGCGAATCGGATGGCGCCTGATCGTGCCGGGGTCAGGCCCATGATCGAGCGGATGGTCGTGGTCTTGCCCATGCCGTTGCGGCCCATCAGGGCGACCATTTCGCCGGACTTGATCCGCAGCGACAGGCCGAACAGCACCTGGCTCAGGCCATAGCAGGTCTCGATCGCGTCGACTTCCAGCAACGTCTCAGCCATTCTGGGTTCAGCCATGGCGCGTCACCGCGTGCTGCTCGCCGAGATAGGCGCGCTTGACCTCGTCATGCTTGCGGATCGCATCCGGCACGTCGCAGGCGATGACGCGGCCATAGACCAGCACCGTGATGCGGTCGGCGAGCGCGAACACCGCCTCCATGTCGTGCTCGACCAGCACGATGGTGACTTCCTTGCGCAGCTCCTTGAGCAGCGCGACCATCCGCGCCGATTCCGTGACACCGAGGCCGGCCATCGGCTCGTCCAGCAGCAGGAGCTGCGGCTTGGTCGCGAGCGCGACCGCAAGCTCGAGCTCGCGCTGCTCGCCATGGCTCAATTGCGACACCACGACATCGGCGCGCGCACCGAGCCCGACGCGCTCCAACGCAGCGCGCGCGGTCTCGCGCAGCGGCTTCTCCTTGCGCGCGTTGCCCCAGAAGCGGAAGGAGTGGCCGTCATGCGCCTGCGCCGCCAGCGCGACATTGTCGAGCGCGGAAAAATCCTTCAGCAGCGAGGTGATCTGGAACGAGCGCGCCAGCCCGAGCCTGGAGCGCTTGTAGGACGGCAGATGCGTGACGTCGCGGCCGCCGAAATAGATGGCACCGGAATTCGGCATCACCTGGCCGGTGAGCTGGCTGATCAAAGTGGTCTTGCCGGCGCCGTTGGGACCGATGATGGCGTGCAGCTCGCCCGGCACGACTTCCATCGACAGATTGTCGGTCGCGGTGATGCCGCCGTAACGGCGGACCAGATTGTCGACGCGGAGCAAGGGTTCAGCCAAAGAATTAGGCACGGCTCATCCTCCCGAGCAGGCCCATGATGCCGCCGCGCGCGAACACGACGATCAGCAGCAGGACGGGGCCGAGGACCAGCCCCGAAAATTCGGTGAACTGCGACAGCAGTTCCTCGAGCAGGAGATAGACGATCGCGCCGATCACGGGCCCGAACAGCGAACCCATGCCGCCCAGGATCACCATCACCATAAGATCGCCGGAGCGGGTCCAGTACATCACGGCCGGGCTGACGAAATCGGTGTTGTTGGCGAGCAGCGCACCGGCGAGACCGCAGATGGTCCCTGCGATGACGAAGCAAACCAGGCGGTAGCGATTGGCGTGGAAGCCGATCGCCTGCATGCGCTGTTCGTTGGAGCGGACGCCCTGCACCACCAGGCCGAAGCGCGAATTGACGATCCGCCAGATCAGTGAGATGCCGCCGAACAGGCAGGCGAGGCAGAGGTAATAGAATTGCGTGCGGTCCGACAGGTTGATCAGGCCGCCGAAATCGCTGCGTTTGTAGACGGTCAGGCCATCGTCGCCGCCATAGCGGGATAGGCCGGAGGTGATGTAGTAGGCCATCTGGGCAAAGGCCAGCGTGATCATGATGAAGTAGACGCCGCGGGTGCGCAGCGAGAGCGCGCCGATCACCAGCGCGAACAGTGCGGACACCACGAGCGCGACCGGCCACTGGATGAAGCCGGAGCCGATGCCCTCGGCGGCGAGGATGCCGACCGCATAGCCGCCGATGCCGAGATAGGCGGCGTGGCCGAAGCTCATCATGCCGCCATAGCCCATGATCAGATTGAGGCTCGCGGCCGCCAGCGCGAAGATCACGATCCGGGTGAACAGCGTGAGGATGAAGATGTTGCCGGTCAGCGCCGAATAGACCGGCAGCAGGACCAGGGCGGCGCACAGCAGCGCCACGACGGCATTGGCGACGTTGAGCTTGGGCATCATCGTTTCGCCGCCGGAAACAGCCCTTCAGGCCGGACCACGAGGATGATCGCCATCAGCAGATAGATCAGCATCGACGACAGCGCCGGCGCCGCGGTCGAGGCCGCCGCACCGCTCAAAACCTTGCGCAAGAGGTCGGGCAGGAAGGCGCGGCCCATCGTGTCGATGATGCCGACGAAGAGCGCGGCCATGAACGCGCCACGGATCGAGCCGATGCCACCGATCACGATGATGACGAAGGCGAGGATCAGGATGTTCTCGCCCATGCCGATCTGCACGGTGAGGATCGGCGCCTGCATCAGGCCGGCGAGGCCGGCGAGCGCGGCGCCCAGGCCGAACACCAGCGTGAACAGCAGCTTGATGTTGATGCCGAGCGCGCCGATCATCTCGCGGTTGGAGGCGCCGGCGCGGATCAGCATGCCGATGCGGGTGCGCATCACGACGAGATAGAGCAGCGCCGCGACCGCGAGCGCCACCGTGATGATCGCAAGGCGGTAGGCTGGATAGTACACGCCCGGAATGATCTGCACGGGGACCGTCAGCCAGGTCGGCAACGGCAGCGCGAGGCCGGCCGGTCCCCAGATCAGGCGGACGGCATCGTTGAAGAACAGGATCAAGCCGAAGGTCGCGAGCACCTGGTCGAGATGGTCGCGGCCATAGAGATGCCGGAGCGCGACATATTCCAGGACAATGCCGAGCAGCAGTGTGGCCCCCAGCGCCAGCAGCGCGCCGAGCACGAAGCTGCCGGTCCAGGCCACGAAGGTCGCCGCGAAATAGGCGCCCATCATATAGAGCGAGCCGTGCGCCAGGTTGACGAAGTCCATGATGCCGAACACCAGCGTCAGGCCGGCTGCGAGCAGGAACAGCAGCAGGCCGAATTGCAGGCCGTTCAGGAGTTGTTCGACGACGAGATACATGGACCCTTCATATCGGGCTGAAACAAAACGGCGGCAGCGCATTTGCGCCGCCGCCTTTACGGCTTGTCGTTCTCCCTCGCCCCGCCCTTGCGGGGAGAGGGTTGGGGTGAGGGGCTGCCTCCACGAACGGAGTTCGCGGAAAGAGCCCCTCACCCGATTGCTTCGCAATCGACCTCTCCCCGCAAGAGCGGGCGAGGTGACTTCAAATCACTTCATCGGACACTTGTCGTGAAACTTGTCCTGGTCGTCCTTGACGATGGTCGCGACCGTCTTCAGCGACAATTGGCCGTCGGCATCCTTGACCACGTCCTGCAGGTAGAAGTTCTGGATCGGGATGTGGTTGTTGCCGTACTTGAACGGACCACGCAGCGACTTGAAGTTGGCCTTCTCCATCTCGGCCTTCATCGCGTCCTTCTTGGTGAGGTCGCCCTTGACAGCGACGACCGCGCTGTTGATGAGCTGGGCGGCGTCGTAGGCTTGGGCGCCGTAATAGGTCGGACGCAGGCCCGGATATTTCTTGCGATAGTCCTCGACGAACTTCTTGTTCTCCGCGTTCGGCAGGTCGTTGACCCATTCCTGCGCGCCGGGAATGCCGATCGCATTGTCCTTCTGCAGCGGCAGCGACAATTCGTCGACCGTGAAGGCCGTATAGAGCGGGATCTGTGCCTTGATGCCGGCCTGGGCATATTGGTTGAGGAACTGGACGCCGGCGGCGCCCGGGTAGAACACGAAGATCGACTCGGCCTTGGAATTGCGCGCCTTGGTCAGCTCGGCGGAGAAGTCGAGCTGGCTCGGCCACACCGTGTATTCCTCGCCGACCACCTCACCCTTGAAGGTGCTCTTCAGGCCGGCGAGCATGTCCTTGCCGGCGGCGTAGTTCGGGCCGATCAGGAACACCGACTTGACGCCCTTCTGGTTCATGTAGAGGCCCATCGCGGCGGGCGTCTGGTCGTTCTGCCAGGAGGTCGAGAAGGTGTAGGGCGAGCACAGTTCGCCGGCGAGCTGCGACGGACCGGCATTGGCCGAGATCAGGAAGGTTTTGGAATCGGCCGCGGTCTTCAGCGAGGCCAGCAGCACGTTCGACCAGATGTAGCCGACGATGAAATCGACCTTGTCGGATTGCACCAGCTTCTCGGTCTTCTGCTTGCCGACGTCAGGCTTCTGCTGGTCGTCCTCGTAGATCACCTCGACCGGCTTGCCGTCGATCTTGCGGCCGAGATGGTCGAGCGCGAGCTCGAACGAATTGCGCATGTCGTTGCCGATCACGGCGGTCGGGCCGCTGAAGGTCGACACAAAGCCGATCTTGATGCTGTCAGCCGCCGCCGCCGGCTGCGCCAGCGCCAAACCCATGGCGCCCGCCAGCCAAAATGCCTTCTTCATATTCACTCCCCTCCTCAGCCAAAACTCTCCGCCAGCCCATCGAAACCGGTCTGGCGCCGCGCTTTTGCGCGCGGTTCTCGTGACCTGTTTTGTGCGCGATATCGCAACTCTGCGGCAAGCACGAACCGATGGCGGTGATTTAGAACCTTCGGCGCATACCCCAGCACCTTGCATCATAATTCGTCCAAATCGGCCATGGCAAGAAATATAATGCCGGTTGCGTAGGCAACTATTGTCGCAGGCCAATCCTTTTGCTCGACCGGCCTGAGAGTATGCGAGGCTATCTTCCCACCCGACGGTGTCATCGCCCGGCCTGTGCGCAATTGCGCACATGGACCGGGCGACCCAGTACGCCGCGGCCCGTCGGCTCAAGCACTGCCGTCTCTGGAATACTGGATCACCCGCATGCGCGGGTGATGACACCGAGTGAGATGGGTAAATCAGGCCGTCACCCCCGAGCGATGCCATCGCGATCACGTCGCGTGCCCCGGCTGGGGCGGATCGGCGCCGCGCCGCTGCCATTCCGCCCAGCTCGGCCGGTCCATCTGGAACAGATCGGTGCAACGGGCATACCAGCCGCTACCATGCATGCGGCCGATCAGTTGCAGCGCCGGCGTATCGATGTGGCAGCGCTCGGCGTCCAGCACGACCGTGGCGTCGACATGGGCGCGGACGATGCGGCCGATCACTGCGGTCTGGCGCGGGCCGGTGACCAGCGACGACAGCACGCGGCACTCGAACGACACCGGCGATTGCTTGATGCGCGGCGGCTTCACGGCATCGCAGGGCGACGCGGTGAGGCCGGCCAGCGCCAGTTCGTCGATCTCCGGCGGCGCATCGATGCAGGTGATGTTCATCGCGGAAGCGGTCGCCTCGGACACCAGGTTCACCACGAACTCGCCGGTCGCCAGGATATTCGTCGCGGTGTCCTTGAACCGCCCCTGCCCCGCCAGCAGCCCGATCGCCAGGGTCGGCGGCTCGTGGCCGAGCACGTTGAAGAAGCTGTAGGGCGCCGCGTTGACGATGCCGTCTTCGGATAGCGTCGTGACCCAGGCGATCGGCCGCGGCGTCACGGTGGCGGTCAGTATCTTGTAGCGGTGCGCGGCGTCCAGCGTCTCCATGTCGAACAGCATTTTGGCGCTCATGCTCAGACCGCCACCACGGGATGGCGCAGCCCGCCGATACCAGCCACGCCGGCCTCGACGACATCGCCCGGCCACAGCCATTCCTGCGGCGAGCGTCCGGCGCCGACGCCGTCGGGCGTGCCGGTCGCGATGATGTCGCCGGGCTCGAGCGTGATCGCCGCCGAGATATCCGCGATCAGATGCGGGACCTTGAACAGCATGTGGCGGGTGTTGGAGCGCTGCTTTTCGACGCCGTTGACGGTGAGCCAGAGATCGAGCGCGTGCGGGTCGGAAATCTCGTCCGCGGTGACGATGCACGGCCCGAACGGCGCGTAAGTGTCCTGGCCCTTGGAATAGATCCACTGGCCGGCGCGGCGATTGTCACGCGCGCTGACGTCGATCATCACGCTGTAGCCGAACACGACGCCGAGTGCGTCTCTCTCCGCGACGCGGCGCGCGGTGCGGCCGATCACCACCGCAAGCTCGACCTCCCAATCGAGCTGCTGCGTGATCGCCCTGTTGTGCTCGATCGCCTCGTCCGGGCCGATCACGCTGGTCGGCGGTTTCGAGAAGATCACCGGCTGCTTCGGCAATTCCTTCGCGGTGTCGAGGGCGCGCGAAGATTCCGCGACGTGCTCGACATAGTTCAGCCCGATGCCGAAGATGTTTTTGCGCGGCCGCGGGATCGGCGCCAGCAGCTTGACGTTGGCGAGCGGCAGCGCGGCACCCACCGGCCAGCCGTCGTTGCGCTCGGCCAGCAGCTTCTTCAGCGCGGCCGGGGCGGCCGGCCCCAGATCGATGAAATCGAGCATCGCGGCCGACAACGGCACGCCGGCATGGCTGCCGATGCGTTCGACGTCGACGACGAGATCATCGACGATGGCACCGAGGCGGGCGGCAGCCTCGACATGGGCGCGGTAGGTAACGAGACGCATCTGGACTTTCCTACGTGGCCGGCTTCTGCCGGCCCTCATTGTCGCCGAACGCTTCCTCCCGGTACAAACCGAGCGAATGCATCACGGGCAGATCGTTGAAGCCGAACAGGCAGGCATCGTCGCTCGAGGAGGCGTTGGCGTGCTCGTGCCAGGCCCAGGACGGCACGCAGAAGATGTCGCGCTCTTTCCAGTCGAACCGCTTGCCGTCGATGATCGAATGGCCGCGTCCCTTGGCGACCTGGTAGATCGCGCAGCCGGTGTGACGATGCGCCTTGGTCGCTTCGCCTGCCCGCAGCAGCTGCATCGAGGCGCCGATCGTCTGCATCACCGGGCCACCGGTGACTGGGTTCACGTAGTTCATGAGGATGCCGTCGTAGGGCGAGCCGTCACTCGCCTTGCCGTAGCGCTGCAACGCCTCGTAGGTCGGGCCCCACTCGTATTTGAGCAGCGGCGAATAGCCCTTGCTCCATTCCGCGCCGGCCGGCCGCAGGCCGGGATTGCCCCAGGCGTGGCTCATGTCGTCGACGGGATAGCCGACCTGCTGCTGCATCTTCGGATGCACCGCGTAGAAATTCGCTTCCAGCGCATTCACCAGGGGAATGTCGAGGCCGTCCTGCCAGATGCAGGCCGTGCCGTCGCTGTCGACGCCATGCTCGTGCCAGGTGCCGTTCGGTGTCAGCACGAAATCATTGGCGCCGAGCGTCAGCTTGTGGCCATCGACGATGGTGTAGGCGCCCTTGCCTTCCATGATGAAGCGCAGCGCGGACGCCGAATGCGCATGCGCCGACGCCACCTCACCGGGATGCATCACCTGCAGGCCGGAGTAGAGCCAGCCGACCGCGGCGGCATGCTCGCGGCGGCCCGGATTGTTCAGATAGATCACGCGGCGGCCGGCTTTTTCCGGCGAGACCAGCTCGACCGAGCGCAGCACGTGCCGGCGCAGATCCTCGTAGCGCCAGAGCACCGGGACGGATGATGATTTGGGCTGCCAGGGCTCGATCTTGTTGGCGACGGTCCACAGCGCGCCGGCATCGAGGTTTTCCAGCTCGTCGTAGTAGGCGAGCAGCTCGGGCGTGTCTTCGACATTGGCCCGCCCGGCGACGTCTTCGCGATGGTTTTCACGAGGTCCTGTTGCCATCTCGGCCTCCTGGCTGTTGCCATCATATAAAATAGTAACTATCTTCGATGCAATATAGAATTTTCGAAAGAATTGGCCGGATCGCGTGAACTGGCCAAGACTCCGGAGACATCAAGGACATGGCAAATCCGGCTGGAGACCGCCGCACCGTCGCTGAGGCCGCGGGAGAGCCCGCGACCCTCGGCGAGGCGGCCTATCAACGCCTGCGCGCCGACATCGTCGCCGGCGTGCTGGAAGCTGGCAAGCCGCTACGGCTGGAAGCGCTGCGGCAACGCTATGGCTTGAGCTTTTCGCCGCTGCGCGAGGCCTTGATGCGGTTGCAGTCGGAGCGCCTGGTGCTGTCGACGGCGCTGCGCGGCTTCTCGGTCGCGCCGCTGTCGCGCGCGGAGATGAAGGATGCCACCGAGACCCGCATTCTGATCGAATGCGAAGCGCTGCGCCGCGCGATGCGCGATGGCGACGACGATTGGGAGGCCGGCATCGTCGCCGCGTTCCATGCGCTCGGCCGGCAGGTCGAGCGCATGGCGAAGAGCTCCGGCAAGGCCGACGCCGCCGATGTCGCGGCGCTGGAGGAGCGACACCGGCAATTCCACCATGCGCTGATCGCCCGTTGCGGATCGCCGCGCCTGCTCGAGCTCGCCGACCAGCTCTATATCGAGACCCAGCGCTACCGGCTGCCGAGCCTGGTCGGCCAAATCGCGGGAACGCCGCCGCGTGACGTCACCGCCGAGCATCGCGAGATCATGGACGCCACGCTCCGCCGCAGCGACGACGCGGTCGGCCACCTGGCCGCGCATTACCGGCGGACCGCCGCCGCGATCGAAGCCGCGATGGCCTGGCCACGACCGGCGTGACCGCGCACCTCGTGCAATTTGACGTAAGCCTGCAAGCATTCGGAAACCACGCGCCGGCAAGGCGTGGCACGCTTCACGGAGTTGAAAGCATGATCGGGTGACGCTTCCCCCGGAGGGGAACGTCAGATGTTGAATTACCTGTTTGGCTTCAATGCCCGGATCGGCCGGTTGGCCTTCTTCTTCGGCAGCTTCGTGATCGGCTGCGGCTACGTGATGCTGGTCTACGGCGTCACCGGCAACGCGCTGGCGAGCGGCCGGACCGATGTGCTGCTGGCGCAGGCCGCGAGCAACACCCCGCTGGTGATCGGCTTCTATGCCACGCTCGCCATCAGCTTCATGCTGCAATCGATGCGCGTCCGCGACATCGGCTGGGACCCGGTCTGCGTAATGATCGGGTGGGTTGGGCTGGTCGTGCTCGATCGGGTGATCGCGTCGCGATTTCCGGAGTATGCCCTGACCTACCAGCACACCAACACTGTGGCCGGCGCGCTCGTCAACGGCGCGCTGATGCTGGCGCTATTGTTCTGGCCGGCGCCCCGGTCCGAGGAAGCGCAGTCGAGCCCGTACGATTCGGGCAGCGAGTCCAGCGGGGTCTGGCGCAACAGCAGCGCGCCCACCGCGTCCACCAACCGCATCGCCCGCGTCGCCAGCGGCGAATTCGGCGGACGGACGCGATAGCAGCCCACTGTCGTCCCTGCGAAATCAGGGACCCATAACCACAGGGTCCAGGGTTGAAGCGAGCTGGGACCCCAGCATTGCATAGCAATTCGCATTGGTGGTTATGAGTCCCGGCTCGGAGGCCGGGACGACACTGAGTTTGTTGCCGCATCCACTGTCCACTCCGCGCCCTCGACGGCATAGGGCGCGTAGCGGAAATCGCGGATGGCAGCGACCCTGTCGACGGCCCACTCGATCAAGATGAACGACTTCGGCGCATCCGGCTGGCTCGGGTCGAACACCAGGATCGCGGGACGGCCCTCGACCTGCCCCGCCACCAGGCGCCAGTCGCTGGCCGCAGAATAATTGCCGAAATATCGCGACACCTCGGCCTTGCCGTTCATCCGCTTGCGGTTGACGAGCTCGAGCCTGATGTCGTCGGCGATCATGGCGCGGATGGCGTCGAAGTCGCGGGCGTTGAAGCTGTCGACATAGGCGTGCAGCCTGACGCGATCGGCCGCCGAGAGGCCGGGCTGCGGCGCATCGTCCGGCTCGCCGGCGAACTCACGCAGCTGCGTGCGTCCGCGATGCAGCGCGGCCTTCACCGCGGGCAGGCTGAAATCCACGATGCCGCAGACCTCCTGCAAGGAGCAGCCGAGCACGTCCATCAGGATCACGCATGAGCGCTGCGCCACCGGCAGGCGCATGAAGGTGCGCAGGCTGCTTGCCGCGATCTGGCGGCGCTCGACGTCATCCAGTTGGTCGGCGATCATCTCCACCTCCTCGGCCGACTGCATCGCCTGCTGCCGGTTGCGACGGCGCAGGAAATCGAGCGCCGTGTTGTGCGCGATCCGGAACAGCCAGGCTTCGGGATGATCGATCGGCACGGCGGATGCAAAGCCCGCCACGGCCTTGATCAGCGCGTCCTGCAGCACGTCCTCGCCGTCGATCACCGAGCCGACCATGCGCGCGCAGTAGCGATGCAGCCTGGGCCGCATCGCCGCCACCAGCGCCTCGATATCGATCGCGGCCCGCGGGCCGGGAGATGATGTCATCGGTACTCCGCCTGATCCGTTCAGGACCCGTCCAGCATACGATAATTGCCGATGATCCGGGCATTCTTCACCAGCGGCGGCTCGGCGCAGCGGTCGCGGATGCCGTCCTGGAAGGCCTGGAACGCCGCGAGCTTCGGGATCGGGCTCGAGCCGTCCTCGGCCGCGGCCTCGACGAAATGGATGAAGGTGTCGTCCTCCAGCCGCAGCGTCAGATAGCGCACGCCATCGGGATTGGCCGCCTTCAGCTCCGCGAACACCGCCGCCACCAGCTCGGCATTCCTGTCGGCCAACTCCGGCTTCGTCTTGTACCTGATCAGGGTCCGTCTCATCGCTCGCTCCTTCTCATTGTCCCGGCCCCAAGCGGCCGTGTCAGCCCCAAGGACGTTTGCCGACGGCAGAAGGATGCGGTCCGGCAAAAAATATTATCGGGCCGCATCCTTTGCCCCTTCCGGGCCGTCCTGGCCTGCGGAACGCGCCGCGACAGTGCGGCGCGACAAACGGAGCACGGGCAATGCAGACCCCGACCGACCGCGCCGAACAGAACTGGGTGCTCGGCGTCACCGCACTGGCATCCTTCATGATGGCGCTGGATGCCATGATCATCACGACGGCCTTCGCGACCATCCGCGCCGACTTCGACAGCCCGGTCGAGACGCTGCAATGGACCGTCAACGCTTTCAACCTGACCTTCGCGGTGCTGCTGCTCTCCGGCGCCGCGCTCGGCGACCGCTTCGGCCGCCGCCGGATGTTCGCGGCCGGGATCGCGCTGTTCGTGCTGGCGTCGGCGGCCTGCGCGCTGGCCGGCAATGCCGCGGCATTGATCGCAGCCCGCGCCCTGCAAGGCGCCGCCGCTGCGCTCGTGATGCCGCTGGCGATGGCGATCCTGAGCGGCGCGTTCGGCCGCGAGCAGCGCGCCCGCGCGCTCGGCATTTTCGGCGGCATCACCGGATGCGCGCTGATCATCGGGCCTGCGATCGGCGGCTTCATCACCGAGCATTTCGGCTGGCGCTGGATCTTCTGGATCAACCTGCCGATCGGCCTGATCGCGATCGCACTGGTGCTCGCGCGGCTGCACGAAAGTTTTGGTCCGGCGGCGCCACTCGATATCCCCGGGCTGGCGCTCGTCGCCGTCGCGGCGCTGGCGCTGGTCTGGGGCCTGTTGCGCGGCAACGCCGTCGGCTGGGCAAGCGCGGAGGTGACGGGCTCGCTGATCGCCGGGTTGGTCTTCGCGCTGGGCTTCGTGCTGTGGGAATTGCGCGCGGCGGCGCCGATGGTGCCGATGCGCCTGTTCGGATCGCGCGCCTTCGCGTCGGGCATCGCCGCGAGCCTGCTGTTCTATGCCGCGATGTATGGCGTGCTGTTCCTGCTGCCGCAATTCCTGCAGATCACGCTGGGCTTCGATCCGTTCGGTGCCGGACTTCGCCTGCTGCCGTGGACCGCGACGCTGTTCGTCACCGCACCGGTGGCCGGCGCGCTCGTCAACCGCTTCGGCGAGCGGGCGCTCGTGGTGACCGGCCTGCTGATGCAGGCGATCGGGCTCGGCTGGATCGCCGAGATCGCGAGCCCATCGATTTCCTACGCCGCGCTGGTCGCTCCGCTGGTGCTCGCCGGCGTCGGCGTGTCGATGGCCATGCCGGCCGCGCAGAACGCCGTCCTGGGCTCGGTCGCGGTGACCGAGATGGGCAAGGCGTCCGGCATCTTCAACATGGGGCGCTTCCTTGGCGGCATGTTCGGCATCGCCGCGCTGGTGGCGGACTTCTCCGCCAACGGTGCGGCGGATTCCCCTGCTCATTTCGAGAGTGGATTTGCCGCGGCGATCAGCCTTGCCGCCGTGCTGTCGCTCGCCGGCGCCATTGCCGGTTTTTTCCTCCCCGAACGGCGACGCAGCGCCACTGCCATCGCGCCGCAGGACGCGTGACGGCCGGCGACAATAGGGTTTCGCTATCGGGCAATCGGGCAATTCGTATTGGAAGGGGGCCGCGAAGTGACTACATAATGAGGCGACGGAGCCGTTCGAAACCGAGGCGAAATCGCATGACGCAAGCGCTGGCCGGATCTCATCGCGTAGTCATCGTCGGCGCCGGTTTTGGCGGCCTGGAGGCCGCGTTCGGGTTGCGCGGCGCGCCGGTCGAGATCACGCTGATCGACCGCCGCAACCACCATCTGTTCCAGCCGCTGCTGTACCAGGTCGCGACCGCGTCGCTTGCCACCAGCGAGATCGCCTGGCCGATCCGTTATCTGCTGCGCGACCGAGGCGAGGTGACGACGCTGTTCGCCAATGTCTGCGGCGTCGATGCCGCAACCAAGCGCGTCGCGCTCGATGACGGCGACAGCATTCCCTACGACACGCTGATCCTCGCCACCGGCGCGCGCCACGCCTATTTCGGCCATGACGAATGGGAGCCGTTCGCACCCGGGCTGAAGACGCTGGAGGATGCCACCACCTTGCGGCGGCGCATCCTGGTCGCGTTCGAGCGCGCCGAGCGTGAGACCGATCCCGCCGTGCGCGCGGCGCTCTTGACCTTTGTCGTGATCGGCGCCGGTCCGACCGGCGTCGAGATGGCCGGCACCATTGCCGATCTCGCCAAGGACACGCTGCCGCGCGACTTCCGCCATATCGACACCCGGATGGCACGCGTGGTGCTGATCGAGGCCGGAGCGCGCGTGCTCGCAGGCTTTCCCGACGATCTCTCGGCCTATGCGCAGCGCGCGCTGGAGAGCCTCGGCGTCGAGGTGGTGCTCGGCGAGCCCGTCACCGAGTGCACCGCCGACGGCGTGGTCTACGGCGGCAAAGAGCTCGCCGCGCGCACCATCGTGTGGGCCGCCGGCGTCCGCGCCTCGCGCGCCGCCGAATGGCTGAACGCGCCGGCCGACCGCGCCCAGCGATTGCAGGTCGAGCCCGATCTGACGGTGCCCGGCCATCCCGACATCTTTGCCGTCGGCGACACCGTCACCATCAAGGACACCGACGGCAATCCGGTGCCCGGCATCGCACCGGCGGCGAAGCAGGAGGGACGCTACGCTGCGGCCCTGATCACGGCGCGGCTCAAGGGCGAGACATTGCCGCCGTTCCGCTACAAGCATGCCGGCAGCCTCGCCCAGATCGGCAAGCGGCTCGCCGTGATCGATTTCGGCTGGCTGAAGCTGCGCGGCGCGCTGGCGTGGTGGATCTGGGGCATCGCCCACATCTACTTCCTGATCGGCCTGCGCAACCGCGTCGCGGTCGCGCTGAGCTGGCTCTGGGTCCACGCCCGCAACCAGCGCGCGGCAAGGCTGATCACGCAGGGCAGCAGCAAGGTGGGGCAGTAGCGCTATGCCTCGTAGCGACGTTCCGCACTCCGTCGCCCTGACAAGCACGCAATGAGGTAAGCACGACGGTCAGGCTCCCTCTCCCCTTGCGGGAGAGGGGTGGCCGCGGGCGAGACGGTTGATGTGAGCGTCGGTCTCGCAAGATCGCGTAGCGGTCGCACACAAATAGATAGACCACTCGCGTGGTACCCCTCTCCCCAACCCTCCCCCGCAAGGGGGGAGGGAGCCCGTCCGCCGGTGCTTGCCTGACTTGGCGTCGCGGCGAGAGGCTCACTTCACCAACGCACACCCACCATCCGCCAGCGGTCGGAACGCCTGATCGGCGGGGATGGTCGCGATCAGCTTGTAGTAGTCGTAAGCGTACTTCGACTCGTCCGGCTTCTTCACCTCGAACAAATACATCGGGTGGATGACGCGACCGTCCTGGCGGATGGTGGTCTCGCCGAACAGCTTGTCCTGGCCCTTGAACGTCTTCATCTGCGGCACCACCACCTTGGCATCGTCGCTGCCGGTGGCGGCCACAGCGTTGAGATAGGCGAGCGTCGAAGCATAGACGCCGGCCTGGTTGCCGCTCGGCATCTTGCCGTTCATGCCGGGGCGCGCGGCGAAGCGCTTTGCAAACGCGCGGGTGTCGTCGTTCATGTCCCAGTAGAAGGCCTCCAGCAACCGCAGGCCTTGCGCGACCTTCAGGCCCATGCCGTGGATGTCGTTCACGAACAGCAGGAACCCGACCAGGGTCTGGCCGCCCTGCTGGATGCCGAACTCGGCGGCCTGCTTCACCGCGTTGATGGTATCGCCGCCAGCGTTGGCGAGGCCGATCACCTGCGCTTTCGAGTTCTGCGCCTGCAGCAGGAAGGAGGCGAAGTCCGAGGTGCCGAGCGGATGCTTGCTGGAGCCAAGCACCTTGCCGCCATGCTTCTCGATAAAGTTGGTCGCCTCGGCCTCGATGCCCTTGCCGAGCGCGTAGTCGACCGTGACGAAGTACCAGTCCTTGCCGCCGCGCTGCATCATCGCCGCCGCGGTGGTGTTGCCGGTCGCCCAGGCGTCATTGACCCACTGAATGGTGTTCGGCGAGCAGGCCTTGCCGGTGAGATCGGAGCTTGCGGTCGACGAGGCCAGGAACGTCATCCTGGAATCGCGCAGGATGGTGTTGACGCGAGCCCGACGGCCGAGTTCGGCACGTCGACGATGGCATCGACGCCCTCGACATCGAGCCATTTGCGCGCGATCGCGGAACCGACGTCGGCCTTGTTCTGGTGGTCGGCATAGACGATCTCGACCTTGATGCCCTTGCCGCCGCCGTTGAAATCTTCCGCGGCCATCCGCGCGGCTTCCACCGAGCCCATGCCGTTGGTGTCCTGGAAGATGCCGGAAATGTCGTTGAGCACGCCGACCCGCACCACGCCGCCGGAGATTTCTGCGCGGACGCTGCCCGCGGCGCAGGCCAATGCCAGCGCCAGACCGATCCTGAAGCCCCTCATCGCATTCCCCCTCATGTGTTGTTGATGGCCGGCCTGTCAGGCCGGCGTGATCTCGACCGGCAGGCTGGTGAGCCCGCGCAGCGTGTTGTTGAAAAGGCGCGTTGGCTCGCCGGTCATTTCGATCCTGGCCACGCGGCGCGCCAGCGCTGCCATCATCACCTCGCCTTCGAGGCGGGCGACCAGCTGGCCGACGCACATATGGATGCCCGAGCCGTAGCCGACATGGCCCGAGGTGCGGCGCGTGATGTCGTAGCTGTCGGGCTTGTCCCAACGGCGCGGATCGCGGTTGGCCGCGGCGAGGAACATCAGCACCTTCTCGCCTTCCGGAATCCGGGCGCCAGAGAGCTCGGTGTCGCGGGTGGTGGTGCGGAAGAAGGTCTGCACCGGGCTTTCGAAGCGCACGGCTTCCTCGAAGGCGTTGCGCGCCAGGGTCGGATCGCCGCGCAACTTCTCGAACTGGTCCGGGAAACGCGCCAGGCAATAGACGGCGGCGCCGATGCCGTTGACGGTGGTGTCGAGACCGGCCGACAGCAGCGAGCGCACCAGAAGCGGCGCCTCGATCTCGGTGATGGCGCCGGTGTCGACATGGGCGTGGATGCAGGCACCGATGCCGCCGGGGGTGAGATTGTCGCGCTGGCACTGCTCGGCGACATAGGCCTGGTGCGGCGCCGAGCGCTCGATCGCCTCCTTGCGGAGCTCGTTCGGCGGCCCGAAGGCGTTGAACACCAGGCTCGCGTAAGGCAGCAGATGCTCGCGGCCGTCCGGCCGCAAGCCGAGCGCATCCGGGAAGATCGAAAGCGGATAGGCTTCCGCGAGATCCGCGATCACGTCGAACCGGCGCTTCTCCAGCAGCGCATCGACACAGGCCTCCGCGGCGGCGGCAAATCGTCCCCGCAGCTGCTTCATCACGGTCGCAGACAGCACCGAGCTCAGCACCGCGCGGGTGCGGCCATGCGCCGGCGGATCCGCCTCCAGGATCAGGCTCGGCGGCCGCCACGGCTTCTCCTTGGCGAAATCGCTCAGGCCGACGCCGCGGCTAGAGCAGAACGTCGCGGGATCGTTCAGCACCGCATAGACCTCGGCATAGCGCGCCACGCCATAGACGTTCCATTTGTCGAGGTAGACCACGGGGGCAGCCTCGCGCAGCCGCTCATGGGTCGGGAATGGGTCGGCGAAGAAGTCAAGCGCGAACGGATCGACGTCGAGATGCGCGACGAATGTACCGGCTGTTGCAGTCATCGGGACCTCCCTAGGTTTGTTCTTGTCAACACGCGCTGCATGTTGCTTGCTCCCGATGCAATTCGCAGCGATGATTTGAGAGATGAGCAGCCAGCCCCTCCCCCGAAAGCCCCGCCGGCCACGACCGGCCGATCCCGCAGACGCTGCCGATGGGCCGCTGCTCGACCTCAACCGCTATGTGCCGGCGTTCATCACCTTCATCGGCAACAAATTGTCGAACAGCGCCACCGCCTTTTACCAGAAGAATTTCGGAGTCAACGTCACCGAGTGGCGGATCATCTCGCAGCTGGCGATCGAGCCGGGCATTCCGGCCTCGCGGATCTGCCAGGTGATCGGCTTCGACAAGGGGCCGGTCAGCCGCAACCTCGCGGCGATGCAAAAGCGCGGCCTGCTGACGATCCGCACCGCGCCCGACGACGGCCGCACCCACGCGATCTCGCTGACCGCCCGCGGCCGCGCCGTGCACGACAAGGTCATCGTCGCCGCGCTGGAACGCGAGCGGCGGTTGTTGGCCTGCCTCAAGAAGGACGAGCGGGAAGTGCTGATCGACCTGCTGCGCCGCCTGCATGAAAATCTCGGCGCCGTGACCGGGCAAGGCACGAGCTGACGGCATAGCCCGGCCGCGCGCGGACCCCTGCGGCGCGGCGGCGTTCCCGACGCTTTCGACTGTTATCCCTGACGTTCGCGCCATGCTGCGCAACAGTCTCCTCCCAAACGCGTGGCCGTTGACCGGCCCGCCGATTGGCAGGGAAACTCGCACAGCTTAGTTGCCTTGGCAACTAAAAAGCCGCGTGTGCAGCGCGGCAAGAGGAAGCAGCCGCCGGACGGGTTGGGCTGGGCGCGGCCGACGGCGTGGATACACAGCCGCACCACAAATTCACTGTCGTCCCGGCGAAGGCCGGGACCCATACGCCGCGGCTTCTCTTGGGGCCCGTGGGGAGTCTCGAGGCACGTGGGGAGACATTGTGCGCGACAACGTGCGTCTGCGGTTATGGGTCCCGGCCTTCGCCGGGACGACGGCGGTGGGTGCGGTGACTATCCGGCACAGCCGATCGGCTCGCCCGACGCATCGTCCTCCAGGATCGCCACGGCCGCGGCGCGGCGGGTCAGGACCGCGCGCTGGTTGACGTAGCCCTTGTCGGTGATCTCCCCGCCATCGACCGAGGCCGGCTCGGCCAGCAGCAGCGCGCGGCTGGCGTGGCCGGAGGAATGGCCGCCTTGTGCCTTCAGCTTTGCCAGCCCTTGGGCGATCGCGGAACGGACGGCGGCGTGACCGATCACGTCGTGCGCGCCGGCGCTCTCGGAAAGCCCGGCCAGGGCGCGGCAGGCGGCGAGGTTTGGAAATACCAGAAAGCGCACCTCGTCGCGGCCATGGCCGGAGACGACGATGTCCTGCACCAGCGGCGCCAGCGCCGCCATGCCGGCGACGCGCAGCGTGCCGACGCTGACCCAGGTCCCGGAATTGAGCTTGAAATCCTCGGCGACGCGGCCGTCGAAGAACAGGCCGAGCTCGGGCCGGTCAGGATCGGCAAAGGTCACGGCGTCGCCGATCTTGTAAAAGCCTTCGTCGTCGAAGGCCTGCGCGGTGAGCTCGCCCGCCTTCCAGTAGCCCGGCGTGACATTCGGCCCGCGCACGCGCACCTCGAGCTTGTCGCCGGACGGCACCAGCTTCAGCTCAGTACCGGGAATCGGCACGCCGATATTGCCGGAACGTTTGGCGAGGAAGTGGCAGTCGGTCGCAAGCGGCGAGGTCTCGGTCGAGCCCCAGGCCGAGACCATCGGCAGCCGGCGGCCGACGGTCGCGAGCGACAATTCCTCCAGCGCGTCCCAGAGATTCTGCGGCAGCGCCGCGCCTGCATAGAAGGCGAATTTGGTGCCGGCGAAGAATCTGCTGCGCAACGCCTCGTCGGTGCGCAGCGCCGCGATCAGCATGTCGAACCCGCGCGGCACGTTGAAATAGACCGTCGGCACCACGCTGCGCAGGTTGGCGAGCGAGGTCGCAAACAGGCCGGGCGCCGGCTTGCCGCCGTCGATGTAGAGCGTGCCGCCGTTGCGCAGCACCAGGTTGAAATTGTGGTTGGCGCCGAAGGTATGGCTCCAGGGCAGCCAGTCCAGGATGATGAGTGCGTCACCGGACTGCTCGAGGAAGCTCCAGGTCTGCGCCTTGGCCTGCTGGCTCGAGGTCAGCATGCGCTGGGTGTTGATCACGGCCTTCGGCGTGCCAGTCGAGCCCGAGGTGAACAGGAATTTCGCGATCGTATCCGCCGTCACCGCGGCGAAGGCTGCTGCGACGGCGGGCGTCTCCGGCGTTGCTGCAACGGTCCGGAACGGCAGCGCGTCGGCATCGTCAGGATTGCCGCTGACGATGGTTGCCTGATGCAGCGCTTTGATCGCCGCGAGCGCCGCCGCGAACGGCTTTGTGCCGGCGACGTAGATCGCGCCGGGCTCAAGCAGGCTGATCATGCCCTTCAGCTTGTCGAAGTCTCGGGACATCAGCGAATAGGCCGGCGAGATCGCGGCCGAGGGCACCCCGACATGCTGGGCGGCGAGCGCAAACAGCGCGTGATCGATGCTGTTGTCGGAGAGGATCACGAGCGGCCGCTCGGCGTTGAGCCCCCGCGCCAGGATCCAGGACGCGGCCTGGCGGACGATGCCAAGCGCCTCACGATAGGTGACGGTGGTCCAGGGCGCCTCGGCACCGGCGCGCTCGCCGAGGAAGACGCGATCCGGCATCCGCCCGGCCCAATGCTCCAGCCAGTCGCCGACGCAGCGCGCGCTGGCGCGCAACGGCGTTGCGGACCGCAGCAGAATGCTGCCGTCCGAGCGGCGGTCGGCAACGATCGCGGGCGCAGCAAACAGCGCGAGCGGATCGTCGCCGCTGATCGCGGGCATCGTCATGGTCTCCTCCTCGCCCATGTCTTGCAGGATCGCGTTGCAATCCCGGCCAGGCTCTTTGGTCTGACGTCGACGTATCCCAATTTGTTGTCATCAACAACAATCTTCCAATCGGCGTCTGACGCCGCGGCTCCGACGCCACCGTACTGGCAACACCTGACTGGTCCTGCTCAAAAACAGGGCAGCCAGATCCGCAAGCCCTCGAAACGCGTTCTTCGCAATCACACCAAGGCCCTGAAAAAATGGAATAATCGTGCTGACGGCGGACCTCGGGCAATTGTACACAATGGCACATTGCTTGCTTCGATCCACCTGCCATTCCTTCGCGCAAGGCCGTCGCCTTGCTGCTCAACAGACAGGGCCGATCACGTGACCGAGACTGTCGCAGCCATCCTCGCCGCGCACCGCGCCGGCGCGATGACCCCGGTGCAAACCGTGGCGCGCAGCTATCAGCGCATCCGCGACCACAACGATCCCGCCATCTTCATCAGCCTGCGCGACGAGGCGGACGCGATCGCGGAAGCCAAACGGCTCACGGATCCGACGCTGCCGCTCTACGGCGTGCCGGTCGCCGTGAAGGACAATATCGATGTCGCGGGCCTGCCGACCACCGCCGCATGCCCGGCTTTTTCCTATATGCCGACGCAAGACTCCACGGCGGTCGCGAAGCTGCGCGCGGCCGGCGCCATCGTCATCGGCAAGACCAATCTCGACCAGTTCGCCACCGGCCTGGTCGGCGTGCGCTCGCCCTACGGCATTCCCAAAAATCCGGTGCGCGACGACCTCGTGCCGGGCGGATCGAGCTCGGGTTCGGCGGTTGCGGTCTCGGCCGGCCTGGTGCCGTTGGCGCTCGGCACCGACACCGCGGGCAGCGGCCGGGTGCCGGCGATGCTCAACAACATCGTCGGCCTCAAGCCGAGCCTCGGGCTGATCTCGACCGCAGGGCTGGTGCCGGCGTGCCGCACGCTCGATTGCATCTCGGTTTTCTCGCTCACCGTCGACGACGCGATCACAGCGCTCGGTGTAATGGCAGGGCCCGACAATGCCGACCCGTTCTCGCGCGACCGGCCGCTGGCGCCGATCGCGGCGTTTCCGGCGAAGCTCAAGCTCGGCATTCCCAAGAACGGCCAGTTGATCTTCTTCGGCGATCGCGAGTCGGAGAAGGCCTACGACGAGGCGTGCAGGCGCTGGCAGGCGCTCGGCGCAACTCTGGTCGAATTCGACCTCGAGCCGTTCTACGAGACCGCGCGGCTGCTCTATGAGGGCCCGTGGGTCGCCGAGCGCTACCTGGTGATCCGCGACCTGCTGGCCTCGTCGCCTGACGCGATCCATCCGGTGACGCGCGAGATCACCATTCCCGGATCGCGGCTGTCGGCCGCGGATACGTTTGCTGCCCTCTACCGCTTGCAGGCGCTGCGCCGGGTCGCGGAACGCACCTTCGGCGATCTCGATGCGATCGTGCTGCCGACGGCGCCGACGGTCTATTCCGCCGCGCAGGTGCTGGCCAACCCGATCGAGCTCAATTCGCGGCTCGGCACCTACACCAATTTCGTCAACCTGCTCGATCTCTGCGGCCTGGCGCTGCCGGCGGCGATGCGCCCCGACGGCGCGCCATTCGGCATCACGCTACTCGCGCCGGCCGGGCGCGATGCCGAGCTTGCCAGCATCGGCCGCGTATTCCACGCCGACACCGGCCTTGCTATCGGCGCGAAGGCCCTGCCGCAGCCGCCGCTGGCCGCCGTGCCTACGCAGGCCGGCGCCGGCGAGATCACGATCGCGGTGGTCGGCGCGCACCTCTCTGGCATGGCGCTGAACGGCGAATTGACCGCGCTGAACGCGCGCCTGCTCGAAGCGACCGTCACCGCGCCGGACTACAAGCTCTACGCCCTCGACACCACGCCGCCAAAGCCCGGCATGCTGCGCATCGAGGCCGGCGCCGGCGCGTCGATCAAGCTCGAGCTCTGGGCGATGTCACCGGCCGCATTCGGCAGCTTCGTCGCCGCGATCCCGCCGCCGCTATCGATCGGAACGATCCGGCTAGCGGATGGGCGGGAAGCGAAGGGTTTCATCGTCGAGCCCGCCGCCATCAACGGCGCGAAGGATATTTCGGCCTATGGCGGCTGGCGGGCCTTCATGGCAGAGCGAGCGAAGGCGTAGGGTGGGCAAAGCGGAGCGTGCCCACCATCACGAGCGGAATACTGATGGTGGGCACGGCGCTCTGCGCCTTTGCCCACCCTACGGCTAGCCGGCGCACCGGAACGACGAGGCTACACCGACACCGCGTAAATCTCATACTCGCCACGCACCAGCTCGATATGGGCACGCATCGCGGCCGCGGCGCCGGCGCGGTCGCCGCGCAGGATGGCGACGACGACGCGGTCGTGCTCGGCGTGGGATTTTGCGAGGCGGCCGAGATTGCGGAACTGAGCGCGGCGGAACGGCTGCACGCGGACGCGGGTGGCGAGCGTCATTTCGGCGATGTAGGCGTTCTGCGATCCCGCATAGATCGCGTTGTGGAAGCGCTCGTTGACGGCGTGGAACCGGTCCGGATTGCCGGTGTAGCTCAGCACCCGCAATTCCTCGTGGATCGCTTCCAGCGCGTGGCGCTCCGCCGGCGTCATCCGTTCCGCGGCAAGGCCGGCGCACATCGCTTCCAGCTCGGCCATCGCCTCGAACATGCCGGTCAGACGATCCAGCGACGGCCGCGCCACCACCGCGCCGCGATGCGCGCGGGCATCGACCAGGCCGCTCGCGGCGAGCTGCCGCAGCGCCTCGCGCACCGGGGTGCGCGAGACGTTGAAGCGGCGCGCGATGTCGGTCTCGTCGAGCGCTGCGCCCGGCGCCAGCGTGCCGCGCACGATCTCGTCGGCAAGCTGCAGCCGCAGCTCCTCGGCGCGGGTGACCTTGTCGGCCAGCTGTGACGGACGATCGACACGCGGCACAAGCGCGTCCTGCTCCGCGCCTTGCAGCGGTGGTGCTCGCGTCGGAAGATCGTCCAGGCTCATGCCTCACTCACCTTATATCTGAGCATGATCTTTGCGGAAGATCGGGATCATGCTCGTGGTTCGTCGATGATGCTGACATGGGCCGCGACGATTCTCCAGCCCTCGGGGCAGCGGAACCAGGTCTGCATCTGGCGGCCCACCTTGCCCGGAGTTGACTCCCGATAGAACAAGGTCGAGGCGATCGCAGTGTCGCGGCCATAGGTCGTGATCACGGTGCGGTCGAGCTTGCGCGTCAGCCCGACCGGCGAGCGCCCGGCGCGGAAAGCCATGATCTCCGAGTAGCCATAAAGATTCTCGGCGATGCCATAGCGCAGCGTGCGGCTGTCGTTGCGGAACAGTTCGTCGAGCAAAGCGACGTCGTTCGTCACGAGCGCCTGTTCGTAGCGCTCGAACTGGGCGGTGACCTCGGCGACCACGTCGGGAAGATCGATGTCCATGTCAGATTCCTCTCGGCGCGGGAGCTACGGCAACGCCCATCTGTTCCAGCGCGTAAGCCACACGCAGCGCTATATCCTCGCGCCAAGGCGCGGCGATCAGCTGCACGCCAATCGGCATCGGCTCGAGCGGCACCGGCACCGCGACCACGGGCAAGCCGATGAAGGAGATCGGCTGGGTGTGGATGCCGATGTTGGCGCGCACCGGCAGCTCCACGCCATCGAGCGTGAAATTGACCTGGCCGAGTTTCGGCGCCGTGCACGGCGTCGCCGGCGCAAGGATCACGTCGACCGATTTGAACAGTTCCAGCACCTTGGCGCGATACCAGCGGCGGAATTTCTGCGCCTTGTCGACATGGACCGCCGGGATCATCGCGCCGGCGATCAAGCGGTCGCGCACCGCAGGATCGAAATCGTTGGGACGCTTGCGCAGGCGATCGAGATGCAGCGAGGCGCCCTCGGTCGTGGTGATGATGTAGGCCGCGGCACGGGCACGCGCGGCTTCGGGGAGCTCGACGATCTGCGTCGCACCCAGCGCTTTCGCCACGCGCGCGACGGCCTCGGTCGCTTCCGGGAAGACGTTCTTCTGGAAATAGCCGCCGGCGATCGCGATCCGCAAACCGCCGATATCATGGGGCAGCAAAGGCAACGTCGGCTCGAAGGAGCGCGCGGCACAGCCGGCATCATCGGCATCTGGCCCCTGCATCGCGTCGTAGGCGAGCGAGAGGTCTTTCACATTGCGCGCGAACGGGCCGAGATGATCGAGGCTCGCGACGAACGGAAAGGAGCGCGCGCGCGACAGCCTTCCGTAAGTCGGCTTCAGGCCAAAAATGCCGCAGAACGACGACGGCACGCGGATCGAGCCGTTGGTGTCGGAGCCGAGCGCGATCGGCACCAGCGCGCCGCCGACCGCGCTGCCCGAGCCGCCCGAGGAGCCGCCGGTCATCCGCGTGGGATCATGCGGGTTACGCGACGGGCCGTCGTGCACGTTCTCGCCGGTGAAGTCGTAAGCGTATTCGCCCATGTTGAGCGCACCGACCAGCACGGCGCCGGCCGCCTCAAGCCGCTCGATCAGCGTGGCGTCGCGCGGTGACGGCGGCAGGTCGCGGTTGATCTTCGAGCCCGCGCGCGTCGCGAGCCCCTGCACGTCGAACAGGTTCTTCACCGCGAAGGGAACACCGGCGAGCGGACCGACCGGTTTGCCGGCGGCAATCGCGGCGTCGACCGCCTTGGCGTTGGCACGGGCGCGGTCGGCGGTGACGTCGGTGAAGGAGTTGAGGACCTTGTCGTGCGCAGCGATACGCGCAAGCGCGGCTTCGGTCGCCGCAACGGCGGTCATCTTGCGACTTGAGACGGCTTGCGCGATTTCGGCGGCCGACATCAATGGGGATTGCTCGGACATGGCAATCAGGCCGAATAGATCGCCGCCGACTCGGTCTCGTCGGGCAGCGGGAATTCATCGACCAAGCGGGCCAGCCGCAGCGAGACGTCGAGATTGGCGCGCACCGCGGGACGCCAGGCGTCCTCCAGCGGCAACGCCATCGCGTGGGCGACGGCGTCGATATAGTCGTCGAGTGGATCGGCCATTTCGCTCCCGTTCGATTTTCTCAGTGCGTCGGCAACGGCGGATGCGGGATCGCCGTCAGCAGCTCCCTTGTATAGGCATCCTGCGGATTGCCCAAGACCTGTTGGGACGTCCCCTGCTCCACGATGCGCCCTGAGCGCATCACGATGACGCGGTCGCATAGCAGGCGCACCACGTTGAGATCGTGCGACACGAACAGGTAGCTCATGCCCATCGACTGCTTGAGGTCCTGCAGCAGGTTGAGCACCACGGCCTGCACCGAGACGTCGAGGGCTGCGGTCGGCTCGTCGAGGATGACGAGTTTTGGATGCAGCGCGATCGCGCGCGCAATGCCGACGCGAGCCTTCTGGCCACCGGAGAGCTGGTGCGGGAAGCGATCCAGGAGATTGACCGGCAGGCCGACCAGGCGCGCGAGCTCCTCGCAACGGGCGCGGAGAGCGTCGCGGCCCCTGATGTCGCCGAGCTGCAGGATCGGGTCGATGATCGCGCGCGCCGCAGTGAAGCGCGGATTGAGGCTGTCGGTCGGATCCTGGAATACCATCTGGATCCGGCTGCGCCGCGGCAGCCGCGCGAAGGATTGCGGCATGATGCCGCCGATGTCCTCGCCATCGAACAGGATACGGCCGGAGGTCTGGTCCAAGAGCCGCATCACCATCATCGACGTGGTCGACTTGCCGCAGCCGGATTCGCCGACCAGGCCGACGCTCTCGCCATGGCCGACATGGAAGCTGATGCCGTCGACCGCGCGGAAGACTTCCTCCTCGACCGGCGGCTTGCGGCCGAACAGTTTTGCGAGCACCGAGCTTGCGCCCTGGCGGGGATATTCCTTGACGAGCTTTTCGACGGAGAGGAGCGGTTGCCTGGTCTCGTCACTCCCGGGCTTGCCCCGGGGGTCCATCGACGAAGAAGCATCTTGCGAAGCCGGATGGATGGCCGGGTCAAGCCCGGGCATGACGGAGTTGGGCTTCACTTCCTCCTCCGGCAATAGATCGCGCAGCGACACGCCGAGCCGCGGCGTCGCGCGCATCAGCTTCTTGGTGTAGGCGTGCTGGGGCGCGGCGAAGATGTCGGCCGATTTCGCGGTCTCGACCACGCGGCCCTTCTCCATCACCACGACACGGTCGCAATAGGCCGCGGCGAGGCCGAGATCGTGGGTGATCAGGATGGTCGACATCGCGCGACGCTTGGTCAGCTCGACGATCAAATCCATCACCGCCTTCTGCGTCGTGACGTCGAGACCGGTGGTCGGCTCGTCCGCGATCAGGAGCTGCGGATTGCAGGCCAGCGCCAGCGCGATCACGACGCGTTGGCACATGCCGCCGGACAGTTCGAACGGATAGGCGTGATAACGCTCGCGCGGGCGGGCGATCTTGACCTGCTCCAGCGCCTCGATCGCCTTCTCGCCGCGGTCGTCAACCTGCGCCTGCTGCACGTGCTGGCGCAGCACGTCCTCGATCTGGTCGCCGACCTTGCGGATCGGATTGAGCGCGGCGCGCGGGTTCTGGAAGATCATCGAGACCTCGCGGCCGCGCAGGTCGCGCATCTGGCTCTCGGTGGCCGCCTTGACGTCGATGCCGGAGAACATCACCGAGCCCTCGGCGATCCTGCCGGCACGGTCGAGGATGCGCATCACCGCATACGACGTCACCGACTTGCCGGAGCCGGACTCGCCGACGATGCCGACGGTCTCGCCCTTGCCGACGGCGATGTTGACGTGCTGCACGGCCTTCACGATGCCGCGGCGGGTAGAGAATTCGACCGTGAGGTCCTGGACGTCGAGCAGCGGCTGAGGGCTCATTGGTGCCTCCTATCCAAAAAGCCGCAAAACAACCCCATGCAAAGGTGCGGAGAGGTAGCGAGGCACCGCGCCGAGACAGCCATCACGTCCTCCGCTGCGGGTCGACGATGTCGCGCAGGCCGTCGCCGAGCAGGTTGAAGCAGAACACCGCGATCATCAGGGCGAGGCCCGGGAACAGCGCGATCCACCATTCGCCCGACACCATGAAGCCGGCGCCCTCGGCGACCATGATGCCCCATTCGGCGGTCGGCGGCCGGACGCCGAGACCGATGAAAGAGAGGCCCGCGGCGTTGAGGATGGCGTAGCCCATGGTCAGCGACATCTGCACGATCATGATCGGCATGATGTTCGGCAGGATATGCACCAGCAGGATGCGAAACTCGCCATTGCCCGACAGCCGCGCCGCCTGCACGAAGCCGGCGTTGCGGCGGACATTGGCCTCGGCGCGCGCGACTCGCGCATAGAGCGGAAAATTCACGATCGCGGTGGCGATGATGATGTTCTGCACGGTGTTGCCGAGCGCAGCGACGATGCCCATCGCCAGCACAAACAGCGGGAAGGCCATGATGGTGTCGGCGATGCGGCCGACGATGCGGTCGGTCCAGCCGCCGAAATAGCCGGCGGCAATGCCGGCCAGCCCGCCCATCAGGAACACCAGCACGACGGAGGCGATCGCGATGAAGGTGTCGAGCCTGGTTGCGACGATGACGCGGCTGAAGATGTCACGACCGAGCTGGTCGGTGCCGAACCAGTGCGCCGACGATGGCGCCTTCAGCGCAGCGGCGGTGTCCGACGCCAACGGATCGTAGGGCACGATGTAGGGGCCGAACAGCGCGGCGAACAGGATCAGCACCAGCAGTGCGAAGGCGAAGCCGGTGACCTTGTTCTCGCTCAGCACGTAGCGTGTCTGATCGAGGATGGCGGCAAGCCCGGAGGTCCGCGCGGGACCGGCAGGCTCGACTGTCGGCGCGACGGTGCTCATGGTTAGCCCTCCAGCCGCACGCGTGGATCGATCACGCCATAGAGAATGTCGATGATGAGATTGAGCAGCACGTACATGACCGCCATGGTCAGCACGAAACCCTGCACCGGCGCGAAGTCGGAGGCGATCAGCGCCTCCACAGCATAGGAGCCGATGCCGGGCCAGGCGAAGACTTTCTCGACCAGCACGTTGGCGCCGAGCAGGAAGGAGAACACCATGGAGAGCGTGGTGATCACAGGCAGCATCGCGTTGCGGAAGGCGTAGGTGACGATCACCTTGCCCGGCGACAGGCCGCTGGCGCGCGCGGTGCGGACGAAATCGGAGGCCAGCACCGCCAGCATCGAGGCGCGCGTCATGCGCGCGATCGGCGCCAGCGAGAAGATCGCAAGCGTCACGGCGGGCAGGATCAGTTGGCTGAGCGCCGAGCGAAACGCTTCAGGATCGCGCGCGATCAGCGTGTCGATCAGGTAGAAACCAGTGACCGTCGGCGGCGCGGTGGCGAACACGTCGAGCCGGCCGAGCGGCGCCGGCGACCAGCCGAGCCGGAAATAGAACACATAGACCAGCACCAGCCCGGTGAAGAACACCGGCAGCGACACGCCGGCCGTGGTCGTGACCCGACAGAGGTGATCGATCCAGGAGCCCGGCCGCGTCGCCGCCAGCACGCCGAGCGGGATCGCGATCACGATCGAGACGACGAGGCCTAGCAGCGTCAGTTCGGCCGAGGCCGGCAGGCGATTGCGCAATTCAGCCGCGACCGGCTGGCCCGTCGTCAGCGACGTCCCGAAGTCACCGTGCGCGAGATCGTTGGTGTAATGGACAAACTGCTCGATCAGCGGCTTGTCGAAGCCGAGCTTCTTCCTGATCTGCTCGACCGCCTCTTTCGTCGCCGCGGGACCGGCGAAATATGCCGCCGGATCGCCCGGCAGTGCACGCGTGAGCAGGAAGGTGACGATCACGACGCCGATCAGCGACGGGATCGCGAACAGCAGCCGCTTGCCGATCAGGGACAGCATGGGTGCTCCCCCGCAGCATAGTGAAGAGCTACAACGGCAGTGGCAGGGCTCCCTCCCCCCTCGCGGGGTCCGAGGCGAGCGAAGCTCGCTCTTGAGGTTGGGGAGAGGGGTGCCGCTTGCTCCGCTGCGAGATGGAATCGGATTCTGCGAGAGGTTGTTCGGGATGCGGCGAAATAGCTCAGCACCGTTGTGCTCGACGTCTTCGTTCTGCGTATGCGGCTCACCCCTCTCCCCGCCCTCCCCCGCAAGGGGGGAGGGAGCCTGACGAGAGTGCTCACCTCACTTGCGCACGGCGATGTGTCGTGGACCATCGCCTCACCCCTTCGCCAGCGAGCGGTAGTCGAGCCGGCGGTGGAACCAGTATTGGTAGCCCGAAATGTTCTTCTGCATCGCGACGTTGACGAAGGGCTGGTAGAGCGGGATGCGGGGGATGTCGGTGAAGGCGAGGTCGACGAAGCCCTTCACGTTCGAATCGTAGGTTGCGTTGTCGCCGGTCGCGGCGGCCGCACGCGCGCCGTCGATGAGCTTGTCCATCTCCGGCGACTTGTAGCTCATGGTGTTGAAGATCGAATTGTTGCCGTGATAGCACCAGTAGAAGAAGTACTCTGGGTAATCGAGCCAGCCCGAGAACACGTTGGTGAACAGCGGCATTTCCTTCTTGGTCAGCTCGGTGCGCCAATTGGCGCCGGGCACCTTGTTGATCGTGGTCTTGATGCCGATCTGGGCGAGGCTCTCCTGCACCAGCACGCAGAGCGGCTCGTTGACCTGCGCGAAGTTCAAATCGAATGACAGCGTGGTCTCGAAGCCGTTCGGCGCCGCTTCCGCCATCAACGCCTTCGCCTTCGCCATGTCGGTCGCGTATTTATGCGGCTGCGGCCAGGCCACCTCGGTCGGCTTGTCGGCCGGCGCGCCGAACATCGGGTTCGCCAGCCCGAACATCACGGCGTCCATGATCTTCTGATAGGGCAGCGCATAGGCCACCGCCTGCCGCACCTTGAGGTTATCGAACGGCGGCCTGGTGACGTTCATGCCGATATACTGGATGCCGTTGGAGAACGGCAGCGAGACCACGTTGAGCTTGGCCTCCGCCTTCATCTCCTGGAAGTCCTTGTTCGGCAGTTCGTAGGAGATGTCGGCATCGCCGCGCTCCAGCAGCGCGCGGCGGTTGCCGGCCTGCGGCACCATGCGCCAGATCACACGCTTGATCTTCGGCAAGGGACCGCCGACCCAGGCGTCGTTGCGCTCCATGATGACTTCGGTGCCGGCGGTCCATTTCGTGACCTTGTAGGCGCCGGAGCCCGCGGTCTGCTGTTTTGTAAATTCGAGGCCCCAGGGATCCTTTTCGCTGGCGTTCTTCTTCACCAGCTCGGAATTGACGACGCAGGGCACGATGACCGCGAGGTCGGGGATGGTGAGCTTGTCCTTCTTCAGGAAGTCGACCCGCACCGTGTTGTCGTCCACGACCACGAACTGCTCGGGCTTGGTCAGCGATCCCGCACTCATCTGGAAAGTCGGGAAGCCGCCGACGCTCACCGCACGATCCAGCGACCATTTGACGTCCTTCGCCGTCACGGGCGTGCCGTCGTGAAATTTGGCGTTCTTCCGCAGCTTGAAGGTGACCGACATGTCGCCGATGCTCATGTCCTCGGCGAGTTCGCCCTTGAACTTGTCACGGTCGTAATAGGGCACGCCGCCCGGGCCGCTCTTCATCTCGTGGCTGATCAACCGGTCGTAGCAATTCCACGACACCTCGTAGCCGGGCACGTTGGTGCCGACGCCGTGGATATCGAGATTGTTGGGGCCGCCCTCGGAGACGATCAGCAGCGTCTCGGACCGCGCGTCGGCCTTGGCCGGCGACCAGATCGCGGGCGCCGTCGGCACGAGCGCGCCCGCCGCCAGTCCGGATGCCGATTTGAGGAAATCGCGACGCTTCATGTGATGCTCCAAATGCCTTTTGGGAAAAACGGCCTCTGGAACTGGGATCGCAAGGTTCGTGCCAATCCTTAACGAAGGCTTATTTCGCGTTAGCGCGCTGGAATCTCAGGACAAAATCCGGATCGGTATTGCGGTCTGGCAGCGTCGAATTGCATACAAAGACGGACTTTCTGCTCAATATGAGAGCAGCACGACCCTGCTGCTTGCTTTTGATGCGCGGCTGATAACGGTCCAAAAAACTAGACCGGCCAGATCAGCTCCTGCAGCTCGACGAGATCATCGACCTGGTCCGGCCAGCCCGGGATGCAGATGTGGCGGAGCGGATCGCTGGCCCGATGCAGCAGCATCAGCGCCATCAGCCGCCGCTTCAGCGCAAACGTCACCTCGCTGGGTGGAATGCCGAAGCCATCGAACAGGCTGCGCACCAGCCGCGGCTGGCCGGCCGCCATGAAGGCGCTGGGGCCGAGCAGGTCGTATTCGCGCCATCCGGCCTGCACGTCGCCGAAGTCGAACAGGCCGGCGACATGCCAACCGTCGCCGCGGCGCGCCAACAGGAAGTTTTCCGGGATGTATTCGCCGACGAGGATCACGCGCGATGCGTCGATCGGAAGCAGTGCCTCAGCGTCGCGCAAGAGATCGTCGAGCCCGGCGAGGAATTTTTGCGGCAGCCCCAGCCGTTCGTGGCGGGCGCGGCACTGCGCGATCTGCCCGCGCAGAAAGACATCCCAGCGCGGCTCGATCGCCAGCAGCGGACCCGGCGGCACGCGCTGCACTTCCGCAATCACGGCACCGACCTCGCCCAGCACGCGCTCCCGCTCGGCTGCCGCAAGCTGCGGCCACACCTGCGAACCCACGACGCCTTCGAGCCGGGTAATGATGAGATAGGGCCAGCCATCACGCTCGCCGACTGCTGCGAGATCGGGAATCGGAATGCCGAGCTGGCCGCGCAGCTGCTGGAGCGCGGCATGCTCGGAGACGAATTGCGGACGCAGAAACGGCGGAAAGAGTTTCAGGATCAGGCCGTCGTCGAGGCCAACGACGAGATTGGTGCCGGTCGAGAATACATGTGGCGTGATGCAGGCGAGCCCGTGGCTTTCGGCGATCTCGCGCACGATCGGAAGGAAGCGCGAGGTGTCGCCGCGCCAGGCGCGATAGCTGTCGTAGTCGGTGATGGATGGAAGATGCATCGGCGCGGCCTCCCCACGCTGTCGTCCTGGCGAAAGCCAGGACCCATTACCACCGAATTTAGTTGTAAGCGGGATCGTGGCCCCGGTCTCGTGCGACAATGAGCGGCCGGGGTAATGGGTCCTGGCTTTCGCCAGGACGACGGCTGAGTGCGCCACGCTCACCGGTCCGGGTTGGCGCGCTCGAACTGGCGCAACAGCTTGTTGCCGCGCTCGACTGCGTTATCCATCGCGGCTTGCGCGGAACGCTTGCCGGAAAACACCTGCTCGAGCTCCTCCTCGATGACGTCGCGGACCAGGACGAAGGAGCCGAGCCGGATGCCCTTCGAATTGTCGGTCGGCGGCTTCAGCGTCACCTCCTCGATCGAAATCGACGCGCCGGGATTGCGGTCGTAGAAGCCCTGCGTGCGCGAAAGATCGAACGCGGCGCGGGTGATCGGCAGATAGCCGGTGTTCTGATGCCAGCTGGCCTGCACCTCGGGCCGCGACAGATAGGCGAAGAACTTCGCCACGCCGGCATATTCGGCGCGCGGCCGGTCGCGCAGCACCCACAGCGTGGCGCCGCCGATGATCGAGTTCTGCGGCGCGCCCTGCACGTCGGGATCATACGGCATCATGCCGTAGCCGACCTCGAACTTCGAATTGGCCTTGATGTCGGCGCGGGTGCCGGACGAGCCGATGAAGATGCCGCATTCGCCCTTCTGGAAGCGCGGCTCGGCCGCCTGCCCGCGCCCGCTGTAGTCGAAGATCTTGGTCGACTGCCAGTCCGCGAGCTGCGCGATGTGGCGCACCACGATCGGATTGTTGAAGATCAATTGTGCGTCGAGCCCGCCGAAACCGTTGGCCTTGGTCGCGAGCGGCAGATTGTGGAAGGCGGAAAAATTCTCGACATTGATCCAGGACGGCCACGACGTGGTCACCCCGCACATCATGCCCGCCGAGCGCAGCCGCTTCGCCGCCGCGCCGACGTCGGGCCAGGTCTTCGGCGCGACCTCCGGATCGAGCCCGGCCGAGCGGAACATGTCCTTGTTGTAGTAGAGGATCGGCGTCGAGGCGTTGAACGGAAACGACAGCATGTTGCCGTCGAGATCGGCGTAATAGCCGGCGACCGCCGGCAGATAGGCCGAGGGCGTGAACGCCTCCGACTGGTCGCGCATCAATTCATACACCGGATAGATGGCGCCGCGCGCCGCCATCATGGTCGCGGTGGCGATCTCGTTGACCTGCACGATCGCCGGCTGGCTGCGCGAGCGGAAGGCGAAGATCGCCGAGGTGACGGTCTCGGTATAGTTGCCCTTGTACGAGGGCACGATCCGGTATTCGGACTGCGAGGCGTTGAAATCGGCGGCGAGCTTCTCGACCTGCTTGCCGAGCTCGCCCGACATCGCATGCCACCACATGATCTCGGTCGCGGCGCGCGCGGGCGATGCGAGCAGAACGGCCGCTGCGGCTGCGAGCGGCAGGAATTTCAGAAGGAGTTTCAAACCGAGCTTCACGGCGCCTCCGCTTGGCAACACGCCGTCATAGTGCGCAACCGTCACGGTTGCAATCGACACCGCCGGTTGCAGGCGGATTTAACGATTGGCCGATGGGCGAAGCAGCGCGGTTCTGCTAAAAATGTGTTGAACCTTTTCGTCCCGCCCAAGACCCAAATCACAAGGGGAATTGTTGCCCGTGTACCGCCGCGCCGTCCTTTCGCGGACCATGATGTTTGTCGTCGCGCTGTTGTGTACGGCGGTTTCGGCGACGGCCTTTGCGCGCGAATTCCGCACCGCCGACACCCAGAATGAGGACTATCCCACCGTCCAGGCGCTCAACTACATGGGCCGCCTGATCGCCGAGCGCACCGGCGGCCGGCACCGGATCGTGGTCTTCCACTCCCGCCAGCTCGGCGAGGAAAAGGAAACCCTGGAACAGACCCGGGCCGGCGCCATCGACCTCAACCGCACCAATGTGGCGCTGATCGGCACCATGGTGCCCGCCGTGAACGTGCTGGCGATGCCGTTCCTGTTTCGGTCGCTCGAGCACCTGCAAAAAGTGCTCGACGGGCCGATCGGCTCCGAGATCCTGAACAGCTTCGAGCCCTATGGCTTCGTCGGGTTGACCTTCTACGATTCCGGCGCCCGCTCGATCTACAACAGCGTCCGCCCGGTACGGTCGCTCGACGACCTCAAGGGCATGCGGATACGCGTCCAGCAATCGGAGCAAATGTCAGACATGATTCGTGCGCTCGGCGCCGAGCCGGTCGAATTGCCCTACGGCCAGGTGCTGACCGGGCTTGCGACCAGGCTGATCGACGGCGCCGAGAACAACTGGCCGTCCTTCGTCACCACCGGCCACTACAAACATGCCGGCTACTACACGCTGACCCAGCATACCATGAGCCCGGAAGTGCTGGTGATGTCGCTCAAGGCGTGGTCCAGTCTGTCGGCGGAGGACCAGGCGATCTTCCGCGATGCGGCGCAGCGCTCCAGCGTCTATATGCGGGCGAAATGGCATGAGCTCGAGGCGCAGTCGCGCAAGCAGGCGGAGGAGGCAGGCGTCAAGATCATCAGCGACATCGATCGCAAGCCGTTCGAGGCGGCGATGGCCGGCATCTACGCCAAGGCGCAGCGCGATCCCGCGATCGCGGCGCTGATCGACCGCATCCGCAACGTGGAGTAGTCAGATCTTGGCCGCGCCCCGACAGGACAGGACCACGGGACGGCTGCCGGGCTTCGGCCAGCAGGGCCGCTTCCGCATCGTCCAGTTGCTGCGCGCGGTCCCGATCCGCTGGCGCATCCTGTCGATCGCGCTGCTCAACTCCGCCGTCGTGATCGTGCTCGCGGTCTTGATCTGGAACGGCTCCAAGGGGCTCGGCTCGGCCTGGGAGGATGTCCGCCAGGTCCGCGAATCCGACAAGATCCTGGCCAGGCTCGAAAGCGAGACCTCGCGGCTGCAGAACCTGATCCACCGCTATATCAACCAGCCGAGCCCGGATCTGTTCGCGGAGATCCTGCTGCTGCGCGAGGCGGTGCTGGGAACGCTGACCAACCGCGCCTCCACCGATCCGATGCTCTCCGGCTCGGTGGAGGAGCTCGAACGCGCCACCAGCCGCTTCCTCGACGGCTTCGGCGAATTGCGCGGCCTGCAGACCAAGATCACCAAGACCTATGACGATCAGGTTCTGGCGCCGACCCGGGACATGGCCGGTCTCTATTCGATCATCGAGGGCGCGACCGGCCATCGCGACGCGCTGATCTGGCCGGCGCTGGGCAAGTCCCGCGAAGCGTTCACCTCGCTCCTGGTCGCCGCCAACACCTATTATCTCTCGCTCTCCTCGACGTCCGCCGACGAGGCTCGCCGCAATATCGATACGATCGAGAACACGATCCCCGTCATGACCGATCTGGCGGAGAATGACCTGCAGCGCATGGGGCTGGCGCGGCTCAAGGTCAAGACCGCGGAGCTGCGCGACGGGCTCGCCAGGCTCAGCGAACAGCTCACGAGCCGCACCGATTTGTTGCGCAACTCGATCGACGCCAGCCAGGCCGACGCGATCGGCGCGATCGACGGCCTCTCGGTCAAGATGCGCCAACGCGAGCAGAAGGCGCAGGAGCGGTTCGACCGCACCTTGTACTCGATTACGCGCCGGGTGATGCTGATCGCGGTGCTCTTCCTCGGCATCATCCTGTCCGCCGGCGTGATGATCGCGCTGTCGATCCGGCTGCCGCTGGCGCAGATCATGGCGTCGATGCGCGCCATCACCTCGGGCGATTACGACCGTCCGGTGCAAGGCACTTCCGCCAAGGACGAGATCGGCGCGATGGCCCGCGCGGTCGAGGTGTTCCGCGAGAACGCCATCGCCAAGGACAAGACCGAGGACGAGCTGCGCACCGCCAAGGAGAAGGCCGAGACCGCGCTGCTGGAGCTCAACGCCGCGCAGCAGAACCTGATCGACGCCGAGCGGCTTGCCGCGCTGGGCGGCCTGGTCGCCGGCGTCGCGCACGAGGTCAACAACCCGATCGGCATCAGCCTGACGGTCGCCTCGAGCTTCGCCCGGCGCGCCGAGATATTCGAGAGCGACCTGAAGACCGAGCCATTGCGCCGCTCCAGGCTCGACGAATTCGTCCGCAGCTCGCGCGATGCGGCGCAGCAACTGGTCGCCAATTTGCAACGCGCCGGCGAGCTGATCCAGTCCTTCAAGCAGGTCGCGGTCGACCGGTCGCACGCCGAGCGGCGCCAGTTCGGCCTGAGCGAATCGACCGACCAGATCGTGGCGAGCCTGCGGCCGGTGTTGAAGAAGGCCGTCATCACGCTGATGGTCGACGTGCCCGAGGGCCTCCTGATCGACGGCTATCCCGGCGCCTACGGCCAGATCTTAACCAATCTTTTCCTCAACGCCGTCAATCATGCCTTCGCCGATGGCCGCACCGGCACGATCACGATCTCGGCGCGCGGGCGCGGCGCCGACGATGTCGAGATCATCTTCGCCGACGACGGCGCCGGCATGACGCCGGACGTGCAGCGGCAGGCGTTCGACCCGTTCTTCACGACGCGCCGCAACGAAGGCGGCACCGGCCTCGGCCTCCATATCGTCTACAACCTGGTCACCCAGCAGCTCGGCGGCCGCATGATGCTGGAGTCAAGGGTAGGACAAGGCACCACTTTTCGCATTATCATGCCCAGGATCGCCAAAGGGCAGCCGACGGACCAGCCCAAGATCACTGACGCAGCAGCCGACGGAACCAGTCAATGGCCGAACAGGACGATGTCCTCCAACTGATCGACGACACCGAGAGCCCCCCGGAGGACTCGCCGGTCCGGAAATGGAAGATCGCCGTCATCGACGACGATCACGCCGTGCATGAGGGCACCCGCTTCGCGCTGAGCGACTATAATCTGAACGGCGCGACGCTGGAGATCCTCTCGGCCTATTCCGCGGCCGAAGGCCGCACGCTGATGCGGGACAATCCCGATATCGCCGCCGTGCTGCTCGACGTCATCATGGAGACCGACGTCGCCGGTCTCGAGCTCGTCGAATACATCCGCAACGAGATCAAGAACGAGACCGTCCGCATCATCCTGCGCACCGGCCAGCCCGGCCAGGCGCCGGAGCGGCGCGTCATCGTGCAGTACGACATCAACGACTACAAGGCGAAGACCGAGCTCACCGCCGACAAGCTGTTCACCTCGCTGACCGCGGCGCTGCGCAGCTACCAGCAGCTCGAACGCATGGTGCAGACCAGGCGCGGGCTCGAGATCATCATCGACGCCGCCTCCACGCTGTACGACTTCAAGTCGATGCAGCGGCTCGCCGAGGGCGTGCTGACCCAGCTCGCCTCGCTGCTCAACGTCGACTGCGCCGGCATCCTCGTGCTGCGCGACGACGGCAATGCCGCGGCGGCCGACTTCTCGGTGCTGGCCTGCTCGGGCTGCTACAGCCGCTTCATCGGCACCACCTCCTCGAAGGCGCTCGATCCGGACCTGCGCTCGATGGTCGAGGAAGCCTTCCATCGCCGCAAGAACGAATTCGCCGACCATCGCAGCGTGCTCTATTCGCGCACCGGGTCTGGCCGCGAAGTGGTGGTACTGCTGCAGGCCGAGCGCCAGCTCTCCGACACCGACCGCGCGCTGGTCGAGATCTTCTCCAGCCGGCTGTCGATCGCGTTCGACAACGTGATCCTGTACCAGCAGCTGCACGAGGCCAACAGCCAGCTCGAGGACCGCGTCGCGCAGCGTACCCGTGCGCTGATGCAGGCCAACCGGCGGCTGTCGGCGCAGTGGCTGCGGCTGCAGCGCGCCAACGGCTTCAAGAACGAGATTTTGGGCACCGTCGCCCACGATCTGAAGAACCCGCTCGGCGTGATCCTCGGCCGCACCGAGATGCTGACCGAATTGATCGGCGCCGGCTCGCCCAAGGAAAACGTCACCGCGCAGGTCGAGCACATCAGGGACGCCACCAAACGATTGACCTCGATGGTCGATCATCTGATCTCGGATGCGATGGCCGACGCCTTCGACATCACCATCCGCCGCGAGCCGGTCGATGTCGCCGGGCTGGTCAACGAGGTGACCGAGGCCAATTTGCCGTCGGCGGTCAACAAGCAGCAGAGCATCTCGGTGTCCGGGCCGGATCACTTCGTCACGATGTGCGATGCCGACCGGATCCGCGAGGCGATCGACAACCTCGTCAGCAACGCCATCAAATATTCGCCGATCGGCGGCAAGATCACGGTCAGCGTCCGCCATGAGGGCGACAACACCGTGATCCGGATCGCCGACCAGGGCCCCGGCCTCAGCCCGGAGGACCTCGGGCGGCTGTTCGGCCGGTTCCAGCGGCTGTCGGCCAAGCCGACCGCGGGCGAGAGCTCGACCGGCCTCGGGCTTTCGATCGTCAAGCGCATCATCGACATGCATGGCGGCCATGTGACCGCGCAGAGCCCCGGCCCCGGACAGGGCTCGACCTTTACGGTTACACTGCCGGCGACAGAGCACGCATGAGCCAGACACCGCATATCTTCATCGTCGACGACGAGGCGCCGGCCCGGGAGATGGTCGGCGATTACCTCAAGATGCACGGTTTTGGGGTCACCCTGTGCGACGGCGGCAAGAGCCTGCGCAAGGAGATCGAGACCAGCGTGCCCGACCTCGTGGTGCTCGACCTCAACATGCCCGAGGAAGACGGGCTGTCGATCATCCGCGACCTCAAGAGCAAGATCAACGTCCCCGTCATCATGCTGACAGCTACTGCCAGCCCGATCGACCGCGTGGTCGGGCTCGAGCTCGGCGCCGACGACTATGTGGCGAAGCCCTGCGAGCTGCGCGAGCTGATGGCCCGCATCCGCTCGGTGCTGCGGCGGAGCGGGCCGGCCAAGCCCGCCGCACCGGAACCGGCCGCGGCCAAGGCCGACAAGGAACAATTGGTGCGGTTCGGCACCAAATGGCTCGATCTGGAGGCCCAGGCGCTGCGCGACGACGAAGGCAACGAGCACCCGCTGACCGCCTCCGAATTCGGCCTGCTCAAGGTGTTCGCGGCCAACCCCAAGCGCGTGCTGTCGCGCGAGCGGCTGCTGGAACTCGCCAATGCCCGCGACGCCGAAGCCTTCGACCGCGCCGTCGACCTGCGCATCATGCGCATCCGCCGCAAGATCGAGTTCGATCCGACCAAGCCGTCGGTGATCCGCACCATCAGAGGCGGCGGCTATCTGTTCTCGCCGACCGGCGACAAGGCCTAATGTCGTCCCGGCGAAAGCCGGGACCCATAACCACGACGGGTGGTTGTTGGAAGATCGTCGCGCCGCTCGCCCATTACAACCGCCGCGGCGTATGGGTCCCGGCCTTCGCCGGGACGACGGATAGCTGTGCGGCACGCACGGAATCCATGTCGTCAAGGCTGTCAATTCGCGCAGAAATCCCTAAGTTTCCGCCATGCCGAAGACAGCCCCCCAAGCCCCCGCCAAATCCGCTTCCAAAGCCGCGGAGACCGACGCGCCAAAGCCCGTTGCCGCCAAGGCGGCCGCGAAGGGCGACCACATCTTCCTGGTCGATGGCTCGGGCTACATCTTCCGCGCCTATCACGCGCTGCCGCCGCTGAACCGCAAATCGGACGGGCTGCAGGTCAACGCCGTGCTCGGCTTCTGCAACATGCTGTGGAAGCTGCTGCGCGAGATGCCCGAGGACAACCGGCCGACGCATCTGGCGATCATCTTCGACAAGTCGGAGATCACCTTCCGCAACAAACTCTATCCCGACTACAAGGCGCACCGGCCGCCGGCGCCGGACGATCTGATCCCGCAATTCGCGCTGATCCGCGAGGCGGTGCGCGCCTTCGAGTTGCCCTGCCTCGAGCAGGTCGGCTTCGAGGCCGACGACCTGATCGCGACCTATGCCCGGCTCGCCAGCGAGCGCGGCGCGACCACGACGATCGTGTCATCGGACAAGGATCTGATGCAGCTCGTCACCGACAAGGTGGTGATGTTCGACACCATGAAGGACCGCCGCATCGGCCGCGACGAGGTGATCGAGAAGTTCGGCGTGCCGCCGGAGAAAGTCGTCGAAGTGCAGGCGCTGGCCGGCGACTCCACCGACAACGTGCCCGGCGTGCCCGGCATCGGCATCAAGACCGCCGCGCAGCTGATCATCGAATATGGCGATCTCGAGCAGCTCTTGTTCCGCGCCACCGAGATCAAGCAGCCGAAGCGGCGCGAGGCGCTGCTGGAGAATGCCGAGAAGGCGCGGATCTCGCGGCAACTGGTGCTGCTCGACGACAAGGTCGAGCTCGACGTGCCGCTCGATGATCTCGCCGTGCACGAGCCTGACTCGCGCAAGCTGGTCGCCTTCCTCAAGGCGATGGAGTTCTCCACCCTGACCCGCCGCGTCGCCGACTTCGCGCAGATCGATCCGGCCAATGTCGAGGCCGATCCCGGCAACAAGAGCGGCGCCAGCGTGTTCTCGCCGCTGCCGCCGTCGGACGTGACGCCGGCGCCCGGCGACGCGTCAGCTGCCGCGGCGGCGCCAGCCAGGGAACGCGCCAAGCCGAGCGGCGCCCGCGACGACAAGAATTCGAGCCTGAAGGGCACGCCGGCCGCGCTGGCGGAGAGCAGCGGCGAGGCGATCAAGCACATCGGCTTCGATCGCAAGGCCTACCAGACGATCGGCAGCCTCGATCAGCTGAAGACCTTCGTCGCGCGCGTGCAGGACACCGGCTATGTCGCGATCGAGGCGATGTCCGACTCGATCGACCCGATGCAGGCCGAGCTCTCGGGGCTGGCGCTGGCGGTGGCGCCGAACGAGGCCTGCTATGTGCCGCTCGGCCACCGGCAGCCCGGCGGCGGCGCCGGCCTGTTCGACGCCGGCCTCGCGCCGGGCCAGCTCAACGCCGCCGAGGCGCTTACCGCACTGAAGCCGGTGCTGGAATCCGCCGGCATCCAGAAGGTCGGCTGCAACGTCAAGTTCACCGAGGTGATGCTGGCGCAGCACGGCATCACCTTGCGCAACACCGACGACGCCCAATTGATGTCCTATGCGCTCGATGCCGGCCGCGGCTCGCATGCGCCGGAGGCGCTGGCCGAGCGCTGGTTCGGCCATGCGGTGGTCAATTACGGCGGCCTGGTCGGCAGCGGCAAGGGCAAGCTGACCTTCGATCAGGTCACGATCGACAAGGCCACCGAATACGCTGCCGAAAGCGCCGACGTGATCCTGCGGCTGTGGCGCGTGCTGAAGCCGCGCCTCGTCGCCGAGCGGATGACGACGGTCTACGAGACGCTGGAGCGGCCGCTGGTCGCGGTGCTGGCGCGGATGGAACGCCGCGGCATCTCGATCGACCGCCAGGTGCTGTCGCGGCTATCAGGGGATTTCGCCCAGACCGCCGCGCGCGTCGAGGCCGAGATCCAGGAGATCGCCGGCGAGCCGGTCAATGTCGGCAGCCCCAAGCAGATCGGCGACATCATCTTCGGCAAGATGGGATTGTCCGGCGGCACCAAGACCAAGACCGGCGCGTGGTCGACCACCGCGCAGGTGCTCGACGATCTCGCCGAGCAGGGCCACGAATTCCCCAAGAAGATCCTGGAGTGGCGCCAGGTCTCGAAGCTGAAATCGACCTACACCGACGCGCTGCCGAACTACGTCAACCCGCAGACCCATCGCGTGCACACCACCTACGCGCTGGCCGCGACGACGACCGGCCGGCTGTCGTCGAACGAGCCGAACCTGCAGAACATCCCCGTTCGTACCGAGGACGGTCGCAAAATCCGCCGCGCCTTCATCGCGACACCGGGCCACAAGCTGGTGTCGGCTGACTACTCTCAAATTGAATTGCGGCTGCTCGCCGAGATCGCCGACGTGCCGGTGCTGCGGCAGGCGTTCCGCGACGGGCTCGACATTCACGCGATGACCGCGTCGGAGATGTTCGGCGTGCCGATCAAGGACATGCCGAGCGAAGTGCGCCGCCGCGCCAAGGCGATCAATTTCGGCATCATCTACGGCATCTCGGCGTTCGGCCTCGCCAACCAGCTCAGTATCGCCCGCGAGGAAGCCTCGGCCTACATCAAGAAATACTTCGAGCGCTTCCCCGGCATCCGCGCCTATATGGACGAGACCAAGGATGCTTGCCGCAGGAACGGCTACGTCACGACGCTGTTCGGCCGCAAGATGTATTATCCCGACATCAAGGCCTCCAATGCCTCGGTGCGCGCCTTCAACGAGCGCGCCGCGATCAACGCCCGCCTGCAGGGCACCGCCGCCGACATCATCCGCCGCGCCATGATCCGGGTCGAGGGCGCGCTGGCCGAGAAGAAGCTGTCGGCGCAGATGCTGCTGCAGGTGCATGACGAACTGATCTTCGAGGTGCCGGACGACGAGGTCGCCGCGACGCTGCCCGTGGTGCAGAAGGTGATGCAGGACGCGCCATTCCCGGCGGTGCTGCTGTCGCTGCCGCTCCAGGTCGACGCGCGAGCGGCGACCAATTGGGACGAGGCGCACTAGCGAAGCCGCGCATGCGGCTCCGCTCCAGGTAAGGTGAGCACCTGCAGACGGGCTCCCTCCCCCCTTGCGGGGGAGGGTTGGGGAGAGGGGTGCCACACGGGTGGTCTCTCGATCGCGCGTGAACGACGCGAGCGATCTTGCGAGACAAACGTTCGCCTCAATCATCGCGCCCGCGGCTACCCCTCTCCCCACCCTCTCCCGCAAGGGGAGAGGGAGCCTGACCGATGTGCTCACCTTACTTGCAGTGTGCAATTAGTCGTTTCCAAATCCTCGCACCGGCGTTTCGGCGACATTGCTCCGAGAGCAATTCAAACGTGGCCTCGCACCACACCGCGCGCTAAACATGCGCGCATCCCCTCGCGAGTCTTCTCATGCCCCACACATCCGCTTTGCTCGGCTTTGCGTTCGTCTCGCTCGGCATGGTGCTGACGCCGGGGCCGAACATGATCTATTTGATCTCGCGCTCGATCACGCAAGGGCCGGCGGCCGGCATCGTGTCGCTCGGCGGCGTGGCGCTCGGCTTCGTGTTCTACATGCTATGCGCGGCGTTCGGCATCACAGCGCTCTTGTTCGCGATCCCCTACGCCTATGACGCGCTGCGCTTCGCCGGCGCGGCCTATCTGCTGTGGCTGGCGTGGCAGGCCGTGAGGCCCGGCGGCCGCTCGCCGTTCCAGGTCAAGCAGCTTCAGGTCGATGGCCCGCACAAACTGTTCGCGATGGGCTTCGTCACCAACCTATTGAATCCGAAGATCGCGATGCTCTATCTGGCGTTGCTGCCGCAGTTCATCGATCCCGTCGGCGGCAGCGTGCTGGCGCAGTCGGTGATGCTCGGCTCGATCCAGATCGTGATCAGCGTCAGCGTCAATGCGACGATCGCGCTCGCCGCCGGCTCGATCGCGGTGTTCCTCGGCACGCGCCCGACCTGGCTTTTGGTGCAGCGCTGGCTGATGGGCACGGTGCTGGCGGGGCTCGCTATGAAGATGGCGCTGGAGGCGCGGAGGGCGTGAGCCCAACTCGTCATGCGCGGGCTTGACCCGCGTATCCATCGTCTGCGTGAGCAGACAGACAAAGCCTTTCGCGAAGAGGATGGATTGCCGGGTCAAGCCCGGCAATGACACAGCCCATCAATCCAGCTTCGCTTCCATGCCCCGTTTCGTGCCGGGCCGCGCCATCAGCGCGTCGTACCAGCGCTTGACGTTGGGGAAGTCGGATAGCTCGACCTTGTGGCGCGGGTGGCGCCAGGCCCAGCCGAGGATGGCGAAATCCGCCACCGAGAGATCGCCGGCGACGAAGGCGCGCCCGTCGAGCCTGCGGTCCAGCACGCCGTAGAGCCGCCGCGTTTCAGCCATGTAGCGCTTCAAGCCGTAGGCGCGGTCCTGCTCGTTCTCCAGTGCGATGAAATGATGCACCTGGCCCGGCATCGGGCCGAAGCCACCCATCTGCCACATCAGCCACTCGTAGACAGCAATCCGCTCCGCCAGCGGCTTCGGCAGGAACTTGCCGGTCTTCTCGCCGAGATAGAGCAGGATCGCGCCGGATTCGAAGATGCTGACAGGCTTGCCGCCGGGGCCATCGGGATCGACGATCGCCGGGATCTTGTTGTTCGGGCTGATGGCGAGGAAGCCGGGCGCCATCTGCTCGCCCTTTGAGATGTTCACCGGGATCACCTTGTAGGGCAGGCCCATTTCTTCCAGCGCCACGGAAATCTTGCGGCCATTGGGCGTGTTCCAGGTGTGCAGCTCGATGGTCATTTTCGCTTCCCCTCCAACTGTTTGGCGCTTGCTTAAGAGGAATGGAACGGCCGCACAAGCCGCGCTGTCCGCAAGCGCCTCCGCCAAAATCGCGGCGTGAGCGCTGTTGACGGGCCGATTTCCGCGCTGGAATGTGCCGGAAAGCGCCGATAGATTGCCGCCCGCCGCGCAACCCCCAGCCAACCCCTCGAGGGAAGAAGCCTTGTCCAAATCAGCCTCCCGCGCCCGTCTCGCCGAAATCATCCGCAAGCGCTCGTTCGGCCGCGGCGAGATCACCTTGGCATCGGGGCGCAAGAGCGACTTCTATTTCAATTTGAAGCCGACGATGCTCGACCCTGAGGGCGCCGCCCTGCTCGCCGAGCTCACCTATGAGGCGCTGAAGGACGACAGGCTCGATTTCGTCGGCGGGCTCGAGATGGGCGCCGTGCCGCTCGCCGGCGCGATCGCGCAGCTGTCCTGGCTGAAGGGCCATCCGATCGCGGCCTTCTTCGTGCGCAAGAAGCCGAAGGAGCACGGCGCGCGGCTCGCGGTCGAGGGCCTCGCCAAGGGCGAAACGCTCGCCGGCAAGCGCATCGTGATCGTCGAGGACGTCACCACCACGGGCGGCTCGGCGCTGAAGGCGGTGGAAGCGGTGCGCGAAGCCGGCGGCGAGATCGCGCTGGTGTTCACGATGGTCGACCGCGAGGAAGGCGCGACCGAGACGTTTGCCGAGGCGGGGCTGACGTTCCGCGCGCTGTACAAGGCCGGTGAGTTTTTGAAGGGCTGAGCCGCTCGCCGCATTTCCCAGTCGTCATGCCCGGGCTTGACCCGGGCATCCACGTATCTCTCACCGCACTGAATCGACGTCGTGGATGGCCGGGTCAAGCCCGGCCATGACGAGATTGTATCGACCGCGCCATCCGCGTTTCTTCCGTCGCCCCAACCACCGATCAATCCCTCGTTTACCATCCCGCATTATGGTTACTCCGCCGGGGCATCTCGTCGCCGCGGCGTGTTGCGTCGGGTGGAGTTGGCGTTGCGTACAGAGTTGAGTGATCGGCGCGTGCGGCGCTGCGTGATGCTTGTTGCCGCGACGCTTGCGGGTTCCAGCGTGGTGCTGCCCGCCCCTGTCTCGGCCGAAGGCCTGTTCGATCTCTTCTTCGGTGGCGCCCAGAAGCAGCAGAGCCGGCAGGCTCCGCCGCAAGCCAATTTCTTCGCCGATCCATTCGGCAACAACCAGCAGCCCGAGCGGCCGGCGGCGCCGGTGGCGCGTGTTGCAGGCTCCGGCCCGGCGTTCTGCGTGCGCAGCTGCGACGGCAAATATTTTCCGCTGACCATGCGGGGCAATGCCACGCCGGTGCAGATGTGCCAGGCGTTCTGCCCGGCGACCCCGACCAAGGTGTATTACGGCAGCAATATCGACAGCGCATCGTCCAGCACCGGCGCGCGCTATGCCGACAGCGAGAGCGCCTACGCCTATCGCAAGGAACTGCACGCCGACTGCACCTGCAACGGCCGCGATCCGGCGGGCCTCGCGCCGGTCGACCTCGCGCTCGACACCTCACTGCGCGCCGGCGACGTGATCGCCACCACCGACGGCCTCGTCGCCTACACCGGCATCCGCGTCGGCAACGACCAGGCCTTCGACTTCACGCCGGTCGCCTCTTATCCCGGCCTGACCTCCGAGATCCGCGCGCGGCTCGGCGAAATGAAGGTCGCCCCGGTCACCGCCGAGATCGCCGGCGACGCGCCGCTGCCGGAAACAAGACGCGATGTTGGGCCTTCAGCCCCATCCTCGGCAGTGCCGAAGAGCACCACGGCAAAGCCCGCCAAGCGGGCCGAGGCAAATTGATCAGCGGCTGACGATCACGCCGATCACGTTCGGCGCGGCCAGATATTTGTCCTCGATCGCGGCGCGCGCGGCGGCCCGGTTCTCCGGCGTGAGCAGGCCGCGCTTCTCGGCCAGGATCATCCAGCAATAGCCCCACCAGTCGGTCAGCATGCCCTGATCGTCGACCAGATCGTAGCCCGCTTCGGCGGCGAAGATCCGCGCATGGGCCTCGTCGAGCGCATCCAGCCAGGCGTGGTCCGCGACCGAGAACAGGTCGTCGCTGAAATCATCGGTGGTGTAGCCCCAGATCGACATGCAGACCGCGTTGAACTCGCGGTCGATCTGGTCGTCGTCAACCCGCTGCCGCCGCGAGGCCTGATGCAGCCGCGACAGCGAGCGCGCGAAATCGGCAATCCGGGTGAGCGCGAATTGATCAAAGGCGATGGTGGACATGTAGCCCTCGCGGGAACGGGAGACCATAGATGTTGTGTCGGCAGGCGCGCCGAATCACAATGATATATCAAAGACTTGCTAAAGTGTTCTTAATTCGTTCTGGTTGGTTTATGGTTTGTGAGAATGTCGTCCCGGCGAAGGCCGGGACCCATAACCACCGCCGTTCACCGTCTGCACCGTCGGTTGCCAGTGATGACCACGCCCGTTGCTTACTACGTCTACATTCTCGCAAGCCGTAGACACGGAACGCTCTACATCGGTGTCTGTAGTGACCTTGGCAATCGACTAACGTTGCATCGCTCAGGACGTGGCTCGCAGTTCGTCAAGAAGTACGGCGTCACGCGACTTGTTTATGTAGAGATCTACGCCTCGCCGCTGGAAGCGATTGCGCGCGAAAAGGCTCTGAAGGAATGGCGGCGTGATTGGAAAATTCGCTTGATCGAACAAGACAATCCGGAGTGGGGCGACCTGTCCCATCTTATCTGACGGCTGTGGTTATGGGCCCCGGCCTTCGCCGGGGCGACAAATTTGGCGGCCCTAACAGGCCCCCAAAAGCAATTTGGGCCGCTGAGTGATGTCAGCGGCCCGCGTCAATAATTGCTTCGGAATGAAATCGCCCTGCCCCCACGCCGGACAAGCTCTCTCCTAAAGCAATCGTTAAGTTCTGGGAATCCGTGTCATTCCGGTGTTCCCGCATTGAAACCGGCCAACAGCCCACTTGCCCCGGCGGGCCGTGCGCGCGCTGGAGCTTTGCACGCCGCCGAGCCGGTGGCTCAGTTCACGGCCGACAGCAATTTGTCGCCGCACGCGCTGGCGTAGAACTTGCCGCCGCAGTGCCGCTTGATGGCGATGCAACGGGCGGCCGGCGTGGCGTTCTGCGGGACGCTGAAGCCGCAACTCAGACCATCGGCGCTGCGGCCCAGCCTGCCTGCAGCGGCGGCGCTGGTTGCGGTGATGCAGATCACGAGCAGTGCAGCGGCAGCGATCTCGATCAGCAATCTCATCGACGCCTCCTCCGCTAAATCGTCGCAAAGTCACGGCTTTCCGCCTCGATCATAACACCGGTCACAGCGCGCCCGAAGCCCCTCAAATCGGCCCGGTCTTTGCATAAAATGACGGCAGCGCGTTGTGCACGGTCGTCACTCAGACGGGTTTCGATTGCCGTGCAAGGCGCGTATCATTACCTCCGAGCACGATCCGGAAACATCGAAACCGGTGTTCCCCGTCAGGCTCAACAAGGGGATCGGACCATGATGCGCGTGACCGCGTCATGATCCGGAAAAATCTGAACGGCAGGGATTGGGCGCGTTGCACGAACTCACAAACCAACCGGCGTTGAACCAGCCGGTCGATGAACTGGCGCTGACCGACATCAAGGGCGCGATCCTCACCAAGTTGCGGCTTGCGATCGGCAAGGATGCGACGATGGCGACGCGGCGCGACTGGTACAAGGCGGCGGCGCTGGCGCTGCGCGACCGCATCGTGCATCAGTGGCTGACGGCCGAGAAGCAGAGCTACGACGCCGGCGCCAAGCGGGTCTATTACCTGTCGCTCGAATTCCTGATCGGTCGTCTGTTCACCGACGCGCTGAACAATATGGGCCTGCTGTCGGTGTTCGAGGCCGCGCTCGGCGATCTCGGCGTCGACCTGTCGGACCTGCGCAAATGCGAGCCGGATGCGGCGCTCGGCAATGGCGGCCTCGGGCGTCTCGCCGCCTGCTTCATGGAGAGCATGGCGACCCTGGCGATCCCGGCGATCGGCTACGGCATCCGCTACGATTTCGGCCTGTTTCGCCAGATCATGAAGGAGGGCTGGCAGCAGGAATATCCCGACGAATGGCTCGCCTTCGGCAACCCCTGGGAATTCCAGCGGCCGGAGGTGGTTTATAACATCCATTTCGGCGGCACCGTCGAGCATGTCGACGACCGCGGCCGCGATCGCGCCACCTGGCATCCGGCGGAAACCGTCGAGGCGATGGCCTACGACACGCCGATCGTCGGCTGGCGTGGCCAGCACGTCAACGCGCTTCGGCTGTGGTCGGCGCATGCGCCCGATCCGCTCAAGCTCGACGTCTTCAATACCGGCGACTATGTCTCGGCCAATGCCGAGCAGGCGCGCGCGGAGGCGATCTGCAAATTCCTCTATCCGAACGACGAGAGCGCGGCGGGCCGCGAGCTCAGGCTGCGCCAGGAATATTTCTTCGTCTCGGCCTCGCTGCAGGATCTCGTCAAGCGGCATCTCTCCTCCGACGGCGGCCTGCGCAACCTTGCGCAGAAGGCCGCGGTGCAGCTCAACGACACCCATCCGAGCCTTGCCGTCACCGAGCTGATGCGCATCCTGGTCGACCTGCACAATTTCCGCTGGGACGAGGCCTGGAAGATCACGGTCGCGACGCTGTCCTACACCAATCACACGCTGCTGCCGGAGGCGCTGGAGACCTGGCCGGTGGAGCTGTTCGAGCGGCTGCTGCCGCGGCATCTCGAGATCATCTACCGGATCAACGTGGCCCACCTTGCGCTCGCCGAGGAGCGCTGCCCCGGCGACATCGAATATCGCGCTTCGGTGTCGCTGATCGACGAGCGGAGCGGCCGCCGGGTGCGGATGGGCCAGCTCGCCTTCGTCGGCTCGCACCGCATCAACGGCGTCTCGGCGATGCATTCCGATCTGATGAAGGAGACCGTGTTCCACGATCTCCATCACCTCTATCCCGGCCGCATCACCAACAAGACCAACGGCATCACCTTCCGCCGCTGGCTGATGCTGGCCAATCCCCGCCTCACCGCGCTGTTGCGCGAGGCCTGCGGCGATGCCGTGCTGGACGATTTCTCGCTGCTGGAACGGCTCGAGACCCACTCCAGCGATCTCGAATTCCAGAAGCGTTTCCGCGACGTCAAGCACCACAACAAGCTGGCGCTGTCGCGCCTGATCGGCGAGCGCAACAACATCAAGCTCGATCCGTCGGCGCTGTTCGACGTGCAGATCAAGCGCATCCATGAATACAAGCGGCAGCTGCTCAATATCCTGGAGACGATCGCGCTCTACCACGCGATGAAGGACGAGCCTGACGCAAACTGGGTGCCGCGGGTCAAGATTTTCGCCGGCAAGGCGGCGGCGAGCTACCGTTACGCCAAGCTGATCATCAAGCTGATCAATGACGTTGCCGAGGTCGTCAACAACGACGCCTCGCTCAATGGCAGACTGAAAGTCGCCTTCCTCGCCGACTACAATGTCAGCCTCGCCGAGGTGATCATCCCGGCCGCCGATCTCTCCGAGCAGATCTCGACCGCCGGCATGGAGGCATCCGGCACCGGCAACATGAAGCTCGCGCTCAACGGCGCGTTGACCGTCGGCACGCTGGACGGCGCCAATATCGAGATCCGCGACGCGGTCGGGGCGGAGAACATCGCGATCTTCGGCCTCGAGGCCGGCGACGTCATGGTCCGCCGCAAGCAGGGCCTGGACGCCAGCGACATCATCCGCAGGTCGCCGCGGCTGGAGCGCGCGATCCGCGCCATCGAGAGCGGCGAATTCTCGCCCGGCGATCCGGCCCGCTTCGCCTCGATCGGCCACGCGCTGCGCTATCTCGACCACTACATGGTCTCGGCCGATTTCGATTCCTACTACGACGCGCAGCGCGGCATCGACGCGCGCTGGCAGATTCCCCCGGCCTGGACCCGCGCGAGCATCCTCAACGTCGCGCGGATGGCGTGGTTCTCCTCCGACCGCACCATCCGCGAATATGCCGAGGAGATCTGGCACGTCCCGGTGCATCCGAGCGCCCCACCACTGATTGGCGCCCGGCGCGAGGCCAAGGGGTAACCAGCGGGAATCCCGGCGCGCGGAAATCCATGACCTCAGACGTCATTGAAATCCGAAACATAGCCCGCGATATTGCTGACGGCCGTCCGCCGTCATTGCGAGCCACCCGGTCGGCGCAAAGCGCCGCCGGATGACAAGCTCCGCGAAGCAATCCATCATTCCACATATGCGGAGCCATGGATTGCTTCGTCGCTTCGCTCCTCGCAATGACGACGGACAGACTTTGCATTCGAGGATTTGATGCTCACCAAGACCCCGCATTTGTTCGACGAAGCCACCGCCGTCACCGCCGGCGACAGCCGCTGGCAGGGGCGGACCAGCCCGGATTACTGGGCGTTCGTCGGCCCGTTCGGCGGCTGCACCGCCGCGACGATCCTGCGCGCGCTGATGCAGCATCCGCAGCGCGCCGGGGATCCGCTGGCGCTGACGGTGAACTACTGCGCGCCGATCGCCGAGGGCGCGTTCGATCTCGATGTCCGCCTGGTGAAAGCCAATCGCTCGAGCCAGCACTGGTCGGTCGAGATGACGCAAGGCCGCGGCGAGGTCGCGACGCTGGCGACCGCCGTTTTCGCCGAGCGTCGGCCGTCATGGTCGCACCAGCCCGTCGAATTCCCCGGCGCAAAACCGTTCGAACAACTCAGGCCCCATCCCAAGCTGAAGATGACCTGGGCGAACCAGTACGACTTCCGCTTCATTGACGGCGAACCGAAGCTCGGAGCCGCCGCGCCGGACGAGCCGTCGAGCGCCTATTCGAAGATGTGGATTGCCGACCGCGTGCCGCGCAAGGTCGATGCGCTGTCGCTGATGTCGATGTCGGACGCGTTCTTTGGCCGTGTGTTCCATGCGCGGCATGAGCTGGTTCCGTTCGGCACGGTGTCGCTGACGACCTACTTTCACGCCGATACGGAAGACCTCGACGCCGAGGATACCACCCGCCTGCTCGCGGTGGCGGACGCGAAGATTTTCCACAAGAGCTACGGCGATCAGCACGGAGAATTGTGGTCGCCCTCCGGCCGCCTGCTCGCCACCACGACGCAAATCGCCTATTTCAAGGCGTAGAGTGTTTTGCGGCGGAGGGTGGGCAAAGCGAAGCGGGCCCACCCTCGGGAGCACGGCTGGGACTGGTGGGCACGCTTCGCTTTGCCCACCCTGCGAGGCCACGACGCATGTCTGACACGTCAAAACATCAGCGCATCGCGCTGCTCGGCGTTCCCATCGAGATCGGCGCATCGCAGGCCGGTCCGCTGATGGGACCGGACGCGTTGCGCACGGCAGGAATCGCGCGCCTGCTCGAGCAGCTGGGCTTCCAGGTCGACGATCACGGCAACCTAGCGATCCCGGCCGTCGTCGCCGACGGCGAGGCGCCGGCCAACACCAGATTCTATGACGAGGTGAAGACCTGGACCCGCGCGCTGTCGGAGCGCGCCTATTGGCTGGCGCATTCCGGCGCGATCCCGATCTTCATGGGCGGCGACCATTCGCTGTCGATGGGATCGGTCAACGGCGTCGCGCGCTACTGGCAGGAAAAAGACCGGCCGCTGTTCGCGCTGTGGGTCGACGCCCATACCGACTACAACACGCCGGCCACCACCATCACCGGCAACATGCACGGCATGTCGGCCGCTTTCCTGTGCGGCGAGGACGGGCTCGACGATTTGCTGGGTGGGCTGCCGCGCGCCACCATCCCGCCCGACCAGCTCGACGTGATCGGCGCGCGCTCGATCGATCCGCTGGAGCGCAAACTGCTGAAGCAGCGCAACGTCTCGATAGCAGACATGCGCCAGATCGACGAGTTCGGCGTCGCCGTGCTGACGCGACGCGTGATCGAGCGCGTGCGCGCGAAGAACGGCGTGCTGCACGTCTCGTTCGACGTCGATTTCCTCGATCCGTCGGTGGCGCCGGGCGTCGGCACCACGGTGCCGGGTGGTGCGACCTATCGGGAAGCGCATCTGATCATGGAGCTGCTGCACGATTCCGGACTGGTGTGCTCGCTCGACATCGTCGAGCTCAACCCCTTCCTCGACGAACGCGGCCGCACCGCCCGCGTCGCGGTCGAACTGATCGGCAGCCTGTTCGGATTGCAGATCACGGATCGGCAGACGCCGAGCAACGCGGTGCTGCCTGAGATGGGGGAGTAGCGGCGCGCGACCACGCAGTCCCGTCATCCTGAGGTGCGCGTGAGTATGTGATTCACAAGCGGCGCCAAATCTCCAGAGTCGTCCCGGCGCAGGCCGGGACCCATAACCACCGATGATCATTGTTACGCGTTGGTGGAAGGACGAGTCCGGCCCACAACATCCGCTGCGGAGTATGGGTCCCGGCCTTCGCCGGGACGACCGTGGGGCGCCGTTCGCTGCTCAACGTCACGGATTGAGATATCGCCGAGCCGGCCGGGCAAACAAAAAGGCGGCCGCAAAGGCCGCCTTTTCAAACACGGGATCCGTGCGCGCCGCTACTCCGCCGCCAGCTTCACGTCCGGTGCCGCCGCGCGGACTTCGGCGTCGACCTGGGCTTCGAACTTGGCGAAGTTCTTGGCGAACATGCCGACCAGCGCGCGCGCGGTCTTGTCGAACTCGGCCTTGTCGGCCCAGGTCTTGATCGGATCGAGGATGTGCGGCTCGACACCCGGCAGCGAGGTCGGCACCGCGAAGCCGAAATACTTGTCGGTGCGGAAGTCGGCGTTGCGGAGCGAGCCGTTCAGCGCCGCTGACAGCAGCGCACGGGTCACCTTGATCGGCATGCGGCGGCCGGTGCCGTATTTGCCGCCGGTCCAGCCGGTGTTGACCAGCCAGCAATCGACATCGTGCTTGGCGATCAATTCGCGCAGCAGATTGCCGTAGACCGAGGGATCGCGCGGCAGGAACGGCGAGCCGAAACAGGTCGAGAATTCCGGCTGCGGCTCGTTGCCCAAGCCGCGCTCGGTGCCAGCGACCTTCGCGGTGTAGCCGGACAGGAAGTGATACATCGCCTGCGCCGGCGTCAGCTTGGCAATCGGCGGCATCACGCCGAAGGCGTCGGCGGCCAGCATCACCACGTTCTTCGGATGCGGCGCGCGGCCGCTGCGCGAGGCGTTCGGGATGAATTCGAGCGGATAGGCCGAGCGGGTGTTCTCGGTCTTCGAGCCGTCGTCGAAATCGGGCATGCGATCATGATCGCCGAGCACGACGTTCTCCAGCACGGCGCCGAAGCGCTTGCTGGCGGCGTAGATCTCGGGCTCGGCCTCGGCCGACAGCTTGATGCACTTGGCGTAGCAGCCGCCTTCGAAGTTGAAGATGCCGTCTTCGCTCCAGCCATGCTCGTCGTCGCCGATCAGCGTGCGCTTGGGATCGGCCGACAGCGTGGTCTTGCCGGTGCCGGAGAGGCCGAAGAAGATCGCGCTGTCGCCGTCGGGGCCGACATTGGCCGAGCAATGCATCGGCATCACGCCCTTCTCGGGCAGATAGAAGTTCAGCGTCGTGAACACGCTCTTCTTCATCTCGCCGGCATAATAGGAACCGCCGATCAGGACGATCTTGCGGGCGAAATCGATGGCGACGACGTTCTCCGATTTGCAGCCGTGGCGTTTCGGATCGGCGCGGAAGCTCGGCAGGTCGATGATGGTGAGTTCAGGCACGAAGCTCGCGAGCTCCGACGCATCGGGGCGGATCAAGAGCGTGCGGATGAACAGCGAGTGCCAGGCAAGCTCGGTGAAGACGCGGGTCTTGATGCGATGGGTCGGATCGGCGCCGCCGTAGAGATCCTGCGCGAACAGCGTCATGCCTTCGGCATGCGCGATGAAGTCGGCATAGAGCGCGGAGAACTGCTCCGAGGTGATCGACTGGTTGCCGGCCCACCACATCGACTTGTCGGTGAGGCCGTCGCGGACCGTGAACTTGTCCTTCGGGCTGCGGCCGGTGAACTCACCGGTATCCGCGCAGAGCGCACCATCGGCCGAGAGCACCGCTTCGCCGTTGCGCAATGCGTGCTCGTAGAGCTGCGGCGCGCCATAGTTCCAATGCACGCCTTTGAGATTTTTTAAGCCGAATTTGTCGGCGCCGAAGGCACCGTTATGCACGCCCGTCTCTTGCACGAAGAACCTCCTCGAACCCGCGTATCCTTGTTCGCGCGAATGTCGCCAAACGCGCCCCGCCGCGGTGACCGCCTCTGGAATATAGCCTTCCGGCTTTGGTCCGGCGACCTAATAGTGGGGAACGCCGGGCTTGCCAAGCTAGTCCATCGGGTTTTGGTTTATTCCAAGGCAGCCACTTCATCAGATGCTTATGCCGCAGCGCGGGAGCGTTTCGCTTCGCTTTCGTTTTGCACTCGTTTTCGCGGAAGCGGCGCGACGTGACGTCGGCGTTTTCCCCGAAAGCAGTGCATTGCGATGCACAAAGGGTGCCACTCGGCAGGCTGCGCCCGCGACGATCGGAGAAAACAGGAAGCAGAATGGCGGCTATGCATTTCGCGGCGTCAATGCAGCGATGAGACCGCGCATGCGCTAATCCCGCGCCGCAGCGCCGGGCTTGTCCTTGGCGATCGACTTGCACAGGGTTAGCGGCACTCATCGCTGGTCAGCTTGAGCTCGACAGTTTCGGGGTTACCGTCGAATCCATCTCAATGCTTGGCGGCAACGAATGTTCCGTGCAGCGCGTGGGCGGCAGCACGCTGGCCAGTGCGCGCGCAGACGCCCATGCACATCGCGATACGCGTCACGCGCGCGCTCTGACGTTGCGACATTTGCGGTGCCGTCGCAGATGCAAAATGATCGCGCTGTCACGGCATCACTGCGCGCAACAGATTCCGCGCCAAGCGATGGCGGCAAGCGATGATCGCGCAATCGCACTGCCGGTGCGACACGATGCCTCGCTGCCTTCGGGACTTGCGCGTCAGGACTTGCGCTTCAGGACTTGCACATCAGGACTTGGCGCGCGCCTCGCCCGCGAGCCGGACCAGCATCTTGCGCAGCTCGGTGCCGTTGGTGACCCTTTCCGGGAAATCGAGCCGCAGCGTGTTGCGGCCGGCCTGCATGTCCATGCCATCGGGGTCGCAGCCGGTGCAGCCCCAGTCCGCGCTGTCGGCCCCGAGCAGGCGGGTGGCATAGAGGTTCATGGCCTCGCGGTGATCCTCGTTCATATGTGCCACGGCGCCCGGCTCGGCCTCCAGCAGAGCCGTTGCGTCGCCGAGATCGGTCAGCACCTGCTCAGGCCTGAGGTCAACGATGCGGCCAAATCCGGCGACCAGGTGGACGGCGTGTGGCCGTATCCGAAAAAACGAAAAATCCTTAAATTTGACAAAGGCTTCGGCGGATGGATGGGCGCTGAGGTAGCGTCGGCTGGCAAGCTCCCGCGCGGCCTCCTCGGTAACCTCCTCCGCCTGCCCCGCGAGCATGATCCGGGCGCCTTCCAGCGGATCACCTCCCACGCGTTCGTCCAGCATCAGCGACACCCGGGCGTCGGCCAGGATGTTCTTGGTATGCAGTGCCAGACGCGAGATCAGCAGCAGCGGCGAGCCGTCCGGGTGGCTGGCCAGATTGACCAGCGAGCAATAGGGATCACCGCTGCCGGCCATCAGCGTGGCAAGCGCGCCCTGACGGCTGCGGCGGAGCAGCGAGCGGGCGAGACGGGCAGGGTCGAAATCAGTGGTCGGCTGCATGGAACTATCGGGTCATTTTAAGGCGGAACCGGCCACTTTTTTGTGAAAAAAGGGCCTTTCCTCAGGGTGTCAGGGTGCTATACGGGACCCAACGCGTGGGTCGCAGAAGCTGTTTTTGCGGAACTCGGTCACACTTCAGCCCAGCTTGCATTGCTCGTTGACCGCGTTCGAAGCCCAATTATACGGCGCGTCGCCAGAGTGCCCGCCGTTTAAGCCTAAGCCACTCTCATTGTGAAAGCAGCACATGCCCACAATCGCCTTGGTCGACGACGACCGCAACATTCTCACCTCCGTCTCGATCGCGCTCGAAGCCGAAGGCTATCGCATCATGACCTACACGGACGGTGCGTCGGCGCTGGATGGCTTTCGCACCTCGCCGCCCGATCTTGCGATCCTCGACATCAAGATGCCGCGCATGGACGGCATGGAGACATTGCGACGGCTGCGCCAGAAGTCCGATCTGCCGGTGATCTTCCTCACCTCCAAGGATGAAGAGATCGACGAATTGTTCGGCCTCAAAATGGGCGCCGACGATTTCATCCGCAAGCCGTTCTCGCAGCGCCTGCTGGTCGAACGCGTCAAGGCCGTGCTCCGCCGCGGCCTGCCGAAGGACCCCGCCGCGCCGCCGAAGGAGCCCGATGCACGCGCGCTCGATCGCGGCCTGCTGCGGATGGACCCGGAGCGCCACACCTGCACCTGGAAGAACGAGCCGGTGACGCTCACCGTGACCGAATTCCTGATCCTGCAGGCGCTCGCCACCCGCCCCGGCGTGGTGAAGAGCCGCAACGCGCTGATGGACGCCGCCTATGACGACCAGGTCTATGTCGACGACCGCACCATCGACAGCCACATCAAGCGGCTGCGCAAGAAGTTCAAGGTGGTCGACGACGAGTTCGAGATGATCGAGACGCTATACGGCGTCGGCTATCGCTTCAAGGAAGCCTGATCTGCGCTTCCGCAGCGGTTTGTTAACTGACAGGTCGGGCTCGGCTGGGGTAGACTGTCGCAGCCGCCTGCTTCGCGGGACGAATTCCAGACCAACCGGCAGCATCGCCAGTGCTTGATCGAACGCAGCTCGAGCAGGGACTGAACGCCGAGGACGCGTCAGAGCTCCTCGATCGCGACGGCGTTGCCGACGACGCATCGACGGACAAGGGCTGGTGGCGCCCGCTCGGCTGGCTGCGCCGCGCCGGGCAGTTTTTCTTCGCGCTGTCATTCTCGAGCCTGACGCGCCGCATCGTCTCGCTCAATCTGGCCGGCCTGGTCGCGCTGGTCGCGAGCATCCTCTATCTGTCGCAATTCCGGCAGGGCCTGATCGAGGCCCGCACCCAGAGCCTGATGGTCTATGCCGAGATCATCTCGGAGGCGATCGCGGCATCGGCGACCGTCGAGGGCAATACCGTCACCATCGATCCCGACCGGCTGCTCGATCTCAAGCCGGGCGAGAGCTTCGGCCAGCCGGATGAATCGGCGGATTTCCCGATCAATCCCGAGCGCGTAGCGCCGATCCTGCGCCGGCTGATCGCGCCGACCAAGACCCGCGCGCGCATCTTCGACCGCGACGGCGGGCTGATCCTCGACAGCCGCAATCTGTTCGCGCGCGGCGACGTGCTGCGCTTCGAGCTGCCGCCGCCGTCGGAAGTGCCGTCGCTCTACGAGAAGACCAAGACCACGATCAAGACCTGGCTCAACCGCGGCGACCTGCCGGTCTACCGCGAGCTCGGCCCCGAAGGTGGCAAGGGCTATCCCGAGGTTGCGCAATCGCTCGAGGGCGTCAACAGCAGCATGGTCCGCGTCACCGAGCGCGGCGCGGTCGTGGTGTCGGTCGCGGTGCCCGTGCAGCACTTCCGCGCGGTGCGCGGCGCGCTGATGCTGACCACCCAGGGCGACGACATCGACCAGATGGTGATGTCGGAGCGCCTTGCCATCCTCAAGATCGGCGGCGTCGCCTCCGCCGTCATGATCATGCTGTCGCTGCTGCTCGCCAGCACGATCGCGGGCCCGGTGCGACGGCTCGCGGTCGGCGCCGAGCGCGTCCGTCACCGCATCCAGACCCGCGTCGAGATCCCCGATTTCACCGGGCGGCGCGACGAGATCGGCCATCTCTCCACCGCGCTGCGCGACATGACCAATGCGCTCTACAGCCGCATCGAGGCGATCGAGATGTTTGCCGCCGACGTCGCGCATGAACTGAAGAATCCGCTGACCTCGCTGCGCTCCGCGGTCGAGACGCTGCCCTTGGCGCGCAACGAGAACAGCCGCGCGCGGCTGCTCGCGGTGATCGAGCATGACGTCAAGCGGCTCGACCGCCTGATCTCCGACATCTCCGACGCGAGCCGCCTCGATGCCGAGTTGCAGCGCCAGGACATGGCGCAGGTCGATCTGCGCCGGCTGTTGACCACGCTGACCGGCGTCGCCAACGAGACCCGGCTCGGCCACGACGTCGCGGTCGAAGCCCGCTTCGAGGGCCGCGGGCCGACCGACCCGTTCGCGCTGCCCGGCCATGATTCGCGGCTCGGCCAGGTGATCTCCAACCTGCTGTCGAACGCACAGTCGTTCTCGCAAGCAGGCCAGAAGGTCCGCATCGTCTGCCGCCGCGTCCGCGGCGAGGTCGAGATCGTCGTCGATGATGACGGGCCCGGCATCGGCGAGGATGCGCTGGAGCGGATCTTCGAGCGCTTCTACACCGACCGGCCGCACCAGGGCTTCGGCCAGAATTCGGGCCTTGGGCTCTCGATCTCCAAGCAGATCATCGAGGCGCATGGCGGCCGGATCTGGGCCGAGAACCGCCCTGGCCCCGCCGATGAGGACGGCAACCCCACCGTCGCCGGCGCGCGCTTCGTGGTCAGGCTGCCGGCGCTATGAGCGGCAATTCAAGCGTGCACGCCTCGGCCGTGCTGGTCGGCGAGCGGGCGGTGCTGATCCGCGGGCCGTCGGGTTCCGGCAAATCCCGCCTGGCCTTCGAGCTGATTCTCGCCGGCCGCACGGGGGCGCTTCCGCCGGCCATTTTGGTGGGGGACGACCGTGTCCATCTCGACACAGCTGGCGAACAATTGTGGGTCCGCCCGGCGCAGCAATTGGCCGGCCTGATCGAGATCCGGGGCCTCGGAATCCGCCGCTGCCCGTTCGTAGCCGAGGCCGAAGTCGGGCTCGTCGTCGATCTTGCGGCTGAAGACGCCGAGCGGCTGCCGCCGCCGGAAGCGCTTACGATCTGCATTAATGGTGTTTCAATACCGAGAATCCCTATTTCGGCCCATTTCCAGCCCCTGCTACCGGTTGTCGCAGCGCTGACGACAACCGAAAGTTCATGTTGCCGTAATCTTGCGGGCAATTGTGGGAAGGGAATTGGTAACCATATCACATCCACTATCGCGCCGGATTTGATCGGCGCAGCCTCCCCTCTCTACCGCCAGGATCAGGGAGACTAGCCAAGATGCCCCTTGCGCGGGGGCTCTGGATGGTCAAAGTGGCGCGTTCGTGCGGTGCACCAAAGAGCGCCCGCGAGGAGTTTCCGATGATTGGTCTAGTGCTGGTGACCCATGGGCGCCTTGCCGACGAGTTCAGAGCGGCGCTCGAACACGTGATGGGTCCGCAGAAACAAATTGAAGCAATTACGATCGGAGCCGAGGACGACTCCGATCTCTGTCGAAGCGACATCATCGAAGCGGTGAATCGCGTCGACAGCGGCGACGGGGTTGCGATCCTCACCGACATGTTCGGCGGCACGCCGTCCAACCTTGCGATCTCCTGCATGAGCCGACCGAAGGTCGAAGTGCTGGCAGGCATCAATCTTCCCATGCTGGTCAAGCTTGCCAAGGTTCGCGAGGAGCGCTCGTTGCCCGATGCGATCGCGATGGCCCAGGAAGCCGGCCGCAAATACGTCACCATCGCCAGTCGCGTGCTCGCCGGCAAATGAGCGACGAGGCCCCGGGCACCAACGATGTCGGCCCGGGCGTGCCTGCCGACGCCATCTCCCGCGAACTCCTGATCGTCAACAAGCGCGGCCTGCATGCGCGGGCATCGGCCAAATTCGTCCAGCTGGTGGAGCGCTTCAACGCCGACGTCTGGGTCACGCGCGGCGGCGAGACCGTCGGCGGCACCTCGATCATGGGGCTGATGATGCTCGCCGCGGGCCCGGGCACCACGGTCCTGGTGTCCGCCAAGGGCGTGGAAGCGCAGGCCGCACTCGATGCCATCGCCGCGCTGGTCGCCGACAAATTCAACGAAGAAGGCACGTAGGGCGCCACGCACAAAGCGCCGTAGGGCGGGCAAAGCGCAGCCTGCCCACCCTTTCGCGTCTCGCTCGGTGTCATCACCCGCGCATGCGGGTGATCCAGTATTCCAGAGACACCAGTGATAGAATCGAGAGGTCGCGGTGTACTGGGTCGCCCGGTCCATGTGCGCAATTGCGCACAGGCCGGGCGACGACAGTGGTGGATATGCACAAAGTTCCGCGTCCTCTCCGCAGTTCGCTACTTCCCCGGCGGCACGAAATAGATCTTCCACACCGTCGATGGGCCGGGATGCCCCAGGAAGAAGCGCTGCGTGGTCATCACCACCTGCTCGGCGTCCTTGGCATGCTCCGCCATCCAGGTCTGGCACGGCGTCGCATAGTCCGGCTCCTTGGTGTCGCAGATGCCGATGAAGCCGAAACGCCTGGCTTCATCGAGCGAGGTCAGTCCCGACGACCACGCCTCGTCAGGCATGATCGCGGCCGGATGATCGGTGCTGTAGAACGTCATCGGCTCGGCGACGTCGGATCGCGCGATCACGACCGCCCAGCGCGAGTGGAATTTCATCTGCCAGGTCTCGGTCAGCTCGCGCGCGAGCTCCGAGCGCGCGGCATAGGTCGATGCGCTGTTGTGGTTCGTCGCCATTTCGTGGGTGGCGATGCTGGGCGCGGCGAGCAAGGTCGCCAGCGTGACCACGAGCCAGATCGCTGTGATCGCAAACAGCGCCGTCAGCGGCACGCGGAGCTGCGGTATCGCGACCAGCGCGAGCGGCACCAGGAAGAACAGCGGAATGCCCCAATCGGTCTTGATGTAGATCGAGAACGCCAGCGCGCCGAGCGGCGGCCCGATCGCGACGATGGACTGCACCAGCCAGACGTTGAGCGCCTGCGCGGGATTGACCGCCGGACTCGGTTCGCGCGACCAGATCCGTGCCCTTGCCTTCGATGGCCGCCACGGCAGCGCCCCGAGCAGCAGTGCCAACAGGCCAAGCAGGACCGGCGCGGCGAGCAGCGCAAGATTGTGCCCGATATAGCCGATCACGTACTGGACGTTGAGCGCGCGGTTCGACAGCGCATAGACGTCGCCGGCATAGGTGAACGGCACGAAGTTCACCTCCTCCAGCCAGACCAGATGCGGGATCATCACGACGAGCATCGTGCCGATCGCAACCCACGGCGCCGGCGAGCGCAGGAAGGCGAGGCGCTGCGGATGGATCAGCGCGGCAAGTCCGACCGCCCCGATCACGGTCAGCACCCAGTATTTGGTCAGCAGCGCCAGCGCGCCGGCGAAGCCGAGCAACAGCCCGGATTTCACGCTGCGCTTCTCGAACGCGTTGAGATAGGCCAGCACCAGCAGCGGCAGCGGGATGAGCTGCGCGAGATCGGCGTTGTACTTGAAACCCTTGAAATTGAAGATCGGGTAGAGCGCCAGCATCACGGTCGCGAAGAAGGCGCGACGGCGGTCGACGACGCGCACCGCGATCAGCCAGCACACCACCAGCGCGAAGCTGACGGTCGCCATCGCGAGCGCATAGGTCGACCAGTTGGTCACCGGGAACACCCTGAACCAGACCCCGGCGATCCAGCCCGACAGCGGCGGATGCTTGCCGTAGCCGAGCAGGAAGCGCTGGCCCCAGGCATAGGCTTCCGCGACGTCCATATGGACGTCCTGCGCGGCCTTGAGCTTGACCAGGATCGCCGTCCACAGCACCGCGTGGACCAGCGCGAAGCTGATCACGAGCCAGAGGCTCAGCTTGGGATCGGTGGCGCGCGAGGCGAGCCATGCAGCGATCCGGCGAACCGAGCGCTTGCGGTTGGTGCGGCGTGCGGCGGGAAGAGTGGAGGCGGTCGACATGGTCTCTGGGTAGCGCGTTTTTGCGGTCGGTGAAATCAGCTTGGCGTGAGAAGAAACTCAAATCCGGGGCAGCTCGCGCCTCACTTCCCGAGCAGTTCCGGCCGGTATTCGAAGTGCATGGTGTCGTAGTGATACCATTTGCCGCCCCAGATGAAGCCGTGGCGTTCGAAGATCTCCACGATCTCCGGCGGCATCCGGTTCTTGTAGGGAATGGTTTTGCCCTTGCCTGCCCACAGCCAGTAATCCGAATATTTGAGGTTCAAATCGATTGCAGCCGCATAGCCATGCATGCTCATCCGCCCGGTGTCGGCGACCGGGCGGCACGACAGCACGCCGGCGATCGGAAACGCCGCGGCGCGCAGCGCGGGCTCGAGCGCGTCGATCTCGGCGGAGACCTGCTTGAGACGCTCGTCGATGCCGTTGACCCGCGTGACCTGGACCGGCTTGCCCCACGCGTGCGACAGCCAGTTGATCGTGACCAGATTGCGGTTGATCGCACCCGTGGTGCAGTCGCCGTACATCTTCTTGAAGAACGCCTCGTTGCGGAAGCGGCCGGGATCGACATTCACCGCCGGCGGCGCCGACGCGCCGGCCGGATAGGCGAGCCGCATCTGGTCGAGGATCGAGGCATTGCGCAGCAACTGCTCGAACGGCTTGTCGGCGAGGCCGTCGTCGACCGGCATGACCGTGCCGTCACGCCAGGTGATCGTCGTGTCGTCGTGCCCGGACAGCGCGTCGGGATAGGCGCGCACCAGACGATCCAGCAGCTCGCTCCTGCTTTGGGCATGCGCGGACAACGGCAGCAGCGCGAGCAAGGCGAGAGCGGGCAGCCACCATCGGGCGGGCATTCAGCGCTTTCCGACCCGGTCGATCAAAGCCACGTTGGCCTCTTCGATCGCATTGAGCCTCGGATTCCAGGTGCTCGGCGCATACCAGGGGAAGCGGGCGAAATAGGCCTTGAGATCGGCGGCTTCGAAATAGCGCCCCCGGCGGGCGAAGATCTCGTTGCGGGCGATCCGCAGATCGTTGCCGGACAATCGCTGCAGATCGCCCGGCGTCAGCAGGCGCCGGTCGGAGTCCGGGAAGATGAACCCGCTGGGCACGGCGCCGCCACCGGATTCGAGGCGATCGAGCAGCGCGACGTTGGCGCGTTCGACCGCGTTGAGCTCGGGATCCCAGGTCCGCGGCACGTACCAGGAGAATTTGCTGAAGCGTGCGGTGAGGTCGGGCGCATTGAAATAGCGTCCGCGCCTGGCAAAGATTTCGTTGCGGGCGATCCGCAGGTCATCCTTGCTCAGCGCCCTGAGATCGCCTTCGGTCAGCATGCGGCTGTCCGAATCCGGGAAGATGAAATCCGACTGGGTCCGCATCGCCGGCGGCTCTCGTGGCGGCAGGTTTTGTTGCGGCGGAATCACGGTTGAAGGCGGATCGGCGGTTGCGACCTGGTTGGTCGCAGCCGGGGCGGACCCGCTGCCGGCAAAATAGAACGAGCCGTCGATCGGCGAGGTCGAGACCCAGGGCTGCTGCGCGCTGCCCGTGGCGCGTTTGACCACGAGCCCGACCTGATTGAACGCCTGCAGCACGTCGAGCCCGGGCTTTTGCATGGTGTCGACCAGCGCACGGGTAAAGGGGCTGTGGCCATCATCGCCGTCGAGCGCGACATTGCCAGGCTGGGTCGCATAGGACAGCAGCGTGCCCTCCGGCGCGCGGATCTGCGCCAGGCCGCCATCGGCGGCGCGCAGGCCGCGGCCGCCGAACGGATTGTTCCGGCAGGCGTCGAGAATGACGATGTTGAGCCGCGTGCCCGCCCCTTCCATCTGTCGCAGCACCAGCCCGACATCCACCATCTGGAAGTCGACATCGGCCTCGCGCACGGGATTGGCCGAAACCGGCACCAGATAATTGGTGCCGCGAACCTGGATGCCGTGGCCCGCGTAGTAGAACAGCGCGACATCGGCGCCCATCAGCTGGCCGCCGAAGCGCTGGATCGCGGTGTCGAAGCCGGCCTTGTCGAGATCGAGCTGGGCCCGGCCGCCGACCAGCGCGAAGCCCAGCCGCTGCAGCGTCTCGGCCACCATCTGCGCGTCGCTGGTCGGGTTCTGCAGCCGCGAGACGTTCTGATAGGCGGAGTTGCCGACCACCAGCGCAATGCGCTTTTCGGCGGCCGCCGGCGCGACGAACAGGACGGCGAGCAGTCCAGTGGCGAAGAGGATCCAGCGCATCGAGCAATTCCGGCTTTCAGGCCGCCAGACCTAGCAGAAACAGGCCCGGAAATCGATCACGGCAGCGTGCAGAAAGGACGCGGATGATTCGCCGTCATACCCCTGCAAAATAGTGCAATATGGTTGCCCGCGCGGGGGTGCGGATGCTATCCCGCGCCCCATGACAACTGCCCCGATTTCCAACATCCGCAACTTCTCCATCGTCGCCCATATCGACCATGGCAAATCGACCCTGGCCGACCGGCTGATCCAGATGACCGGCGGGCTGTCGGACCGCGAGATGGCGGGCAAGGAGCAGGTGCTCGATTCCATGGACATCGAGCGCGAGCGCGGCATCACCATCAAGGCGCAGACCGTGCGCCTCAACTACCGCGCCAAGGACGGCAAGGACTACATCTTCAACCTGATGGACACCCCCGGCCACGTCGACTTCGCCTACGAGGTGTCGCGGTCGCTGGCGGCCTGCGAGGGTTCCCTGCTGGTGGTCGACGCCAGCCAGGGCGTCGAGGCGCAGACGCTCGCCAACGTCTACCACGCGCTCGACGCCGGCCATGAGATCGTGCCGGTGCTCAACAAGGTCGACCTGCCCGCGGCCGAGCCGGAGAAGGTGAAGCAGCAGATCGAGGACGTGATCGGCATCGACGCATCCGACGCCGTGATGATCTCGGCCAAGACCGGGCTCGGCGTGCCCGACGTGCTGGAGGCGATCGTGACCCGCCTGCCGCCGCCGAAGGGCGACCAGAATGCAACGCTGAAGGCGCTGCTGGTCGACAGCTGGTACGACGTCTATCTCGGCGTGGTCGTGCTGATCCGCGTGGTCGACGGCACCATGAAGAAGAATAGCCGCATCCGCATGATGGGCACCGGTGCTGCCTACGATGTCGAGCGCGTCGGCTTCTTCACGCCGAAGATGACGCAGGTCGACGAGCTCGGCCCCGGCGAGATCGGTTTCATCACCGCCGCGATCAAGGAAGTCGCCGACACGCGCGTGGGCGACACCATCACCGACGACCGCAAGCCGATCACCGAAATGCTGCCCGGCTTCAAGCCGGCGATCCCGGTGGTGTTCTGCGGCCTGTTCCCGGTCGATGCCGACGATTTCGAGACGCTGCGCGCCGCGATGGGCAAGCTCAGGCTGAACGACGCCAGCTTCTCCTTCGAGATGGAGACATCGGCCGCGCTCGGCTTCGGCTTCCGCTGCGGCTTCCTCGGCCTGTTGCATCTGGAGATCATCCAGGAACGGCTGTCGCGCGAGTTCGATCTCAACCTGATCGCGACCGCGCCGAGCGTGATCTACAAGATGCACCTGACCGACGGCCAGGAGATCGAGATCCACAATCCCGTCGACATGCCGGACGTGGTGAAGATCGCCGAGATCGAGGAGCCGTGGATCGAGGCCACCATCCTCACCCCCGACGAATATCTCGGCAGCGTGCTGAAGCTGTGCCAGGACCGCCGCGGCGCGCAGAAGGAGCTCACTTACGTCGGCTCCCGCGCGATGGTGAAATACGACCTGCCGCTCAACGAAGTCGTGTTCGACTTCTACGACCGCCTCAAATCGGTCTCGAAGGGCTACGCCTCGTTCGACTATCATCTGACCGACTACAAGCCGGCCGATCTCGTCAAGATGCAGATCCTCGTCAACAACGAGCCGGTCGACGCGCTGTCGATGCTGGTGCATCGTACCCGCGCCGAGGGCCGCGGCCGCGCCATGGTCGAGAAGATGAAGGAGCTGATCCCGCCGCACATGTTCCAGATCCCGATCCAGGCGGCGATCGGCGGCAAGGTGATCGCGCGCGAAACCGTCCGCGCGCTGCGCAAGGACGTCACCGCGAAGTGCTACGGCGGCGACATCACGCGCAAGCGCAAGCTTCTGGAGAAGCAGAAGGAAGGCAAGAAGAAGATGCGGCAGTTCGGCAAGGTCGACATCCCGCAGGAGGCTTTCATTGCCGCGCTGAAGGTGGATAGCTGAGGCGCTGCTTCGGCTACGATGGAACATGCATTATTGCCGCAGCAACAAATCGCACCATGATTTGAATCGCCATCGCGCAGTGGGATGACTATGGTGCGAGCATGTCGCGCATCCTCGCTCTTTCAATCGTCATCATCGCCTTGCTCGCGCCGGACCTGAGTTCGGCCGCGTCGGCGAAAAAGCAGCGTACCGCGCGCTGGCACGGCTACGGCTTCCTGCCCGGCTACCGCCAGCCGCCCAACCCGACCATTCCGGTGCTCGGCCCGCGCGGCGCCGCGCGCGGCTATCCGGACTGGTCGCCGCAATACTTCGACGGCGAGGATTGGCACTATTTCGGCCGGCCCGGATTCCACGGCGGCGGACGCTACAATGGCGGCAGCTACGGCCCGTGCTGGAGCTGGACGCCGATCGGGCGGGCCTGGAATTGCGGCTAGCCCCTAAGCTTCGCCACAGCGCGCGCTTGGCCGCGATTTCGCAGCACCACGTCATCACGAGATAGCTGATCTGCGACGGTGGTATCCCACCTTGCCCTCGTCAGCCGGATCGGCCACCATCCGCGCATCCGCCCAACAAGAATGCAAAACGGGGCAGAGGAAGCGCATGAACAAGCCGCAGGGTTTTGATCTCGTCGAACGGGCGCGCGCGCTACAGCCGCTGATATCAGGCGACGCCGACGAGATCGAACGGACGCGGCGGCTGACGCCGGCCGTGACCTCGGCGCTGGTCGAGAACAACCTCTATCGCGCACTGCTGCCGAAGAGTCTTGGCGGCGCCGAGGCGCCGCTGGAGGCCTTCATGCAGATGCAGGAGGAGATCGCCAAGGCCGACGCCTCGACGGCCTGGTGTCTCGGCCAGTGCGCCGTCTGCGCCATGACCGCGGCCTATCTCGAACCCGATGCCGCCGGCGAGATCTTCAACACCGCGCCCGGCATCCTGGCCTGGGGTGCGATCGCGCATGAGGTTCGCGCCGAGCCCGGCGGCTATCGCGCCAGCGCGCGCTGGGATTTCGCGTCCGGCTCGCGGCAGGCGAGCTGGCTCGGCGCCCATGTCCGCGTCGTCGAAGCCGACGGGAGCCAGCGCAAGAAGGCCGACGGCGCGCCGGAGATCCGCACCATCCTGTTCCCGATGAGTTCGGCCACCATGTACGATGTCTGGGACGTGATCGGGCTGAAAGGCACCGGCACCGATTCCTATTCGGTCGACAATCTGTTCATCCCGGAAAAATTCGCAGCGCTGCGCGACGATCCCGCCGCGTGTCGCGAGCCGGGGCCGCTCTACAAGCTCACCACCAACATGGTGTTCAGCATGGGCTTTGCCGCGACCTCGCTCGGCGTTGCGCGCGCGATGCTGGATGCGGCGACCGAGTTGGCGCGCGGCAAGACCCCGCAAGGCCTCAAGGCGATGCGCGAGAACAACGCGGTGCAGGGCCAGATCGGCCGCACCGAGGCGAGCCTGCGTGCCGCGCGCGCCTATCTCTATGCCACGGCTCACGACGTCTGGCGGGATCTCGCCGCCGGCGATCCCATCACCGAGGCGCATCGGATCGCGATCCGCATCGGCTCGACCTGGACCATCCACCAGTCCGCCGCGGTGGTCGACACCGCCTACCACATGTCGGGGGCGACAGCGGTGTTCGCCAGAAATCCGTTCGAGCGGCGGTTTCGCGACATGCACGCGATCGCGCAGCAGATCCAGGCGCGCGACACCCAATATGAGGACGCCGGCAAGGCGATCCTGGCGGGCAATCTGGGCGCTTCGCCAACGTCGCGGTAACGCAGCGCTGCGCTCCTCGCCCCGTTCTTAGCCCACCATTCACGGCATACTCGCGATGGTGGGCACGCTCCGCTTTGCCCACCCTACGGCTTGAGCGATGTGGCGCACCCTTTCCGTCATTGCTCGCCTATCGTTTGGGCATGATCTCCGCAACATGCTCGGATTGTGACGGCAATACCGCCCCGCGACGGCGCGCAGTTGTTAAGCTTTTCGTGAGACTTTGCGGGCGGCGCTAATGCCTGGAGTTCCGCTCGTCCCATGTTCAAGCTTCGCTCGATTGCCGCCCGCCTGATCCTGGCGATCTCACTGACCGTTGCGGTCGCCTGCGCCATCCTCGGCGGCTTCTCGATCAGCCAGCAACGCGCGCTGACCCGGCTCGCGCTCGATCAGCAGCTCAAGCTGCAATATGACAGCGTGATTGCAGCGATCGACTATGAAGGACGCGCCGCGCTCGCGGTCTCGGCCGTGGTCGCCGCCCTGCCGCCGGTCGGCGAGGCCATCGCCAGGGGTGACCGCGACGGGCTCGGCAAGCTGCTCGGCGATCCCTGGGCGGCGATGAAGGCGCAAGGCATCCCGCTGATCACGTTCTGGCAGGCCCCGGCTGTGAGCTTCTACCGGGTCCATGCGCCAAAACTGTTCGGCGACGACGCCTCCGCGCGACGCACGACCGTGGTGGAATCGATCAAGGCCGGCAAGCCGATCGTCGGCGTCGAGCCCGGCCGCGAAGCACTTTCGATCTTCGGCATGACCCCGATCATGCGCGATGGCAAGACCATCGCCAATGTCGACATCGGCGTCGCCTTCGGCAAGGAGTTCGTCGACCGCGCCAAGAAGCGTTTTGGCATCGACCTCGCCGTGCACTCCTTCGACGGCCAAAACTTCAAGCGGCTGTCCTCGACCTTCGGCGACACCGTGGTCGCGACGGCGGAGGAGCTCAAAAGCGTGATGAACGGCACAGCACTGCTGCGCGACGCTGTTCTCGACGGCCACGCAGTCGAGCTCTATGTCGGCCAGATCAGGAACTATGCCGGCGAGCCGGTCGCCGTGCTCGAGATCGTCAAGGACACCTCGGACTATGCCGCCGCCGCTGCCAGCGCGCAGCGCAATCTGATCCTCGGCACGATCGCGATCCTCCTCGCAGCCGTGCTGCTCGCCTTCCTGCTCGGGCGCGGCCTGTCGCGGCCGCTGACCGCGATCACGGCGGTGATGAACCGGCTGTCCAGCGGCGACACCAGCGTCACGATACCCGGCAGCGACCGGCGCGACGAGCTCGGCACCATGGCCAAGGCGGTCGACGTGTTTCGGCGCAGCATGGTCGAGACCTCGTCGCTGCGCGAGGCCCAGGAAGCCGACAAGGCGAAGGGCGCGCTGGAAAAACAGGCGTTGCAGCGCCAGATGGCCGACCGCTTCGAAGCCGACGTCAAGGGCGTGGTCGCCGCGGTCGCGCACGCCACCGGCGACATGCAGCGCGTCGCAACCGAGATCACCACCAGCGTCAACGGCGCCTCGGAGCGGACCACGGCGGCAGCCGCCGCCTCCGAGCAGGCGTCAGCCAGCGTCAATGCCGTCGCCGCGGCGACCGAAGAGCTGGCGTCCTCGATCACCGAGATCGGCCGCCAGGTCACCCATTCCGCCCACGTCGCCGACAACGCCGTGGTCAAGGCCAGGGAAACCACCGAGATGGTGACGAGCCTTGCCGCATCCGCCGAGAAGATCGGCGACGTGCTGCGCCTGATCAGCGCGATCGCCAGCCAGACCAACCTGTTGGCGCTCAACGCCACCATCGAGGCGGCGCGTGCCGGCGAAGCCGGTCGCGGCTTTGCCGTGGTCGCCGCCGAGGTGAAGGGGCTGGCGAGCCAGACCGCCAAGGCGACCGAGGAAATCGCCGGCCAGGTCAGCGCGATCCAGTCGGCCACCGGCAATTGCGTCGGCGCGATCGGCGACATCAGCGGCACCATCCGCGAGATCTCCGGCATCGCCACCGCGATCGCCGCCGCCGTCGAGCAGCAGGATTCCGCGACGCGCGAGATCGCCCGCAGCGTGCAGCAGGCCTCCGCCGGCACCGTCGAGGTCTCCAGCAACGTCGCCGGCGCGAGCCAGGCCGCCGGCCAGTCCCGCGCCCTCACCGGCAACGTGCTGGACGCCGCAAGCCAGCTCGGCGACCAGGCGGCGGCGCTGTCGCAGAGCGTCGATACGTTCCTGGCTGGGCTGCGCAACGCCGCGTAGGCTGCGAAGTGTTTGACGCTGACGGCGCTGTGGTAGACAGATGCGTCCCATCGCGGAGCCACCATGCCCAAGCCGGCCAAACGCGCGACCAGTAAGCCTCGTCCACAAGCAACCGCCGCAGCTCCCCCACAGACATTGTTCGGCGCCTATCCTGCGCCCGTCAAGGCGAAGCTCCTGGCATTGCGACGGCTGATCTTCGAGACCGCCAAGGCGACCAAAGGCGTCGGCACGCTCGAGGAGACGCTGAAATGGGGCCAGCCGAGCTACCTGACACCGCAGACCGGAAGCGGCAGCACGATCCGGATCGACCAGGTGAAGCCCGGCGCGGACCAGGTCGCGGTCTACTTCCATTGCCAGACCAATCTGGTCGAGATGTTTCGCGAGCTCTATCCCGAGCTCAGCTATGGCGGCAATCGCGCGATCCTGCTCGACGTCAAGGACGCGCTGCCGGGCGCCGCGCTGCGCCACTGCGTGGGCCTGGCGCTGACGTATCATTTGAACAAGCGGAAGACGTGATTTCGTAGATCGTAGGATGGGTGGAGCGAAGCGATACCCATCGCCTGGTGCCGCTCGTGAGATGATGGGTTTCGCTACGCTCTACCCATCCTACGCTACTGACGTATCATCCAAACAAGCGGAAGAATTCGTAGGGTGGGCAAAGGAGCGTAGCGACGTGCCCACCTTCAGTTGTCGTGCTCGTGATGGTGGGCACGCTTTGCTTTGCTCACCCTACGATCCACCCTACGCCACCAGCGCCTCGGCCCCGCGCTGGGCCTGTAGCAGGCTGACGACCTCGGCATTCGGCCGGGCCCGGCTGAACAGAAAGCCCTGGCCCTCGTGGCAGCCTTCGGCGCGCAGACAGCTCAATTCGGACTCGGTCTCGACGCCTTCCGCCGTGATGGTGACGCCGAGCCCGATGCCGAGGCTGACGATCGAGCGCACGATTGCTTGCGCATCGGGATTGGCGCCGAGGTCGCGGACGAAGGATTGGTCGATCTTGATCTTGTCGAACGGGAAGCTGCGCAGGTAGCTCAGGCTCGAATAGCCGGTGCCGAAATCGTCCATCGACATCCGCACCCCGAGCGCGCGCAGCGCGTGCAGCGTCGCCAGCACCTGGCTGCTTTTCTCCAGCAGCAAGGTCTCGGTGATCTCGAGCTCGAGCCGGCGCGCCGGCAGCCCGGACTGCTTCAGCGCGTCGGTGACGACAGACAGCAGATTGCCGGTGCGGAATTGCAGCGGCGACAGATTGACCGCAACACGAACGTCGTCCGGCCACTGCGCCGCATCCATGCAGGCGCGATGCAGCATCAGCCCGCCGAGCGCATTGATCAGGCCGGTCTCTTCCGCCACCGGAATGAACTCGCCGGGCGAGATCATGCCGCGCTCCGGATGCGGCCAGCGCACCAGCGCCTCGAAGCAGGTGATCCGTCCGCTCGCGAGATCGACCAGCGGCTGGTAGTACGGCCGCAGCCCCTCGTTCTGGATCGCATCGCGCAGATCGAGCTCGATCTTGCGCCGGCTCTGGGCGCGCGCATCCATCTCGGCCTCGAAGAACGAGAAGGTGCCGCGGAAATCGCTCTTGGCGCGCGACAGCGCCATGTCGGCGCTCTTCAGGAGCTTCTCCGAATCCTCGCCGTCGCCGGGCGACATCGCGATCCCGATGCTGGCGCCGATCACCACCGAATGACCCTCGAGCAGATAGGGCTCGCCGATCGCCTCGAGGATGCGCCGGGCCAGCAGCACGGCGTCCTCGGGCCGCGTCACGCCGCCCTGCACGATCGTGAACTCGTCGGAGTTGAGGCGGGCCAGCGCGTCCTCGTCGCGCAAGGTCGAGCGCAGGCGTTTTGCCACCCCGCGCAACAGCTTGTCGCCGATGCCGTGGCCGAGCGTGTCGTTGACCGCCTTGAAATTGTCGAGCCCGAGCATCAGCACCGCGACCTTGTCGGTGCTGCGGCGGGTGTGCTGCAGCATCTCGTCCATCTGCTGACGCAGCAGATTGCGGTTCGGCAGGCCGGTCAGGCCGTCATGCTGCGCCATGAAGGCGAGCCGCGCCTCGGCCCGCTTGCGCTCGGTGATGTCCATCAGCGCGAGCAGCACCGCCGGCTGGTCGCCATGCATCAGCTGGCGCGAATAGATCGCCAGATCGATCAGCGTGCCGTCGGCGCGCACATGCTTCCAGGTCCGCGCCGCCTGCTCGTCGCTGCTGCGCCCCGAGGCCCAGGGCAATTCGGCGTCGAACGCCTGCAGGTTCTTGATCGTCAGCTTCTCGAATTCGGCGCGGGCATACCCGTAATGGGCGATCGCCGCGTCGTTGACGCCGAGGATGTGCTCGCCGTCGAGCGCGCAGACGATCATCGGCACCGGATTGCTGTCGAACAGCAGGCGGAACGAGGCCTCGCGCTGCTTCAATTCGGTGATGTCGACGCGCAGACCGACGATGCCGCCGTCCGAGGTCAGCCGCTCCTCGATCAACACGACGCGGCCGTCGGCCAGCACCTGCTCGTGCCGTTCGCCGGGCTGGTACATCTTCCTGACCCGCTCGGCGATCCATTCCTCCTCGCGGCCCTCGGCCTCGGGATAGTCGCCGCGCTCGACGCCGATGCGGATGGTGTCTTCGAGGCGCGCGCCGCGCTCGAACAGATCGGCGCTGCGCTGGTAGATTTCGGAATATTTCTTGTTCCAGAGGATGTAGCGGCCCTCGGCATCCAGGAACACGATGCCCTGCGGCAGGATATCGATCGCCTCGCGCAGACGTGCGTTCGATCTGCGGGCTTCCGCGATCGCGGCTTCTGCCTGCGCGCGCTGGCGCACCAGTTCGCCGATCTCGACAGCGGCGCGGCGCGACGGGCCCGACAGGCGCGGCGCCGGCTTGGCCTGATCGCCGCGCCGTCTGGATCCGATCGCCGGCTTCGACTTCTTGATTTTCTTTGGCCGCATCATCGGAGTAGCACGCCCCACGCGCATTTCAGCTCGGTGGCATTTCTCCGATAAGTATCTGAAAAATTGGTATCTCTTGACGAGTAGCTGCGCTGCCTGAGAAGACCCGGCTTGCCCGCTTTGCAGGCGCATTCGCGCACCGCGCGAGCTAGCCCCGCCGTGCAAGCGCGATCGATCGGAGATTTACGGGCGGAAGCGCCGATGCATGGTGAGGATTGGGTAAACGACCGCGCGATTGCCCAATCCATGCGCTGAACTCCGCCCGCGCGCATCAATATGTGTCAACGTGCGACAGGGTTATCGCGCGGTTAAGGCGCGCGATGGCCTCTCCCCGTTGGGGAGAGGTAAACCGAACCTGCGGCCAAGCCGATTCGACATTCCGCTTTAGTTCGTGATCTCGATGCGCGTGCTGCCGCGGCCTTCGCGTTCGACGAGGCCGTAGAGCGCGGCAGCATGCGAGGGATGCAGGCGCACGCAGCCATGCGAGGCCGGTCCGCCGAGACGGGCGAGATCGTTGGTGCCGTGGATGGCAAAGCCGCCATGGAAGAAGATCGAATACGGCATCGGCGAGTTGTAATATTTCCGCGAGAACCAGCGGCGCGCCATCATCTGCGGATGGAAGACCCCGTTCGGGGTGCCGTAGCCGCTGCGCCCGGTCGACACCGGCCAGCTGTAGCGCGGTGCGCCGTCGACGCTGACCTCCATGCGCTGCGATGATTTATCGATGTGGACGACGACGTCGGCGCGCGCCGGAGAGAGTGCCGATGCCATCATGGCAACCACGGCTGCAAATGCCAGCCGTACGCGAAATACGTTTGTCATAATACGCCTGCCCTGAAATTTTATTTAGTCGCATGATGTCGCCCGCGACCTGGATTTGTAAAGTGCCGCAGGTCACACGCAGACGGAGAAGCCGCGGGTAATCTTAATCCAGCCTGTGGGCGATCAAGCGATTGCGATGATAGCGCCGTTCGCTTGCGTCGAATCCATGTTAGCCTCGCGCCGACAGAGTGATCCGAATGACACCCCGCCGGCTTCTGATCCCGCTCCTGCTCTCTGCTCTTGCCGCCGGCAGTTTTGCCTGGGCGCAGGACAAGGGCACCGTCAATCCGAAACCGCTGCCGCCGCTCGCTAACCCTAACGACCCGAAGCTCGGGGCGAGGGAATTGTTCGCGCGCAAGGTGTTGCCGGCGGCGCTGCCGACCCGATCGATCGGCGGCTACACCAGGGGCTGCATCGCCGGCGCCGTAGCAATGCCGCTGAACGGCGACACCTGGCAGGTGATGCGGCTGTCGCGCAACCGCTATTGGGGGCACCCCGACATGATCGCGCTGTTGAAGCGGCTCGCCGCCAAGGCGCACAAGGACGCCGGCTGGCCCGGTATCCTGGTCGGCGACATCGGCCAGCCGCGCGGCGGCCCTGCGCTGAGCGGCCACGCCAGCCACCAGATCGGAATCGACGCCGACGTCTGGCTGACACCGATGCCGGATCGCAAATTGTCGCGCGAGGACCGCGAGGAGATGTCGGCGGTGATGATGGTGCGCGACGACCGGCTCGACGTCGATCCGCACGTCTTCACGCCGGGGCATCTGCTGGTGCTGCGCGATGCGGCGCAGGAGCCGGCCGTGCAGCGCATCTTCGTCAATCCCGCGATCAAGAAGGCGCTGTGCCGCGAGGCCAAGGGCGACCGCAGCTGGCTGTCGAAGATCAGGCCGTGGTGGGGCCACGACTATCACTTCCACATCCGCATGCGCTGCCCGCCCGGCAGTCCGGAATGCAAGGGACAGCCGTCGCAATCCGACGAGGACGGCTGCAAGCCGTCCGACCTCGCCTACTGGTTCAAGGATTCGGTGCTGCACCCAAAACCTTCACCAAAGCCGGAGAAGCCGCGGCCGCCGGTGACGCTGGCGCAGCTCCCGGCAGACTGTCGGACCGTGCTGAACGCGCCGGACGCCAAGCAATAGTGCGGCGGATTTTGCCGGCGGCAATTCATTGTCGCCGCAACTTGGGTTAGTATCGCTCCACGAACGCAACGATGACGACCATCGACCCGAGGAGCCGACATGCCTCTCAGAATTGCGATCACGGCGGCGCTGATCGCCACGCTGCAATGTTTCACCGGGTTGAGCACGCCCGTCAAAGCGGCCGATGACCCCGCTTCTGCGAACGCCGCTGCTGCGGAGATTCCCTGGCCGACCCAATCATGGCCGGTTTCGACGCCCGAAGAACAGGGCATGGACCCGGCGAACCTCGCCCGTCTGGTCGAGAACGTCGGCAGCTACAAGCAAGACAGCTTCATGGTCATCCGGCACGGCCGGATCGTCGCGGAGGCCTATTACGCGCCTTATGTGGCCGGCATCCCGCACGACCTCAGGTCGGTGACGAAAAGCGTGATCGGAACGCTGGTCGGGATCGAAGCCCAGCGCGGCGAGCTGGATGATGCCAATCGCGCCGTCCTGGATTTCTTCGCCGACAAACCGCGTATCAACGACGACGACATCAAGCGGGCGATGACGGTCCAGCACCTGCTGGACATGACATCGGGCATCAAGTGGCGGGAAAGGGCCTACACGCCGGACGAGACCATCATGCAGATGTATCGAAGCCCGGACCGCGTGAGCTTCGTGCTCGACCAGCCGATGTCGAATGCACCCGGGACGCAGTTCTACTACAACAGCGGCAATCCCTATGTGCTGTCCGCCCTGATCACCAGGAAGACCGGCCAGAGCGCGTTTGATTTCGCCAAGAAGGAATTGTTCGCGCCCCTCGGCATCACCAACGCCACCTGGGGCCGCGTCGACGCCCAGGGCGTCACCGATGGTGAATCCGGGCTCTACCTCACGCCGCACGACATGGCGCGGATCGGCTATCTCTATCTCCATGACGGCATGTGGGACGGCAAGCAATTGATCCCGCGATCATGGGTCGAGCGGGCGAAAGCCGGGCCGGTGAAGGCCACGTTCGGATTTCATTACGGAAATCTGTGGTGGTCGCTCCCCGCGAAGAACGCCTACATGGCGCGCGGCCGCCATTCGCAACTGATCCTGGTGCTTCCGAAGCTGGACATCGTCGCGGTGATGACCGGCGTCCTGCGCGACGACGAGTATTACGCGGTCCCGCGCCTGATCGACGACATCTCGAATGCAGTCAAATCCGAGACCGCTTTGCCGGCCGATCCGATCGCAGAATCGCTGCTCACCGTCGCGATCCGCCAGGCTGCGACCGAACGGCCGTCCGCGCTGGGCGGCACGCCCGAACTGGCCAAGACGGTCTCGGGGCGGACCTATCGGATCGACAACAACGATCTGCACGTCAAGACGTTCGCGCTCAATTTCGTCGGGTCGGACTCGTCCTGGACGATCACCACCGAGACCGGAAAGCCGGATCATCCCGAGCAGCAGTTCACGGGACCGATGGGGCTCGACGGCACGTTCCGCACCAGCGCGCCGGCGTTCTACGGCATCAACGCCGTCAGGGGCCGCTGGCTCAACGAACATACCTTCGCGCTCGAACGCCGGATTCTCGGCCATGGTGAAACGCAGAGCTGGTTCCTGACATTCGACGGCAACAAGGTGAGCGTCGCATTCGAGAATACCGACGGCGCCAAGGCTGAACTGCATGGGGAAGCCATGGAATGAGCCGGGAAGATCGGCTAAATCGGGTCAGCTGATCTCCTCATTCCTCATGATTGCGTTGGACTGGACATGCACAAACCGCTCCTCACCGCATTGCTGTTGATCGTCTCGGCCCCCGCCTTCGCGGCGGAGGAGCCGAGCGGCTGCGACAAATTCAAATGGCCGATCGACCATGCGCGCGCCGCGCTGACCGCGCCGGACCGCGCCAAGCTTGCCTCGGGCAGCGAACAGGCGGCATTGCCGTCGACCGCGATCACGCTGGCGCTGGTGACGCCTGCGGACGCCAAATTGCCGACGCCGCCCGAGCGCGCGCCCAAGGACGGCACCTTCGCCGGCTTCACCAGCTTCAAGACCGCGCCGAAGGCCGGGCTCTACACCGTCAGCCTGTCGGCCGGCGCCTGGGTCGATCTGGTGCAGGACGGCCATTTCCTGAAGCCCAAGGCGTTCAGCGGCGCGACCGATTGCGAGGGGATCCGCAAGACCATGAAGTACGAGTTGACCGCGAGCCCGTTCGTGCTGCAGGTCAGCGGCGCAAAGGACAACTCGCTCTCGATCGCGATCCAGCCCTCCGAATGAGGGCGCTCCGTTAGACAAAGGGTCGCCTTTACCCGTCACACCAGCCTGATATTGTTGGTCTATCGCGATATTCCGGCGGCCGTAAGCCGTCCGGAAAGCGGCAGAACAGCGCTTCGGCCCTTCGCACCCCACCCACCCAACGCCCGATTTGCGCGTGACCGTTCGCGCGCGAACTCGCACGGAGCGCTTCTCATGCAACGTATCGCCGGACTTTTCACCGCCTTCGTCATCCTGCTCGGCGCGATCCATTCGCCGGCGAAAGCCGAGGACAAGACGCTCACCGTCTTCGCCGCGGCCTCGATGAAGAACGCGCTCGACGACATCGACGCGGCCTATACCGCCAAGACCGGTGTCAAGGTCAACGCCAGTTACGCCGCGAGCTCGGCATTGGCAAAACAGATCGAGCAGGGCGCGCCGGCCGACGTGTTCGTCTCCGCCGACACCGACTGGATGGACTATGCGATCAAGCAGAAGACCATCAACGAATCGACCCGGGTGAACCTGCTCGGCAACTCGATCGTGCTGATCGCGCCGAAGGATTCCAAGATCGACAACGTCGCCATCGCCCCCGGCTTCGATCTCGCCAAGCTCGCCGGCGACGGCAAGATCGCGACCGGCGACGTCAAGGCGGTGCCGGTCGGCAAATACGCCAAGGCCGCGCTGGAGAAGCTCGGCGCCTGGCAGGCCGCCGAGCCGAAATTCGCGATGGCCGAGAGCGTGCGTGCCGCGCTGACGCTGGTGGCGCGCGGCGAGGCCGTGCTCGGCATCGTCTATTCGACCGACGCCAAGGTGGAGCCGGGCGTCAAGATCGTCGGCACCTTCCCGGCCGATACGCATCCGGCGATCATCTATCCGGTCGCGGCGACCACGACCGCGAAGCCGGAGACCAATGATTATCTCGCCTTCCTGCGCACTTCAGCGGCCAAGGCGATCCTGGAGAAGTACGGCTTCAAGTTCCTGATCACTCCGACGACCTGACCGCGTGTTCGATATCTCGCCAACCGAATGGACGGCGATCCTGCTCTCGCTCAGGGTCGCCGTCATCGCAACCTTGGTGGCGACGCCGTTCGGCATCGCGTTCGCGTGGCTGCTGGCACGGCGCGATTTTTGGGGCAAATCGCTGCTCGATGCCGCCGTGCATCTGCCGCTGGTGCTGCCGCCCGTCGTCACCGGATATCTGCTGCTCCTGACCTTCGGCCGCCGCGGCCTGGTCGGCGGTTGGCTCGCCGACCATCTCGGCATCGTGTTTGCCTTCCGCTGGACGGGAGCTGCGCTTGCCTGCGGCGTGATGTCGTTTCCGCTCTTGGTGCGGCCGATCCGGCTCTCGATCGAGGCGGTCGACCGCCGGCTCGAGCAAGCGGCTGAGACGCTCGGCGCCGCGCCGTGGCGGGTGTTCGCGACCGTCACGCTGCCGCTCGCGCTGCCCGGCGTGCTCGCCGGCATGGTGCTCGGCTTTGCCAAGGCGATCGGCGAGTTCGGCGCCACCATCACCTTCGTCTCCAACATTCCCGGCGAGACCCAGACCATCTCGTCCGCCATCTATTCGCTGATCCAGACGCCGGACGGCGACACTGCCGCGGCACGACTCGTGATCATCTCGGTCGCGCTGGCGGTCGGGGCATTGGTCGCAGCCGAAGTGTTTGCGCGCCGCGCCACCGCGCGCCTGCACGGGCAATAGCGATGCTGCGCGTCGACATCACCAAGCAGCTCGGCGAGTTCACGCTGACGGCGGCCTTCTCCAGCGAGGGCCGCGTCACCGGCCTGTTCGGGGCCTCCGGCTCCGGCAAGACCTCGCTGATCAACATCATCGCGGGGCTGCTGCGCCCCGACCGCGGCACCATCGTGATCGACGGCGAGACCGTCGACGACACCGCGGCGCGCATCCACGTCCCGACCTATCGCCGCCGCATCGGCTATGTGTTCCAGGATGCGCGGCTGTTTCCGCATCTCGATATCAGGCAGAATCTCGACTACGGCCGCCGCATGAACCGCCTCACTGAGGATCCGGCGCAGCGCAAGCGCATCGTCGATTTGCTCGATATCGGCGCACTGCTGGACCGCCGCCCCGGAAAGCTCTCCGGCGGCGAGCGCCAGCGCGTCGCGCTCGGCCGGGCGCTGCTGTCGAAGCCGCGCCTCTTGCTGCTCGACGAGCCGCTCGGCGCGCTCGACGAGAGCCGCAAGCTCGAGATCCTGCCCTATCTGGTGCGGCTGCGCGACGAGGCCGGCGTGCCGATGGTTTATGTCAGCCACGACGCCGCCGAGTTGCGCCAGCTCGCCACCCAGATCGTGATGCTGCGCCGCGGCCAGGTGACCGCGTTCGGCGGTGTCAAGGTGCTGACGTCGGGCGCCTAGCTGGTCGTGCCGCAAAAGGCGGCATAAGATTGCCCAGCTTGTCGGCTAGGCGCCGATCGGAGCGCCACACGGGCGCGTGAGGAAAGGCATATTGTGCGACTGACCGGCTGGATATTGCTGCTGATCGGCCTCTTGCTGTGCGCGACCATCGCCTGGGCGCCGCTCGGCTTCCTGCTGATGGGCATCGGCCTGATCTCGCTGCAGGTCGCCGAGCGCAGCCGGCAGCGGGCGGATTTCGCGGTGGTCCGCCCCGTCGGACTGTTGCCGCCGCCGGTCGGCGCCGGGCTGCGGCCGCCGACCTTCGAGCCGGTCGTGCCGCAGCCGGATGCCCCACCGGCGCGGCAGCCCCGCCGGGTGGCCTGGCCCAGCAAGAGCAGCGACGGTCCCTATGACCGGGAGGCGTGGGGCCGGCTGGTCGAGAGCGACCCCGACCTGGCGCAGCTCGCCCACGTCCTTGCCGATTACGGCCCGCAATATGTCGACGAGCTGGCAGCAAGCTATCTCGCTGCACCTGACAAGAGCCGGCTCGGCGCGATCGTCGACGGCATCATCGCCAAGGCGCGCGGCACCCAGGCAAAGCCGGTTCCGCCGCCGATTCCGGCACAGGGATCGCGGCCACCGCCGCCACTGCCCCGGGTAGAGCCCCAGCCCATGACCGTGCCGGCTGAGGACCGCAGGCCAAGCCCCGCTCCGCCAGCAGCGGCCTCGCCACCGCCCCCGCCGTTGCCGGTCAACCCGGCCGATACGCTCGAGGCATCCCTGATCGCAGCCGTCGAGGAGGCCTCCGCCAAGGCGGCCGCCGAGCGTGCCGATCCGCCCATCAGGCCGACACAGAGCCGTCCGGTAACCCGGCGCGAACCCGCGTTCCGCAGCGTGCCGAGAGACTCCAAGCCGGACATCACCGCCGACGCCAAGCCCGCTGCGCCGCCGCCGCTGCCGGCAAGCGGATCCCCCGATCTCGAAGCGTCGCTGATCGCCGCGGTCAACGAGGCCGCCGCGAAGCGCAGCGATGTCCCGAGGCCGGCGCCGCCGCCGGAGCGGACGCCGATCGTCGCAAAGCGCGCGCCCGATATCCGGGTCGTCGCGAAGGAGCCGAAGCCGGCTTCGCCACCCCCGGTGCCGCCGTCGCGCAAGCCCGTCGACGATCTCGATGAGTCGCTGCTTGCGGCGCTTGCCGAAATCTCCGGCGACAAGCTCGGCATCAAGCCCGACGCTGCGCCCAAAGCCTCGCCGGACGTCAAGGCTCCGCCAGACCTGAAGGCTCCGCCAGAGCTGAAGGCTCCGCCTGAGCTCAAGCCCTCGCCGGCCCCCGCAGCCGCGCCGAGCCCGCCCGCCACGGCCCGCGCCGAGACCACACCGAGCCCGCCGGTCGACGACGACCTCTCCGAGATGATCAAGAAGTTCGCGCCGGACTCGAGCTTCCTGCGCAAGCAGTGACGCCGCGGCCGCCAGCCTCAAGATGACGGGTTGATAGATCAGCTTATTCGGTGTCATCACCCGCGCATGCGGGTGATCCAGTATTCCAGAGACCGCAGTGCTTGAGCCGAGAGGCCGCGGCGTACTGGGTCGCCCGGTCCATGTGCGCAATTGCGCACAGGCCGGGCGATGACAGCGGTGGATGAGGACATCGCTTCACATCCTCTCACACGCCCGCCACCGAGGCCCAGATATTGGCGAGCTTGCGCCTGACGATTTGCATGCGGGTCTGCGGCGCCGGCTCCTCCTCTTCCTCGGGCAGGCGGAGGCCGACGACACTGACCCGGCCGCCGCTGATATTGCGCGCCACCAGCACGATCGTATCGAGCGCGAGCTCCGCGCCTTCCTTCGGCGCGTGGGCGAGATGGACGTCGAAATAGTCCGACAGCGTCAGCCTGGCTTCGCGCTCGTCGACCTTGACGCCATAGATCTCGGCGAGCTCGCCGAGCGTATGCTCGCCCGAGACCATGAAGTCGCCGAGCAGATGCGGATCGGGCGCGGCGGACGGCGGCATGTCGACAAAGAAGCGGTCGAGCGCCTCGGCGCGCTCCGGCGGCGCCAGCAGATAGATGTAATCGCCGGGCGCGACCGGATCGGCCTCGACCGGCGTCAGGATCCGTTCGTCGCGGATGACGAGCGTCGGCTTCGACCAGGACGGAATCAGTCCGCGGCGGAAATACAGGCTCTTCGGCCGCACCGGATAGCCGACCAATTGCTGCTCGAGCTGGCCCGGCAGATCCAGTTCGACGCGACGCGGACCGCGCTCGGCACGCGGCAGCGCGACATGCAGCCGCCGGGCGGCGGGCGCCAGTGTCCAGCCCTGCAACAGCAGCGAGATGATGACGACGACGAAGGCGACGTCGAAATAGAGGTAGGCCTTCGACAGACCCACCAGCATCGGGATCGAGGCGAGGAAGATCGCGACCGCGCCGCGCAGGCCGGTCCAGGCGATGAACACCTTCTCCCGCCAGTTGAACTTGAACGGCGCAAGACAGATCATCACCGCCAGCGGACGCGCGATCAGCATCAGCGCGAACGCGATCAACACCGCGCCGCCGAGGCTCGAGAGCAGCCGATGCGGCGACACCAGCAGCCCGAGCAGCACGAACATCACGATCTGCGCCAGCCAGGTCGCGGCGTCGAGGAAGGTCACCACTGAATTGTGCGCCCGGGTCGGCCGGTTGCCGATGATGATGCCGGCGAGGTAGACCGCAAGGAATCCGGAAGCATGCACGATCTGCGAGCCGCCGAAGATCACCAGCGCCGCCGTGGTGACGAACGGCGCATGCAGGCCCTGTGGCAGCGCCACATGGTTCAGCGCGATCACCACCAGCCGGCCGCCGATCACGCCGATGATGGCCCCTAGCACCGCCTCCTGGATGAACTCCATCGCAATGTGCGAGGCCGAGCTCTGGCCGACCGAGATGAACTCGACCAGCATCAAGGTGAGGAAGATCGCGAACGGATCGTTGGTGCCGGATTCCGCCTCCAGCGTGGCGCCGACGCGCGGGCGCAGCCGCAGACCCTGGGTGTGCACCAGCAGGAACACCGCCGCTGCGTCGGTCGAGGCGACGACGGCGCCGACCAGCAGCGACTCGGTCCAGTTGAGGTCCAGCACATATCTTGCGACCGGTGCCGTAATCAGCGCGGTCAGCAGCACGCCCGCGGTCGCGAGCACCATCGAGGGCACCAGGACGGTGCGGATGCTGGCAAACCGCGTCTTCAATCCGCCGTCGAACAGGATCAGCGCCAGCGCCACCGAACCGACCAGATATGTGGTGCGGACATCGTCGAACTGCAGCCGTCCCGGCCCGGAATCGCCCGCCAGCATGCCGACCAGCAAGAACACCAGCAGCAGGGGGGCGCCGAACCGCAGCGCGAGCAGGCTCGAGAGGATTCCGGCCATCACCAGAACCGCACCGAGCAGGATCGCTATACTGACCGAGTCGAGGGATGCCATGCGTGTTCAGAAGGGACCAAATACTTGCAATTGCATCCTTATCGTCGCCACACTTCGACGCCAACCGATTTCTGCCGACAGCGGCAATCTGCCCGCTTGGCGTCTTGTTTGAGCATGATCCTTCCGGAAAACCGCTTCACAGTTTTCCGGATCATGCTCTAGGTCGCCTCGACACTGTGTTGTATCGATGGTCGCAGCCGTGCCCTTGTGGGATTCTCCCCGCGCATTCGAATCACATTTGCCTGACCCGCGCTTCGAGTTGAGATTTTGCCGATGGACATGAGCTGGAAAGACGTCCTGGAATTGATCCGAACGACGGCGAGCTCGTTCGGGGCCGAGATCGCCTCACCGTGGTTCTATCTGCAGTTCGGCATCATCCTCGCGGCGGCCGGCATCGCCTACGCCGCCGACACCGCGATCCACGCCCGGGTCCAGATGTCGTCGCTGGCGACACGCTGGCCGTTGCCGCTCCGGCATTTCGCGCGGGTGATGGTGGCGAGTGCCTCCACGGCGGTGTTCGCCGTGCTGATGGTGATCTCGCGCATCGTGATGTGGCATACGACCTGGCCGAGCCGCAGCTATCTGGTCGCGGTCTCCGCCAAGCTCGCGCTGGCCTGGCTGGTGATCCGGCTCGTGACCTCGGTGATCGACAACGCCTTCATCGTCAAGCTGGTCTCGATCGCGGCCTGGTTGGTGGCAGCGCTCAGCATCATCGGCCAACTCGACGGAGCCGCCGACATGCTCGATTCGGTTGCCATCGTGGTCGGCGGCCTGCGCCTGACGCCGCTGCTGTTGATCAAGGCCGGCGCGGTCCTGATCGTGGCGCTGTGGCTGACCAACATCGCCAGCAATTTCGCCGAGAGCCGCATCAACCGCGCCAGCGACCTGACGCCGTCGATCCAGGTGCTGCTGGTCAAGATCATCCGGATCGGCCTGATGGTGCTGGCGATCGCCATCGCGCTCGACGCGGTCGGCATCAATTTGCAGGCGCTCGCGGTGTTCACGGGTGCGGCCGGCGTCGGCATCGGTCTCGGCCTGCAGAAGATCGTCGCCAATTTCATCAGCGGGCTGATCCTCCTGGTCGACAAGTCGGTGAAGCCCGGCGACCTCGTCACCATCGGCGACAATTCCGGCAAGATCAGCGCGATGAAGACCCGCTACATCTCGGTCGCTGCCGGCGACGGCCGCGAGTTCCTGATCCCGAACGAGGACCTGGTGACGCAGAAGGTCACCAACTGGACCTACACCGACAAGAACACGCTGGTGAAGATCGCCTTCTCCACCAATTACGACGCCAATCCGCGCCAGGTCTGCAAGCTCGCGGTCGAGACCGCATCCGCCCATCCGCGCGCCACCAAGGGCAAGACGCCCAACGCCATCCTGACCGAATTCGCCGAGGCCGGCATGAAGTTCTCCCTGACCTTCTGGATCGCCGATCCCGACGGCATGGACGGCGTCAAGAGCGACGTGATGCTGGCACTGTGGGACGCTTTCAAGCAGGACGGCATCAAGGTGCCCTACCCGGTCCGGGAACTTCGCATCCGCGGCGGCGCGCTGCCGGTCGAGAGCGTGGTCGAGGTGTCGGGTTAACCCTCGAAGGCGCTGTTCCGGGCCCGGGTTGGCCCGGAAATTATCCGTTTCGGCATCGTCCCCATGCCCAAGCTTGGCTTGCGCGCGGCGCGCCGATCATTAAATTAGGCCCCAAAATCAGCCCTTTGCCGAGAGAAACTGCCCGCCCATGAGTTATATCGAAGCCTCCGAACAGACCGCCCTCCGCAAGACCGGCCAGATCAAGCTGCACGGCGCGAGCAGCTTCGTCGGCATGCGCAAGGCAGGTGCCCTGGTGTCGAAGTGCCTCGATGCGCTCACCGACATCGTCAAGTCGGGCGTCCCGACCTCCGTGATCGACGAGTTCGTGCGCAAGTTCGCGTTCGACCACGGCGCCTATCCGGCGACGCTGATGTATCGCGGCTATCGCTACTCGACCTGCACGTCGATCAACCACGTGGTCTGCCACGGCATGCCGGGCGACCGCCCGCTGAAGGAAGGCGACATCGTCAACGTCGACGTCACCTTCATCGTCGACGGCTGGTACGGCGACTCCAGCCGGATGTATGCGATCGGCCCGATCGCGCGAAAGGCCGAGCGGCTGATCGAGGTGACCTATGAGGCGATGATGCGCGGCATTGCCGCGGTGAAGCCCGGCGCCACCACCGGCGATATCGGCCACGCCATCCAGAGCTATGTCGAGCCGCAGGGCATGAGCGTGGTGCGCGATTTCTGCGGCCACGGCCTCGGCCGCCTGTTCCACGACGAGCCGAACATCATTCATGTCGGCCGCCCCGGCGAGGGCGTGCCGCTGAAGCCCGGCATGTTCTTCACCATCGAGCCGATGATCAATCTCGGCAAGCCGCATGTGAAGATCCTGTCCGACGGCTGGACCGCTGTCACCCGCGACCGCTCGCTGTCGGCGCAGTTCGAGCATTCGGTCGGCGTCACCGCCGACGGCGTCGAGATCTTCACGCTGTCCGAGCGTCACGGCGAGAAGCCGTGGGTGCAGGTGTAACGGGTCGCGGTGTAGCGGCGGCGCGATCAGTAGTCGCTGCGCGTGCGCGCGGCGATCTCTTCGGGCGTGTGGTTGTCGCCGATCGACATCGCGCAGATGCGCGACAGATGCAGGTAGGGCAGCCCGGTCTCTTCGGCCCAGGCGTTGAACTGCGCCTGCACCTTGGCGAGATCGCGCTTCGACTTGACCTCCTCGGCAATGTCGAGCCCGGCATCACGCAGGCAGGTTGTGACGTCGCGCGATGTCACAAAACCGTCCCAGCCGAGGAAGCGCAGCAGCATCTGCCCGGTATTGCCGCCGAGCCGGCTGCCGCGTTTCGCCAGCAGATCCAACAGCCCGATCTCGTCGGATGACGGCCAGGCGGCAAGGAATTTGCCGAAACTGCCGTGCTCGCGCGCGATCTCCTGAATGAAGCGGCCATTGTCGCGCACCGACATGATCTTGGCGCCGTTGCGCACGATCCGCGCGTCGCTCGTCAGCTTCTCCCAATATTCGTCGGGCTCAAAGGCGAGCTTGGCGGGCGCGAAGCCGAGGAAGGCCTGCTCGAAACCTTCCCATTTGGCGTCGATCACGCTCCAGGCGAAACCCGCGCAGAAAACCCGCCTGGTCATCTCGGCCAGCACGCGGTCGTCGCCGAGTTTCGCCAGCGCCTTGGCGCCTGCCGGCGGGTGCAGCAGCTTTTCCAGCGCCTTCGGCCCGCCCTTGCGCTTCTCGGCGCGGGCCCGGATCACCTTGAACGAGGTCACGCGAGACACCTTTCCCAATATGACGAAACAAACATCTGGCGGCGACGAACGGTAGTTCGCTTGTCGCATCGTGGCAAACCGTCGCAGGCAACGCAGCGCCACACTACGAAACCGAACCGTCCTGATGTCGCCATGCTGGCCGGAGAATGGAAGCCCTGTTGGTCACGATCGACAGGAGTGACGATTGGACAAATCCACACGCCGCGGCGTCCTCGGCCTGATCTCGGCCAGCGCGGCAGGCCTGTTGCCGGCGCAACGCGCGCGTGCTGCATCCGAAAGCCGGCCGGTCGACAGCGTCGATGCCTGCATCCTGACGCCGCAGGCGGAGGAAGGGCCGTTCTACGCCGACCCGAAGCTGGTGCGCGCCGACATCGCCGACGGCAGGGCCGGCATTCCCTTGACCTTGCGGCTGCGCGTGATCGAGGCCGGCTCGTGCACGCCGATCGCCGGCGCACGCGTCGACATCTGGCACTGCGATGCGCAAGGCCTGTATTCGGCGTTCCGCGGCCAAGGCGACCAGCACACCATCGACGAATCGAGCAGCACGTTCCTGCGCGGCACCCAGATGACCGACGACGCCGGATGGGTCGCCTTCAACACGATCTATCCGGGCTGGTATGACGGCCGCGCCACCCATATCCACTTCAAGGTCTTCCTCGACCAGAAGAATGTCCTGACCGGGCAGACCTTCCTCCCGGATGCGCTGAACGAGTTCATCTACGCCAACGTGACGGAGTATGCCGGACGGCCGCGGCCGCGCACCACACTGAATGCCAACGATCATGTCGTCGAGACCGCCGATCCCGACCACCGCGCCTTCTGCGCGGTGAAGGAGGACAAGGACCGCTATGTCGCGACGCTGACGCTCGGCGTCGATCGCCGCGCCAACATCGCGCAGCAGGCGCGGCGCGGACCGCCACCGGGGCCACCGCCCGGTCCGCCGCCGGCCGGCATGACCTTCGGCGGCCCACCGCCATTCGGACGTCAGATCAAGGATCGGCTCGCGGCGCTGATCCCCGGCCTGAAGCGCAGCCAATAAGGCGGCGCGCAGGCCTTGCAAATCGCGGCCGGCACGGCAAGGTTGTGGCCGATGCCCGCCAAGCCCGATGACAGCCAGAATGACGCCGACGAGACGCCGCATTATCACGGCCATCGCGAGCGGCTGCGCGAGCGCTTCCATGCGGCGGGTCCGGAGGCGCTGACCGACTACGAGCTTTTGGAGATGGCGCTGTTCGCGGCGATCCCGCGTCGCGACACCAAGCCGTTGGCAAAAGCGCTGTTGAAGAAATTCGGCTCGTTTGCCGAGGTCGTGCACGCGCCGGTGGCGCGGCTGCGCGAGGTCGACGGTGTTAAGGACGCCTCGATCAACCAACTCAAGCTGCTGGCGGCAGCCGCCGGCCGCATCGCCAAGGGCGAGATCAAGCGCAGCGTCGCGCTGTCGTCTTGGAACGAGGTGATCGACTATTGCCGCTCCAGCATGGCGTTCGCCGACAAGGAGCAGTTCCGCCTGCTGTTCCTCGACAAGCGCAACCAGCTGATCGCCGACGAGGTGCAGCAGACCGGTACCGTCGACCACACCCCGGTCTATCCGCGCGAGGTGATCAAGCGCGCGCTGGAATTGTCGGCGACCGCGCTGATCCTGGTGCACAACCATCCGAGTGGCGACCCGACACCATCGCAGGCCGACATCCAGATGACGAAAGCGATCGTCGAGATCGCTAAGCCGCTCGGGATCGCGGTGCATGACCACATCATCGTCGGCAAGAACGGGCATGCGAGCTTGAAGGGCATGCGGCTGATGTGAAGATTGCGCCGTCATTCCGGGGCGACGCGTAGCGTCGAGCCCGGAATCCATTCATACACCGGCGATGCGGTTCGATTGATTCCAGGCTCGCGCTTCGCGCGCCCCGGAATGACGAGAAGGGAGCAGGGGCTCACAACACCTGGTGCACGTCGATCACGACGCGGTCGGCGTGGCGGGCGGCGGAGGCGATGAAGAGGTGCTGCATCAGCCAGCGGTAGTTCTCCGCACCGGTTTCGAATTTCGGCACGGTGCGGAAATAGATCAGCTTCGGGTCGACCGGCTCGCCACGCTTCAGCTTTTGCAGGAGATCGACCGGCCCGAAGCGGATGCCGCGGTTCTCGACATAGACCACCGCACCGTCGTCGGTTTCGAAGGCATATTTGGCCTCGAGGTCGATCAGTTCGTTGGGGCGGATGATCTGGAAGTCGGCGCCGAAGGCGAGCACCTTGCCGTTGACCTTTTCGCCCCTCACCTCGCCGCCGATGATCGGGATGATGCGGCGAACGCCGGTGCCGATCTCGCCGGCCGAGGTCACCTCGCCGATGCGGGCCGTGATAGTGAAGACGTAGCGCGTCTCAATCGCCGGGGTCATCTGCCTAGCCTATCATGCGCTGCGGCAGCCAGGTCGCAAGCAAAGGAAACAGGATCAGGATCACCAGCCGGATCAAATCGGTGATGACGAACGGCAGCACGCCGACGAAGATCGTCGACATGTTGACGTCCTTGATCACGCTCTTGATCACGAACACGTTCATGCCGACCGGCGGATGGATCAGGCCGAGCTCGACGGTCATCACGATGATGATGCCGAACCAGATCGGATCGAAGCCGAGCGAGGTGACCACCGGAAACACGATCGGCACGGTGAGGATCACCATCGCCATCGCATCCATCAGGCAGCCGAGCACCAGATACATCAGAAGGATCAGCGCCAGCACGCCATAGGGGCCGATGCCGAGCCCGGTGAGGAATTCGGTGACGTTCTGCGGCGTCTGGGTGATGGTGAGGAAATAGCCGAAACACAATGCGCCGATCAGCACGGTGAACACCGCGGCCGCGGTGCGGGTCGCCTGCAGCAGCGATTGCAGGATGCCGTCCTTGGTCAGCTTGCCGCGCAGGATGCCGATGATGAAGGCGCCGACCGCACCGACCGCGCCGGCCTCGGTCGGAACGAAGAAGCCGCCATAGAGGCCGCCGATCACGAACAGGAACAATAGCAGCGGCGACCAGACGTCGCGCAGCGCAGCCAGGCGCTCGCTCCACGCGGCCTTCTTTCCCGCCGGCAGGAATCCCGGCCGGGTCACGCCGATGATACCGATCGTGATCATGTGCATGAGGATCGCGAGCAGGCCCGGGACGACGCCGGCGATGAACAGCTTGCCGATGTCCTGCTGGGTGATGATGCCGTAGACCGCGAGCACGGTGGACGGCGGCAGCATCGCCCCTAACGTGCCGCCGACCGCGATCACGCCGGTCGAGAACGACTGCGGATAGCCGAAGCGGCGCATCTCGGGATAGGCCACCGCCGAGAAGGTCGCGGCGGTCGCCACCGACGAGCCGGAGATCGCGGCGAAGCCGCCGCAGGCGGCGATGGTGGCGATGCCGAGCCCGCCCTTCCAGTGGCCGACGAAGGTGTTGGCGGCGCGGAACAGCTCGCGGCTGATGCCGGAGACGGAGACGAATGCGCCCATCAGCAGGAACATCGGGATCACGCCGAACGAATAATCGGTCACCGTGCGCATCGTGGTCTGGCCGACCAGCTTCAGCGCCGGCGCAAAGCCGGTGAGATAGCCGAAGCCGGTGATGCCGACGAGGCCCATCGCCATGCCGACCGGCACGCGGAGCAGCATCAGAGCGAACAGGCAGACAAAACCGATGACGGCGACGGTCTCGGGACTGAGGTCAAGACTCATCGCCGGCTACTCCGCGGTCTTGATCTTGGCATCGTGGATGTCTTCCGGATGGAAGATCAGCCGCCAGGTGCGAATCGCGATCAGCAGCACCGCGGAGACGTCGCCGATCCACGACACCAGGAAGAACGGCCAGACCGGCACGCCGAGGTCCATGGTGACGATGTGGCTGTTGCGGGTATCGATCACCTTGTCGACCAGCGTGTAGGTCTGCACCGTCACCACGAACAGCAGCACCAGCGTGGCGAAGATGTCGATCCAGCGCTGATGGCGCGGCGAGGAATTGGCCCAGACCAGGTCGACAGTGATGTGGGTGCCGCGATAGCTGGTCGCCGCGATGCCCCAGAAGATCAGGATGCCGAGCAGGAATTGGCCGAAATTGTAATAGTCGGGGATCGTGACCGCGAAGAATTTACGCATGAACACCGCGGTGAAGGTGTTGAGCGCGACGACGCCGACGAAGAACGCCGCGACCCATTCGATGGAGTCGATGAAGCGGTCCATGATGTTCTTGCGCGCCGGCGCCGGCGGGCCGGTGATGGCGCCGTCCTGGGTGACTTCGGATGTTGTGGCCATGATTCGATCTTCGTTTCCGACGGCTCGTCCGGCTCGTCATTCCGGGATGCGCCACTCGGCGCAGGCCCGGAATCCATATTCACGATCGTGGTGATGGATTCCGGTCTCGCGACTTCGTCGCGCCCCGGAATGACGACGGGCCTCACATCCCCGCGTCGAACTTCTTCAGCGTGGCCTGCAGGTCGGCGTCGATCTTGTCGGCGTCGCCGCCCGCCTTCTTCACCGCCTCGGCCCAGCTGTCATGCAGCGGCTTGACCGCCTTCTTCCATTCGGCGAGCTGATCCGGCGTCAACGGATAGACCTCGTGGCCTTCCAGCGCCTTCATCTTGACGCGGCCATTGGCCTCGAAATCGGTCCAGGGGTCGGTGACCTTGGATGCCCATTCCGGCGTGCAGTGATCGTCGATCACCTTCTTCTGGGCGTCCGACATCGAATTGTATTTGGCGAGATTGATGTTGTAGGTGAACACCGTGGTGTAGAGCGGCACGTCCATGTGGTACTTCACCACCTTGTCGATGCCGAACAGGAAGATCGAGCCCCAGGGGAAGGTGATCTCGTCGGCGACGCCGCGCTCGATGGCGTCGCGGGATTCCGGCGCCGAGGCCTGCACATTGGTGCCGCCGAACATCTTCACCATCTCGCCGATCGTGCTCTGCGCCGGGCGCACCTTGACGCCGGAGAGGTCGCTCGGCAGCAGGATCTTCTTCTTGCCGTGCAGCGCGCCCGGATCGTGGATGAAGGCGAAGCACAGCTTGGTGTCCTTCATCTCGGTCGGCGCGTATTTGTGGTACCACTCGTTCAGCGCCAGCGTGCCCTTCTTGCCGTCGGAGAAGGTGAACGGAAGCTGGCCGGCGGCCGCGATCGGGAAGCGGCCGGGCTGATAGCCGGGATTGACATAGGTGACGTCGGCGATGCCGTCGCGCGCCATGTCGTAATGGTCGAAAGCCTTGCCGAGCTGCTCGGACGGAAACACCGTCACCTTGATGGTGCCGCCCGAGGCCTTCTCGATGTCTTCGGCCCAGAGCTTGGTCGCCGGCACCAGCGGATGCGCCGGCGGCACCCAGAGCGACACTTTCAGATTGACGGTCTTGTCCTGTGCCAGCACGGGCGCTGCGACCGGCACGACGGCGGCTGCCATCAGCAGCGCCAACAATGTCTTCCTCATCACGTCTCCTCCTCTCCATCACGGCGGGCTTGGCGCCCGGTCTCATTACTTAACATGTTATATATTTCGTCCGCATGTTCAAGACGAAATGCGCCGGCACGGACGCCACGTCGCACCCGGGCCCCATCCCGCCGTCTGCCATCTTGCGTTGCGGCGAACGCGGTTCGAGACGCAGACGCGCCTTGCCAAAACCGTTATATGATATAATTGCCATGGCAAGTTGACGGCGGCCGTGAGCGGGCGGCCGCGAAGCAAGCCTATCGCATCGGGAGGAGCAGGTATTGCGGACAAAAGTAGCAATCATCGGCGCAGGTCCGTCCGGACTGTTGCTTGGGCAACTACTTCATACTTTCGGCGTAGATAACATCATTCTGGAGCGGCAGACCCCGGACTACGTGCTGGGGCGGATTCGCGCCGGCCTGCTCGAGGAAGGCACGGTGTCCCTGCTCGACAGCGTGGGCGCCGGCACCCGCCTGCATCAGGAGGGCCTGATCCATCACGGCCTGGAGCTGGCGTTCGGGGGCGCGCGGCATCGCATCGACCTGCATGGCTCGACCGGCAAGAGCGTGACGATCTATGGCCAGACCGAAGTCACGCTCGACTTGATGAACGCCCGCAAGGCCGCTGGCCTGACCTCGATCTATTCGGCGGCCGACGTCAAGCCGCATGATTTCGACACCGACCATCCGCGCGTGACCTACGTGAAGGACGGCGTCACCCACGAGATCGCCTGCGATTTCATCGCCGGCTGCGACGGTTTCCACGGCATCTCGCGCGCCAGCGTGCCGGCCTCCGCGATCACCAGCTACGAGCGGGTCTATCCGTTCGGCTGGCTCGGCATCCTCTCCGAGACGCCGCCGGTCTCACCGGAGCTGATCTACAACAACCATGCGCGCGGCTTCGCGCTCTGCACCATGCGCTCGAGCCACCGCAGCCGCTATTACGTGCAGTGCCCGCTCGACGATCATGTCGACCAATGGCCGGACGATCGGTTCTGGGACGAGTTGAGGCGGCGGCTCGACCAGAAGGCGGCCGACGAGATCGTCACCGGCCCCTCGATCGAGAAGAGCATCGCCCCTCTGCGCAGCTTCGTCGCCGAACCGATGCGGTTCGGCCGGATGTTTTTGGCCGGCGACGCCTGCCACATCGTGCCGCCGACCGGCGCCAAGGGACTGAACCTCGCCGCCTCCGACGTGCATTACCTCTCGCGGGCGCTGCGCGAATTCTACGACGAGAAATCCTCAGCCGGCCTCGACGGCTACTCGGCGCGCGCGCTGGCGCGGGTCTGGAAGGCGGTGCGGTTCTCCTGGTGGATGACCTCGATGCTGCACAAATTCCCCGACGAGGGCGATTTCGCCGCGCGCATCCAGATTGCCGAGTTGGACTATCTCGTCAGTTCCAAGGCGGCGTCGACCTCGCTGTCGGAGAATTATGTGGGGCTGCCGTTTTAAGCGGTGCCGTAGGGTGGGCAAAGGAGCGCAAGCGACGTGCCCACCATCACAAGCACGGAGCAAGACTGGTGGGCACGCTTTCGCTTTGCCCACCCTACGCTTCGGACCCGCTTTCAAACACACGCACAAATCCCGCTTAAAACTTTGTAGGCGGTGAAAGCGCCGGCGACATCGCGTTGAATGGCGGCAACGAAACGCCATCAGCGAGCTTCACATGACCACCGATGCATCCGTCGTCGATATCCCGGCCGGCTTCGAGCCGCTTTTCCGCAAGAGCCCGCTTACCGAACCCTGGGAGCCGATCTACGCCAGGAAGACCGACAAGGCCGTGATCATCGGACTGCGGCTGGCGCGGCCGCACACCAACGGCCGCGGGCTGATCCATGGCGGGCTGATCGCAGCGCTAGCGGACAACGCGATGGGCTATAGCTGCGCCCAGGCGACGGACTGGAAGACCACCTTCGTGACCATCTCGCTTGCGGTCGATTTCATCGGCACCGCCAACATCGGGCAGTGGCTTACGATCGAGAGCGACGTGCTCAAGACCGGCAGCACGATCTGCTTCGCGCAGAGCCTGATCAAAGCCGACGACGTCACCATCGCGCGCGCCAATGGCACCTTTCGCGTGGTGCCGAAGAAGCAGCCCGCGAACTAGCCAAAACGCCAGTCGGTGATCTCGGTGACGAGGTCGATGAAGGTCCGCACCTTGGCCGACAGCAGCCGCGTCGTCGGATAGACGATGTGGATCGGCACCGCCGGCTGCTCGAACTCGGCGAGTACGATCCTGACCCGGCGCGCTTTCAGCGATTCGGCGGCCTGGTAGAACATCAGGCGCGTCAGCCCGCCGTCCTGCTCGGCATACTGGATCGCGGCATCGGAGCTGTTGCTGGTGAAGCGCGGCGAAACCGCGACGCGGATCTCGCGGCCCTCCTCCACGAAGCGCCAGTCCGGCTCCGCGGTCATGGCGCCGAACTGGATGGTGTCGTGGCTTGCGAGATCGGCCGGCCGTTTCGGCTCGCCGCGGCGCTTGAGATACCCCGCCGAGGCCACCACGATCCGGCGCATGTCGCCGACATGCCGCGCCACCAGCGTCGAATCGGGCAGATGGCCGAGCCTGACCGCGAGGTCGACGCCGTCCTCGACCAGGTTGATCCTGCGATCCGACAGCCTGAGATCGACGCCGACCTCGGGATAGCGCTTCAGATAGGCCGAGACCACCGGGTTGACATGCAGCCGGCCGAAACCGAACGGCGCCGAGATCACCAGCCGGCCCGCGGGGCTGGTCCGCTCGCCCTCCACCGCCTCCTCGGCCTCGTCGACGTCGGCGAGGATGCGGCGCGCCCGCTGCAGATAGCGCGAGCCGGCGTCGGTCAGTGTCACCTGCCGGGTGGTCCGTTGCAGCAGCCGCGCGCCGAGCCGCTCCTCCAGCGCCGCGATCAGCCGCGTCACCGCCGACGGCGACAGGCCGAGCTTGCGCGCCGCCGGGGCGAAGCCCTCCAGGTCGGCCACGGCGACAAAGGCCTGCATGGCGTCGAAGCGATCCATGGGACTATTGCACATTAGGCAATAGTGAAGTGTCAATTGACAAGATTGCTTACAAGCCGGAAATGCCCATGTTGCACGGTGAGGACGACCGCTTCGTCGCCCATGGCGGGAGGCTCAGATGTCAGACGGCCACAGTGACGTCCGGTTCAGTGCGGCGGTCAAGGAGATCCAGACCCGTAAGGGGTCGCGCGAGGCGTATGCCGAGATGGAGGCGCAGGGCGGCACACGCACCGAGATCGATGAGAGCCTCGAAGCCTTCCTCGCCAACACCAACAGCTTTTATTTCGCGACCAGCTCGGCTGACGGGCAGCCCTATATCCAGCACCGCGGCGGCCCGAAGGGCTTCATCAAGGTGCTCGACAAGCAGACGATCGCGTTCGCCGATTACAGCGGCAACCGGCAGTTCATTACCCAGGGCAATCTGTCGGAGAACCCGAAGGCGTTCATCTTCGTGATGAACTATGCCTACCGCCAGCGCATCAAGCTGTGGGGCGAGGCGAAGGTGGTCGAGGATGATCCTGCGCTGACCCGCGCGCTGATGCCGCAGGGTTATCGCGCGCGGCCGGAGCAGGTGATCGTGTTCAAGCTTAAGGCGTGGGACATCAACTGCCCGCAGCACATCCCGCAGAAATTCGATGCGGCCGATGTCGCAGCCGCCCTCGGCTCGCGCGATCAGCGTATCGCAGAGCTCGAAGCGGAGCTCGCCGCATTGAAGGGCGAGCCCGCGCCTGCCCCGGCAGGCTAGAGCGTTTCGAGCGAAGTGGATACCGGTTCGCGTGAAGGAACGCGTCAAAACAAAAACCTAGAGCTTCGTTCCGATTCCATCGGAACGGAGCTCTAGGCCGCCTGCTGCAACGGCGCCCAGGCGAACTCGGGGTAATATCGCAGCATCATGCGGTCGGCATAGGCGGTGAGATTGTCGAATTTTTCGGTACGCGCGCGCAGCGGCGAATCGAAGAACGGCGTCAGGATCCCGGCGAGCATAGCGAACGCGGTGGCGTCGGTGCCGCAGGGCGCATTGCCCATCAGGTACGGCTTGTCGCCGAGTTGCACCGAAAGCGCAAACACCGAGCGCACCCCGAGATCGACGTCGTCGTCGGGCGCGTGACGGCCGAGGCCGCTCAGCAGATAGTTCTCGGCGACGCGAAACTGGGCGTCCTCGCGCAGCTTGTCGCGCATATGATCTGGCGCGCCGTCGAAGAAATGCGCGGGGCCCTTGGCGAAATTGGCGTCGTCGACCCAGCGCGCGCCGACCAGCGCCCAGTAGACGTGATGCTCGATCATGCGCTCATAGGCCCAGGCCTGCGCGCGGGCCTGCAGGCTGAGCGGCGCATCGAAATCGAAGCCGTATTTGCCTTCGACATGGGCGCGGATGAAGGTCGAATCGGCGATGGTCTCGCCGTCATCGGAGATGAACGGCAATTGCCCTTTGGGAGAGGCCGGCGGCATCGCCCGCTCCTTGACGTAGGAGAGCCCGGCCATCTTGAGCTGGACTTCGGTCTTGGTCACGAAGGGGCTGATCTCCGGCAGACCGAAGCCCGGGCCAAAGCCAAAAAGCGTAATCATATGAAGCTCCTGATTGCCTGATCGTAAAGTGAGGCTAGCGTGGCCCTGCTGCCACCATGGTGTCAGCAGTAGTGGCATTCACTGGCGAACGGCGGGACGTGAGCGAGGCGGCGAACCGCCTCGCTGACCCGCTTGACCACCCGCGCGCGGCCATACGACCAGACTGCGACGACCGACCGCGCCAGGAGCGCAATCAGGGCCCAGCGCATGTCGCCGGAGGTGGAGTAGACCGTGATCATTTGTTCCAGCGCGAAGGTCTGCGCGCGGCGGAAACCGAGTTCATCAAGATTCGTCATGGACAAATTCCCTTCACTTGAGGTGTTGTGCTGGTATAGCCCCCGCCTGCTGCCAACATACTGTCAGCAGCAGCGCGGCGGGACGCGAAAAGGTGGCACGCCGAGCGGCCGAACGGCCTGTCGGCAGAGCTGTCAGAGAGTTGCCAAGAAAGTTGCGAAGAGAGCTGCAATGCGACGCGCCGACCGGCTGTTTCAGATCATCCAGGTGCTCCGCCGCACGCGCAAACCGCTGACCGCGGATGCGATCGCGGCCGAGCTCGAGACCTCGAAGCGCACGATCTATCGCGACATCGCGAGCCTGATCGAGCAGCGGGTGCCGATCCGCGGCGAGGCCGGCATGGGCTACATCCTGGAGAAGGGATTCGACCTGCCGCCCCTGATGCTGACACCCGACGAGATCGAGGCCTGCGTGCTCGGCGCGCAATGGGTGGTCGGCCACGCCGATCCGGCGCTGGCGCGCGCGGCAGAGGACCTGATGGCCAAGATCGCCGAGACCGTGCCGGACCGGCTGCGGCCGTTCGTGCTGGAGCCGGCGAGCCGCGCGCGGTCGGCCTGGAACCGGGAGCCCGACCGCATCGACATGGTGAAGACGCGCAGCCAGATCCACGAGGGCAAGAAGATCACGCTGAACTATCGCGACGAGCAGGGCCGCCCCTCCGAGCGCACGATCTGGCCGATCGCGGTCGGCTATCACGAGGCGGTGCGGCTGCTCGCCGCCTGGTGCGAGCTACGCCGCGACTTTCGCAGCTTCCGCACCGACCGCGTCGTCGGCGCGGTCTATCATGACGACAAATATCCGGAGCGGCGCGACCTGCTCAGGGCGCGCTGGCGGCGCAGCCTGGTCTGGGAAGCACCGAGGGACACTTGATGGTGGAAGATGTCGGAGCCGCAGCGGAGAGCCCCTGCCAGGCCTGCGGCGCCTGCTGCTCCTATTCGGAGAACTGGCCGCGCTTCACCATCGAGGACGATTCCGAGCTCGACCTGATCCCGGCAGAGTTCGTCAACACGCGCCAATCCGGCATGCGCTGTGACGGGGACCGCTGTTCGGCGCTATCCGGCAAGATCGGCGTGGCGACGCGCTGCGAGGTCTATGCGGTGCGGCCGGAGGTGTGCCGCACCTGCATGCCGGGCGATGCCGAATGCGCGATGGCGCGGCGCCGGCACGGACTGCCGGCGATTCAGTCGCAGGCGACGTGATCGGAGCTGCGCCTTCGCGTCGCCCGACGGTGCTATTCGCTTCGCCCGAACTCGCAGCCGCTTTTTGCATACGAAGCGCGGTGGATGCCGTATTCGTCACGCGCAAAAGTCGGCTTGCAGAAGGCGGTCCATTTCTCGCGCTCCTTCTCGCGCGCGATGGCATCCAGTCGCTCCTGCTCGGGATCTCGGACCGGGTCCGGAATATAGGTCCAGGTCATCCTGCAGCTGCTGTAGCCGTAATATGCCGAAAAACTGCAATTCCGCGTGTGCACAAACGACCCTGCCAGCGAAGGCGATGCCCACGCAATGACGGCAACGGCCAAAATGAGCTTCCTCACGGGCATTCTCCACTTCCACCCCAGTGTCGCAAAATCGAACACGCGGGACAATCAAACTGTCGCTGAAAGGACCAGTCCTTCCGGCTGTTCGCGTCACCCGCGACCAAATCGCCTCGAAAACCCCGGCCTTTGGCCCCAAGCAACTTGTATCGCGCAACGCGCCGCAGAAATTGCAATAACTGGTCCAGCGCGCATCGCGGGCGCGGCCGCGTCACGATCCCCAAACGAAAATGGCCCGCACAAAGCGGGCCATTTTCTCATCGGGAGCGGTGACGAAGATCCGCGGCCCCAGCCGAGCCGGGACTGAACTAGACCGTCACCGCGTCGGTGACCTCCTCGTCGTCCAATTCGTCGACAACAGGCGCGAAGGTCGAGAGCGGCTTGGTCGACAGCGTGATCGGCTTGCGAGAGCCGTGCGAGGCGGTGACCGCACGAGCCGGCTCGCGTGACAGCGCGTACAGCGTCGAGCCGACGCGGCCGCCGACATTGATCAGCTCGCGCTCGGTGCAGCTCGAGGCGATGGCGAGCGCCAGCGCGTGCAGATGGCTGCGGTGGTAGCAGAACAGCGCCAGCCGCGCCCGGACGTCGGGTGCGACATTGGCGACCAGAAGCGACAGGCCATTGGGATTGGCGCGATACATCTGGCCGAGCAGGTCGTCGGCAACCGGGCAGGCTTCGTTCTCGAAAGCGTCGCGGCTTGAAAACATTTGGAAATCCCCCTTGATCCGGAAGATGCCGCGTAACTCTCTAACGAAAGGTTAACCACGGCCTCCGGTCGTCCACGGAGATGCTTGCCCGTTGCACGCGAATCACATCGGCACGCCGCGAACGGCCGATTCGCAGCTTCCGAGATGTCAGCGAGAGAAAGGGCCGCTCAGTTCGCGGCCATGTAGATCGACAGCCCGAATCCCGTCAGGTGATGCAGCGCCTGGTCGACCCCGATCAGGGTCCAGAACCAGGGATGGCCGGACTCCAGGGTCACACCGAAATGCGAGGCGCAGATGCCCTTGCAGCGGTCGATGATGATGTGGATGACGAAATCGATGAAGGCGACGTACCAGAAGCGAGGCGCCACCACCAGGATCAGCAGCAGCGCGACCGCGAGATGCACCAGGCAGTGCGCCAGCAGCGGCATCGCCCAGCCGGTCTTGCGGTCCTTGCCGATCGCCATCCAGGTGTTCTGCAGCATGAAGTCGGCGATGATGTGCTTCACGGTGAGAAGCAGCATCCATCCCACCAGGGCACCAACCGACACCGACGACGACATGGAGGGAAACGACAAGCTGACGCCCTTTGACTTGAATGAATCTGATCGCAAGAAATCCGTGTCGGGCCGTCAGCGCATCAAACCAAGACTTTCGCAAACCAAGAATTTTCGCAAACCAAGACTCGGCGAGCCAAGGCTTGTCTCATTTATGACATCTCCGGCCGCGGAAATCACCTGCGGCCCTCCCGAAAATCACACCCTGCATCCCCTCAGGAAAGTGGCGATCGTCATGTGGCACTGCGGCGCAGGTTGGATGGGGTTAACGTTACGCCCGGCAGCCGGTTTGCATTCGCTTCCGAGAGGTATATCGTCGTTGGAGGCGTGTGAAATTTTCTTTCCTTTATAGCCATTTACAAATTCACCGGGCAGCGCCGCGCCGGTTCGGCCGTGGCATATGGCATTCCCGGACGGGTGATGGGCGATGAATGCAGATGCCCCCAAGCCATTATCGATTTCCCCGCTGCCGGGGCCGCGCGTCCCGGTTGCCAAGAGCAACCGCGCGCAGATCATCCTCTTCACCATCCTGACACTGATCCTGTCGGCCGCGATCGTCTGGAGCGGCCGGGCTTGGCTGCGCAATTCAGAGACGCTGGTGTTCGCGGTCGGGGACCAAAGCGGCCCGGAGGCGAAGTTCGCGGCCCGGCTCGCCACCGTCTTGAAGAACAATTCGTCGCGGCTGCGGCTGAAGATCGCGCCCAATCCGGATAACGCCAAGGCGCTGGCGCAGTTCGACCGCCGCGACGCGAGCCTTGCGGTGCTGCGCACCGCCGCCAAGGTGCCGCCGCGCGCCCGCGCGATCGCGATCCTCGAGCATGACGTGGTGCTGGTGCTGAGCCCCGGCGGCAAGAAGATCAAGTCGCTGCCGGAGCTCAAGAAGAAGAAGATCGCGGTGGTCGGCGAAGGCGAGAACACCGTCAATTTCGTCCGCAGCGCGCTGGAGATCTCCGACAGTCCCGACGCCGCGCAGCGGGTACAGCAGGCGCCGCCGAACACGCCGTTCGACAAGCTGTTCGCATCTGGCTTTGCCGCGGTGGTGGTGATCGAGCACGCCTCGAAGATCATCAAGGACAAGACCTACGAGCAATATGCCAGGCGCAGCGGCGGCTTCACGCTGAACGCGATCGACGAGGCCAAGGCACTCGCCCGCAAATATCCGTCGATCTCGGAAGAAACGGTCTCGACCGGCATGCTATCGTCCTCGCCGGCGATCCCCGACGACGATGTCGACACCATCGGGCTGGAATGGCTGCTGGTGGCGCAGTCGCAGATGTCGACCACGACGGCGGCCGAGCTCGCCCGCATCGTCTACGAGAACAAGTCCGAGCTCGCGCTCGAGGACGGTTTCGCCTCCAAGATCGAGCCGGCGGCGACCGACAAGGACGCCTTCATCGTGGCCCATCCGGGCGCCGCCCAATACATCAACGACGACACCAAATCGTTCATGGATCGCTACAGCGACATGATGTATCTCGGCGCCGCCGCGCTCAGCGTGATCGGCTCGATCTTCGCCGCGATCTACGCCAAGATCACCCGGATCGCGCCCGAAAAAGCCAGCGAGCTGGCGGCCCGCATCCTCGACATCGGCGAGCGGGTGGAGCATTGCACCTGCGCCGACCATCTCGACGAATTGCAGGACGAGCTCGAGGCGATCCTGCGCGGCGCCGTGGTCGGCTTGCAGGACGGCACCGTCTCCAGCGACGGGCTCGACACCTTCAAGCTCGGCTACGAACTGGTCCGCGACGAGATTGCGCTGCGCCGCGACCACCTCAAGCGCCACCCGCCGGCGCAGGAGGACAATGTCGTGGTGGTGAAAGCCGCGAGCGGGTGAGCCTGACAAGTCGGGCCACACATTCACTGTCGTCCCTGCGAAAGCAGGGACGACAGTGAATGTGTGGCGAGGAAGGGGTAACAATTGTAAGGTGCGCGGAGGCGCGGCAGCGCGATCGAAAGGACCCTCCATGAAGCGCATGCACGTTCACGTTTCCGTCGACGATCTTTCCCGCTCGATCGGCTTCTACTCGGCGCTGTTTGCAGCCCAACCATCGGTCGTGAAGCCGGACTATGCCAAATGGATGCTCGATGACCCCAGGGTGAATTTCGCGATCTCGACGCGCGGGCGCGAGCCCGGGCTCGATCACCTCGGCATCCAGGTCGAAAGCCAGCAGGAACTGCACGAGGTCTACGACCGGTTGCGTCAGGCCGGCGGCGAGGTCATCGAGCAGGGACAGACCGCCTGCTGCTACGCCAAATCGGAAAAGTCCTGGATCGACGATCCGGCCGGCATCGCCTGGGAGACGTTTCACACCACCGGCGAAAGCATCGACTACGGCGACGGCAGCGGCGAAAACCGCGCCCGCGTCGCGCAAGAAAAACATGAAGCGAAGCACGAAGTGAAGCAGGGCGAAACGCAGAGCGCCTGCTGCGCTCCGCAAGCGGCGGCGAAGCCATCGACCGCCTGCTGCTGACGGAGCCGGACGCCGCTCACTTCGATACGCTCACTTAGGCGCGTTTACTTGGACGAGGCATCCGTGAAGCCGGCATCGAGCTGCCGCCCCTCGCGATCCATGTGCAAATAATTCGGATTGAACAGGCCGGCCTGCATCAACCGGTCGAGGTCGGGCACGGCAAGGGTCTTGCCCTTGAGCACGATCAGGCCTGCGGCGCGCAGCTCTTGTAGCGTGCGATTGACATGGACCTTGGAGAGACCGGTGGCATCGGCGAGATCGCCCTGGGTCAGCGGGAGATCGCAGCTGTCGCCCTTGGTGAGCCCGGCCAGGCGCAGCCGCAGCCAGATCTCGCAGAGCAGATGCGCCAGGCGCTCCAGCGCGGTACGCTGGCCGAGATTCATCGTCCACTCGCGCTGGATCGCGGCATTGACCAGGGTGTCCCACCAAAGCGCGGTGGCGATCCGCGCGTGTCGCGCAGCGACCTCGTCGAAGAACTCGCGCGAGAGGTCGGCGACCGACACCGGCGTGATGGTGCCGATCGAGTGGTCCATCTCGCGGAGGATCAGGACGTTGACGTCGCAGATGTCTCCGGGCAGCAGGAATGACACCACCTGGCGTCTGCCGTCCTCGAGCTGCTTGTAGCGACAGGCCCAGCCGGACAGGATCAGATGAACGTCTTTCGGACGGTCGCCCTCGCGCACCAGATCGAGACGCGGGCCGAACCGGCGCACGCGCTCCGACGTTGCGCGATTGAGGATGGCATGGTCCTCCGGCGAGAGCCGTACGAAGTTCTCCAATTTCCGGACAAGCGAAGCCAACAATGAAAATCTCCCGGCGTTTTCATCGGGTAACCGCCGGGCGACGTTCAATAACGTATGTTACATTTCACAGCTATTGAGGAATGTTCACTAGTGTACACACGCGCCAGATTTAATCTGGCGCGACACAGCGGGCGCAGCTCAGACCAGCGGCACGCCGTAATAGTCGTTGACCGCGCGCGTGGTGCCGATGTCGGCCCAATTCCAGTCGCGCTCGCTGCCGTATTTCGGCGCGCCGCGCAGCTGATCCTCGGTGACGCCGGTGACGTAGCCGCCAAGCCCGGTGTCGTATTTCAGCGACTCCCAGGGCAGCGGGTAGTGGTCGTTGCCGAGACCGAGGATGCCGCCGAAGCCGAGCACGGCGTAGGAGACGCGCCCGCTTTTCTTGTCGATCATGACGCGCTCGATCGAGCCGATCTTGCGATCGCCGGCGCCATAGACCGCGGTGCCCTCGACCTTGTCGCTGCCGATCAGATTGCCGATTTCCTTCTCGCCCGTCGCCATGTCCGCTGCCATGTCCCTTCTCCCGTTCAATGTCTCGCGTGTTGCGGGGCAACGGGCAGTCATCGCCATCGTTCCTGCGGCGATTGCGCGCGACGGCTAGCGGCGGCAGTTGTTCGTGGTGTTGCCACGGCCTGCGGGCCCCGGCGATGAAAACCGCCGAGGCCCGTCACCGGAGCGGTCCGCCGCTCTCGGGGAGCAGAGCGGCGAACGCATCGAGGCTACGCTTGGCTTGCCGGATCGTTCCTGCGGCCCGGGACAGGATTTTCGCACAAGCGAATGTCATGGGTTAACGACCGCCATTTGGAAATTGGCCTAGATTGCTGGTTCCCGGCTGGAGGCTGCAGATGAAGAAGAAGCGCAACAGGACACGGCCTCCGGGATCCTTCGAGGATCGCCTGCTGAAATTTGCCGAGGATGCGCGCCTTGCCGCACGCAAATTGCCGCCGGGCCGGGAACGCGACTCGCTGATGCGGAAGGCCAGACAGAGCGAGGCGGTGATGGACGTTAGCGAGTTCCTGACGCTCCGCAAATAACCTGCCCGACCAGAGGGAGGAATTGCAATGATCGATGAAAGATTTGACTCCCGTACGCTCGCCATCATGAACGCCGCGCTCGACAACGTCTGCGGCGGAACGGCCACTGGCGAGGAACACGTCACCCGTAGGCGCGTTGCCAGATACATCATCAAATGCGCCAAGAGCGGCAGGACGACGCTGACCGAGCTAACCGACGCCGGGCAGCAGGCGCTGACCAGGGCCACCGCCGCGGCAGGATGAAAGCGTAAGCCGCGCCTGCCGCTCTCGGCTTTCGTGAGAGGCAAAGACGCATGCGCATCGCCATCAGCATCGGCCTGATCGCCCTCCTGGTCGCCGTCGGGGCATACGCCTATGAAGGCTTGACCGTGACGGATGCGCCGGTGCCGACCTATGGCATCGTCGTGTTCACGATCGGGATTGCGGTGCTGGTCATCATCGGCGTCGGCCTGATGGGATTGCTGTTCTACTCAAGCCGTCGCGGCTACGACGAACCGCCGCACATCGAGCGGTAGTGTGCGCGACGATCCGTAGGGTGGGCAAAGGAGCGCAGCGACGTGCCCACCATCAACGACGTGCTCGTGATGGTGGGCACGCTCCGCTTTGCCCACCCTACGCTTTCTGCCAGTCCCGTCATCCTGAGGTGCGAGCTCTTGCGAGCCTCGAAGGATGAATCGGCCACCAGTTGGGCCGCTTCATCCTTCGAGGCTCGCCAAAGGGGCTCGCACCTCAGGATGACGGCGATAGATTTTTGCTCGGTCTCAACTCTTACTGCGATGCCGCCGCCGGCACCCGCGCCCGGATCTCGGCGATCTTGCGCTTCAGCGCGGCTTGGCGCGGGTCGGGCATAATGGAAGCGCGGGCCTCAGTGATCGCGCCGGCGAGGTCGGGGAGCGGCAGCGCGCCGTCGAACACCGGCTTGGCGAGACCGTCGATGATCGCATGCCAATCGGCGACGCCCTGGCGATACGGATCGCCATAGCCGCGGATCATGGTCGCGGTGTCGACGACGGAAGCGGCGGCGGCCGGCTGCTTGGTCAGGCTGCGGTCGATCATGTGCAGCCAGCGCTCGACCCAGACGCGCTCCTTGGCATAGCGGATCGAGAACATCCGCCAGCGCTTCAGGCCGGCCTCGATCCGCAGCCGCCGGACGCTGAAGCGGGTGTGGGCGGAAAAGCGGATCGAGACCCGGCGGCGGCGCCAACCCAACCTGTCGAGCCCGCCAAGCATGGGATCGGCGACCACCGCCGGCAACGCATCGATCAATTCGTCGAGCCGGAATTGCTTGGTGTCGTCGGCCGAGCGCGCGGTGAAGCCGCCGGCCGCGTTGACCTCGCGCAGCTTGAGCTGGGCAATGCGGATCGGATCCTGATAGGCCATGCGCTCGGCCATCAGTTGCGCGATATCGGCAAACAGCGAATCATCGACGCCGCGACGACCGGCGAAACGCCGGAGCCTGTCGATATAGAGCCTCGCGTAGCTCGTGCTCTGATACTCGGTCAGCAAGGCGATGGCCTCGGTGACGGCGGGCTCGAGATGCTCCGGGCAAGCTTCCGGCAGCAATGGCGGCCCGTCATCGTCGTCGCCGATGATGTCGGCGAAGAGATAACGCAGCGAAGCCAACAGACCGTCGTCATCCGGCACTGCGGTGCCTCCGGGACTGGTCATGATCCACTCGTCATAACGGGCTCATGCCGGCTTCGGCTCCGCGACCTGCGGCGTGGTGTGCTGCGCCAGCCGCTGTTCCAGGGTCGAGATGTTCTGGAACAGGCGCGCGCTGGCGAGCCGCAGGAAGTAGAAGCCGAACGCCGGATTCTGCACGTAGAGCTGCTCGACCTGGTCGTAGGTCACCGACAGCACCATGCCGCTCTCGATGCATTCCAGGGTCTGGGTCCGGGTGTTGGACGGCGACAGCATGCCGAACTCGCCGACGATGGCACCGACCGGCAGCTCGATGCCCGACTCGACCAGGCGGAAGCGGCCGCTGGTGATGTAGAACATGCTGTCGGCCTTCTCGTCCTTGTAGAACAGCACTTCGCCGGCGGTGCATTTGCGCTCGGTCGTGAACGGCCGCAGCCAATCCATCGACAGATCGCTGTTGACCGATTTCTTCACGTCGCGCACCAGCTGCAGCATCTGGTGCAGACGGTAGGTGTTCATCGGCAGCAGCACGGCATGCAGGATCAGGGTCGCGTAATTGTGGGTCGGGACCGCGGTCGCGATCAGGATGATGTTGGTCAGGATGGCGAACACGCGCAGCGGAATCATGGTCCGCATCGACAGCGTCGCGACCACGAAGATCGATGCGAAGAAGCTGCCGGCCGCGCCGGCGTGCTGCGCGAGATGTGAGGTATCCATCGGAAACCAACCAATTCTCAAGAAGTGAACAGAATTGCCTATTAGTCGCTGCAGTGCGGCCGAGGTCGCATCGTCCGCCCGCACCCCTGATATACGGTGAAAAAACGACGATTTGTCGGGATTCTCACAGTCGTGGGCGCAAAATCCGGACAGGATGGCTAGGCCATTCGTCCAACAGATGGGGAGACCGCGGGGATTATTCCGGTCGCCGCCTCTGCGTTGACGGCGCCTGGCCGGACGGGCAGGTTGCGGCGCAGGCCGCGCCTCTGGCAAAGCGTGGCCTTGATCGTTCACCGACAGGCAAATTCACGCCCGATGTCCAAGCGGATCGTCCTTCCGGCCTTGACGCGTTTCGTTTCGGCCACCGCCGGCCGCAACATGACCACGGCAGCCTATGTCGCGGTGACCGTCGGCGTCGCCATGATGGTGCTGCTGACGGTCGCACCGGCCTATGACGCGGCTCCGCACTGGGTCGACGCGCTGCTGTGGGCATGCCTGGCCTACTTCGTGTTCGAATGGCTGGTGCGGCTGCGCCACATGCGGCGACAGGACAAGCTCTGGTTCTATGCACTGTCCAGTGCAGGCGTGGTCGACGCGATCGGGGCGCTCGCGGTGCCGATCGCGCTGATCGCAGGCGTGCCGGCGAAGACGGCGTGGCTGCTCGGCATCCTCTGGGTGCTCAAGGTGGTGCCGGGCATTCCCGGCCTGCGCCAGCTCCGCCGCGTGCTGGTGGTGGAACGCGGCCCGCTGCTCTCGGTGCTCGTGATCTTCCTGATGGTGGTGTTCCTGGCGTCGGTCGCGGAGTATTACCTGGAACGCGACGTGCAGCCGCAAACCTTCGGCAGCGTGCCGGCGGCGCTGTGGTGGGCGGTGGTGACCTTGACCACGACCGGCTACGGCGACGTGGTGCCGATCACCCCGATCGGCCGCATCGTCGCGGCGATGGTGATGATCTCGGGGCTTGGCGTGTTCGGGCTGTGGACCGGTATCCTGGCGACCGGTTTCGCCAACGAGACAAGGCGCGACAATTTCCTGAGAACCTGGGAGACCGTCAGCAAGGTGCCGTTCTTCGCCACGCTCGGCCCGGCGGCGATCGCCGACGTCACCCAGATGCTGCGGACCATCGACCTGCCGCCGCGCACCACGATCATCCGCAAGGACACCAATGGCGACTGCATGTATTTCGTCGCCGCCGGCGAGGTCGCGGTGGACCTGCCCGGCCGCCAGGTGAAGCTTGGCGAAGGCGCGTTCATCGGTGAGATGGCGCTGCTCGGCAACACCAAGCGCGGCGCCAACGTCACGACCACCAAGGTGACGCGGCTCCTGGTGCTTGACCTGGTCGATTTCCGCCTGTTGATGGCCCGGCACCCGGAGCTCGCCGAGACCATCGACGCCGAGGCGAAGCGGCGCGAGCTCGAGAATCAATGATGGAGACCAAGATGGCCGATGCGGCCGACACCGGAAGCGGACCCGTGCTCGACATCGCGGGCGCTCGCGCCACGATCCGCCTCAACCGGCCGAAGCATCTGAACCGCCTGCAGGCGGAAGACCTCGGCGAACTCATGCGGCTGTTCGAGCGGATCGAGGCCGATCCTGCCGTGCGCGTGCTGGTGCTGACCGGCACCGGCCGCGCGTTCTCCGCCGGCTACGACCTCAACTCGGTGGCGGAGCGCGCGGTGAGCGAGAGCGAGCAGCAGAGCGCGGGCTCGGCCTTCGAGGTCGTGGTCAACCGGCTGGAGGATCTCGCCGTGCCGACGATCTGCCGGCTCAATGGCGGCGTCTACGGCGGCTCGACCGATCTGGCGCTCGCCTGCGACTTCCGCATCGGCGTCGATACCGCGGAGATGTTCATGCCGGCGGCGCGGCTCGGGCTGCATTACTACAGAAGCGGCATCAAGCGCTATGTGACACGGCTCGGCGTCGACAATGCCAAGATGCTGTTCCTGACGGCGCAGAAAATCCCGGCGCCCGAGATGCTGCGGATCGGCTATCTCACCGCGATGGTGCCGCTGGACGCCCTGGACGAGGAAGTCGACCGGCTCGCGGCGATCCTGGCCGGCAATGCGCCACAGGCGATGGCCGGCATGAAGCGCGCCATCAACGAATTCGCCCGCGGCGCACTCGACGAAGCCGCCGCCGATCAGCGCCACCGCGACAGCATGCGCGGCGACGAGATCAAGGAAGGCATCAAGGCGTTCGGCGAGAAGCGGGCGCCGAGGTTTTAGCTCGACGCTCCGCCCTCTCCACCCCCGTCGTCCCGGCGAAAGCCGGGACCCATAACCACAGGGTTGAGTTGTTGACGAAGGCTGTGGCCCCAGCGTCGCGAAGCAATGACCTTCGGTGGTTATGGGTCCCGGCTTTCGCCGGGACGACATCGAGTATATTGCGTCATCGGGAGTCATACCTTCACATTCCCTCAGGATGACGGGACTGAAGGCGTCGCCAGGTTCACCCCCGCTTGCTCCGCATCGCGCGCGTTTGCGCAAGCTTCGGGTCGGCGGCGAGCGCCTGGTAGGGCTTGCTATCGACGGCGTAGATCGCGATGCGGCCTTCGGCGTCGGCATGGACGCCCCAGCCGAAACGCTTGCCGAGCGGCGAAGCGCGCATGCAGGCCTGGCCCTTGGAGAAGAACGCCTCGCGGGCCAGACTGCGCTCCTGCTTCGTCGCCTTGGTGGCCAGCTCACGCCCTACAGCCGATGTCGCGAACACCACGTCGTCGGAGGTGTATCTGTAGGGCGCATCGGCAAGCATGGTGTATTGCAGCGTGCCCACCGTCGGCTTGTCGCCACGCGGCAACGGCTGCTCGCCGCGGCGCGCGGGGCAATCCTCCGCGACGCGGATGAAGGTGTTGACGACGTTGGTCGTGTGCAGCGCCTTGTGCAGCGCCTTCTGGAGTCCGTTGCCCATCGGCACATTCTATCACACGCCGGCCGCAGCGGCATGCGCCGCCGCCATCTCCTGGTCGGCGGCCGTGATCTTCTGGAAGGCGGGACGCGACGTGATGCGTTCGGCGAACCGGACAAAGACGTCCCGCTTCGGCACGATGCCGAACATCATGGTCCAGCTGAGGGCGATGCCCCAGAGGATGTCGGCCGACGTGATCTGGTCGCCGAACAGATAGGGGCCCCTGGCAAGCTGAGCTTCGAGCGCGCCCAGCATGGTGTCGTAGTCGGCGTAAGGCGACTGCGTCACCGGCGCGGGTGCGCGCTTCATGAAATGGTCGATCACGGCCGGCTCGAACGACGAACCGTAATAGGCGATCCAGCGCAGATAGGGGCCGCGGCGCGGATCATTCAGCGCAGGCGTCAGGCCGGCCTGCGGGAACAGGTCGGCGAGATAGATGGTGACGGCGACCTGCTCGGTCACCAGCGCGTCGCCATGGCGGAGCGCAGGCACCTTGCCGAGCGGATTGATCGCAAGATAGGCGTCCTTGCGCTGCTCGCCTGCCTTCATATTGAGGACGTGCAGGTCGTAGGGCGCGCCGAGCTCCTCCAGCAGCACCCGCGCGCCGGTGGCGCGGCTTTGCGGCGAATAATACAGCGTGATGCGGTCGGCGGCGGTCATGGGCGGTCTCCTTGCGTTCGTGGCGCGGCTGTTATGAGCTCCTATACCTGACATCTTGTGTCAGATATGATTTGCCCATGCGCGCGAGCCGGCTGTTTTCGATTCTCACCACCCTGCAGGCGCGGGGGCAGGTCACCGCGCCCGAGCTTGCCGAGGCCTGCGAGGTCTCGGTGCGCACGATCTATCGCGACATCGACGCGCTCGCGGCCTCCGGCGTGCCCGTCTATGCCGACCGCGGCGCCGAGGGCGGTTATCGGTTGCTAGACGGCTACCGGGTGCGGCTGAACGGCCTGTCGCAGGGCGAGGCCGAGGCGCTGTTCATGGCCGGCCTGCCGGGACCTGCGGCAGCGCTCGGCCTCGATGTCGCGATGACGGCGGCGCAGACCAAACTGATGGCGGCGCTGCCGGAGCATCTGCGGCCCAACGCGAGGGGAATGCAGCAGCGCTTCCACCTCGACGCGCCCGGCTGGTTCGGCGCGACCGAGGAGCCGAAGCATCTGCGCGCGATCGCCGGCGCGGTGCTGCGCGAACGCCTGATCGAGATCCGCTACCAGAGTTGGAAATCTGAAAGGCGCCGCCGCGTGGCACCGCTCGGCCTGGTGCTGAAGGGCGGCAGCTGGTATCTCGCCGGCCTCGTCGACGGCAGCGTGCGCAGCTACCGCGTCGCGCGCGTGCTCGATTGCGCCGCGCTGGAGCAACCGTTCGGGCGGCCCGACGATTTCGACCTTGCCGCCTATTGGCGCGCGTCGACCGAACGGCTGGAGACCGAGCTGCATCCGAACCAGGCCACCGTGCGGATGTCGCCGTTCGGGCTGAAACTGTTCGATGTCGTCGCGCATCCATATGTGAAGGCGCGCATGCAGCTTGCGGAGGCGGTCGATGCCGACGGCTGGCGGATCGTCACCATTCCGGTCGGCAAGACGGTGTGGCATGCCGCGAGCGAGTTGCTGCGGCTGGGCTCCGAAGTGGAGGTGATCGAGCCGCCTGAACTGCGCGAAAGGATGGCAGAAATGACGGCCGCGATGGCCGCGCGCTACGCAGCCCCGCCGCGACGCCGGGCCGTTGCCGCCCGGCGCGCCTGAGCATTACTCGTCGACGAACGTCACGGTATCCGCAACAGTCGCACGCGACGTGCGATAACTGTTCACCTTGTGCGCATGATCGGCATAGCCGAACGAGATGCCGCAGACCACGCGGCGGTCGTCGTCCAGCTTGAAGTGGCGGCGGATCAGGCCGGAGTGGCGGGCCAGCGCGGCCTGCGGGATGGTGCCGAGGCCGAGCGCCTGCGCCGCCAGGATGAAGTTCGAGACATAGGCCCCGCAATCGATCGCGCCATAGATGCCGAGCGGCTCGTTGGTGTGGATCACGACGACATGCGGCGCGCCGAAGAAATTGTAGTTTTCCAGCGCCTGCTTGGCGTAGGCAGCCTTGTCACCTCTGGCGATGCCGAGCGTGTTGTAGAGCTGGAAGCCGCTTTCGCGGCGGCGCTCCAGATAGACGCCGGCATATTCGCGCGGCGGCGTGAAGTCGTAGTCCTCGCCAAGGCCGCGCGCGGCCTCGGCATAGATCGCCTTGCGGAAGCGCTCCTTGGCCTCGCCGGAGACGATCAGGGTCTGCCAGGGCTGGCTGTTGCACCAGGACGCGGTGCGCTGCGCGACCGTCAGCACATGCTCGATGATGTCGCGCGGCACTTCGCGTTGCTCGAAGGCGCGCACCGAGTAGCGCTCATTGAGCAATTCCGAAAGCACGCCGATGCGGTCTTCGGTCGAAAAACGCGGTTTGGTCACGGCATCCATGGTCAACGCCCCTTGGTCGGGATCTTGTTGTAGGGCACATCCTTGTCGACGCGTATGTCGCCGGGCAGCCCGAGCACGCGCTCGGCGATGATGTTGCGCAAGATCTCGTCGGTGCCGCCAGCGATGCGCATCGAGGGTGACGACAGCAGCATCTGCTGGAACTGGCCATGCACCAGTTCCTCGCTGTCGCCGGTGAGCGCACCTGCGGCGCCTTCCAGGTCCATCGCGTAGGTCGCGATGTCCTGCAGCATCATGCCGGAAACGAGCTTGCCGATCGAGTTCTCCGGCCCCGGCCGCTCGCCCTTCGACAGCGCCGAGATGGCGCGGTAGCTGGTGTATTTCAGCCCACTCGCCTTCACCGCCCAGCTCGCAAGCCTGGAGCGCACGGCCGGATCGTCGATCGCAAGGCCATCCTCCAGCATCAAATTCGAGCAGAACTCGAACATCTCGGGCACGCCGGTCGCAAGCCGCGACCCGATCGACATCCGCTCGTTCATCAGCGTGGTCAGCGACACGCTCCAGCCCTCACCGACCGCGCCGAGCCGCTGGCTGTCCGGGATCACGACGTCGGTGAAATAGACCTCGTTGAACTCCTGCATGCCGTTGGCCTGCTTGATCGGCCTCACCTCCACACCCGGGCTCTTCATGTCCAGGAAGAACATGGTGAGGCCCTTGTGCTTGGGCACACCAGGATCGGTGCGCGCGATCAATAGGCCGTAGTCGGAATAATGCGCGCCCGAGGTCCAGATCTTCTGGCCGTTGACGACCCAATTGTCGCCCTTCTTCTCCGCACGCGTGCGTAAGCCCGCGACGTCGGAGCCGGCCGACGGTTCGGAGAACAGCTGACACCAGATCTCTTCGCCGGAGGCAAGCTTCGGCAGATAGCGGCGCTTGGCGTCTTCGCTGCCCCAGGCCATCACGGTCGGGCCGCACATGCCCTCGCCGATCTGGAACGGCTGGGTGAGCTTGCCGTAGACGCCCTCCTCCTGCTGCCAGATCACGCGCTCGATCGGCGTCGCGCCGCGGCCGCCATATTCCTTCGGCCAGTGCAGGCAGGCCCAGCCCCCCTCGGCCTTCTTCTTCTGCCAGGCCTTTCCGACTTCGACCATGTCGTGTTTCGCAAGCCTGATGCGGCCGAGCGAGGATTTTGACAGCTCCTCCTCGAACTGCTTCGGCGCATTGGCCGCGACCCACTTGCGGGCGGTGGCGCGGAATTCGGCTTCCTGCGGCGTGTCGTCGAAATTCATGGCGAACCTCTCTGTTATTCTTCCGCGCTCACGCGCGGCCCCTGGTCGGGATCTTGTTGAACGGCACGTCCTTATCGACCCTGATGTCACCCGGCAGGCCCAGCACGCGCTCGGCGATGATGTTGCGCATGATCTCGTCGGTGCCGCCCTCGACGCGGGTGCCCGGCGCGCGCAGCAGCATCGCCTGGAATTTGCCGGCGACTTCGGCATCCTGAACCCCGTTCAGCGCGCCCGCGGCGCCCTGCAGATCGAGCGCATAGGCCGCGACGTCCTGGATCATCGATCCCGCCACCAGTTTGCCGATCGAGTTCTCCGGCCCCGGACGCTCGCCCTTCGACAGCGCCGAGATCGCGCGCATGCTGGTGTATTTCAGCCCGCTCGCCTTCACCGCCCAGTTCGCCAGCTTCGAACGCACCGCGCGGTTCTCGATCGCCGGGCCGTCCTCCAGCATCAGGCTGCTGCAATAATCGAACAGCTCGGGGAAGCCTGTCGAAACGCCGGCGCCGATCGACATCCGCTCGTTCATCAGCGTCGTCAGCGACACGTTCCAGCCGTCGTCGACGTTGCCGAGCCGCTGCGAATCCGGAATGCGCACATCGGTGAAATAGACTTCGTTGAAGTCGGACGCGCCGCTCGCCTGCTTGATCGGCCGCACCTCCACGCCAGGGCTCTTCATGTCCAGGAAGAACATGGTGAGGCCCTTGTGCTTCGGCACGGTCGGATCGGTGCGGGTCAAGAGGATGCCGTAGTCCGAATAATGCGCGCCCGAGGTCCAGATCTTCTGGCCGTTGATCACCCATTCGTCGCCATGCTTCTCGGCGCGGGTGCGCAAGCCCGCAACGTCGGAGCCGCCGGCCGGCTCGGAGAACAGCTGGCACCAGACCTTCTCGCCGGAAGCGAGTGGCGGCAGATAGTTGCGCTTCTGCTCCTCGCCGGCGAACGCCATCATGGTCGGGCCGCACATGCCGTGGCCGATGATGAAGACAGCACTGAGACGGCCGAACGGCCCCTCTTCCTGCTGCCAGATCACGCGCTCGATCGGCGAGGCGCCACGGCCGCCATACTCCTTCGGCCAGTGCAGGCAGGCCCAGCCGGCCTCGGCCTTCTTCTTCTGCCAAGCTTTTGCCACTTCGAGGATGTTGGCGCCCGTGAGCTGCACGCGGCCGAGCGAGGCCTTGCGCAGCTCGTCCTCATATTGCTTCGGCGCGTTGGCGGCGATCCAGGCTTTTGCCTCGGCGCGAAACGCGGCCTCTTGCGGGGTGTCGTCGAAATTCATGGTCTTTCTCTTCTGTCATTCCGGGGCGATGCGGAGCATCGAACCCGGAATCTAGAGGTTACTGACTGAGCTCGAGATTCCGGGTTCGCGCTGCGCGCGCCCCGGAATGACGACAGGAATTTACGCCGCGTTCTTCTTGCGCATGCGGTCGATCAGCGCGTCTTCCCAATAGGACAGGCTGCCGAGGCCGAGCGCCGTCGCATTGGCGCGGCGGTAGTACATGTGGCAGTCGAACTCCCAGGTAAAACCCATGCCGCCATGGACCTGGATGTTGTTCTTGGCGCAGTGCTGGAATGCCTGCGTGGCGCTGATGCGCGCGGCAGCCGCCGCTTCCGGCAGCTCGCCGGCGTTGGTCGAGAGCGCCCAGGCGCCGTAATAGCAGTTGGAGCGCGCCAGGGTCGCCGAGACGTACATGTCGGCGAGCATGTGCTTGATTGCCTGGAACGAGCCGATCGGACGGCCGAAGGCGATACGATCCAGCGCGTAGTCGCGCCCCATCTCCAGCGCGCGGTCGGCGCCGCCGACTTGCTCGAAGGCCATCAACACCGCAGCGCGATCCAGCACCTGCGTAATGACGCCCCAGCCCTCGCCCGCTGCGCCGAGCGGCTCGGCCTTGGCGTCCTTGAAGGCGATCTCGGCCTGGCCGCGGGTCAGGTCGATATTGGTCAGCGGCTTGAGCTCGACGCCTGAGGCCTTGAGATCGACGATGAACAGCGAGATGTCGGACTCGCGTCCGCCAGAACCGGTGCGTGCCGCGACGACGGCGAAATCGGCGATCGCCCCGTCGGCGACCGGCTTCTTCACACCGTTGAGCACGCCGCCGTTCGCGGTGAACTTGATCGCCTTCGGCGACGGATTGCCGTGGCCTTCGAACAGCGCCAGCGTGCCAATCGCATCGCCCGATGCGATCTTCGGCAACCACTTCTGCTTCTGCGCATCAGAGCCCGCGATCAGGATCGCCTCGGCGGCAAGATAGACGGTGGAGGAGAACGGCACCGGCGCCAGCGCGCGGCCCATTTCCTCGGCGATCACGCAGAGCTCGAGATGGCCCGCGCCGGCGCCGCCGAATTGCTCCGGGATCGCGACGCCGAGGAAGCCCATCGCGGCGAGGGCCTTCCACAGCGCCTTGTCGTAGGGCGCCTTGCCGTCGAGCACCTCGCGCACGGCCTTCGGCGGGCACTGCTCGCTGAGGAATTTCCGCGCCTCGTCGCGCATCTGCTTCTGCTCGTCGGAGAAATCGAAGTTCATGGCGCTACCTTTTTGGTTCTTGTCGTTTCAATTGGCCGTCATTCCGGGGCGCCGCGGAGCGGCGAGCCCGGAATCCATAACCACGATCGAGAGTATGGATTCCGGGCTCGCGCTTCGCGCGCCCCGGAATGACGAGTGGAGAAAGTCGTTGCCTCATCACAGCACGATCACCTCGTCGCAGGGCGTCGCGGCGTAGAGCTTCTCCACCAGCTCCGCCCGGCGCTCCAAGCCGGCGCGCTGGTTGATGTGGCCCTTGTCGGTGAGCTCGTTGCCGTCGATCGAGGGCGGCTCGAGCATCAGGATGGCGCGCGCGACGCGCATGCTGCTGCCGGTGGTCGAGGCGTTGTGGGCTTGCAGGCCCTTTTTCAGGCAATCGATCACGTCGGGGTGCCGGATCACGTCCTGATAGGTTGCGTCGGCCTTGCCGACGAGCTGGCGGCAGGCGTGCAGGTTCGGCCAGCACAGCAATCCGATGAACTCGCGGTCCTGTCCCGCGACCAGCGCGTCGTGCACCACCGGCGTTGCCGCCGATATCGCATCGGTGCGCAGCGACCCAACATGAACGAAGGTGCCAGTGGTGAGCTTGAAGTCCTCGACCACGCGCCCGGCGAAAATGATGCCTTGCAGCGGATCCGAGGGGTCGACGAACCGGCCGGCGTCGCCGATGCAGTAGAAGCCCTCCTCGTCGAACATCTTCCGGGTGAGGTCCGGCTGGCCGAAATAACCCGGGGTCACGTTGACGCCGCGCAAGCGCAATTCGTATTTCGCGCCGCACGGCACCATCTTCAGCTCGACGCCGGGGAACGGCAGGCCGATCAGGCCGACGCGCTCGGTGTCCCAATAGGTGCCGGTCGAGGTCGGCGCGGTCTCGGTCGAGCCCCAGCCGGTGTAGAACACGATGCGTTCGCCAGTCGTCTTCACCGCTAGCGCCTGCATCCGGTCATAGAGATCGTCGGGCAGCCGCGCGCCGCCATAAGCCATGATCGAGAGGTTCTTGAAGAAGCTTTCGCAGAGCGCGTCGTCCTTCTCCATCGCCGCGGCGAGCGCGGCGTAGCCGGCCGGCACGTTGGCGTAATAGGTCGGCGACACCTCGCGCAAATTCCTGATCGTCTCTTCGAGTTGGCCCGGCATCGGCCGGCCGTCGTCGATATAGAGCGTGCCGCCGTCGACCAGCACCGGATTGAACGCGGCGTTGCCGCCCATGGTGTGATTCCACGGCATCCAGTCCAGCACGGTTGCGACCGGGCCGCCCGCTTCGCGCGGCCGCACCTGCATCATCATCGCCGCATTGGCGCACATCATCTCCTGGGTGTTGATGACGGCCTTGGGCATGCCGGTCGAGCCCGAAGTGAACAGCAGCTTGCCGGTGGTGTGAGGCGTGATCTTCGCGATCGACTCGTCGACCGCCTTGGTCACCGGCGTCGCCGCGAGATCGGCATAGGCTACGCTTGCGATGCCTTCGCAGGGCCGCAGCACATGCACGACAGTGATGCCGGTGAGATCGAGTGCCTTCAGCGCCTTCTCGAAGAGCGGGCCGTCCTGCACCATCACGACGGCGGGCTTGATCAGGTTGAACAAATATTTGAGCTTGAGATGATCCTGGCTCATCAGCGAATAGGCCGGCGACACCGGTGCGGCAGCGAGACGCGCCTGCATCGCGGCCTGCGTCATCAGCGCGTGCTCGATCGAATTGCCGGAGAGGATCGCGACCGGACGGCCTGCAGCGATCTGGAGATCAAGCAGGCCCTGCGTCAGCGCATCGACGGTGCGCTTGGCTTCGCCATAGGAGACCTTGCGCCATTGCCGGTCGGGACCGCCGCGCTGCGCCAGCCAGGTTCGCTCCGGCGCCTCCTTGGCCCATTTGGCGAGATAGGACGGAATATGCGTCGCATAGGCCTGCAACGGAATCCGCGACTTCAGCACCACCGTGCCGTCATCGCGCCTGCTAACCGCGATGTCGCGCGCCAGCCAATCCACCTTGCGGAAGGGCGGCTTCATCAGAACAGCTGCGTCCCCATCCATTTTGCGTCTCCCGGAATTCTTGTCCTTTGCAGGATCTGTTCTCAGCGCCTGATATAGACAGGCTTTCGCTTCTCGAGAAAGGCCTTGATGCCTTCCTGGAAATCTTCCGAGCGGCTGCACAGCACCTGATTGCGATCCTCCATCGCAATCACGGCCTCGATCGAGCCGGCATCGACGCTCATGTTGATGCACTCCTTCGACAAGCGGAGGCCAACCGGCGAGGCCGTCATCATCGCCTCGACATAAGGATTGGCCGCGGCATCGAGATCAGCGGCCTCCACCACCTCGGACACCAGACCGACGGCAAGCGCGCGGTCCGCGTTGATGAAGCGCCCGGTGAGGATCAGCTCGGACGCGACGGAGACGCCGACCAGACGCGGCAGGAAATAGCTGGTGCCGATGTCGCAGCCGCCGAGGCCGAGCTTGATGAAGGCGCAATTCATCCGCGCGCCCTTTGCCGCGATGCGGATGTCGGCGGCCAGCGCCAGCGCAAACCCGCCGCCCGCGGCCGCGCCCTGCACCAGCGCGATGATCGGCTGCGGACAGCGCCGCATCAGCATCACGATGTCGGCGATGCGACGTTGCGAGTCGAGGGACTCGGTGACGCCCGGCGGCTCGGCCTGCCCGCCGCGCCGCGCCATCGCGTGCTTGAGATCGAGCCCGGCGCAGAAATTCGCACCGGCGCCTTTCAGCACCACGACGCGAGTGTCGCGATTGCGCTGCAGGCCCTGGAAGTAGGCATTGAGCGCGTCGATCAGGGAAGGATCGAGTGCGTTGAGGTGTTCGGGACGATTGAGCGTAACCCAATCGACCCCGTCGTGATGTTCGATCAGCAGCGGTTGAGACACGCGCAACCTCCCACATCGTCGTCCCGGCGAAGGCCGGGACCCATAACCACAGGCTTTTGTTGTTTTGCGCGGCGTCTGCCAGCTTGCCTGTTACAAACGCCGCGGAGTATGGGTCCCGGCTTTCGCCGGGACGACAGCGGAATTTGCTGCTACCGCGGCGCCATGCGGATGGCGCCGTCGAGGCGGATGGTTTCGCCGTTGAGCATCGGGTTCTCGACGATGTGGACCGCTAGGTTGCCGTACTCGGAGGCATCGCCGAGGCGGGCCGGATGCGGCACCTGGGCCCCTAAGCTCTTGCGGGCTTCCTCGTTGAGGCCCATCAGCAGCGGCGTCAGGAACAGGCCGGGCGCGATGGTGTTGACGCGGATTTTCAGGCTGGCGAGATCGCGCGCGGCCGGCAGCGTGAGACCGACGACGCCGCCCTTCGAGGCAGAATAGGCGATCTGGCCGATCTGGCCTTCATAGGCGGCGACCGACGCGGTGTTGATCGCAACGCCGCGCTCCTCGCCGATCGGCGCCTCGGTCGCCAGGCGCTCGGCGAACAGGCGCAGCACGTTGAAGGTGCCGATCAGATTGACGTTGATGATACGGACGAACTTTTCCAGCGGATAGACGCCATCCTTGCCGACGATGCGCTGCGAGCCGCCGATGCCGGCGCAGTTCATCAGCACGCGCGCGATGCCGTGCGCCGCTTCAGCCTTGGCGATCGCCGCCTTGATCTGCTCCTCGCTGGTGACGTCGGCATGAAGGGCCACGCCCTTCACTTCGGCGGCGACCTTCTCGGCGTTTTCCTTGTTCTGATCGATCACGCCGATCCTGGCACCTTTGGCGGCCATGGCGCGGGCGGTCGCGGCGCCGAGGCCGGAGCCACCGCCGGTGATGAGAACGGCAACGTCTTTCAACTGCATGAGAGATACCTTTCCTTGGGCGTTTCTTCTCTGGACTTCGAAGTTTGTTATCCGGCGGCTGCGGCCGCCGTTTGCGTCTTGGGATTGAGCACGCCGCCGAAAATAAGCGCCTCCATGTGCTTGATGTAATCGCGGCAGACCTCGTCGGTGACCGGACCGACGCCGACCGCACGCGACATCGCGTGACGGCCGAAGAACAGGTGATCGCAGGCGCCGATCAGGCTGGTGTAGAACAACACCGGATCGATCTTGCGGAACTCGCCGGCCTTGATGCCTTCAGCCAAGAGGCGGCGATGAAACTCCAGCAGCGGCGCGACGAAGAATTTCGACACCTCGTCGGCGGCCTCCGGCGTGCTCTCATGCAGCAGGTAGTGGATTAACCGGTTCATGTAGGGGAACTGGTGATAGGCGCGGATGATGCCGCCGATATGCAGCCGCAGCTTCGCGCTCGGCGTGATCGGCTGCGCCAGCAGATACTCGAGCTGCGACATCTCGGTGGCGGCATCGCGCGCCAGCAGCGCCAGCAGCAGGCCGTCCTTGTTGCCGAAATGATATTTCACCAGCGCGGCGTTGACGCCGGACTTCTGCGCGATGTCGGACAGCGAGACCTCGATCGAGGCCCGTTCGATCATCAGCTCGCTGGCGGCCACCAGAAGCTTGTCGGCGGTGGCGTTCCTGCTCGCGGCAAGTCTGGTCGGTACGCTGGTATTCAACGGCGCTCTGATCCCTGAACTCATCGGAAAAGCGAGGCCGCACATAAGCCCATGGCGGGGCTGCACTCAAGAGTTAATTGATTGATTGACTAAATGCCGGACCGTCCCTTAAATCCGGCCCAATCTTTCAAAGCCCCATCCAGAAACATCAGGGAGATCAGACATGGCCGAGGCATACATCGTCGCCGCCGCTCGCACCGCCGGCGGCCGTAAGGGAGGACGTCTTGCCGGCTGGCATCCGGCCGATCTGGCCGCGACCGTGCTCGATGCGCTGGTCGAACGCTCCGGCGCCGATCCGGCGCAGATCGAGGACGTGATCATGGGCTGCGTGATGCAGGCCGGCGAGCAGTCCAACAACGTCGCGCGCAACGCGGTGATGGCCTCGAAGCTGCCGGAGAGCGTGCCGGCGACCTCGATCGACCGCCAGTGCGGCTCCTCGCAGCAGGCGCTGCATTTCGCCGCGCAGGCGGTGATGAGCGGCACCATGGACTGCGTGATCGCCGCCGGCGTGGAATCGATGACGCGCGTGCCGATGGGCCTCGCCTCGCAGCTCCCCGCCAAGAACGGCTTCGGCCACTACAAGAGCCCGGGCATCGAGGCGAAATATCCCAACATCATGTTCAGCCAGTTCACCGGCGCGGAGATGATGGCGGAGAAGTACGGCCTGTCGAAGGATGAGCTCGACGAATACTCCTACAACAGCCACCAGCGCGCGATCGCGGCGACGCAGGCCGGTTACTTCAAGGACGAGATCGTGCCTGTCGCGATCACCCGCGCCGACGGCTCGACCGACACCCATCACATCGACGAGGGCATCCGCTTCGATGTCAGCCTCGACGGCATCAAGGGCGTCAAGTTGATCGCCGAGAACGGCAAGCTCACGGCCGCGAGCGCCAGCCAGATCTGCGACGGCGCCTCCGGCGTGATGGTGGTCAACGAGAAGGGTCTGAAGGCGCTTGGCGTCAAGCCGATGGCGCGCATCCACCATCTCACCATGCTCGGGCATGACCCCGTGATCATGCTGGAAGCGCCGCTGCCCGCCACCGAGCGCGCGCTGAAGAAGGCCGGCATGTCGATCGACGACATCGACCTGTTCGAGGTCAACGAGGCCTTTGCCTCGGTACCGACCGCCTGGCTGAAGACGACTGGCGCCGATCCGGCGAAACTCAACGTCAATGGCGGCGCAATCGCGCTCGGCCATCCACTCGGCGGCAGCGGCACCAAGCTGATGACGACGCTGCTCAACGCGCTCAAGCAGCGCAACAAGCGCTGGGGCCTGCAGACCATGTGCGAAGGCGGCGGCATGGCGAACGTGACGATCGTCGAGCGGCTGTGAGAGGCAGCAGACCTCTGCATAAATCGTGTCGTCCCGGCGAAGGCCGGGACCCATAACCACAGCTCTCCGTGGTTAGGCCTGGCTGGGGCCACAACCCAGTCCAACAACAAAAATTGGCGGTTATGGGTCCCGGCCTTCGCCGGGACGACCGCTGTGTTGAGGAAACGCTTGTGACCCATCCCTCCATCCACGCGCGCAATCATCCCGACAAGATCGCCTACCGGATGGCGGGTACCGGCAAATCCATCACCTATCGCGAGCTCGACGAGCTCTCGAACCAGGGCGCGCATCTGTTTCGTTCGCTCGGCCTCAAAGCCGGCGACCACATCGCGCTGCTGATGGAAAACCGGCTCGCCTTCATGGAACTCTGCTGGGCGGCGCAGCGTTCGGGGCTCTATTACACCGCGATCAGCCGCTACCTGACCGCAGAGGAGATCGCCTACATCATCAAAGACTGCGGCGCCAAGGTGTTCATCACCACGCCGCACTGCGCCGAGAAGGTGAAGGGCCTGATCAAGGGTGAGCCGGGCGAGCCGTTGTTCTTCATGATGGACGAGCCTGAACCGGGCTTCCGCTCCTATGACAGGGAAGCTGCTGCGCAACCGGTGACACCTGTCGCCGACGAGGTCGCGGGCTACGACATGCTCTATTCATCCGGCACCACCGGCCGTCCGAAGGGCATCAAGAAGCAATTCGAGGGCAACGGGATTGACGTGCCGAACCCGTTCCTGCGCATCCTCACCGCCGACATGTGCGGCATGAACGCGGACAGCATCTATCTGTCGCCGGCGCCGCTCTATCATGCGGCGCCGTTGCGCTTCAACATGATGGCGATCGTGCTCGGCGGCACCTCCGTCATCATGGAGCATTTCGACGCCGAGGAGTTTCTGAAGCAGGTCGAAAAGCACAAGGTCACGCAGTCGCAGCTGGTGCCGACGATGTTCGTGCGCATGCTGAAGCTGCCCGACGCGGTGCGCAGCCGCTACGACGTCTCGTCGCTGAAGGGCGCGATCCATGCCGCGGCGCCCTGCCCGGTCGACGTCAAGGCGAAGATGATCGAATGGTGGGGACCGATCCTGATCGAATATTACGCCGGCTCGGAAGGCAACGGCGTCGCGGTCTCGACCTCGCAGCAGTGGCTCACCCATCGCGGCACCGTCGGCCGCGCCGTGGTCGGCAAGGTCAAGATTTTGAACGAGAACGACGAGGAGGCGCCGACCGGCCAGATCGGCCAGGTCTATTTCGCCGACGCGCCGGCATTCACCTATCACAACGATCCCGAGAAGACGAAGAAGGCCTACAACGCGAGGGGATGGTCGACGCTCGGCGACGTCGGCTATCTCGATGACGAAGGCTTTCTCTATCTCACCGACCGCAAGAGCTACATGATCATCTCAGGCGGCGTGAACATCTATCCGCAGGAGACCGAGGACGTGCTGATCACCCATCCCGCGGTCTCCGATGTCGCGGTGTTCGGCGTGCCGAACGAGGAGATGGGCGAAGAAGTCAAGGCCGTGGTGCAGCCGCATGACATGGCGAAGGCAGGCCAAGCGCTCGAGGCCGAGCTGATCGCGTTTTGCCGGAAACATCTGTCGCCGATCAAATGCCCGAAGAGCATCGACTTCGAGACAGAGCTGCCGCGCACGCCGACCGGCAAGCTGGTAAAGCGGCACCTGCGCGACCGGTATTGGCCGAAGGCGGAAGTGAAGGCGTAGCTTTTGTAGGGTGGGCAAAGCGCAGCGTGCCCCCCCCTTTCCGCCGTGCTCGCGATGGTGGGCACGCTTGCGCTTTGCCCACCCTACGAATTGCGGCGCGACTTAGTAGTACCGGTCCGGCCACAAGGCCCAGCCCGGGCTCCAATGCGTGCGCGCCGGTGAGGCCTGCGCCTTGAGCGCGGCGACTTCCTCGACCGGCTTGGGATAGGCGCCGTAGAGCGCCGGCGGATAGACGCTGTCCCAGAACACGTAGCCGGGCTGGTAGGCATACCGCGCATGATGCGCGTGGTGGTACGCATGGTGCCGGTAGGGCACGGCGAGCTCCGCAGCGGAGGCCATGTCGGCCGCGACCAGGCCGGACGTGACGAGGGCGACGCTCAGGGCAAGGGCTCGGAGGCGCATGAGGAAAATCCTTCTCGAATCGGGGGTGGCTGAGTCGTAACTTGGATTAGTCGCGCTCGGTTCCCTTTGGTTCGTAGCTTTCGTATGCAAAGGGCACATGACACCGTTCGGCGGGCGACCGGCGACCGTCGCTAGAGCGAGGCCGCCGGCTCGCAGGCGGCGGACGCGGCCGCGCGCAGATGCAATTGCCCGTGCTGCCCGGAGGCGGTCGTGGTCCATTGCGCATCGATGCGCTGGAGATCGTGAGACAGCGTGCCGCGGTGGCTGCCCTCGGTCTCGAACGAGCCATTCCCGTCCGGTGACAGCTCAAAGATCTCGACCTGCAGATCGGACAATTTGATGAACATCCGCACGCCGATCTTCGTCACCTGGCGGCCTGCCTCGTATGAGCCGCAGCCGAGCGCCTCGGCATTCTCGTCGTTCAGGGCATGCACCTTGTCGAAGGTGATGACGACATTCTGCACCGTGCTGTCATGATCCCACAGGAATTCACCGATATAGGCGCGCGGCAGCTTTTCGGTCAGTTCCTTGACGTCCGTCGCGCGCACGGATGACACAAACATCAGGCTCGCAGCCGCAATCGCCAGAGCGAGGCGAATCCGGCCGGACAGCTTTGCGATCCCGGCACAACGCATGCGCATGCATCCCTCGAGCAAAGTTGCTATCGTTCCACGGTCTCAGCTAGCACCCGATCGCCGCCAGCGTACAATCACATGCGCTGCAATGTCGATCCAGCCGGTTCCGCAACATGACAACACTTCCCGACGTTCCGCTCCCCTCCACCATCCGCTCGCGTTATGTCGATGGCATCAACGGGCTCACCATGCATGTGCTGGAGGCCGGCTTTGAGACACAGGGCCGGCCTCGCCTGTTGCTGCTGCACGGATTTCCGGAGCTCGCCTTTTCCTGGCGCAAGGTGATGCCTGACCTCGCCGCGGCCGGCTATCACGTGATCGCGCCGGACCAGCGCGGCTATGGCCGCACGACGGGATGGAATGCCGATTATGACGGCGATCTCACGCCGTTCCGCCTGCCGAACATGGTGCGCGACGCGCTCGGGCTGGTGGCCGCGTTCGGCTATGGGCATGTCGATGCGGTGATTGGGCATGATGCCGGGTCGTCGGTCGCGGCATGGTGCGCGCTGATCCGGCCCGACGTCTTTCGCGCGGTGGCGATGATGAGCGCGCCGTTTGCCGGACCGCCGGCGCTGCCGTTCAACACGGCCGGCGCGCCGGCGAAGCCCGCGGTGAAGGATCCGGTGCACCAGGACCTGGCGGCGCTGCCGCGGCCGCGCAAGCATTACCAATGGTACTATTCGACGCGCGAAGCCAATGGCGACATGCACCGCGCGCCGCAGGGCGTGCACGATTTCCTGCGCGGTTATTACCACCACAAGAGCGCGGATTGGGCCGACAACAAGCCGTATCGGCTGGAATCATGGTCGGCAGGCGAGCTCGCGAAAATGCCGACCTACTACATCATGGACCTCGCCGACGACATGGCGGCGACCGTCGCCAAGGAGATGCCGTCGCCTGCGGCAATCGCCGCCAACACATGGTTGCCGGACCGCGATCTCGGCTATTACAGCGCGGAATATCGGCGCACCGGATTCCAGGGCGGGCTGCAATGGTATCGCTGCGGCACGTCGGGCGCGTTCACGGGCGAGATGCAGACCTGGGGCGGACGCACAATCGACCAGCCCTCGGTCTTTATCTCCGGGAAGCAGGATTGGGGCACCTATCAACGGCCCGGCGTGTTCGAGGCAATGCAGACCAAGGCCTGCACCAGGATGCTCGGCTGCCATCTGGTCGATGGCGCCGGCCATTGGGTGCAGCAGGAGCAGCCCGCCGAGGTCAGCCGTCTGCTGCTCCAGTTCCTCGCACGCGCGGTGCAATAGGAGATTGTCCCGGATTTTTCGGGAACAACTACCCTGACCTCGCGTTGCGGTCTGCCGATGATTTGTCCGGCGACCCCAACGAGGAGGAATAACCATGGAAAGGAAGATTGCCGGACTGCTTGGCGCCGTCGTGTCGCTTGGCGCGCTCGGTAGTGCCCAAGCCGCATCGGCGCCCGCACCGACCGAGGTGCTACAGGCGAATTCTTACGCTGAATTGCTGGAGCCGATCTCCAACGCCTCCGCGAAGCTCCAAGCGCTCGACGAAGCCGCGCCGCCGGCGGCCCGTGAGAACCTGCAGATGGCCCAGTTCTACCATCACCATCATCACCACCATCATCATCACCACCACGGCTACCATCGCCGCTACGCCCCCCCTGTGATCGTGGTGCCGCGCTATCGGCGCCATCATCACCATCATCACCACCACCATCACAGCTTCTATCGGCGCGACTACTGAGCGCGACCGACGCACGATATGACAACGGGGCCTGCGGGCCCCGTTGCCACGCCGGCCATAATGTGGCGCGCAGTCAGTCGCCGCGCGCTTTCTCCTTGGCCGTGCGGTGCAGGTGGCGATAGGTGCCGTCGAACACGGTGTCGGTCGACGATGTCCATTCGGTGCCGGCGGCCAGTTTGGGCCGATTGCTGTAGATACGGCGCGCCTGCAATTCGCGCTCGGCTGCCTCTTCCTCGTCCATCGGCGCGAGCTGAAAATTCGCCTCTTCCGGGATCACGATGATCTGCGCGAACGGCTCGTTCGGCCGGAAGATATGGGTACGCCCTTCGGCCGGGGCCTTGAAGACGCAAAAGAACAGCATCGGCCACCAGTTGCGTATCAGCGCAGGCACGGCGATCGGCACCGTGTCGGTGCGGTCGGTGTAGAAGCGCGGATGCGGCTCGGTGCGGATCGCCATCCCCTTCTCGACCTTGAGATCGAGCAGTATCTGATAGGTATAGAACGTGTCGCCGAAATTCCGGAATGGCGGCCATTGCACCCCGCTATCCGGCGGAGCGCCCCAGTCGGCATCGAACCGCAAGCGGCCGCCCTGCGTGGTGACGTGCAGTTCGAAGTCGTAGGGGTAGAACAGCTCGATCCCGTACTGCGCGCCTTCCGAGAATGGCACACAATGCCAGACCTGTTCGCGAGAACCGTCGGTGCGTGGTTCGCGGTTGCCTGCCCAGCCGGGGATGTCGAGCTTGGTCCGTCGGGGCGCCAGCCGCGCGTCGTTCAGCCGGTATTTGACCGTGTCCATGGCATAGCCCCCGCTTACGAGCATCTGGAACTCGAACGAACCCGAACAGGCATGGTTCCATCGGCGTGATCGTTCGAAATCGCAATTGACCGTTCGCGCGCCGGATCATATTAGAATTATTCTAATTCTAAACTACGTGATGAACTGGTGTTCCCGTGAAGAAGTTTGCCGATCTGTCCGAGCGCGAGGTGCTCGCGGTTGCGATCGCCTCCGAGGAGGAGGATAGCCGCATCTATATGAGCTTCGCGGAGGACCTGGCCGAACGCTATCCTGATACCGCAAAGATCTACGAGGAAATGGCCGAGGAGGAGCGCGGCCACCGCCACCGGCTGCTCGAGCTCTATGAGCAGCGCTTCGGCCCGCATCTGCCGCCGATCCGGCGCGAGGACGTCAAGGGCTTCCTGCGCCGCCGTCCGGTCTGGCTCACCAAGAACCTGTCGCTCGACACCATCCGCAAGGAAGTCGAGACCATGGAGCTCGAGGCCGAGCGCTTCTACGCCCGCGCCGCCGAGAAGGCCGAGGATGTCGGCGTCCGCCGCCTGCTCGGCGATCTCGCCGACGAGGAGAAGCACCACGAGAAGCGCGCGGTGCAACTGACCGGCGAGATCCTCAAGCCCGATGTGCGTGCCGAGGAAGACCGCACGCGGCGGCGGATGTTCGTGCTGCAATATGTGCAGCCGGGGCTGGCCGGATTGATGGACGGCTCGGTCTCGACATTGGCGCCGCTGTTCGCGGCCGCCTTCGCTACGCATCACAACTGGCAGACCTTCCTGGTCGGGCTTGCCGCCTCGATCGGCGCCGGCATCAGCATGGGATTTGCGGAGGCTTTGTCCGACGACGGCTCGCTGACCGGCCGCGGCTCGCCCTGGCTGCGCGGGCTGACCTGCGGATTGATGACGACGCTCGGTGGATTGGGCCACACCATTCCCTATCTCGTGCCGGATGCGTGGCCGAACGCATTCTGGATCGCGACCGCGATCGCCGGTGTCGTCGTGTTCTTCGAACTGTGGGCGATCGCCTTCATCCGCGCACGCTACATGGACACGCCGTTCCTGCAGGCGGTATTCCAGATCGTGCTCGGCGGCGTCATCGTGCTCGGTGTGGGAATTCTGATCGGCGCGGCGTAGAGCTGCTTCTTCCCGCACGCGGAGCACGGTGAGGGCAACTCCGATCAAGCGCAGCAATTGCCGTGGCACTACAAGCCACGCGAGGCCGGCTTGCACGATACGTGATCGCGCAACGCTTGCGGGCTGTGTCCAAACCGCCCATCATCGACGCCAACCAGAACCGGGAGCAAACCGTGGCCAAATCGCAATGGAGTTTCAAGACCGCCGTCGAATTGTCGGAGGCGCTGCGCAGCAAGCAGGTCTCGGCCGTCGAACTCGCGGAGGATGCGATCGGCCGCATCGAGCGGCATGACGACAAGGTCAACGCGATCTGCGTGCGCGACTTCGAGCGCGGCCTGGCTGCCGCCCGCGCCGCCGACGCGGCGATCGCGCGCGGCGAGCACAAGCCGCTCACCGGCATCCCGATCACGGTGAAGGAATCCTACAACATCGCGGGACTGCCGACGACCTGGGGCTTTCCGCCGCAAAAGGATTTCGTCCCGCCGGAGGATTCGCTTCCCGTCACCCGTGTCAAGGACGCCGGCGCCGTCATCCTCGGCAAGACCAATGTGCCGGTCGCGCTCGCCGACTGGCAGAGCTACAACGAGATCTACGGCACCACCAACAATCCCTATGACCTCCGCCGCACGCCGGGCGGCTCCTCCGGCGGCTCGTCGGCGGCGCTGGCCGCAGGCTACGGCGCACTGTCGCTCGGCTCCGACATCGGGGGCTCCCTGCGCGTGCCGGCGTTCCATTGCGGCGTCTATGCGCACAAGCCGACCTTCGACCTGCTGGCCTCGCGCGGCCATGTCGCACCGCCGGCGCCGCCGCTGGCCTATGAACGCGACCTTGCGGTGATCGGTCCGATGGCCCGCGGCACGGCCGACCTCACGCTGCTGCTCGACGTGATGGCCGGCCCCGATCCGCTCGATGCCGGCAAGGCCTATAAACTCGAACTGCCGGCGGCGCGCCACGCGAACCTGAAGGATTTCCGTATCCTCGTGATCGACACCGATCCGGTGCTGCCGACCGACAAGGCCGTCCGCGGCACCATCGACAAGCTCGCCAGCAACCTCGACAAGGCCGGCGCCAAGGTGTCGCGGTCGAGCCCGTTGCTGCCGGACTTCGCAGCCTCATCGCGGCTCTATATGCGGATGCTGCTGTCGTTCCTCGCTGCGACCTTCCCGCCCGATGTCTATGCCGGCGCCTGCGCGATGGCGGCCGCACTGCCGGCCGACAACACCAGCCTGCAGGCCGAGCGGCTGCGCGGCATCGCGATGAGCCATCGCGACTGGGTGCATGCGAGCGTCGGCCGAAGCCGGCTGCGCGCGCAATGGCGGGAGCTCTTCAAGTCGTTCGACGCGGTGATCTGTCCGATCATGCCGACGCCGGCCTATCCGCACGATCATTCTCCCGACCAGGAGCAGCGCAAGATCCTGATCGACGGTGAGCCGCACGTCTATCCCGACCAGCTCGCCTGGCCCGGCATTGCGACGCTGCCCGGCCTTCCCTCCACCGCGATCCCGACCGGCTTTGCGCCGGACGGACTGCCGGTCGGTGTGCAGATCGTCGGCCCATGGCTGGAAGACCGCACGCCGCTCAAGCTCGCCGAGCTGATCGAGCGTGAGTTCGGTGGTTTCGTGCCGCCGAAGATGTTCGATGATTGAGTGAGGCTAACGCCCGTCATTGCGAGCGAAGCGAAGCAATCCATATATCCCCTTGCGCGGAGAGATGGATTGCTTCGTCGCTGTCGCTCCTCGCAATGACTGGGGAGAGGTCTGGGAGAACCATCAATGAACAACGACCTGGAAGAACTCACAAAACTCAACAAGGACTACGTCGATTCCGTTCAGAACTGCGATGTCAAACGCTTCGACGAGATCCTGGCGCAGGACTTCTACGCCACCAATCCCGACAAGAGCCTGGTCGATCGCGCCGGCTTCCTGAAGCAGACCGCGATCCCGGTGAAGATCAAGGGACTGACGGCCGAGGACGTCAAGATCCGCATCCTTGGTGATTTCGCGATCATCCACGCCCGTACCAGCTATCTTGATGCCGAGGGCAAGCAGGCCTATGGCCGATACACCGATTGCTGGGCGAAGCAGAACGGGACGTGGCTCGCGGTGTCAGCCCACGTGGCGCGGTAGCACAGCCGTCGTCCCGGCGAAGGCCGGGACCCATAACCACGGCTATCCGTGGTGAATAAAGAAAGCCGTCCACCTTGGTGCCCAAAGCGAGGCTGCGGCGTATGGGTCCCGGCCTTCGCCGGGACGACGACTAGCTATCGAACATGATCACGCTGCGCAGCGTCTTGCCGGCTTTCATATTGGCAAAACCTTCGTTGATCTCGCTCAGCTTCAGCTTGGCCGAGATCCAGTCCTCCAGGTGCAGCCGGCCGCGCATGTAGAAATCGACCAAACGCGGCATGTCGACGCGGAAATGGTTGGAGCCCATCGAGGAGCCCTGGATCCTGCGCTCGCGCAGGAAATCGAAGCCGTGCAGCTCGATCTTCTGGCCGAACGGAATCATGCCGACGATGGTCGCGGTGCCCCCCGCCGCCAGCATGCCGAACGCCTGCTCGGCGGTGTCCTTGCGGCCGAGCACTTCGAAGGAGTGCTGCACGCCGCCGCCGGTGAGCTCGCGCACCTGCTGCACGACGTCGCCCCGGGCGGGATCGACGATGTCGGTGGCACCTAATTTGGTCGCAAGCTGCAATTTGGCCGGGTTGGTGTCTACAGCGATGATGCGGCCAGCGCCGGCGATCTGCGCGCCGTTGATCGCGGCCATGCCGACCCCGCCGCAGCCGATCACCGCGACCGTCTCGCCGGCGGTGACCTTCGCGGTGTTGACGACGGCGCCATAGCCGGTGATGACGCCGCAGCCGATCAGTGCGGCGAGATCGAGCGGCATCTCCTTCTTGATCTTCACGATGGCGTTCTCATGCACCAGCATCTGCTCGGCGAACGAGGACAGATTGAGGAACTGGTTCAACTTCTCCTTCCTGCCCCAGGACAGCCGGTTGGAGGCGCCCGGCAGCATCTTCACCGTGGTGTCGGTGCACAGCACGGTGCGGCCGGTGGTGCAATTGTCGCAGGTGCCGCAGAACACCGACAGGCAGGTGACGACGTGATCGCCGGGCTTCACATAATTGACGTCGGAGCCGACCTTCTCGACCACGCCGGCCGATTCATGGCCGAGCACGGCCGGCAGCGGATGCGGATAAAGCCCTTCCATGAAGTGGAGGTCGGAATGGCAGAGGCCCGCGACCGCGGTGCGGATCAGGACTTCGCGTGGCCCCGGATTGGGCACGCTGACATCCTCGATCACCAGCGGCTTGTTGACTTCATGCAGGACGGCGGCCTTCATCGGGATTTCCTCTCGCGTTTATTGTTGAGCACGCGCTCCACCTCTCCCAAAGGGAGAGGTAAGATTGCGCAAGCGGCTAGAGATGACCCTACGCTGCGACGAGCAATTCGCCAACCTCGGCCATGCCGACGGCGCGATCGCCGAGCAGATGATCCGTCATCGTGCGCTGGGTGGTATTTTCCGCAAGCCGGAACGGATCGCCCGGCATCACGCGGTGGTCGATCACCATCCGCGACAGCAGCAGCCGGCGCGCATCGCCGCGCATCTCGTGGATGCGTTCGCCCTCCCAGGCCAGCGCCACCGCGCTCGCGACATGATAGAGCAGGCTGGTGGCGCGCCGCGCATCGCCCTCATTGTCGATGCGGCTTGCGACCTCGCGCGCGAATCCAATCGCGCGGTCGCCGAGGTCGCGCAGGCGGTTGCGCCAAGCTTGCGGCACATTCGGGCTGTCGTCGAGCCGCGCATGCAGATCGGCGGCGAGCGCATTATCCGCGCCGTGGCGGCCGACTGCGCGCTTCAGCGCGTCGATCGCGACGATGTTGCCGGTGCCCTCCCAGATCGAGCCGAGATGCGCGTCGCGCAGCAGCCGCGGCGTGACGAATTCCTCGATGTAGCCGATGCCGCCGCGCATCTCCATCGCATCGCCGCAGACTTTTCGGGCGTCGCGGGTGGCGCGGAATTTCAGGGTCGGCGTCAGGATACGCAGCAGCGCCGCGGCGTCCTGGCTGCCGGCTTCGGCGCGGTCGAGCGCGTCCGCGGTCAGAAAACTCATCGACAGCGCCTGCTCGGTCGGCAGCATGATCTTCATCAATTGCCGCCGCGCCAGCGGCAGATCGATGATGCGGCTTCCGAACACCACGCGGCCCCGTGCCACCGTGATCGCATCGTGCCAGGCGCGCCGCATCAGTGCGGTCGACTTCACGCCGTTGGAGAGCCGCGACGAGTTCACCATCTCGGCCATCTGGACAAAGCCGCGATCGAGCTTGCCGACGGCATAGGCGATCGCGCCGTCGAGCTTGATCTCGCCGGAGGCCATCGAGCGGGTGCCGAGCTTGTCCTTCAGCCGCACGATCCGATAGTGGTTCTGCGCGCCGTCCTCGAGGAACCGCGGCATCAGGAACAGGCCGACGCCGCGCGTGCCGGGTCCCGCACCTTCGGGGCGCGCCAACAGCATCACCACTTTGGCATCGGCGTTCGAGCAGAACCATTTTTCGCCATAGAGCCGCCAGTGGTCACCCTCCTGCACGGCGCGCGTGGTCAGCGTGCCGACGTCGGAGCCGCCTTCCTTCTCGGTCATGAACTGGCCGCCCTGGGTCAGTCTGCTCATGTCGGTCTGCGTCAGGCCGTCGAGATATTTCGCCTTTAGCGCTTCGCTGCCGAAATTTGCCAGCAGTTTGGCGCAGCCGTCGGTGACGTTGATCGGGCAGCCCATGCCGAATTCGGTCTGGTTGAACAGGAACGTGAAGGCGTGCTTGGCGACGACGGGGTATTTGTCGGGCCAGCCCATGATGCCTTTGCGGATCGACAGCGCGTGAATGCCGAACTCGCCGAAGGCGACCTTTTCGATCTCGCGATAGGCCGGATGGTATTCGATGTGCTGCACGTCGCGGCCGAACTTGTCGCGCTGGTGCAGCACCGGCGTATGCTGGTCGGCGAGGCGGGCGCATTCGTCGAGAAAGCCGCCGGCGAGGCCGCCGAGCCGGTCGAGATGCGGTTCGATGTGGCGGAATAAGGTGTCGGGGAGATGCAGTTTCAGAAGATCCGTCAGCGCCGGATCGGCCCGGTAGAAATTCATTCCGGTCGTGTCGGGGGCCAGCAGTCCGGGCTGGCTGGCGGATGACGGCGTCACATTCTGCTTGAGCGGCTGCATTGAAATCCCGGCTGCGTTCCTCATTTCTTTAAACAAGACTATCCTCCTCCGGCCGAGCAAAGGAAAGCCCAATGGATATTCCAAAATACAAGACCGCCCTGATCGTCGGCGCCGGCGAAGGCCTCAGCGCCTCGCTGGCCCGGATATTTTCGCAGGAGGGAATTCGCGTCGCGCTTGCCGCGCGCAGCATCGAAAAGCTCGGGGCGCTCTGCACCGAAACCAAGGCGCGCGCCTATGCCTGCGACGCCACCAAGCACGAGGACGTCGAGCGGCTGTTCGGCCTGGTCGAGCGCGAGATCGGGACGCCCGACGTCGTGGTCTATAATGCGAGCGGCCGCTCGCGCGGACCGTTCGTCGAGCTGGTTCCCTCGGAGGTCGAGCAGGCGATCGCGGTCAGTGCGTTCGGCGGTTTCCTGGTCGCGCAGGAAGCCACCAAGCGCATGCTGCCCAACAAGAAGGGCGCGATCCTGTTCACCGGCGCCTCCGCCAGCGTCAAGGGCTACGCGCAGTCGGCGCCGTTCGCGATGGGCAAATTCGCGCTGCGCGGGCTGGCGCAGAGCATGGCCCGCGAATTGTCGCCGCAGGGTATCCATGTCGCGCATTTCGTGATCGATGGCGGCATCCGCAGCGCCGCCCGCACCGAGCCGACCGACCGGCCGGATTCGATGCTCGATCCGGACGCGATCGCGCTGAGCTACTGGAACGTGCTGCAGCAGCCGCGCAGCGCCTGGAGCTGGGAGCTCGAACTGCGGCCCTGGGTCGAGAAGTTTTGAGATGACGTTTGTCATGCAAATACGTAAGGTGGGCAAAGCGTAAGCGTGCCCACCATCACGAGCACGCAAGACATGGTGGGCACGGCGCTTCGCGCCTTTGCCCACCCTACGAAGCAACAATGAAGCAACAAGATCAGGGGAGCGATATGACCAGCGACATCAAGATCGAGACCGGCACCGACGAACTGCTCTGCGTGATCCGCGACCGCGTCGCCATCATCACGCTGAACCGCCCCGACGCGCGTAATTCACTGTCGGATACTCTAACCCCGGCACTGCGCACCATGATCCGGACCTGCGGCGAGAATCCGGAGGTCGGCGTGCTCTTGATCACCGGCGCCGGCAAGGCGTTCTGCGCCGGCGGCAACGTCAAGGGCATGGGCGCCCATCGCGATCCGAAGAAGCTCGAAATGTCCTATGAGGACAAGGTCGCCGATTTGCAGGAGCGCCAGCGCCTGCTCACCGGCGCGCTGGCCTCGGTGCGCAAGCCGACCATCGCCGCCCTGCCCGGCCCCGCCGTCGGCGCCGGGCTGTCGATTGCGCTCGCCTGCGACATCCGCATCGCCGCGCAATCGGCGTTCATTTCGACCGGATATCTGCGCGTGGCACTGAGCGGCGACTACGGTATCGCCTGGCTCTTGACCCGCCTGGTCGGCACCTCGCGGGCCCGCGAATTGATGTTCACCGCGGAGAAGGTCGATGCCACGAGGTGCGAGCAGATCGGCCTCGTCAACCGCGTGGTGCCGGACGAGACGCTGCAGGACGAGGCGTTTGCGCTGGCGAAGTCGATGGCCGAAGGCCCGACCTTGGCGCTGCGCTACATGAAGGACAATCTCGACGAAGCCATGTTGTTCGACTTCGCCACCGCGCGCGATCACGAGGCCGAACGATTGATCCGGCTCACCACGACGGCCGATCACAAGGAAGCCGTGCAGGCGTTCATCGACAAGCGGAAACCGGTGTTCAAAGGCAACTGAGCGCGGAGCGCCTCAGAAGTCACCTCTCCCCCTGTGGGAGAGGTCGGATTGCATCGGAAGATGCAATCCGGGTGAGGGGTTCAGGTCTATCCTCAAGAGCGAGTTTGCCGAGAGGCTTCACCCCTCACCCGCACCGCATTCCGCTTCGCTGCATGCGCTGCGGCCTCTCCCACAGGGGGAGAGGCGAAGAAAGAGGAGCGCGCGAAATCGACGAACGCCCGCAGCGCCGCCGGCAATTGGCGGCGGCTTGGGTAATAGAGGAAGAATCCGGGATAGGCCGGGCACCAGTCGGCGAGCACGCGGATCAGCTTGCGCCTGGCAATCAAGTCGTCGACCTGTGCCTCGAACACGTAAGCGAGCCCAGCCCCGTCGAGCGCGGCATCGACCATCAGATCCTGGTCGTTCAGCGTCAGCGGCCCCGTGACGTCGATATCGACCTCGATGCCGCCGCGCTCGAACTCCCAGCGAAGCACGCATTCGTCGAAAAGGAGCTGGCGGAGTGGCGGAGCGTGGCGACGTCGACGGATTTTGCCGAAGATAAGTGAGTTATCGCCGCTCGTCATGCCGGGCTTGACCCGGCAATCCATCACATCAAAAGAACTTTCACTCGATGGATGCGCGAGTCAAGCCCGCGCACGACGAGTTGGGATTGCGGCACTGAAAAAGAAAATGGCCCGGTTCTGGAGGGGCCCAGAACCGGGCCAAGTTGCGTCAAGCCGCAAGCGAGGACATCGCGGCCAAGCGGGAAGTGGCGGCAAGCCGCCAGCTGGCACAGGGAATGTCTTGCGGTTCGACGTGGATCTGTTTCTCGAAGCGCACCAGCTTCCAGTCGCCGGGGCTCGCGGTGAAGGCGTATTCGGACTTGCGGGCCAGCGCGATCATGCTCGTATTGGAACGCAGCGTGTCGGCGAAAATGCTGGCGGCCCCGAAGGACGCCGCGCGGCATTCGAGATTCTTCAACAGCGCCTTGCCAATGCCGTGGCCCTGCCACCGGTCATCGATCGACAGGCCGAACTCGACGCTCGACGTATCGGCATGGAAGGCATAGCGGGCTTCGCCGACGATGGTCTCGAAACCATCGACCAGCATCGTCGCGACCACCGTGAACCGGTCAGCCTCGCCGACATGAATGAAGCGCTCGAGCTCCGTCTTCGGCAGCTCGCTCAGCGCGCCCAGGAAGCGGTTGTAGCGGGATTGCGTCGAGAGGGCGCGGATGAAGCTCTGCAGCTCCTCGCGGTCGCGCGGCTCGACGAAGCGCACCTTGATCTCCCGCCCATCCTTGGCACGCAGCACGTCGGAATATCGCTTGAGATCGTCGAGATGCAGCGCAGTCATGACACGCTCCTCGGGCGGATAGATTGGCTGGCGCCCCTCTATCGAGGCGGCGCCAGCGGAGGCGGCCTTTCAGGCCCGCCAGAACGGCTTCTCGGTCTCGAGCACGATATCGCTGCGGGACATTCCGATGTCGTGGAGGTCGCGCTCCGACCATTGCGACAGCTCACGCCGGCGCTCGTAGCGGTCCCACCACACGTGAAGCGTTTCGCCGACCTGACCCAGCAGGCCGGGCGTATGATGATTTGTCATCGATTCATGGGTGAAAATGGACATTTGCGGCTCCTCTCGGTAACCTGTTGGATAGAATATCGGAGCTATTCGGCCGGTTCACAAACGACACTTTGTACCGCTTCGCATGAATTAAAGTCATGTATTGGGAGATCATCCGGAGATGACGAATCGGCTGCCTTCGCTGAATGGCCTGCGCGCCTTCGAGGCGGCCGCGCGGCACATGAGCTTCACGCTCGCGGCGTCCGAGCTGAACGTGACGCAGACCGCGATCAGCCATCAGATCCGACGGCTCGAGGAAGAGCTCGGCGTGCGCCTGTTCGTCCGCCAGAATCGCTCGCTGAGCCTGACGCCGGAGGCTGCCGAATACCTTCCCGGCGTCCGCGCCGCCTTCAACGACCTGCGGCTGGCGACCGACCGCCTGCTGCGGCGCGACGATGACCACGTGCTGACCGTCTCGACCCTCGCATCGCTCGCCGCCAAATGGCTGCTGCCGCGGCTCTCCGCATTCCAGGAGGCGCATCCCGGCATCGACGTCCGCATCACCACCTCGACCAGCCTGGTCGACTTCCAGCGCGACAAGGTCGACGCGGCGATCCGCTACGGCCGCGGCCAATGGTCCGGCCTGCGCGCCGACTGGCTGATGGCGGACGAATTGTTCCCGGTGTGCAGCCCGTCGCTGCTGCAGGGAGGCAAGCCGCTCGCGTGCCCGGAGGATCTCAGGGATCGCACGCTGTTGCATACCAGCGGCGCCAACAGCGACGATTGGCGGCTGTGGCTGACCGCGGCGGGACTGCCGACCGATCTCTCCAAGCAGCCGGGCGTCACCTTCGATCTGCTGTTCGTGACCATCCAGGCTGCGATCGACGGCATCGGCGTCGCGATGGGCCGCACCTCCTATGTGAAGGACGACGTGGCCAAGGGCCGCCTCGTGGCTCCCTTCAAGATCGCACTCCCGGCCGACGCCGGCTTTTATCTGGTGTCGCCGCAGGGCCGCGCCGACACGCCAAAGCTCGCCGCGTTCCGGAGCTGGATCGGCGCCGCCGCACACGCGACCTCTTGATGCAGCGCACGCTGCGTCAAGACTTGTCCACCTACGGCTTTTTTCCCATGTGGCGCGGGCGATTTCGGGTTGGTGGCGTCGGACTGACGTGCCAAATTGCCGCGCATGGCAGGTTAACTGCCTTGGCTGGCGAGACAATTTTCGCCAGCCGTTATGCCACGGGGAGGAAAGGGCGTTATGTCGCAGTCGAGTTCATCGCAAGTCCCGCAAATCAAGTCGCGCCTCGGCGCCATTCTGCGCGCGACCAGCGGCAATTTCCTCGAGCAGTTCGATTTCTTCCTGTTCGGCTTCTATGCATCGGCGATCGCCAAGGCCTTCTTCCCTGCCTCCAATGAAACCGCGGCGCTGCTCAACGCGTTCGGCGTGTTCTGGCTCGGCGCGCTGATGCGCCCGGTCGGCGCGATCGTGCTCGGCGCCTATATCGACCGGATCGGCCGCCGCCAGGGCCTGATCGTGACGCTGGCGATCATGGCCGTCGGCACTGTCGTGATCGCAATCTGTCCGAGCTATGAGACGATCGGCATCGCCGCGCCGATCATCGTGCTGCTCGCCCGCCTGCTGCAGGGCTTCTCGGCCGGCGTCGAGCTCGGCGGTGTCTCGGTCTATCTCGCGGAGATCGCAACCCCCGGCAATCGCGGCTTCTACACCTCGTTCCAGTCGGCGAGCCAGCAGGTCGCGATCTTCGTCGCCTCGATCCTCGGCTTCATCCTGAGCGAGAGCATGCCGGCCGCGACCGTCGCGTCGTGGGGCTGGCGCATCCCGTTCTTCGTCGGCTGCATGATCATTCCGGTGATCTTCTTCCTGCGGCGGACGCTGGAGGAGACCCCGGCATTCCTGGCGATGAAGAAGCACCCGACCGCGAGCGAGGTGTTCGCCTCGGCGCTCGCCAACTGGCGCATCGTCATCCTCGGCATGATGATCGCGGTGCTGACCACCACGACCTTCTACTTCGTCACCGTCTATACACCGACCTTCGGCAAGACCGTGCTGAAGCTGTCGACGCAGGACGCGCTGCTGGTCACGCTGCTGGTCGCCGTGACCAATTTCATCTGGAATCCGGTCGGCGGCGCGGTGTCCGACCGGCTCGGCCGCAAGCCGGTGCTGCTTGCGATCGCAGGCCTCTCGCTGCTGACCGCCTATCCGGCGCTGCACTGGCTGGTGAGCGATCCAAGCTTCGGCAAGATGCTGGCCGTGGAAATGATGTTCTCGTTCTACTTCGGCGTCTACAGCGGCACCATGCTGGGCTGCCTGGTCGAGATCGTGCCGGCGCATGTCCGCACCACCTGCTTCTCGCTGGCCTTTGCGCTGGCGGCCGGGCTGTTCGGCACCTTCACGCCGTTTGCCTCGACCTGGCTGATCCAGCACACCGGCGACAAGGCCTCGCCCGGCTACTGGCTGATGTGCGCCGCCGCGCTCGGCATCGTCGCCGCGCTGATCGTCTATCGCGGCGGCCAGACCATCGAGCAGCGCGAGACCGTTGCGGCCTGATCGTCCGCATGCAATCGGGGCAGGCCGACCGCCTGCCCCGACATGTTGCTTTCCATGCCAACAACGATAACAAGAGCGCATGGTTGATCTGACGCGCAGGTTCGACGTGCTGGTGATCGGCGGCGGCAACGCCGCCCTCTGCGCCGCGATCAGCGCACGCCGCGCCGGCGCTTCGGTGCTGGTGCTCGAAGGCGCGCCAAAATTCTACCGCGGCGGCAATACCCGGCACACGCGCAACATGCGCTGCGCCCATGATGCGGCGACCGAGATCCTCACCGGTCCCTATACCGAGGAGGAATTCTGGGAAGACCTGCTGCGCGTGACCGGCGGCCAGACCGACGAAGAGCTGGCGCGCTTCATGATCCATGAATCCAAGGACATCCTGAACTGGATCGTCGAGCAGGGCGTGCGGTGGCAACCTTCGCTCGGCGGCACCTTGAGCCTTGGCCGCACCAACTCGTTCTTCCTCGGCGGTGGCCGTGCGATGCTGAACGCGCTGTACCGCACCGCCGAGGCGCTCGGCGTCGACGTCCTCTACGATGCCGAGGTGATCGATCTCAAGATCGAGGACGGCATGTTCCTGTCGGCCGCGCTGAAGCAGCCGGTCGGCGGCCGGACCGAAGTGCCTGCCTCGGCGCTGGTCGCAGCCGCCGGCGGCTTCGAGGCCAACATCGAGTGGCTGAAGCAATATTGGGGCGAGGCCGCCGACAATTTCCTGATCCGCGGCACGCCGTTCAATCGCGGCGCGATCCTGAAGATGCTGCTGGCCAAGGGCGTGCAGGAGATCGGCGATCCCACGCAATGCCATGCAGTCGCGATCGACGCCCGCGCGCCGAAATTCGACGGTGGCATCATCACGCGTCATGATTCGGTGGTGTTCGGCATCGTCGTCAACAAGCACGCCGCGCGGTTCTACGACGAGGGCGAGGACATCTGGCCGAAGCGCTACGCGATCTGGGGCCGCCTGGTCGCCGCCCAGCCCGACCAGATCGCCTACATCATCTTCGACTCGACCGTGGTGACGAGCTTCATGCCGACGCTGTTTCCGCCGATCGCGGGGCAGACGATCGCCGAACTTGCCGGCAAGCTCGAGCTCGATCCGGGCGCGCTGGAAAAGACCATCACCGAATTCAACGCCGCGGTGCAACCAGGCACATTCGACCACACCATCCTCGACGATTGCCGCACCGAAGGCATCACGCCGGCGAAGACGCATTGGGCGCGCAGGATCGAGACGCCGCCCTACCTCGCCTATCCGGTGCGACCGGGCATCACCTTCACCTATCTCGGCACCCGCGTGAACAGAGAGGCGCGGATGATGATGCAGGACGGCAGGCCCTCCGCCAACATGTTCGCCGCCGGCGAGATCATGGCCGGCAACGTGCTCGGCAAGGGCTATGCCGCCGGCATGGGCATGACCATCGGCAGCGTGTTCGGCCGCGTCGCCGGGCGGGAAGCGGCCAGAAATGCACGGAACTGATGCCGCGCTTTTCTCACCTCGCCCCGCTTGCGGGGAGAGGTCGTATCGCATCGAAGATGCGATACGGGTGAGGGGGAGTCTCCCCGAGCACGGTGCGTGGAGAGCCCCCCTCATCCCGACCTTCTCCCCGCACGCGGGGAGAAGGGGAAGATCGGAGGAAGCATGTCGCGTACTAAATTTGCTGCCGCAGCGGCGGCATTGATGGCTTCAACAGCCGCCTACGCCGCCGAGCCGATCGCGTTGCGCGACATGGGCTCGTTCCATGTCGGCGGCCGGCTGGTCGAGATCACGGGCAAGCCGGTGAAGGAAGTGACCTTCACCGCGGGCGGCGTGCCGGCGAAGGTCGATCCGAACGGCACCTACCAGGTCGAGCAAATGTACGTGCAGTACTTCCTGCCGCAGAACGAGAAGGGCGCCTATCCGCTGCTGCTCTGGCACGGCGGCGGATTGACCGGCGTCACCTATGAGACGACGCCCGATGGCCGCGAAGGCTGGCTGAACTATTTCCTGCGCAAGGGCTGGAGCGTCTACAATTCGGATGCGGTCGAGCGCGGGCGTGCCGGCTGGGCGCAATATCCCGATATCTTCAAGGGCGAGCCGGTGTTCCTGACCACTTCGAATCCGTTCGAGCGGTTTCGCATCGGCGATGGTCCGGGCTCGTATGATCCCGATCCGGCCAAGCGGAAGCTGATGCCGGGCAGCCAGTTCCCGAACGAAGGTTATGAGAACTTCGTCAAGCAGAACGTGCCGCGCTGGACCACGACCGATGACGCGACGATCGCGGCCTATATCGCCGAGATCGACAAGGTCGGCCCCTGCATCATCCTGTTCCACAGCCAGGCCGGCACTTTCGGCTTCAAGGTTGCGCAGGCGCGGCCCGACAAGGTGAAGGCGCTGATCGCAATCGAGCCCGCCGGCGTCGGCGATCCCGCCAAGGTCGACGCGCTGAAGAACATCCCGACCCTGATGGTGTACGGCGACTACATCGAGCGCGATTCGCGCTGGCCGAAGATCCGCGCCACCGGCACGGCCTTCGCCGATGCCATCAGGGCCGCCGGCGGCAGCGTCGATGTGGTCGACCTGCCCAAGGTCGGCATCAAGGGCAACTCGCACATGATGATGATGGACAAGAACAACGCCGAGGTCGCCGGCCTGATCCAGACATGGCTGGAAGGCAAAGGGCTGACCAAACAATAGGAAGCAGAACGCGATGCACGGGACCAGGACATTGCAGGAGGCCGACCGTCTGATGACGGTGTGCAATTCCTGCCGCTATTGCGAGGGCCTGTGCGCGGTGTTTCCCGCCATGGAGATGCGCCGCGCCTTCTCCGACGGCGACCTCAACTATCTCGCCAATCTCTGCCACGCCTGCGGTGCGTGCTACACCGACTGCCAGTTCTCGCCGCCGCATGAGTTCAACGTCAATGTGCCGAAGACGCTTGCGATCGCACGCGCCGAATCCTATGCCGCCTATGCCTGGCCACGCGCCTTTGCCGGCGCATTTGCACGCAACGGCCTCGTCATCAGCGTGATCGCGGCGCTCAGCATCGCGGCCTTCATCTTCGGCTTCGCCGCGGTGAGCGATCCCGGCGTGTTGACCGGCATCCACACCGGCCCCGGCGCATTCTACAGATTGATGCCGCACAACGCGATGGCGCTGTTGTTCGGCGCCGCCCTGCTTTACGCGATGCTGGCGCTGGTGATGGGCGTGCGCAGCTTCTGGCGCGCGATCGGCGAGCCCATCGGCATGAAAACGGATGCCAAGGCGCTGTTGCAGGCGCTCCGCGACGCCGGCGAGCTGCGCTATCTCGATGGCGGCGGGGTCGGCTGCTTCAACGAGGACGACCAGCCGACCGACCGCCGCAAGCTGTATCACCACTTCACGTTCTACGGCTTTGTGCTGTGCTTCGCCGCGACCTGCACCGGCACGCTGTACCACTATCTGCTGGCGCGCGAGGCGCCTTACGCGTGGTGGGACCTGCCGGTCGTGCTTGGTACGCTCGGCGGCATCGGGCTGGTGATCGGACCGATCGGCTTGCTCACGGAAAAATGGAAGCGCGACCGCGTGCTGGTCGACGAACAGCAAATGGGCATGGATGCCGCGTTCATCCTGATGCTGTTCCTGACCAGCATCACTGGGCTGGCATTGTTGCTGTGGCGCGAGACCGGTGCGATGGGCCCGCTGCTGGCGTTGCATCTCGGCGTCGTGTTCGCGCTGTTCATCACCATGCCATATGGCAAGTTCGTGCACGGCATCTATCGGTTTGTGGCGCTGGTGCGCTACGCGCGGGAACGGCAGCAGATGTAGGATGGGTGGAGCGCAGCGATACCCATCATCTCACCACACGACACGAAACTGATGGGCATCGCTGCGCTCGACCCATCCTACGGCATCCGTCCCGTAGCTATAGCTCCACCACCACGTAGTCGCTCTCCACCGCGACCTTGAGCGTCTCCGCGACATACGGACCCTTCACCACATTGCTGCCCGGCTCGACATTGACCGGATAGGCGCGAGCCCGAAAGCGACGGGGGTCGCAATAGGACTGGCCGGTACGGATATCGAACTCCCAGCCGTGCCACGGACAGCGCAGGATCTCTCCGAGCTTGGTGTATTCGATCTCGCCGGGGTCCGACGACGAGGCAAGCCCGATCAGCGGACCCTCGCACAAGGCCGCGCCCTGATGCGGGCAGCGATTCAGCAGACCGAAAAACTCGCCCTTGACGTTGAAGACCGCGATCGGCCGGCCGTCGATCTCGAGGAACTTTCGCGACCCCGGCGGCAATTCATCCACCGGGGCGATCACATGCCTCGCCATCAAGAAACGCCGTACAGCTGCTTCGCATTGCCGAGATAGAACGCCTGCCTGTTGGCATCGCTGACGCCGGCCGGCAGCACGCGCGACGGCTCGTCGTAATCCCAATGCGGATAGTCGGTGGCGAACAGCAGCTTGTCCCAGCCGATCCATTCGATCAACTGAAACAGATGATCGCGGCTCTCCGGGTCTTCCATCGGCTGCGTCGTCCACCAGATGTGGTCGCGGATATATTCCGACGGCTTGCGCTTGAGATGCGGCACCTCGGCATGCAACCGTGAAAATACCTTGTCGAGCCGCCAGGCCAGCGACGGCGCCCAGCCGAAGCCGGCCTCGACCATCACCATCTTCAGCTTCGGAAAGCGCGCGAACACGCCTTCGAGCACCAGGCTCGCGAGCGCCGTTTGCTGGCACTGCGAATGCCCAACCATCTCCTCGATGTAATAGCTCGGCCAGCCCGACGCGGTGATCGGGTTGCCGCCGAAGCCGAAAGCGTGCACGCCGATCGGAAGGCCCGCTTCCTGTGCGGCCTCGTAGATCGGCCAATAGCGGCGCTGGCCGAGCGGCTCGACATTGCGGCTGAGCAGCAGCACCTGGACGAAATTCTTGTCCCCTGCACGCTTGCGAATCTCGGCGGCAGCCGAGACGCCGTCTTCATTGGCGACGACGACCGAGCCCTTCAGCCGGGAATCCTTGCTGGTCCATTTCTCGATCTGCCAGTCGTTGATCGCGGCGCAGATCGCGGCGGCCAGATCCTGGTTGCGCAGGCCCTGCCCGGTGGCGAGCGGATTGAGGACGCCAAGCGCGACGTTGTTCGGATCGAGATGCTGCTGCTGCATGAAGGACAGCGACGAGCCCTGCGGCCCGCCTTCCGGCGGATAGGCATCGCGCCGCGAGGCATTGGGCTGCGCCTTCGGATAGGGTGGGCCTTCCATCATGCCCTGATAGGCGTGGACGCCGAAGGTCTCGAGATGGCTGTGCCAGCGCTTTGCGAGGAAGGGATAGAGCTCATCCTTGGTCGCCCGCGCCGGATGGATGTCGCAATCCGCAATCGCGGTCTTGATGCTGCTCGATGCGGCGACCTCGGGACGTTCACGAAGCTGGATGTTCATGGCGCCGTCTCCTTCACTCTCAGACGCATGTAAGTCGCATGCGGATTGTCGATCATGATCTTGCGGACCAGATCAGGCGACAGACCTTCCGGCAGCACCGCGTCGCCGTCGAACTGCCAATGCGGGTAGTCGGTCGAGAATAGGATCAATTCGTCCGACTGCATATGGTCGAACAACCGGTTCAGCGTGTCCGGTTCCGGCGGTGCGTCGACCGGTTGCAGCGAGAAGCGGATGTTGCTGCGCACAATCTCCAACGGGGCGCGGTCGACCCACGGCGTTTCCATGCGGATACCGCGCCAGAACTTGTGCAGCCGCCACAGGAACGGCGGCAGCCAGGTGAAACCCGACTCCAGCATCACCATTTTCAGCTTCGGATGGCGCGCGAACACGCCCTCGACGATCAGGCTGGTGAGCTGGGTCTGGAACGCCTGCGCCTGCGCGACATAGTCCTCGATGTGGTAGGAACCCCAACCGACCGAAGACGGCGGATTGTGATAGGCGCTGCCGGCATGGATGCCGATCGGCAGGCCGAGCCGCTCGGCCGCCGCATAGATCGGCCAATAGTGCCGCTTGCCGAGCGGCATGTCGCCCATCACCAGCATCAGCACCTGCACGAAGCGCCTGTCCTGCGCGCAGCGCTCGATCTCGGCGACCGCCTTCTCGATGCTCTGCACCGGGATCACGATCGAGCCGCGCAAGCGGTCGTCCTTGTCGAGCCACTCCTTGGCCAGCCAGTCGTTCAGCGCACGGCAGAAGGCGTTGGCCATGTCCTCGGAAAACACCATCTGCACGCCGTAGAGCGGATTGCAGATGCCATACGCCGTGCCGAATGGATCGAGCGCCTGGCGCTGCAGGTCGGCAAGGTTTGCGCCCGGCTTGCCCTGTGCGGGGCGCCAGTCGGGCCGCGACGCGATCGGCGAGTTGGCCGGATAGGACTGCGAGATCAAATCCGTCATGCCGCGCGTCGTGACCTGGTCGCGCCAGTAGTCGTTCATATAGGGCAGCAGGCTGGTGAGGTGAGGCACCGCGGGATGCAGATCGCAATCCACACCGCCGGCAATCGGCGACATCATGACGTTTCCTCCGCGGGACGGCGCTTCGTCGAGGCACTCCCCGCGTCGCTTGGCTCTTTCGCACATTCAAGCAGGCCCGCCGCCGGCTCGCAACTCGGCAGGGGTCGCTGTGCTGTGCTAGGAAGGCAGAACGCCCCACGGGAAATTCATGGCAAACAACAAGAAAGGCCGCCGATGAACGCGCTCACCTCCATTGCCGGACAGGTCGCGGCGAAACTGATCGCAAACAAGCAAACCATTGCGGTCGCGGAATCCTCCACCGGCGGATTGATCTCGGCCTCGCTGCTCGCGGTGCCCGGAGCCTCGGCCTATTTCCTCGGCGGCGGTGTGATCTACACCCGCGACGCGCGGCGCGCGCTGATGGATATTCCGGATGACGCAATGAGGGGAATCCGCTCGGCGTCGGAGCCCTATGCGCAACTGCTGGCGCGCCAGATCCGCGAACGCCTCTCGACCGACTGGGGGTTGTCGGAGACCGGCGCAACAGGACCGACCGGCAATCGCTACGGCGACGCCGCCGGTCACAGCTGCATGGCGGTGGCCGGCCCGCGAGCCGCGGTGATCACCCTCGAGACCGGCAGTGGTGATCGGGCCGCGAACATGCAGGCGTTTGCCGCGGCGGCGCTGGAACTGCTGCTGAAGAATTTGTCGCGGTAGTTAAGCCGCCGTCGTCCCGGCTAAGGTCGGGACGACGCGGTGAGAGGCCGAAGCCCTCACCTCTCGCGGAAAGAGCGCATGAACTGGTCGTGCAGCGGCTTCATCAGATAGGACATCATGGTGCGGTCGCCGGTCTGGACGAAGGCTTCCACCGGCATGCCCGGGATGATCTTGACCTCGCTGCCGAGCCGCGCAACCTCTTCCGGCGGCATCGAGACGCGGATGGTGTAGTAGGACTGCCCGGTGCGCTGGTCCTGGGTGGTGTCGGCGGACACACGGGTGACGACGCCGTTCAGCTCGGGCGTGGTGCGCTGGTTGAAGGCGGACAGCCGCAATAGCGTCTTCTGGCCGATCTGCAGCTTGTCGATGTCCTGCGGATTGACCTTGGCTTCGACCGACAGCGCGTCGGCTTTCGGCACGATCATCATGATGGCGTCGCCGGCGGTGATGACGCCGCCGACCGTGTGCACGGTCGATTGCAGCACCACGCCGTCCTGCGGCGCGCGGATATCGATGCGGCGGAGCTGGTCTTCCGCGGAGACCTTGCGCTCGACGAATTCGCCGATCTTGTCGTTGGCCTCGCGCAGATCCTTGGAGACGTCGGCAAGCATGTCCTTGTCGACCTGGATGATCTGCAGCTCGGTCTCGGTGATCTTGCCCTTGGCCTGGGCGCGCTGGGCGATGTATTGCGCGCGCTCGCCGGCGAGCCGCGCAGCGTCACGCTCCAGCGTGGTCAACCGGGTGAGCTGCACCAGATGCTGCTCATAGAGCTGCTTGACGCCGACCAGCTCCTGCTGCACCAGCGCGATCTCCTTGTCCTTGGAGGCCTCCTGTGCCTCGAGCCCGGAGATCTCCTCCTTGAGCTGGACGATGCGCTCGCGCAGCTGCGCCTTCTGGCCGGTACGGCCGTTGACGCGAACCTCGAACAGCTTGCTTTCACTCGCCATGATGTCGCGGACGTCAGGGTCGTTGGCCTGTTCGGTCAAAGCCTTCGGGAACGCGATCTTGTCGAGGCCCTGCTGCTCGGCCTCCAGCCGCGCCGAGCGCGCATAGAGACCGTTCAGGGTCTTGACCACGATGGCAAGGCTCGCCTTGACGACCGTCTCGTCGAGACGCACCACGACGTCGCCAGCCTTCACGAAGTCGCCGTCACGCGCCAGGATCTCGCCGACCACGCCACCGGTCGGATGCTGCACCTTCTTGACGTTGGAATCGACCACCACCGAGCCCGGCGCGATCAGCGCGCCCGAGAGCGGCACCGTGGAGGCCCAGCCCCCGACGCCGCCGCCCAGCACCAGCACCACGGCGAGGCCGACAACGAGATGTTTGCGGATCGAGCGATGTGCGTCGCGCGGCTTGTCGGTCATGACTTGGCTGCTCCCGCATCGGCGACGATCTTGATCGGCGGTGGCGACGGCGGCGCGACGCGCTGCAGCACCTGCGACAGCACGGCCTCCTTCGGGCCGAAGGTCTGCATGCGGCCGTCCTTCACCACCAGCAGCTGGTCGACACCCTCGATGCCGATCGGCCGGTGCGCGACCACGATGACGACCGCGCCGCGCTCGCGGGCGCCGCGCACCGCGCGGGTCAGCGCCTCGTCGCCCTCGCTGTCGAGATTGGAGTTCGGCTCGTCCAGCACGATCAGGAACGGATTGCCGTAGAGCGCCCGCGCCAGCGCCACGCGCTGCGCCTGGCCGGCGGAGAGTGCGGTGCCCTGCTCACCCACCTGGGTGTCGTAGCCCTCGCGCATCTTGATGATCATCTCGTGCACGCCGGCTTCCTTGGCGGCGGCGATGATGCCGTCGGATTTGGCCTCGGGATCGAAGCGGCAGATGTTTTGCGCGACCGAGCCGGCAAACAGCTCGACATCCTGCGGCAGGTAACCGATATGGCGGCCGATCACGTCCGGCGCCCACTGATCGAGTGCGGCGCCGTCGAGCCGCACCTTGCCGCGCGCTGGGGTCCAGACGCCGACCAGCGCCCGGATCAGCGATGACTTTCCGGAGCCGCTCGGGCCGATCACGCCAACGCCGGAGCCGGCCTCGACCGCAAAGGTGACGTCCTGCACGATGACGCGCTGATCGCCGGGCGCCACCATGGCGATGCCTTCGACCGACAGTTTCTTGATCGGCGCCTGCAAAAGGGTCTGCTCGGCCCGTGCAGGAATCTGCTGCAGCAGGCGATTCAGCCGCGCCCAGCTCTGCCGCGCGGCGACAAAGCCCTTCCAATGCGCGATCGCGAGATCGACCGGCGCCAGCGCCCGGGCGCTCAGGATCGAACCGGCGATGATGATGCCGCCGGTGGCCTCCTGGTTGATCACGAGATAGGCGCCGGTCGCGAGCACCGCCGACTGCAGCATCATGCGCAGCACCTTGGCGACGGCGCCGAGCCCGCCGGTGACGTCGCTGGCGCGCTGGTTGCCGGCGAGATATTCCTCGTTCGCAGCATTCCAGCGCTTGTTCATCCGCCCCGCCATGCCCATCGCCACCAGCACCTCGGCGTTGCGCCGGCTGGAGGCAGCGAGATCGTTGCGCCGCGCCGCCAGCGACATCGCCTCCTTGGCCGGCGAGCGCGACATGTATTCGGTGACCAGGGTCAGCGTCACCAGGATGACGGCGCCGATCAGCGCGGTGACGCCGAGCAGCCAATGGAACGCGAAGCAGATCGCCATGTAGAACGGCAGCCAGGGCAGGTCGAAGAACGCGCTCGGGCCCTGGCTTCCGAGGAACGAGCGGACGTTGTCGAGGTCGCGCAGCGGCTGCAAGCCCTCGCTGCGGTTGCCGGCCAGCAGCGGCAGCCGCACCACGGTGTCGAACACCCGCGCATTGAGGGCTTCGTCGAGCGAGGTTCCGATCCGGCCCAGGATGCGTCCACGCAGCAAATCGAGCACACCCTGCGCCATGTAAAGGCCGGCGGCGATCACCGCGAGACCGACCAGGGTCGGAATGCTGCGGCTTGGCAGCACCCGGTCATAGACCTGCAGCATGAACATCGAACCTGTCAGGTACAGCAGGTTGACCATGCAACTGATGAGACCGACGCCGATGAAGGCACTGCGGCATGCGCGCAACGCGTCACTCAGTTCGGAACGCCGGACGGCGGGTGCGGCTGCCATGAAATTCGATCTCTGCAAAAGGGCTAGGTGATGCCCAAGGTTGTACCGGGGTTTGTGACCACCGTCCATTTAAGTCGCGTTAACCGGAAGATGGTTCGCGTCCTCCTTTCGAGATGGCACAAAGAGTTGACGGAATAATAATGGCCCCTTTGCCGCCAAAGCGGGCCGCGAAGCGGGCTTGTTCGCGAAAAACCCGCGCAGGGCGGACCTGCAACGCGACGAAGCCCCCCGGAATCATGCGGGGTTTCGAGCGTTGTTCCATTTGCTGGCGGCCTAAGCACGCCACGATGCAGCTGGAACCGACGACGGATCGTGCCGGGCTAGGTGGTGGCCACCATTGGCTCCACCAGGACACAGCGGGCCTGGTGACCGGGGCCGACCTCGACATTGGGCGGCAGAGCCTCCTTGCAGCGCGGCTGGGCAAGGCCGCAGCGCGGCGCAAACGAGCAGGCGGCGGGCGCCTGGTCGAGCGAAGGCGGCGTGCCCGGAATGGTTTCCAGCCGCTGGCCGCGCTTGGCACCGTGAATGGTCGAGGCCAGCAAGCCCCTGGCGTAGGGATGGGCCGGACTGCGCACGATCTGGCGCAAGGCGCCCTGCTCCACGATCTGGCCGGCATACATCACCGCGACCCGGTCGCAGATCTCGATGGCGACGCCGATGTCGTGGGTCACGAAGATCACGGACATGCCGAATTCGCGCTGCAGCTCGCGCAGCAGCAGCAGGATCTGGATCTGCACAGTGGCGTCCAGCGCCGTGGTCGGCTCGTCCGCGAGCAGGATCTTCGGCTTGCAGGCCAGCGCCAACGCAATCATCGCGCGCTGGCGCATGCCGCCGGACATCTCGTGCGGATGGGACTCCAGCCTGCGCTTGGCGGAGGGGATCCGCACCACTTCGAGCATCTCGAGCGCGCGCGCCATCGCGTCCCGCTCGCTCTTGCCCTCGTGGCGCATCACCGTCTCGGCGATCTGCCGGCCGATGGTGTAGACCGGATCGAGCGCCAGCGCCGGTTCCTGGAAGATCATCGAGACGGTCTGGCCGCGGAACGCGGACAGCGCCTCGTCGTCCATCGCCAGCACGTCCCGGCCCAGCACCTTCACCTGGCCCGAGATCTGCGTCCGCTTCTTCGGCAACAGCCGCATCAACGCCCGCAGTGTCACGCTCTTGCCGGAGCCGGACTCGCCGAGCAACCCCAGCACCTCGCCCTCGCCGAGCGACAGGCTGAGATCGTTCACGGCATGGACCGTGCGGTCGCCGGTGAAGCGGATGTTGAGATTGTTGATCTCGACGAGGTCGGTCATGCGAGCTTGGGCACGTGTGCGTGGAAGTCGGTCGCGCGCTGGAACGCAGCGCCGATCCGCAACAGCGTGGCCTCCTCGAACGAGCGGCCGATCAGCTGCATGCCGACCGGCAGGCCTGCCTTGGTGAAGCCCGACGGGATCGAGAGCGACGGCAGGCCGAGATAGTTGACCGGGCGGGTGAACCGGGTCAGCCGCTGGATCACCGCCTCCGCACCGGGGCCGTTGCCGACGTCGCTTTCGGCGATCGTCGGTGCCGGCACTGGCGCCGACGGCGCGATCACGGCATCGACGCCGCTCACCGCCGCATTGTGGGCGGCGAGCGCCGGGCCACGCCAGCGCATCGCCTCGAGATAGGTCACCGCCGGGATCGCGAGGCCATTCTGCAATCGCATCAGGACCTGTGCGCCGTAATCCTGCGGCCGCTCGATCATCCAGCGCTTGTGGAATGCAGCCGACTCGACCGCGAGGATCAATTGCGAGGCGCCGCTGAGCTGACGCTGGTCGGGCAATTCGACCCTGACGATCTCCGCGCCCTCCTGCTTCAGGGTGGCAACGGTCTCATCGAGGATGCGTGCCACCTCGGGATCGAGATCGTCGACATAGAACGTCGTGGGGACGCCGATCCTGAGCCCTTTCAGCGACTGTTTGGTCGCGGCCACATAATCCGGCACCGGCAGGTGCGACGCCGTCGGATCCTCCGGGTCGGCGCCGGCCATCAGGCCGAGCAGCAGCGCGCAATCTTCCGCCGTCTGCGCCAACGGGCCGACGGTATCGAGCGATTGCGACAGCGGCATCGCGCCGGCGCGGCTGACGCGGCCGACCGTGGTCTTCAATCCGGTGACGCCGCAGAAATGCGCGGGCATGCGCACCGAGCCGCCGGTATCGGAACCGAGCGCGGCGAACGTCAGTCGCGCGGCGACCGCCGAGCCCGAGCCCGACGACGAGCCGCCGGTGATGTGCTCGGTGTTCCAGGGATTGCGCACTGCGCCGTAATGCACGTTGTGGCCGGTCGGCCCGAACGCGAATTCGACCATCTGCAGCGAGCCGAGCCGGACCTGCCCGGCATCCTTCAACCGCTGCAGCGCGGTTGCGGTCGTCTTCGGCACGAAATCGCGGCGGATCAGCGAGCCGCAGGTCACGACCTTGCCGGCGTCGTAATACATGTCCTTGTGCGCCAGCGGCACGCCGTGCAGCGCGCCGCTTCCGTTGCCCCTGGCAAGCGCGGCATCGGCCTCAGTCGCGGCGGCCAGGGCCTGCTCGGATTCGACCGCCATATAGGCGTTGAGCCGCGGCTGCCACTCGGCGATCCGATGCAGCACGGCGCGCGTCACCTCGTGCGAGGAGATCTTCTTCTCGGCAATCGCCCTGGCGACCGCGGTCAGCGTCATCAATGCAGGCTCGGTGCTCATTTCGACACCTTCGCCGTCTGCGCCAGCACGAAGCTCGCCGGTTCGAGATCGAACGGCAGCGTGCCGGAGATCGGAGCGAAACCGTCGAAGGCGGGGCCGATCGACGTGGCGATGCGGTTGGCGGTCTCGTCATCGGCGGGGACGTCGGCGACATCAGCGATCACCTTGACGTCCTTGGGAGTTGGTCTTGTCATGCCGCGTTGTCTCCTCTTGCTTTTGCCGGCGCGCGGCTGTGCGCTGAGCCCGCTATGGCCATGTAGCACGCCGCCTGATGGCCCATTGTATCGAGATCGCTGAGCTTTGGCGTGTCGTTTGCGCAGAGCGGCTCCGCAAACGGGCAACGGGTGTGAAACCGGCAGCCCGACGGCGGATCGATCGGATTGGGCGGATCGCCCGAGATCGGCGGCACCTCGGTACGCCGGTCCGGATCGGACGACGGCATCGCCGCCAGCAGCGCGCGCGTGTAGGGATGCGCCGGCGCGTCCCACACCGCATCGACCGGGCCGAGCTCGACGACCTCGCCGAGATACATCACCAGCACGCGGTCGGAGATGTAGCGGACCACGTTGAGGTCGTGGCTGATGAAGAGATAGGTCAGCCCGAACTCGCGCTTCAGGTCGGCCAGCAGATTGAGCACCTGCGCCTCGACCGATTTGTCGAGCGCGGAAACCGCTTCATCGAGTATCACCAGCCGCGGCGACAGCGCCAGCGCGCGGGCGATGTTGACGCGCTGGCGCTGGCCGCCGGAGATCTCGTGTGGATAGCGGTTGGCGAAGGTTTCGGGCCGCAAGCCCACCTTGCCGAGCAGCTCGCGCGCCAGCGCCCGCGCCGCGCGGTCGGCCATGCCATGCACCTTCGGCCCGAAGGCGATGGATTCCTCGATCGTGAGCCGCGGATTGAGCGAGGCATAGCTGTCCTGGAACACCATCTGCATGCCGCGGCGCAGCTCGCGCAAGGAGAGCGACGGACCGACCTGCATGCCGTCATAGACGATGTCGCCGGCATCGCGGCTCATCAGATGCATCAAGAGCCGCGCCGTGGTCGATTTTCCGCAACCGGACTCGCCGACGATGCCGACGGTCTCGCCCTTCATCACGGCGAAGGTGACGTCGTCGACGGCGCGCACCGTCTTGCGCGGGCTGAACAGCCCGCCGCGCACCGGGAAATGCTTGGTCAGCCCTGTGACCTGGAGCAGCGGCTGCGCGGCGCCGCCGACATCGGCGACCGGCTCCAGCATGTCGGCGGCGAGATTGGCGTCGCTCATCGGCCTAGTTCCTGATGTCCATGGCGCTGCGCATGCCGTCGCTGAACAGGTTGAAGCAGATCGAGACCGCAAAGATCATCGCACCCGGCAGCGCCGCGACCCCTGGATTGACATAGATCGCGGTGCGCAGCGTGTTCAGCATCAGCCCCCATTCCGGCTCCGGCGGCTTGGTCCCGAGCCCGAGGAAGGAGAGACCGGCGGCAAGGATCATCGACACCGAGATCAGCCCGGTGGCGTAGACGAAGATCGGGCCCAGCACGTTGCCCAGCATGTGCACGCGCATGATGGTGAAGGGTCCGGCGCCGGAGGCGCGCGCCGCCTCGACGAAATCCATGTTGCGCACGCCCGTGGTGACGCTCTCGGCAACGCGGGTGATCTGCGGCACGAATACCACGGTCAGCGACACGATCGAATTGAGGATGCCGGCGCCGAGCGCGCCCGAGATCGCGATCGCCAGCAGCACCGAGGGGAAGGCGTAGAACACGTCGACGGTGCGCATGATCGCGGTGTTGAGCCTGCCGCCGACATAGCCGGCGATCAGCCCGAGCGAGGTGCCGATCACGAAGGCGAGGATCACGGGCAAGATGCCGACCACCAGGGACAGCCGTCCGCCATAGACCAGCCGCGCCAGCATGTCGCGGCCGAGCTCGTCGGTGCCGAGCGGATAGCCCGGCGTGCCGATATGGCGGAGGCGGCGGATCATCGAGCCCTGATAGGGATCGGCGAGGCCAAGCCACGGCGCCAGCAGCGCGGAGGCGAAGATCAGCACCAGGATGATGGCGCAGGCCATGCTGACCTTGTCCCTGACGATGCGGCGCCCGACCGTCGCCCAATAGCCGCGCGCCTTCGTCGGGGGGGCGACCTGCAACGTAGTGTCTGTCATCGCGCTCATGGTCAGCTCCGCTTGATGCGCGGATCGATCGCGGCCTGCGCGATGTCGACCAGGAGGTTGAGCAGCACGAAGAACAGCGCCAGCACCAGGATCGTGCCCTGCAACAGCGGCAGGTCGCGCTGGAAGATCGCCGAATTGAGCAGGAATCCCGAGCCCGGCCACGAGAACACCGTCTCGATCAGGATCGAGCCGCCGAGCATGTAGCCGAGCTGAAGCCCCATCACGGCGAGCGCGGTCGGCGCGGCATTCTTGACGACGTGGCGGAACACCCCGGTCTCGCGCAGGCCCTTGGCGCGCAGCGCCTCGACGAAATCCTGGCTCAATATGTCGCCGGTCAGCGCGCGCACGGTGCGGGTGACGATACCCATCGGGACCACCGAGGCCGTGATCGCCGGCAGCACCAGATAGCGCAGATGCTCCCAGTCCCACGCCCAGGCGCCGGAGCCGCCGGGACCTGCACCGACGGCGGGCAGCCAGTTGAGCTGCACCGAGAAGATGATGACCAGCACCATGCCGAGCCAGTAATACGGCACCGAGACGCCGGCGATGGCGAGCGAGGTCGTGACCTTGTCGATCCAGGTATCGCGGAAATAGCCCGCGATCAGGCCGAACAGCAGCCCGAGCGTGAAGCCGATCAGCGCAGCCGCGATCGCCAGCGTCACCGTGTTGCCGACCGCGCGCATCACCTCCGAGAGCACCGGACGGCCGGTCGCGATCGAATTGCCGAGATCGCCGTGGAGCGCGCGCCACAGCCACAGCCCGAACTGCACCGGCAGCGGCCGATCGAAGCCGTAAGCGCTACGCAGCTGCGCGGCGAGCTCCTGCGAGGCATCCGCCGGCAGCACGGCAACCAGCGGATCGCCCGGCGTGATGTGCACCAGCAGAAAGCACACCAGCGCCACGCTGAGCACGATCGGAATGACGTAGACGATCCGTCTGGCGGTATAGGCTAACACGTTGCGTTCTTTCTTCCGTCCCCCGTTGTCAGGACAGGGCTATCGCAGGGGGCACCGCCAAAACATCGAAAACAACCCCATGCAAAGGAGCCTCGGCTGCCCGCGTTCGACACGGCCACTTGACACGTCGGGCAACTCAGTGGCATTCTTCCAATATTCCGAAATCGCATGCAAGCGCCCCTCGCCCCGTCGTAAAGGGGCGGCACCACTCATGACGCGGCGACGTCCTCACGGCACGATCGAGACCGGCGAGAAGTCGACGAACCAGCTCTTCGGCTGCACGAAACCCTTGATCTTCGGGCTCATCGCGCGCGGTGCGACGTCGTGGGCGACGTAGAGGAAGTCCGCGTCGTCGACCGAGGCGGCATGCAACTCGGCGAGCGCCGCATCGCGCGCGGCAGGATCGAAGGTCTGGCGCGCCTTCTTCACGAGTTCGTCGAACTTCGGATTGTTGACGAACCCCCAATTGTTCGAGACCGGCGGCGCCATGCCCGACTGCAGGAAGCGCACCAGCGCGAAGAACGGATCCATCGCCGCGTAGGTCACGTTGATCGCATTCGAGCCGTTGGCCGTCGGATCCTTGACGCCGCGCCGCCAGTTGGTGAACAGCGTATTCCATTCGATGACGTCGAGCTGCACATCGAAGTAGCACTCGGCCAATGCCTGCTGCAGGTATTCGTTCATCGGCAGCGGCAGCATCTGGCCGGAGCCGGACGCCGAGGTCTGGATCTTGACCGTCAGTTTCTTGTTCGGGCCGTAACCGGCCTCCTGCATCAGCTTCTGCGCGGCCGGCTTGTCGTACTTGATCTGAAACGTGGGATTGCCGCGCCAGGGATGGCCGGGCTCGAACGTGCCGGTGGCGGGCACCATCAGGCCTGCGAGCAGCCCTTCGCGCAGCCCTTCGCGATCGATGCAGAGATTGGCGGCCTTGCGCACCCGGATGTCGTTCCACGGCGAGCCTTCGACGCGGGAGAACTGCCACGGCCAGACATGCGGCTCCTCGTTGGAATAGAGCACGAAGCCGCGCTGCTTGATCTCGGGCAGCGCATCCGGCGCCGGCGCCTCGATCCAGTTGACCTGCCCGGACAGCAGCGCCGCGGTGCGGGCGTTGGCCTCCGGCATCGGCAAGAGCACCATCTTGTCGACCTTCGGCACCCGCGCCTTGTCCCAGTAATTGTCGTTCTTGACCAGCTCAAGCCGCTCGCGCGGGGTGAAGCCCGACATCTTCCACGGGCCGGTGCCCGAAGCGTCCTTGGCGAACGCCGCCCAGGCGGCCTGCGACTTGGCCTTGGCGTCGGCGCCTTCGGCCTTGCCGTAGAACTGCTGCCACTTCGCCGGGCTCGCCATGAACAGGTTGGTCAGGTTGATCGGCAGGAAACTGTCCGGCTCCTTGGTGGTCAGCTCGACCGTCATGTCGTCGATCTTGCGCGCCGAAACCAGGGTCGGCATGCGCGAGGCGGTGACGCCGACCTGGCTCGGATCGAATTGCGGCGCGTCCTGCTTCAGCACCTTGTCGACGTTCCAGACCACGGCGTCGGCATTGAACGGCGAACCGTCATGGAAGCTGACGCCGGGGCGCAGCCTGAAGGTCCACTTGGTGTGATCGGCGTCGTCGACCTTCCACTCGGTGGCGAGGCCCGGGATCACCACGCTCGCCTTGTCCGCCGACGACAGGTCCCACATCGTCAGCGCGTCGTACATCGTCAGCCCGGTGAAGCGGTTGCCCTCAAAACCCTGATCGGGCTGGCCGAGCGTGCGCGGAATGTCGGCAGCCGTCATGCCGATGCGCAGCACGGTCTCGGCGCGGACCGCCGCCGGCACGGCAGCGGTCATCACAAGCGCCAGCATGATCGCTGTCGCGCCGGTCTTCCTGTTACGCATTTGAGCTACCCCTTCGAATTCTTGTGACGTGTTGGTGATTATTGAGTGATTATTTCTTGGGCAAGCGTATGCAATGCCTGTGCCAAGGGGAATAGTTCTTCAGCAAATTACCGCTGGCCGCGTCATATCTTCTCACACGGCGGCGTAACGGCGCGATGATGCCTATTCTGGCATCATGCTTGCAGCGGTTGGCTCCAGATTTCAGTCGACGGAGCCCTTTGATGCGTGCGCGCAATTCGATCCTGATGGCCGCCCTGGCGTTGGCCATCACTGCCGGCTGGCCGGCGCTCTCGGCCCGGGCCGAGTCCGTCGTCCGCTACGGCATCTCGATGGCCGATATCCCGCTGACGACCGGTCAGCCCGACCGCGGCGCCGGCGCCTATCAGTTCACCGCCTACACGATCTACGATCCGCTGGTCGCCTGGGAGATGGACGTCGCCGACCGGCCGGGCAAACTGGTGCCGGGGCTGGCCACCGAATGGAAGGTCGACGATGCCGACAAGACCAAATGGCGCTTCACCCTGCGCAGGAACGTGAAATTCCACGACGGCAGCGACTTCAACGCCGACGCCGTGATCTGGAATCTCGACAAGGTGCTGAACGACAAGGCGCCGCAATTCGACAAGCGGCAGAGCGCGCAGGTCAAGACCCGCCTGCCCTCGGTCGCGAGCTACGCCAAGATCGACGATTTCACCGTCGAGATCACCACCAAGACGGTCGATTCCTTCTTCCCCTACCAGATGCTCTGGTTTCTGGTTTCGAGCCCGGCGCAATATGAAAAGCTCGGCCGCGACTGGGACAAGTTCGCCAGCCAGCCCTCCGGCACCGGTCCGTTCAAGCTGACCAAGCTGGTGCCGCGCGAACTGGCGGAGCTCACCAAGAACCCGGACTATTGGGACAGGAAGCGGATTGCGAAGGTCGACAGACTGATCCTGATCCCGATGCCGGAGGCGCTGACCCGCACCAACGCGCTGCTCGCCGGACAGGTCGACCTGATCGAGACGCCGGCGCCCGATGCCGTACCGCAGCTCAAGGCGGCCGGCATGAAGATCGTCGACAACATCACGCCGCATGTCTGGAATTATCATCTGAGCGTGCTGCCCGGCTCGCCCTGGACCGACATCCGCCTGCGCAAGGCGCTCAATCTCGCGATCGACCGCGACGCAGTGGTCGGCCTGATGAACGGGCTGGCCAAACCCGCCAAGGGCCAGGTCGATCCGTCGAGCCCGTGGTTCGGCAAGCCGAGCTTCGAGCTGAAATACGACCTCGCCGCCGCCAAGAAGCTGGTCGAGGAAGCCGGCTACTCGAAGGAGAAGCCGCTCAAGACCACCTTCATCATCGCCCAGGGCGGCACCGGACAGATGCTGTCGCTGCCGATGAACGAATTCCTGCAGCAGAGCTTCAAGGAGATCGGCATCGACATCGACTTCAAGGTGGTCGAGCTCGAGACGCTCTATACGCATTGGCGCAAGGGCGCCGCCGACGAGATGAACGCCGGCATCACTGCCAACAACATCGCCTATGTCACCTCGGACCCGCTCTACGCCATCGTGCGCTTCTTCCATTCCGGCCAGGTCGCGCCGGTCGGCGTCAACTGGGGCGGCTACAAGAACCCGAAGGTCGACGCGCTAATCGATGAGGCGAAGCAGACCTTCGACACCGCCAGGCAGGACGAGCTCTTGGCCCAGGCGCACGCGCTGATCGTCGACGACGCCGCGCTGGTATGGGTGGTGCACGACACCAATCCGCACGCGCTGTCGCCGAAGATCAAGACCTTCGTGCAGGCGCAGCACTGGTTCCAGGATCTGACGCAGATCGGGCTGGAGTAGATATCTCCATCGTCGTCCCGGCGAAGGCCGGGACCCATAGCCACAAGTGCATGCTGTTAGAAAGCCGTCTGGCCGCTTGCCCACTGCGCCGGCCGCAGCGTATGGGTCCCGGCCTTCGCCGGGACGACAGCGAGGTTGTAGGGCGGGCGAAGCGACTTGTCCGCCGTAGCTCGCAGAGCGAAGGCGGAAGCGTGCCCACCACATCTTGCTCTGCTCGTGATGGTGGGCACGCCGCTTGCGCTCCTTTGCCCACCCTACGACCTCTCCACCGTCGTCCCGGCGAAGGCCGGGACCCATAGCCACGAATGGGTTTTGTTAGAAAGCCGTCTGGCCGCTCGCCCATTACGCTGGCCGCGGCGTATGGGTCCCGGCTTTCGCCGGGACGACGGAAAGCTATTTCGTCGTCAACGCAAACGCGCCGTCCCAATCGTCCGGCGGCGGCTGCTTCTGGAAGCCGCGGATGCGCGCCTCGTAGAGATCGTAGAGATATTGCAGCGTATGCGCCTCGTCGGTCCTGCGGCCGCGCTCGATCGCGGCGAGCGCGCCGTCCCAGTCGCGGCTGCGGTAGCAGGCGAGCATCTCGATCGTGAGGTTGCGCAGCCGCTGGAAGCGGCCGGAATGCGCGACGTCCTCGCGGCCGGCGATCGCGTAGACCACCTCGGGCTCCTTCTTGCCCTTGACCATGATGAAGTCGAGCTCGAGGATCGCGAACTTGTCCTTCACCGCAAGCGCGGTCTTCGATCCCACGATGATCGGAAAGCCGTATTCCTTGGACTGCCCCTCCAGCCGCGAGGCCAGGTTGACGCTGTCGCCGAACACCGAATAGTCGAAGCGCACGTCGGAGCCCATGTTGCCGACCACGCAGGTGCCGGTGTTGAGGCCGACGCCGATGTTGAGCGGCACGTAGACATGGCCGCCCTCCTGCGCTTCCTCCTCGCGCTCCCGGTTGAGCGCGTCGACCCGTTCCAGCATGTCGAGCGCGGCTTCACAGGCATTGAGCTGGTGCCGCTTGTCGTCGAGCGGCGCGTTCCAGAACGCCATGATGGCGTCGCCCATGTATTTGTCGATGGTGCCCTTGCGGGCGAGGATCGCGTTGGAGAGCGGCGTCAGGAAGCGGTTCATCAGCGCGGTGAGGCCCTGCGGATCGCTCTTGTAGGTCTCCGAGATCGCGGTGAAGCCGCGCATGTCCGAGAACATGATGGTCATCTCGCGCTCCTCGCCGCCGAGCACGAGCTTCTCCGGCGAATGCGCCAGCTGCTCGACCAGCGCCGGCGACATGTATTGCACGAATTGCGTGCGGATCTGCCGGCGCTGCTGCTGTTCGCGCACGAAGGAGGAGAAGATCAGCGTGAGGTAGATCGCGGTGGTCGACATCAGCGGATAGGTGAAATCGATCAGCAGCCGGTGCTGGGTGTAGAAATACCAGGAGGTGCCGATCAGCACCGACGCGAACAGCCCGCCGACCGCGACCAGCGTCACGGGGCCGAACTTCGGGGCAAAGGCGATGACCAGGAGCCCCATGATCATCGCGGCAAAGAACTCGACGCCGAAGCCGTAGTTCGGTTGCGACACCACCTCGCCGGTGAGCGCGCTCTCCAGCACCTGGGCATGAACCTCGACGCCGGCCATCACCGGCGACACCGGCGTCGTCTTGATGTCGTTCAGCCCGATCGACGACGTACCGATCAGGACCAGCTTGCCCGCGATCTTGTCCGGCGTCACGTTGCCTTGCAGCACGTCGATCGCCGAGACATAGATCGAGGGATCGCGGCGGGCGTAGTGAATCCAGAGCTGGCCGTTGCGATCGGTCGGGATCGAAAAACCCTTGACGCCGATGCTCTGGACGCCGGCCTTGTCGGCCTTGATCAGGATGGTGCTCGAGCCGCTCGCCAGGCGCAGCATCTCGAAGCTCAGCGACGGCATCATCACGCCCTGCGCCAGCATGATCATCGGCACGCGCCGCACGATGCCGTCACGCTCCGGCCGGATCGTGAACAGGCCGCGTCCGGCCGCCGCCTCCTCCAGCACCGGCACGTTGCGCAACAATCCCGGGAATTGGAAGATGAACGGCTGCGGCTCCTCGCCGAGCGTGGCAAGGCCGGTGACCGGCAGCTTCTCGTTCAGGTCGGCGCGAACGTTGGGGCCGCCGGATTCGCCGAGCACCACGCGCGAGTTCCTGATCGCGTCGGCCAGGATGCTGTCGTTGCTCGGCAGCTGCCGCAGCCGGGCCCGCATCTCCTCGTCGAGACTGCCGAAGGTGTCCGCCGCGATCTCGGGGTTGAGGCGATCCGGCTCGGGAAACACCGCATCGAATGCGATCACGACGGCGCCGAGCCGCGTCAGGTTGGTGACGATCTCGGCGATCCGGGTGCGCGGCCACGGCCACTGGCCGAGCCGTGGATCGGCGAGGCTCTTCTCGTCGATATCCACGATGGTCACCGGGCGCACGGTCTTGTTGCGGGGCGACAGCAGCTGGAAGGTATCGAAGGTTCTGACCCGAATCTCCTGGACCGGGGGCGGATCGGCAATCCGCAGCGCGGCGACGCCGATCAGCAGCCCCACGCAGGCCAACCGCGCGTAGCCGAAGCGCCGCGCAAAGAATCGTCGTATCGCCCTCAGCCGTCTCATGCGGTCTGGATATCACGCCGGGCCGGATTGCGGCACCGGATTCCCGCAGGACGCATCGTTAACGATCCGAGCCGAAGCGGCGCGGCAGATCGATCATCCGATCGGTCCACGCCCTTCACCCGCGATGCCGCTTCGTCTATGGGTAGACCGCAAACCCGGACCATGGTCACCGATGTCCAACCTCTCGAGCGGGACGCCTCCACAGCCTGCGGGACACCATGAAGGGATCCGTGTGCTGCTGCGGGCCGGCCGGAACGACGAGGCCATCGTCCGGCTCTGCGCCATCACCGTCAGCGATCCCGACGACCTCGTCGCCAGGGAATTGCTGTTCGATGCGTTCTTCCAGAAGCGCTGCTGGGAGCCGGCGCTGGCGCTTGCCGAGGAGCTGAGCCGGCGCCAGCCGGACAATGCGCGGCTGGAGAAATCGCGGATCGCGACGTTGACCAACATGCGGCGCTACGACGAGACCATCGCGGAAGCGACGCGATATCTCGCGCGTCACGGCGACGACCTCACCATCCTCGATACGCTGAAGGTCGCAAGCTTCTACACCGGAAAGATCGACGACGCGATCCGTCATGGGCAGCGCGCGCTCGACCTGCGCGACGCCGAAGCCTGCCGCAATCCGCCACCGTTCCCCCTGCGCGAGCCGGCTTCCCCGCCGGCCGGCGCGAACGTCATTTCGTTTTCGCTGTGGGGCACCGCGCCCTTCTATTGCTATGGCGCCATGATCAACCTCGTGCTCAGCCGCACCGTGTATCCCGGCTGGAGCTGCCGGTTCTATGTCGACGGCAGCGTGCCGCCGGCCTGCGTCGCCTTCCTGCGCGACAATGGCGCCGACGTCAGGAAAATCGAGGACGAATATCCGCGCGTCGGCCTGTTCCAGCGCTTCCTGGTGATGAACGATCGCACGGTCGGGCGCTTCCTGGTACGCGACTGCGATTCGCGGCTGTCCACCGCCGAGGCCGAGCTGGTCCAGCAATGGATCGAGAGCGGCTATCCGTTTCACGTCGTGCGCGATCACGTCCTGCACAACGAATTGATGATCGGGTGCACCTGGGCCGGCCGCACCGATTGCGGGCTCGACATGGTCGAACTGATGCGGCGCTATTTCACGCAGGGCCCGACCGCGAAATACGGCCACGACCAGCGCATGCTCGGCCTGATGCTGTGGCCGTTGATCCGGAACCGGTGCCTGGTTCATGACCGGCATTACCGGCTGCCCGGGGTGCACAGCCGCCCGCTCGCCGCACGCAAGGGACATTTCGGCGCCGGCCACCAGAACCTTGCCGCCGTGCTCGCGGAGGTCGACCGGCTGGGCATTCCGCGATTGAGCCCCGACCATTCCTAGAGCTCCGTTGCGATGCAATCGGAGCGGAGCTCCAGGTTTTCGTTTTGACGCGTTCTCTTCACGCGAACCGGTATCCACTTCGCTCGACAACGCTCTCGAGCGCGCCGATCAGCCGCCGGGATGCAGGATGAAATCGCTCATCTTGAGGTTCGAGCGATTGACCCCCGAAAGCAGGATCGAGTCATCCGCATCGAGATGGATCAGCGCGCCGCTGGCGGTCTGCTGGACATCGCTGTTGAGCCATGCGTCGAACGAATCGGTGTTGCCCTGCTCGAACGGCTGGCTGTCGAACAGATTGATCTTGTCGAGGCCGGGCGCGAAATCGGTGATGGTGTCGTTGCCCGTGCCGGCGCGGAACACGAACTGATCGGCGCCCCCGCCGCCGGTGAGCGTGTCGGTATAGCCGGTCGCGAAGATCACGTCCTTGCCGTCCGTGCCCTGAAGCGTGACGCTCGGCCCCTCGCCCGCCACGTTGAAGATAAAGTTCACGGTGTCGGTGGCGCCGCTGCCGTCGCTGACGGTCACCGAGACCTTGTCGGTCGGCGGCAAGCTGTCGCCAGCATGGTAGGTCAGGCCGTTGTCCAGCGTGCAGTTGATGTCGCGGAGGGACCCGGAGTCGGTCGATGGCGTCACGAAGCTGCCGTCGGAGTCGGTCGTGACGTTGAGGCTGAACGACTCTCCGCGCCGCGCGTCGGCGTCCGACACGGATAGTCCGCCGATCGTCATGCCGCCGCCTTCGTCGCTGAAGACCTGCAGGTCGCAGACCGAGATCACCGGTGCCTGGTCGACATTCACCGTCGTAGACAGGTAGCCAGTGTCGCTGCCGTGATGGTCGGTACCGTCGCCGTCGTTGAGGGCGAACTCCACCGTGCGCTGCCCGCTTTCCGGACTCTCGCTGGTGTTCTGGAACTGGACCGCCTGGATCAGATGCGCGACCGCGTCGCTCGTCGCGGACGCATTCAGGTCGATCGACAGATTGCCGACGCTGTCGCTCAGCGTGCCGATCGAGACGGCGTGCGTCGGATTGCCGTCCCCGTCGGCATCGTACATGACGGTGGTGCCGGACACCGAGATGTACTGATCGCCGGTGATCGAGAGCAGGTCGCCGTCGTGCGCTCCCTCTACGATCGACGCGGTCAGCGATCCGCCATTGAAGTCTGTGCTGTCGACATCGCTGACCGAGACAGCGGTCACGAGAGGCACCGCCGTCCCGTGCCCTAGATAGGTCGCATCGAGGTCCTTGGCGGCCAGCACGGGCGCGTCGTTGGTGCCGTGGACATCGATCGTGATGTTCTGGGTCGTGCCGTCGGCGCTCGTCACCGTCAACGTATCGTGCTCGACCTCACCGGCAGCGAGTTGGTCCACCCGGTCGTGCACCAGCGCATAGGTCCATTGGCCGGTGTCGGCGTCGAAGGTAAAGTCGCCATAGGTGCCGGTCAGGGCCGCCTGGTCGACCGGCAGGAAGTAGCTCTGGCCGGGATCGACGTCCTGGACCGTCGCCGTGCCGCTGTCGACGTCGTTGGCGATAGTCGCGCCGCTGGGGATGACGATATGTTCATCCTCATACACGACGCCGGTGAGGTCGCCGCCGAACGTCGCCAGATGGTTGGTGATATCCACCGTCGTGGTGAAGAACGCGGAGTCGACGCCGCCATCGGCGGTGCCACCGCCGTCGTGGAGCGTGAAGGTCACGGTGCGCGTGCCGGTATCCGGCCGGGCGCTCGTGTTCTCGAACGCGATCGCCTGCGCCAGGGCAGCGATCGCCGCATTATCGGCATTACCGTTGAGGTCGACGGTCAGGCTGTTGAGGCTATCGATCAGCGTTCCGATCGTCACAGCGGCGCCGCTGCCGGCTCCGTCCGCATCGAACATGACGTTGCCGTTGACATCCACCGAGATTTGATCGTTGCCGACGATCTCCAGCGTATCGCCCTCGTGGCCGCCATCGGTCACCGTCGCCGTCAGCGAACCGCCGTCATAGTTGACGTTGTCGATGTCGCTGGCCGCGAAGTTGCCGGCCAGCGGGACGGCACCGCCGCCCGGTGCATAGGTGGACGCCAGGTCGTCGCCCGTGAACACCGGCGCGTCGTTGACGCCGTCGACATGCACCGTCAGCGTCGTCGTCGCGTGCGCGCCATGCGCGTCCGTGGTCTCGACCGTGAACGTATCGGCGAAGGTGCCATCCGGCAGCGCGTTGATCGCGGCGGCGTCGGGAATGTAGGTGTAGCTGCCGTCGGGATTCACGGTGAGCGAGCCGTAGTGACCCGCGACCGCGGTGTTGACCGGGGTGCCGTCCGCATTGGGCACGCCATAGCTCAGCGTGTCGCCGGTATCGCGATCGGCGCCGGCCAGTTGTCCGGTCAGGTTGTCAAAACTGTCATTCGCCGCGGTGTCGACCAGGGTGCCGGCATCGGCGTCGGCCAGTGTCGGGGTGTCGTTGGCGCCGGTGACGTCGACCGTCAGCGTCGCGACGCCGGTTGCGCCATGCGCATCGATGGTCTCGACCTGGAACGTGTCGGTATAGTTGCCGGCGGACAGCGCGTTGATCGCGGCGGCCTCCGGAACGTAGGTGTAGGTCCCGTCGGCATTCACCGTGAGCGAGCCGTAATGCCCGGCGACCGCACCGTCGGCCTGAGTGCCATCCGCGTTGAGCCCGGAATAGCTCAGCGTCGCGGTTTCGCCGTCGTCGACATCGTGGCCATGGAGCGTGCCGCTCAGCGGATCGAAGCTGTCATTCGCCGCGGTATCGGTCAGCGTGCCGGCATTGACGTCGGCCAGCGTCGGCGCGTCATTGGCGCCGTGGATCGTGATCGTGATCGCCTGATCGACCACGCCGCCATGGTGGTCGTTCAGCTCGATCGTGTAGGTCAGGGTCAGCGTCTCGCCGAGGGCGAGATAGTCGAAACTGCTGTCGGCGGCCGAGAACGTCCAGCCGTTCGATCCCGTGGCCCCGCCGGTCGAGTCGCTCAAGCTGCCCAGCGTGAGCCAGCTCAGCACGTCCTGATCGGCAAGGCCGCTCGTCGCGCCCTGTTCGGTCACGCCGGTGAGGGTGATGGTGTGGCTGTCGCTGAGATCGGCGTCGGTGAACGTCACGGCGCCGAATGCGCCGTCAGGCTTCGCCGAGCCGGTCGCGTCCGCAGCCTCGTAGACGTCCGCCGCCTGCGCCGCCGATGTGACGATCGGCGTGTCGTTGGTGCCGGTGACCGTGATCGTGACCGGCTGGCTGACAACGCCGCCGTGATGATCGTCGACCTGGATCATGTAGGTCAGCGTCAGCGTCTCGCCTTCGGCGAGATAGTCGAAATTCTTGTCCGCCGCCGAGAACGTCCAGGGCTGCGAACCGGTGACGCCATTGGTCGAGTCACCCAGCGTTCCGAGCGTGAGCCAGCTCAGCACCGTCGCCTGATCGGCAATGCCGCTGGTCACGCCCTGTTCGGTGACGCCGGCGATGCTGACGCTGTGGTGGTCGCTGAGATCGACGTCGGTGAAAGTCACCGCGCCCGACGCCGCATCCGGCTTGTCCGAACCGGTCACACCGTCCATCTCGGGGATCGTGGCTGCCTGCGTCTGCGAGGTGATCACGGGCGTGTCGTTGGTGCCGGTGATCGTGATCGTCACCGGCTGCGTCGCCATCCCGCCGTGAAGATCATCGACCTGGAGCAGGTAGGTTAGCGTCAGCGTCTCGCCCGCGGCGAGATAATCGAAGCTCTTGTCCGCGGCCGAGAATATCCAGTCGCGCGATCCGGTCACGCCGCCTGTCGAATCGGCAAAGGCGTGCAGCGTGAGCCAGCTCAGCACCGTGGCCTGGTCGGCAAGCCCGGTCGTCACGCCGTGCTCGGTCACGCCGGCCACGGTGACGCTGTGGCTGTCGCTGAGATCGACGTCGGTGAAGGTGACGGTGCCGGCAGCGTCGTCGGGCCGCTCCGAGCCGGTCAAGTCGCGCCCCTCGATGATCGCGGCCGCCTGCGTCTGCGATGTGATCTCCGGCGTGTCGTTGGTACCGGTGATCGTGATCGTGACGGGCAGCGTCACGACGCCGCCATGGCCGTCGTCGATCTCGATCGTGTAGGTCAGCGTCAGCGTCTCGCCGACCGCGAGATAGTCGAAATTCTTGTCCGGGGCCGAGAACGTCCAGCCGCGCGATCCCGTCGCGCCATCGGTGGCGTCGGTCAGTGCTCCCAGCGACAGCCAGTCCAGCACGGTCGCCTGGTCGACCAGCCCGGTCGCAACGCCGGAAACGCTGACGCCGGTGATGCTGACGGTGTGGGCGTCGGTCAGGTCCGCGTCGGTGAAGGTGAGCGTGCCGGTCACCTGATCCGGTGCCGCGGAACGCGTCGTGTCCGGAAGTTCGGTGATCGCGCCGGTCTGCGCCGCCGACGTCACGACCGGCGTGTCGTTGGTGCCGGTGATCGTGATGGTGATGGTCTGAAACCCGGTTTCGTTCAACAGCGCGTAATTGTTGTCGACGCGCGCCGTATAGGTCAGCGTCAGCGTTTCGCCGGCGGCCAGGAAGTCGAAGGCACTGTCGGCGAGCTTATAGCTCCAGGTCGCGGATCCGATATTGGCGTTGCCGGGATTTTGCAGGACGCCCAGCGGAACCTCGACTGCCTTGATCGCCGCTTTCTGCGCCTCCGTCAGCGACGAGGTGACGTCGTGGCTAGCCGCGTCGTGGTAAACGAACGAAGTGAAGCTCGCAGTCGCGGTCGGGACGTCGCCGAGATTGATGTCGACCCACCTGATCTGGCCCGACACCGCGTCGGGCGATCCGCTGTGCAGCTGCCCGGTCTGCTCGCTGAACGCCGAACTTGACGTGAAGACCTGCGGCGCCCCGGCAACGTGGTCACTCTTGGCGATCGCGGCGGCCTGCACCGCCGAGCCGCTGACGAGCCCGAGCAGATAAGACGTCACCACCACGTCATCGCCGTTCGCAAGCTTTAGGCCGGTCGAGAACGGGACGATGCTGTCGGTGAAATTCGTCGTCAGCTTGGTGTTGGGATTGTTGTTGTTGTCGGTGAACTTCATCGCGAAGACATCGGAGATGATCTTCTGCGCCTCGGACGACAGCTGCGCCGACGAGAGGAAGCTGACGGTGCCCTGGCCGTTGACGAGGGTCTGGGTGCCGGCCTGATCGACCGTCGCGATCGGGTTGAGCGTCGTCTTGTCGAACAGGATGTAGGAGCCGGTCGAGCCGTCCGGTTCGACCAGCACCTGGAATTTGGCCGGCGGCACGCCGCCGGTGCCCTGCACGTCGAAATCGATCTCGACCAGCACCGCGGTGCCGCGAATGCCCATGGTGGCGACCGGCGTGTCGACCTTCATGTCGCCGTGCTTGGCGGTCTGGCCGGCGACGAAGGAGATCGTGCCCTGCACCAGGCTCATCAGCGACGAATTGCTCGACCCGTTCGGGTCGTAGATCATCTCGTTCAGCACCATCTTGGCGTTCGAGCCGAGGCCGAACACAGTGCCGTCGATGAAGGTGAGGCCGAGCGAGGAATCGCTGCCGGCCTGCACCACGTCGCCCTTGTAGACATTGTCGCCCTGGTTCAGCACGATGGCCACGCCGTTGCGGATCGCGGTGGCGTTGCCGGTCAGCTTGGTGACATGGCCGATGACCTTGGGCGGCTCGGGCGTGCCGGCCTGGGCATATTGGGTGTAGCCGGTGAGTGCGTTGACGAGGTCGCCGGTCAGGTGGGCGCCGTCGGGCGAGGCCAGCGCTGCGCGCTTCTCGCCCTTGAAGTAGTCGTGCAGGACGAGTTCGTGGTCGTCCTTGGACAGCACGAGATCGACGCCGGAGCGCTTGAAGTCGGCGGTAAACAGGAATTGCCCGTCCTCGACGATGATCGAGTCGGCCGGGGCATGGGTGGAAACGGTGTCGACATGGACAGACCCACGCGCGTGGGCCTCCAGGCTCGGTAGGGAGCCGTCAAATTTATCGACAAAGTTCACCGCGGATCACCGCACGTAAGGTTAATAATCATAGAATATGCAAATAATTATGCTTGCATATCATCTGAGAGAGCGCGGCGAAACCACTCTCTGCTTGTGTGATCTTGCTGTGTGACGTCCGGTTTGGCAGAACAGCATCGGCTGCTTCCTGCGTATTCTATATAATTCGATCCCTTCTTTAGGTATCCAGGGATGGAATTGGCGCTCGAACAGGTATTGATCCACGTATTCGTGGTATTGTTCAGCATATTTTGACTTGCCTCTATTTCCCCTCAGCCTCGCGGCGGCATTTGACCCCAAATTTCCGGCTAATGCTGTGACTTAGCTTACAAATCACGCAGTTCCCGTGCCGACCGGGTTGTTAACCAGAAAGCAAGCATGAGGCAGCGGGAGGCGGTGAAAGGTTCGCCGGATGCGTTCACAAAACCGGTAAAGTTTTCGGGACCCCGCCGACGCGGCCTTTAGCGTCTTGCCTGCTTTCCCCACATCTTAAGCGGATTCAAAGCGCCGTCTGCCACGCTCACGGCATGAAACGATCCGGTCACGTGCGTGGGCTACAGCATTGCCCGCCGATGCCCGGACAGGGGTGTCACATGGGATTTTCGCTTCACCGGCGCGCGCTGCGCGCGGTCATGCTGGCTTGCGCCTTCGGCTGGCTCGTGCCGGTTGCCGAGCTCAACGCCGCATCGCTGCTCTCGCCCGGCCCGGCCGAATTGCTGCGGAAGTCGGCCGAGCCGTTCGGGCTGCCGACCGCGCTGCTCGTCGACGGCGGCCTGCGCGACAAATGGCTCGGCGTGCAGCGCCGGCTCGCCGACGAACTGGTGCAGCTCGCGATCTGCGACGGCGACCGCGCCGGCTGCGTCTCGCCGGAGGCGCTGCGTTTCCTCGGCATCATCGACGCCGGACGCGCGCACGACGGCCGTGCCCGGCTCGGCCAGATCAACCGCGCCGTCAATCTGGCGATCCGCCCGGGCAGCGACCTCGCGCTGTACGGCGAGGCCGACGTCTGGTCCTCGCCGCTCGCGACGCTGGCCAGGGGCGCCGGCGACTGCGAGGACTACGCGATCGCAAAATTCGTAGCCCTGCGCCAGGCCGGCGTCGCCGCAGACGACCTGCGGATCGTCGTCATGCATGATCAGCTCGGCGGCGAGGACCATGCCGTCGTCGCCGCCAGGCTCGACGGCCACTGGCTGACGCTCGACAACCGCCGCATGGCGATGATCGAGGATACCGACGTCAGGAGCTTCCGGCCGACCTTCGTGATCGACCAGAACGGCGTCAGCAAATATGTTGATACAGCACCCGTGATCGAGGCGGCGCTGCGGCCGGTGACGCGGGCAAATTGAACGGACGAGATCTATTCCGTCATCGCCAGGTGCATAGGGTGGGCAAGGGCGCACTTGCGCCATGCCCACCATCAATCGCACTGCTCGTGATGGTGGGCACGCTTCGCTTTACCCACCCTACGGATTTCGCCGAACGGATCGCTCAGAACATCAGATTGTCCTTCACCAGGACCCAGCGGCCGCCCTTGATCTGCTGCACCTGGGTGATGGTGTTGGCGAGATGGTCGGTCTTGGAGAATTTGGTCGGCGGCGAGTTGAAGATGTCGAGGAACTTGTCACCCGACTCCAGCGCATCCAGCATCTTCTGCCCGGTGAGGTCCTTGCCGGCCTTCTGGGCATAGAACGCGAAGGTCATCACCGCGTTGTAGCCGATGATCGCCTGGGTGTTGGCGTCGGTGTTGAACATCTTCTTGTAGTTGGCGAGCCAGTCCTTCACCTTGCCCTTGGCGGTGTCCTCATAGGGGATTTCGAAGCCCGAGGCCGCGTAGAGTCCTTCGACCGCCTCCTTGCCGAGTGTCGGCACTTCCAGCACGTTGGTCGGCGTGGCGCCGAGGAAGGTGACGTCCCAGCCGAGCTTCCTCGCCTCGCTCATCGCGCCGATGGTCTCGCGGATCACGGTGCCGAGCACGACGAGATCGCAGCCGTCGGATTTCATCTTGGCGACCTGCGCCGAGAAGTCGGAGGCGCCGCGTTTGTAGCTCGTGATTGAGGCCGGTTGCACCTTCATCGCCTCGAGCTGCTGGGTGAAGCCGTCGAGCACGTTCTTGCCGTACTCGTCGTCCTGGTGCATGACGCAGGGCTTCTTGAAGTTCTTCCACTCCATCATGTATTTGAGCGCGGCGCGGGTGCTCTCGACATAGGGCAGCAGGTTGTTGAACTTGAGCCGCTCCTGCGGCTTGGTCGGATCGAACTTGAAGGTGAATTCGGCGGCGGTGAGCGGAAACAGTTGCAGCACGCCGGCGTCGAACAGGATGTCCTGGGCGGCCAAGGTCGGCGCCGAGCCCATCGAGCCGATCATGACGAAGATCTTGTCGCGCTCGACCATCTTCTGCGAGGCCAGCACGCCCTTCTTCGGATCATAGCCGTTGTCCTCGAGGATCATCCTGAGCTTGCGGCCGTTGATGCCGCCGGAGGCGTTGATCTCCTCCACCGCCATCTTCATGCCGTTCGACACCGGCACGCCCCAGACCTTGATCGGGCCCGAGAGGTCCTGATGCGTCCCGATCACGATCTCGGTCGGCGAGATGCCCTGGTTGGTGACCTTGGTCTGGGCGATGGCCGGCAGGCAGGTCAGCGCCAGGGCGCTCACCGCAAGGCCCAGCGCTTTCAGCGATTTCGACATTGCAGTCTCCTCCTTCAGTGGCCCCCTTGTTGTGCGAAGGGTCGGGCCTGCGTCAGCCCTCCGCCGTTTCCGCCTGGTCTTGAACGATCGCGTCATGCGACCGCGCGCTCGCGATACATCGCGTCGATCTCGGCCGCGTAGCGCTTGTTCACGAAGTTGCGCTTCAGCTTCATGGTCGGCGTCAGCTCCTCGTCCTCCGGCGTGAGCTGGCGCTCGATCAAATAGAACCGCTTGATGGTCTCGACGCGCGCGAACTTGGTATTCACGGCCTCGACCTCGCGCTGGATCAGGTCCTGGATTTCACGGGCGCGGCACAGGCTCGCGTAATTGGTGAAGGGGATGTCGTGATCCTGGGCGAACTTCTCGACGTTCTCCTGGTCGATCATGATCAGACAGGTGAGATAAGGCCGCTGGTCGCCGATCACGACCGCGTCCGAGACGTAGGGCGAGAATTTCAGCTGGTTCTCGATCTCCGACGGCGTGATGTTCTTGCCGCCCGCGGTGATGATGATGTCCTTCATCCGGTCGGTGATCTTGACATAGCCTTCATTGTCGATCGCACCGACATCGCCGGTGTGCAGCCAGCCCTTGGCATCGATGGTCTCGGCGGTCTTCTCGGGCTGGTTGAGGTAGCCCATGAACAGGAAGTCACCCTTGATCAGGATCTCGCCCTTCGGGCAGATCATCACCTCGCCCCAGGGCGCGGCCTTGCCGACCGAGCCGAGCTTGACGCGGTCGGCCGGCATCATGGTGGCGACGCCGCAATTCTCGGTCTGGCCGTAGACCTCGCGCATGTCGAGGCCGAGCGCGAGATACCAGCGGATCAGATCCGGCGAGATCGGCGCCGCACCGGTCAGCGCGATCCGGCAGCGGTCGAGCCCGAGCATGCGGCGGATGTTGCGGAACACCAGCCAGTAGGCGGCGCGGTTCGCAAGCCGCAGTGACAACGGCGGCGTCTCGCCCTCGAGCCGGCACTCGGTCATGCGGTTGCCGATCGCGAGCGCGCGGGCGTACACAAATTGCTGGAACGGGGTTGCATCCTTCAGCGCGATGGTGATGCCCGAATAGAACTTCTCCCAGATCCGCGGCACCGCGAGGAATGCGGTCGGCTGCACCTCGCGCAGATTGTCCGGCACCGTCTCGGGGCTTTCGGCGAAATTCATCACCGAGCCGAGCGCGATCGAGAGGTAGTAGCCGCCGATCCGCTCGGCGACATGGCAGAGCGGCAGGAACACCAGCCGCTCCTCGGCATCGGTCGACGGGAAGAGATCGTTGGCGTGGCGCATCTGGTGCGTCACGCTGCGATTGGAATGCATCGCGCCCTTCGGCGGGCCCGTGGTGCCCGAGGTGTAGACCAGGATTGCGAGATCGGAGGCGGTGCGGCTGCCGGTCATCTCGTCCCACAAGGCATCGTTGCCTTGCGCATGGTTGCGGCCGAGCGCGGTGAATTCGGCGAGCGACAGCACCATCGGATCGGAGAAGCCGCTGAGCCCCTCCATGTCGAACACGATGATCTTCTGCAACGTCGGACATCGCGCGCGGCAGGCCAGCACCTTGTCGAGCTGCTCCTCGTCCTCGACGAAGACGATCTTCGTGCCGGAATCATTGACGAGATATTCGACCTGCATCGCCGAATCGGTCGGATAAATCCCGGAGGACACGCCGCCGGAGCACAGGATTCCCATGTCGGCATAGACCCATTCGGGCACCGCATTGGCGATGATCGAGGCGACGTCGCCGGCGCGGAAGCCCGTCGCATGCAGGCCGTAGGCGATGTCCCTGGAGATCTCGAGCCATTGCCGCCAGCTGGTCGGCTGCCAGATGCCGAACTTCTTCTCGCGGATCGCGGCCCTTTCGCCACGCGTCTGCACCGCGAGCAGAAAGCTCCTCGCGATCGTGTCTGCGACTGTCAGCACTGCCGGCTTGGCCATGCGCGCTTCCTCCTCTGTCGCCTGCCCGCGTGCCGGTTCTCGGTGCCGGTCTTGTTCGCGAATGCAGGAATGAACTCTAGCTGCCAATCCCTCTTACCGCCACGTCTTCTTCTTTTTCCAGCGTCGCTCGCCCCGCGCGCCGGCTTCCTTGGCGCCGAGATAGAACTCCTGGATGTCGGGTGAATTCATCAGCCGCTCGCAAGTGTCGTTCATGACGACGCGGCCGATCTCCAGCACATAGCCGTAATGCGCCGTCTCCAGCGCGATCTTGGCATTCTGTTCGACCAGCAGGATCGACATGCCCTGCTCCTCGTTGACGCGGCGGATGATGGTGAAGATCTCCTTCACCAGAATCGGCGACAGGCCAAGCGACGGCTCGTCGAGCAGCAGCAGCGTCGGCCGGTTCATCAGCGCGCGTCCGATCGCGAGCATCTGCTGCTCGCCGCCAGAGAGCTGCCCGGCCGGCTGGCCGAGCCGCTCCTTCAGCCGCGGAAAATAGCCGTAGACGCGTTCGAGGTCATCAGCCACGGCGTCGCGGTCGCGGCGCGGATACGCCCCCATCATCAGGTTCTCGCGCACCGACAGGAACGGAAACACCTCGCGCCCCTCCGGCACATGGCTCAGGCCGAGCCGCACGATCTTGTCGGCCTCCATGCGCTGGATCGGTCGCCCCAAGAATTCGATGCTGCCCTTCTGCGGGTCGAGGATGCCCGAGATCGTCTTCAGCACCGTGGTCTTGCCGGCGCCATTGGCCCCTAACAGCGTCACGATCTTTCCGCGCGGCACGTCGAGGCTGATGCCACGGATGGCCATGATCGGCCCATAATAGCTCTCGATGTTGCTGAGCTTGAGGATAATGTCCGATACGCTCATGGCATCATCCTCATGCGCCGAGATAGGCTGCGACGACGTCGGGATGGTGCTGCACCTCCGACGGCGAGCCCATCGCCAGCACGCGGCCATAGTTCAGCGCGATGACGCGGTCGGAGACGCGGTTGACCAGGGTCATGTCGTGCTCAACCATCAGCACGGTGATGCCGAGCTCGCTCTTCATGTCGCGTATCCAGAACGACATGTCGTCGGTCTCCTCGACATTCAGCCCCGAGGACGGCTCGTCGAGCAGGATCAGCTTCGGCTCCGAGCACAGCGCCCGCGCCAGCTCGATCACCTTGCGCACGCCATAGGGCAGGCCCGAGATCAGCTTGTCGCGGTAGGGTTCGAGATCGAGGAACTCGATCACCTGCTCGACCCTGCGGCGATGCAGCTTCTCGCCGTCGCGCACGCTCGGCAGGAACAGCAATTCCTGCCAGAGTTGCGTGGTGGAATGGCGATGGCGGCCGACCAGCAAATTGCTCAGCACGGTCGCGTTCTCGAACAGCTCGATGTTCTGGAAGGTGCGGGCAATACCGAGCCTGGCGATGTCATAGGCCGGCTCGCGGGTGATATCCTGGTCCTCGAAGAAGATCTTGCCGGAGGTCGGCGGATAGATCCGCGAGATCAGATTGAAGATCGAGCTTTTCCCCGCGCCGTTGGGCCCGATGATCGACAGGATCTCGCCCTTCTCGACCGCGAAGCTGACCGCATCGACCGCCTTCAGGCCGCCGAAATGCAAAGACAGGTTTTCGGCGCGGAAATAGCTCATCGGTTCCGCTCCGATTTCACATAGATCTTCTGCCGCTTGAAGGTGGCGCGCTTGTAGAGCGGGAACAGCTGGAAGAACAGCTTGATCTTCAACCACCGGCCGTAGAGCCCGAGCGGCTCGAACAGCACGAAGGCGACGATGATGATGCCGTAGATCGCGCCCTTCAAGCCGTTGAGCGAGGCGAACGCCGCAGCGGTGTCCTGGATGTGACCCGCACGCTCCGGGCTCGCACCGAGCGTCGCGGCGATGCCTGCGATCACGCCGGGCAAATCGTCCTTCAGATAGCTCAGGAACGGGTCGATCATCACCAGGAAGATCGCACCCAGCACCGCGCCATGCAGGCTGAAGATGCCGCCGATCAGGATCACGATGATGAACTCGATCGAGAGCTGCAGCGTGAACATCTCCGGCGAGATGAACGACATCTTGTGCGCAAACAGCACGCCGGCAAGGCCGGTGATGCCAGCCGAGATCGCGAACGACTTCACCTTGTAGAGCGAGACATTGATGCCCATGCTGCGCGCCGCGGTCTCGCTGTCGCGGATCGCGACGAAGGCGCGGCCGGTCGGCGCGCGCAGCAGGTTGAGCGTACCGACGATGGTCAGCACCAGCACCGCGAGGCAGAGGTAATAGAAGGTCGGGCTGTCGCGCGACACATTGGTGCCGAGCATCTGGATGGTCTTGACCCGCATGCCTTCATTGCCGTTGGTCACGCTCTCCCACCGCGCCATGATCTCCTCGACGATGAAGGCAAAGGAGATCGTCGCGATCACGAGATAGATGCCTTGCAGCCGCAACGCCGGAAAGCCGACCAGCGCGCCGACCACGCCGGTGAGCAGCCCCGCGGCGAGGAAATAGACCGGGAACGGCACGTTGAATTGTTGCAGATAGGCCGCGGTGTAGGCGCCGATCGCAAGGAAGGCGGCATGGCCGAGCGAGGCCTGCCCGGTGAAGCCGGTCAGGATCATCAGCCCGACGCCGACGGTGGCGTAGATGCAGACGAAGACGAGCTGGCTCACCAGATAGCTCGAGAGCAGGTAGGGCGCGATCAGCAGCACCGCGAGCAACAAGCCATAGGAGATGATGTAGCCCGAATGCGGCAGCAGCCTGATGTCGTCTTCGTAATCGGTCTTGAAGAGAAAGCGCATGGGTTCCCCTCAAACCTTCTTGCGGATGTGAGCGCCGAACAGGCCTTCCGGCTTGAGCAGCAGCACTGCGAGCAGCACCAGATAGGGCGCGACGTCCTTCCAGCCCTGCGGCAAATAGAAGCCGGCCATGCTCTCGATCACGCCGATCAGGACGCCGCCGACCACGGCGCCCGGGATCGAGCCGAAGCCGCCGAGCACGGCGGCCGGAAACGCCTTCAGCCCGAGCACCAGGCCGACATTGGAATGGATGAAGGTGATCGGCGCCAGCAGCACGCCGGCGCAGGTCGCGACCGCCGCCGAGATCGCCCAGACGATCGACACCACGCGTTTGACCGGAATGCCCATGTAGTAGGCCGCCAGCATGTTCTCGGAACTGGCCCGCATCGCGGTGCCGAGCGTGGTGCGGTTGAAGAACAGATAGAGCAGCGCGCACAGGATGATGGTCGCCGCGATCACCGACAGCTTGTCATAGGCGAGCACCAGAGAGCCGATCCGCAGCACGCCCTGGCTGAACGGCGTCTCGATCTTGAAGTCGTCGGTGCCCCAGATCATGCCGGCGACCGAGCGCAGGAAATAGCCCAGCCCGATGGTCGCCATGATGATGGAGAATTGCGGATAGCCGAGGATCGGCCGCACCACCAGCCGCTCCGCCAGCATGCCGAACAACGCCATGCAGATCACGGCACCGGCGAAGCCGACCCAGTAGTTCAATCCGAGCATGCCGATGAAGGTGAACGCGAAGAAGCCGCCCAGCATCATCAGATCGCCTTGCGCGAAATTGACGACCTCGGTGGCCTTGTAGACCAGCACGAAGCCGAGCGCGATCAGGCCGTAAACGCAGCCGAGCGCGATGCCGCTGACGAGCTGCTGAACAAAGTCCAGCATCGTTCCCTCCCCGATGCGCGGCGATTCTCTTCCGATCGCCTGCCGCATCCCGCCTCCGCGCCCTTGTGTCGAAAGCGCTGGAAGCCGCTATGTCCGTCCCGGATTGAGCCAAAAGGCCCGATCCCTGTCAACAAACCGCCGACCGGCCGCCATCATCACATTTGCGGAGAAATGCCGCAGCACGGACTATTACGGATAACGCCTTCGATTTGTGTGGGGCGATTCACCGCACCGAAACGGTTCTTGGCCCACAATGCACGCAACCGACGGGCGAAATCGGGGATCGCGACGACATCATGACAGCAGGCCTCATGACAACAGGACTCGCCGCACTCTCCGTGCGAGGGTTAACCAAGCGTTTTGACCGCCCGGCGGTCGACGCGCTCGATCTCACCGTACGCGTCGGCGAGTTCTATGCGCTGCTCGGCCCGAACGGCGCCGGCAAGACCACGACGCTGCGCATGGTGGCGGGGCTGCTCAAGCCCGATGCCGGCTCAGTGTCGATCCTCGGCATCGACGCGCTCACCGATCCGGTCGCCGCCAAGCAGATCATGGCCTGGGTGTCCGACGAGCCGATGATCTACGACAAGCTGACGCCGCTGGAATATCTCGAATTCGTCGCCGGCCTGTGGGGCGTCGATCCCCGAAAGTCCGAGGCATCGGCGCGCGACCTGCTGGTCTCGCTCGGGCTCGAGCAGCACCTCGACGAACGCTGCGAGGGATTTTCAAAGGGCATGCGCCAGAAGGTGGCGCTGGCCGGCGCGCTGGTGCACGATCCGCGGCTGATCATCCTCGACGAGCCCTTGACCGGCCTCGACGCGCTGTCGGCGCGTCATGTCAAGGGATTGCTGCAGGAGCGCGTCCGCGCCGGCTGCACCGTGATCATGACCACGCATATCCTCGAGGTCGCCGAGCGGATGGCCGACCGCATCGGCGTCATCGCCGCCGGCACCTTGATCGCCGAAGGCACGCTCACCGAGCTGCGTCAGCAGAGCGGCCGCAACGACACCAGCCTGGAAGATATGTTCATCGCGCTGGTCGATACCGAAGCGGCGGCCGCGTGAGCAGCGCCGCACCTCTCTCCTGGTTCGCCCGCCACGAATTCCGCCTCGCCTGGCGCGAGTGGCTGGCGATGATGACCGGCGGCCGGCGCCGCCGCAACCGCGCCGTGATCGGGCTCCTGATCTTCGCCGCGGTGCTGCATCTGCCGGCCTATGCCGTGGTCGGCCGCTTTGCCGACCTGCAATTCCCGCTCGATCCGTCCTCGCTGATCGTGCTGACCTCGACGATCTTCCTGTCCTGGGCGTTGATCCTGTCACAGGCGATCGAATCAGTGACGCGGGTGTTCTATGCGCGCGCCGATCTCGACCTGATCATGTCGTCGCCGGCCAAGCTCACCAACATCTTCTCGATCCGGATCGCTGCGATCGCGCTGACGGTGAGCAGCATGGCGCTGTTGCTGTCGGCGCCGTTCATCGACGTGCTGGCCTATCTCGGCGGCGCGCGCTGGCTCACCGGCTTCGGCGTCGTCATCGCGATCGGCCTGTCGGCAGCAGCCACCGCGATCGCGCTGACCGTGTGGCTGTTCCGCGTGATCGGGCCGGCACGGACGCGGCTGGTGGCGCAGATCGTCTCCGCCATCATCGGCGCAGGCTTCGTCATCGCGCTGCAGGTCGTCGCCGTGCTGTCCTACGGCACGCTGTCGCGCTTCGCCTTCCTGACCTCCGACACCGCGGCACGGATCGCGCCCGGTCCTGACAGCCTGGTCTGGTGGCCGGCGCGCGCCGCGCTCGGCCAGCTCGACGTCATGCTGCTGCTGGTCGCCATCGGCCTGCTGATGCTCGGCCTGGTCATGGCGGTGTTCGCGCCGCGCTTCGCCGACACGGTCGCAAGCGTGGCGGCCAATCCGGCCACAACCACGCGCGGACGAACCCGCGCCTTCCATGTCGGCTCGCGCTCGCAGGCGTTGCGCCGGAAGGAGTTTCTGCTGCTGCGCCGCGATCCCTGGCTGCTGTCGCAGAGCCTGATGCAGATGCTCTATCTGGTGCCGCCGGCGCTGATGCTCTGGAAGAGCTTCTCCGATTCCTCGACCGCGATCGTGCTGATCACGCCCGTGATCGTGATGGCCGCGGGCCAGCTCGCCGGCGGGCTGGCCTGGCTGACGATCTCGGGCGAGGACGCCGCCGATCTGGTGGCGACCGCGCCGCTGCCGCCGGCGCGCGTGATCCGCGCCAAGATCGAGGTGGTGCTGATGGCGATCGCGCTGGTCTTTGCGCCGCTGGTGATCGCGCTGGCCTTCGCTTCGCTCGGGCAGGCTGCCGTCACCGCGATCTCCGTGATCATCGCGACCGCATCCGCTGCCGCGATCCAGCTCTGGTTCCGCGCGCAGGCGAAGCGCAGCCAGTTCCGCCGGCGCCAGACCTCGTCGCGCGTTGCCACCATCGCGGAGGCCTTCTGCTCGATCGGCTGGGCCGCGACAGCGGCATTGGCCCTGACGATCCCGGTCGCCGCCGTCGTCAGCGGCATTCTGACGCTGCTGACGCTGGCCGCCGCCTGGAAGATCAGCCCGCGACGCGGCTAGCGCGGCCGCGCCATAACGCCTCGCTATCCCATTGAACCAGAAACGGATTTCCAGCGGTTCGCGCGGCAGGGGCGCCATCGTGCGCTGTCATCGAATCGTTCGCGTGCGATCGTTATCTTGCCGGTATCTCGGCCGGGTACCATTTCAAGGCCGAAAGCACAGGAGAGGAAGCGGATGAGCGAAACCATCAATGTCCCGGCGGTGGTGGATTCGTCGGCGGTGGCGCGCATCAGGTCCGAGATCGACATCGCCGACCGTTCGCGCATCGTCACCTTCGGCGACCGCGCCCAGCGTTCGGTGGTCGAGTTCGCCGACCGCATCCTGGCCCAGACCCAGAACCGCGAGATCGGCGCCACCGGCAAGCTGCTGTCGGATATCCTGGCCAAAGCCCGCGGCCTCGATCCCGCCACGCTCAAGGACGGCGGCTTTCTCACCCGGCTGTTCTCCTCGGTGGAAGCGCGGTTGCGGCGGTTCACCGAGCAGTTCGGCGACGTCTCCTCCCAAATCGATCGCGTCTGCGTCGAGCTCGACCGCAACAAGGAGACGCTGCGCCGCGACATCGCGGTGCTCGACGAGCTGCATGAGCAGACCAAGGCATCGCTGGGCGACCTCGATTCGCACATCGCGGCCGGCAAGGCCTTCGTCGAGGACTTTCGCCGCGGCAAGCTTGTGGAACTGGAGCGGAGCGCCAAGGCAGCCGGCGAAGGCAGCGATGCGCTGCTTGCGGCGCAGACCTATCAGGACGCCAACCAGGCGCTCGACCGGCTCGAGAAGCGCATCTTCTATCTGCAGCAGGCGCGCCAGGTCGGCATCCAGCAATTGCCGCAGATCCGCATCGTGCAGTCGGGCGACGAGACCCTGATCGAGAACCTGCAGGCCACCACCGAGCTGACCATTCCGGTGTGGAAGCAGAAGATGATCCTGCTGCTCGGCCTCAGCAGGCAGAAGAATGCGCTCGAGCTGCAGAAGACCGTGACAGATGCGACCAACGAGATGATGCGGCAGGCGTCCGAGATGATGAAGACGCAGGCGATCGAGATCGAGAAGCAGTCGCAGCGCGGCATCGTCGACATCGCGACACTTGAGAAGACCAATGGCGATTTGCTCGACACGATTTCGGGCGTCCTCAAAGTGCAGGAAGAGGGCCGCAGGAAGCGCGCCGAGATCGAACAGCGCATGGCGCAACTGACCGATCAGCTGAAATCCGAGTTGTCCAAGTCCCCCACATGACCCTCGCTGTCCCACGGCTCGCCGCGAAGCTCGCGGCCGGCCTGCTGCTCGCGTTCGGCATCAGCGCCTGCTCGGCGCCGTCAGGGCCGCAATTCACCATCGTCTCCGGTTCCGAGAACGAGGTTCTGGAGCCGATGGTGCAGGAGTTCTGCCAATCGCGCCACGCGGCGTGCACGATGAAATACCAGGGTTCGCTGGATATCGCGCTGGCGCTGAAGCCGGGCAACGATCCCGGCACCGACGCGGTGTGGCCGGCAGCGTCGATCTGGATCGACATGTTCGACACCGCCCGGCGCGTGAAATCGGTCAAGTCGATCGCGCAGATGCCGGTGATCCTCGGCGTACGGCGCTCCAAGGCGCAGGCGCTGGGCTGGATCGGCGCCAAGGTGACGACCAGAGACATCCTCGCGGCCGTCGAAGGCGGCAAACTGAAATTCCTGATGACCTCGGCGACGCAATCGAATTCCGGCGCCGCCGCCTATCTCGCGATGCTGGCGGCCGGCATCGGCAAGCCCGATCTGATCGAGGCGGGCGATCTCGACAAGAGCGAGGTGCTCGCGACCGTGCGCGGCCTGCTGCGCGGCGTCGAACGCTCGTCCGGCTCCAGCGGCTGGCTCGCCGATCTCTACCGCGAGGGCGAACGCACCGGCGCCAAATACGACGCGATGTGGAACTACGAGGCGGTCATCAAGGAGACCAACGACAAACTGATCGGCGACAGCAAGGAGCCGCTCTACGCGGTTTATCCCGAGGACGGCGTGTCGGTCGGCGATTCCCCGCTCGGCTTCGTCGATCGCGGCCGCGGCAAGGACGTCGAGGACTTCTTTGGCGATCTGCAGGCCTTCCTGCTCAAGAACGAGACCCAGGCGCGGATCGCCGCCACCGGACGCCGCGTCGAATTGGGGCGCGCCACCCCGATCAAGGCTGACGCCAACACCAATCTCGATCCGGGCCGGCCACTCACCGTGGTGCGGCCGCCGGAGCCCGCCGTGATCCAGAAGGCGCTCGCGCTCTACCAGGAGGCGCTGCGTAAGCCGTCATTGACCGCACTTTGCCTCGACGTCTCCGGCAGCATGCAGGGTCCCGGCGAAGCGCAGCTGCTCGACGCAATGCGCTTCCTGTTCACGCCGGCGCGGACCCGTGAAGTGCTGGTGCAGTGGTCGAAGCAGGACCACATCATCGTGCTGCCGTTCAACGAGCGCGTGCTCTGGATGGCCGGCGCCGGCGGCGACGACACGGCGCAGGCCGATCTGCTGGACAAGTCGCTGCAACTGCGCGCCAATGGCGGGACCGACTTCTACACCTGCGCTGCGCAGGCGCTGGCCGCGATGAAGCCGTTGCTCGACGATGGACAACATCTGCCCGCCATCGTCATCATGACCGACGGCAAAAGCCAGGGCACCATGTCGACCTTCGAGCTGCCGTGGCGCGCGGACGGACATCGGGTCCCGGTTTTCGGCGTTACCTTCGGTAGCGACGCCGACCGCAGCCAGCTCGATAATCTGGCGACGCTCACCGGAGGCCGGGTGTTCGACGGCACCAAGAGCCTGACCCAGGCGTTTCGTGCCGTGCGGGGATACAACTGAATGCCATCACCGGCATGGTCAGGACTGAACTGGATCGCCGGCGGCGCCGGCGCCGCCGTCCTGTTGCCCGCGCTCGCGATCGGCGTCGGCATGCCGTTCTGGGCCGCCGGTCTGATCAGCGTTGCGGCAGGCGGCGGCGTGGTGGCGCTGCTCGCACCGCGCAAGCCGTTCGAAGGCCTCGATGCCAGCGGCGCGGCGCGCGGCAAGATCGAGTTCGCACGCGAGCTGTTGACCGATGCCGAACCGCTCGCGATCCGACTCGAGGTCGCGGTCAGCACCATTCGCACCAAGCCCGTCGCCGAGCGCGTCCGTCACCTGGCGCGGACGTCGCGCGAGATCTTCGCCGGTGTCGAGGACGACCCGCTGCGCGTCGACCGCGTGCGCCGCTTCCTGACCTATTACCTGCCGCGCGCCGCCGAGCTCGCCGAGGCCTATGCCGTGCTGGAGAAGAGCAGCAACCGCGACACCAAGCGGCTCGCCGCGACCGGCGACCTGATCGACCGACTCGACACCGCCTTCGCCTACTACGCGACCAATCTGCAGGAAGCCGATCTCGACAATCTCGACGTCGAGCTCAAGCTGTTGAAGAGCTCGCTCGACGAGGATCTCGGGCCGTCGGCGCTGCCTGCCCCATCCGATCCGGGCAAAAGGAGAGCCTGATGGCCATTTCCCGTCGGGCCTTTGGTGTCGGACTGCTGGCCGCCAGCGCTGCCGGCACCGGCGGCTATGTCTATCTGCGGCAGCATCCGGAGATCGCCGGCACGTTCGGCGAGGCCAGGAAGCTGTTCGGCTTTGCCGGCGGCGAGAAGGAAGGCTTCATCGCCAATGCCCGGGTCCGCAGCCTGCTGGAGCGCCGCTTCGGCCTGATCCTCGATGCGCGGCGCGCCGGATCGGTGGAGATGGTGCGCGAACGCGCGCTGCTCGACCAGAAGCCGCAATTCCTGTGGCCGTCCTCGTCCGTGCTGGTCGAGGTGGCGCGCAGCTCGGGCGTCAAGATCTCACGCGACCAGGTGATCTTCAACTCGCCGATCGTGCTGTATTCCTGGGACCGCATCGCCGACGGCCTGGTCAAGGGTGGCTTTGCCCAGCCGGCCGGCGGGCCGCGCTACACGGTCGACCTGCTCAAGGTGCTGAAGGCGATCATTGCTGGCGAGACCTGGGAAGCGATGGGCGTCAGCGGCCTGTTCGGCCGCGCCCGCGTGGTCTCGACCGATCCGAACAAATCCAATTCCGGTTTCATGTTCGCCGGCCTGACCGCGAGCCTGCTCAGCGGCGACGTCATCGCGCTGGATTCGCTCGGCAAGATCGACGGCGATGTCGCGACCGTGTTCCGCCGCATGGGCTACAAGCCGCCGTCGTCGGGCAAGCTATTCGACGACTACATCGCCGGGGGCGCCGGCGCCCAGCCGCTGATCGTCGGCTACGAGAATCAGTTGATCGAATGGGTGCTGCAGGACGCCGACCGCTGGAAGCGGGTCGAGGCCAATGCGCCGTCCAAGCCGGTGATCCTCTATCCGACGCCGACCGCTTTCTCCGCCCATCCGCTGATCAGCATCGATCGCGCCGCCGACGATCTGATCGACGCGCTGGTCAGCGAAAGCCTGCTCGAGCTCGCCTGGGAAGAGCATGGGTTTCGCGGGCCGCTCGGCACCATCGGCAAGGCACGCAACGAACTGCTGCAGTCACGCCTGATCGAGCGCATCGATGCGGTGCTGCCGATCCCCGACGCGCCGGTCATGCTGGCGCTGCTCGATCGTCTCTCGAGCGCGTAAGCCGCGGCGCCCGTCACGCCGTCATCATGGCCCGCGCCTAGCTTGCCAGCAGCCGATTCGGCGCCCTGCCGGGTAGGCAGACCCGTACTTCTCGTGTAGTTTATCTTTATTGCAACTACAAAGATATTGGCAGGGGAGAGAGGCATGCGCATTTCGCAATCGAGCGGGGCCCTTCGCGTCAAGGCGATCGCCGGCACCCACGTCGTCCTGATGGCGCTGGACATGGACGCCAGCGCGCGGCCCGGCCTGCGCGGCTTCGCGATCAAGCGCGGCCATGACGGCCAGCCCCAGCAGTGGCTGGAAGGTATCAAGTATTTCAAGGACTTGGTGCCGAACGCGAAGCCCGGCGACAGCTTTCCATCGCGCCAGCAGCCGTTCCAGTCGTTCCTATGGTCCGACTACACCGCGAGCCCCGGCATCGCCTACGACTTCACGATCATCGCGCTCTACGGCGACCTCCACAACATGGAGGAGCGCTACACGCTGAACTTCTCGATCAAGACCGAACCTGAGTACGACAGCAAGGGCCAGGGCGTCTGGTTCAATCGCGGCATCATCGCGAGCCATGCGATGGCCGTCGAGTTTCACAACGCCACGCTGACCGACGCGATGGTCAACAATGTCAGCGACGACGGCAAGCTGCTCGACCGCGAGACGCAATGGCTGTCGCGCGGCCTGGCCGAGGCCTGCCTCAAATACATCAACGACGCCAAATCGGGCGAAGGCCTGCGGGTTTGCGCCTACGAGTTCACCTATCTGCCGGTGCTCGCCGCATTGAAGCGCGCGCACGACCGCGGCGTCGACGTAGAGATCGTCTATCACGACACCAAGAAGCCCAACGATCCGAACCGCGAGGCGATCGCCACGGCGAAACTGCCGGCGGCGATCGTGCATCCGCGCACCCGGACCGCGATCCCGCACAACAAGTTCATCGTCAAGCTCGTCGCGGGCAAGCCGCAGCTGGTGTGGACCGGGTCGACCAACTTCACCGATTCCGGCTTCTACGGGCAGACCAATGTCGGGCACGTGACCGCCGACGCCGCCACCGTGAAGACCTATCTGGACTACTGGACCGAGTTGAAGGACGACCCCGTCCACAGCGTCGCGCTGCAGAACGCGATCAAGCTGACGCCCAATCCGCCCAATGCGATCGCCAAATCGTCCACCGCTCCGTTCTTCTCGCCGCGCATCGCCGACAACATGCTCGACTGGTACGGGCAGCGGATCGATGATGCCGGCTCGCTTGCGATGATGACGATCCCGTTCAACGTTGCCGACACCATCCTCACCGCGCTCTCCAAGACCGGCAACGCAATGCGGCTGGTGATCCTGGAGGATCCGCCGAGCAAGGCAGTGGACGACGCGGAGCAGCGCAACCGCGGCAAGCTCGCCTTCTCGAACGGCGCGATCCTCGGCAAGTCGTTCATCAAGTACAAATCCAGCTTCGGCGGCGCGAAGGTGACCCCGATCCCGAACTCCAACCTCGACAAATGGTTCATCGACGAGGAACTCGATCGCCCCACCAACAAGGGCCACGTCTTCTTCGTCCATGCCAAGGTGCTGATCGTCGACCCCCTGTCGGACGATCCGCTGGTCTGCTCGGGTTCGGCGAATTTCTCAGCCAATTCATTGACCGCGAACGATGAGAACATGCTGCTGATCCGCGGCGACACCAGGGTCGCGGACATCTACATGACCGAGCTCGACCGCATCTTCCGGCACTTCCGCTCGCGCGACATCATCAACAAGGAAGCCAACGCCGGCCAGCGCGAAGAATGGCTGTTGCTCGATACGACCGACGGCTGGATCGGGCCGAACTTCAAGGACGGCGCCTACAAGAACAATCGCCGCCTGCTGTTCTTCCCGGCCGCGGCCACCAAGCCCTGGAGCACGCCGGCCGCCGCGGATCCCAATCCGTTCACGAATGAGAATCAGCGCGCGCAGGACAAACGCGACAAGAAGAATGCGAAACGGAAGGAGGGGGCCGACGCGACCGGAACGGACAAGAAGGCGCCCAAGAAGACCGGTGCGAAGAAGGCGACAAAGAAGGCGGCCAAGAAGACGCCGGCCAAGGCTGCAAAAAAGTCCGCGAAGAAAGCGACCAAGAAGTCGAAGAAGGCAGTCAAGAAGACGCCGAAGAAGGCGGCCAAGAAGTCGGCAAGGAAGTCGACAAGGAAGGCGCCAAAGAAGGCCGCGAAGAAGACCGCAAAGGCTGCGAAGAAGAAAACCGCGAAGCGCCCAGCCCCGAAGAAATAGCCTCTTGCTGCCGCTTCACAATCAGGCCGGCGCGCCCGCGCCGACCTATTCTTTCATCACCTCCGTCACCGCCGCGGCGAACGCTTCAGGCGCTTCCTGCGGCAGATTGTGGCCGGCGCCCGGGATCACCCGATGCGCCCGGCGGGCGGTGTACTTCGCAGCACTGGCGCTGCCGTCCGCGGCGGCGGTAACGCCGTCGTCGGCCCCATCGAGCGTGATGGTGGGAACCGTAATCACCGGCAACGCGGCCAGCCTTCGCTGCAATTCGGTATAGTGCGGATCGCCGTCGGCGAGGCCGAAGCGATGGCGATAGCTGTGGATCACCACATCGACATAATCAGGATTGTCGAACGCGACCGCGCTGCGCGCGAAGCAGGTGTCGTCGAACTGCCAGCTCGGCGACCATTGCGACCACAATAGCCTGGCGATGCCATGCCGGTTGGCGGCGAGCCCGGCGCGTCCGCGCTCGAGCTGGAAGTAATACTGATACCACAGCGGCACTTCGCGCTCCGGCCGCGCCGGCACCATCGCATGCGCGATGTCCTGGATCATGTAGCCGTTGGTGCAGACCAGCCCGACACAGCGCTCCGGCCAGAGCGCCGCGCCGATCGAAGCCGCCCGGCCGCCCCAGTCATAGCCGGCGAACACCGCGCGCACGATGCCGAGTGCATCCATCAGCGCCATCATGTCGGCGCCAACCGCGGCCTGCTCGCCCGAGCGCGGCGTCGCCTTGTCGCGGAATGTGGTCGGTCCGTACCCGCGCAGATAGGGCACGATGACGCGGCAGCCCTGCGCCGCCAGCACGGGCGCGACATCCACGTAAGAATGGATGTCGTAGGGGAAGCCATGCATCAGCATCACGGCCGGCCCATCGGCGGGGCCGACTTCATGATAGGCGATGTTGAGCACGCCGGCGTCGACATGGCGCAGCGGCTCGAGCCGCTTGGTCGAAGGCGCGCGCGGCGCGGATGGTGTGTCGGTCACGGCGGTCTACCTTGTTCGCGCAGGATGATAGCGCGTCCCGCGGAATTCATCGCCCCAATCGTCCTGCAGTTCCCGCCCCTGAGCGATGCGCCGGCGGCGTCATGACGGGCGCCCCGTTCGGCGCTAGTCTGCTGCCGGTGGATTTTCGCCCGTGACGGAATATGCCATGCTGAGATTGCTCGCCGCGCTTGTCCTGCTCGGAACGTTCGGCAGCCTCGCCTCGGCGCAAGACGCGCCGCGCAGCGAGTGCATGGCGATGGCGAGCGCACCACCGCGTGCGATTCCGGCGGGCTATCGTGGCGTCGCGGCGAAGGCCGACGAGGTCGCGATCACCTATGCCGGCCATTCCACCTATTTCATCGACACGCCGGGCGGCGTCCGCATCGCGACCGATTACAGCGGCGCCTACCAGATCGGACGGCTGCCCGACGTCGTCACGATGAACCGGGCGCACTCCACTCATTACACGCTGTTCCCCGATCCCAGGATTCCCCACGTGCTGCATGGCTGGGGCGAGAACGGCCAGGCGGCACATGTCGCGATGCGGATCGGCGACGTCTACATCCGCAACGTCACGACCGACATCCGCCGCTACTGGGGCGAGGATGCCGGCGGCGAGATGATCAAGGACGGCAACTCGATCTTCATCTTCGAGGTCGCCGGCCTCTGCATCGGCCATCTCGGCCACCTCCACGTCAGGCTCGACGACAGCCAGTTCGCCGCGATCGGGAGGCTCGACATCGTGATGGTGCCGATCGACGGCACCTACACGATGTCGCTCGACGGCATCTCCGAGATCACCAAGCGGCTGCGCGCGGCCGTCGTGCTGCCGATGCACCGCTTCGCCACCCCGCTCGATGAATTCATGCGCCTGATCGGCCAGCAGTTCGAGATCGACCGCCGCAGCGAGCGCACCTTGCGGATCTCGCGCGACGCGCTGCCGTCGGCGCCGACCGTGATCATCCTCGATGGGGTGTGAGGTGCGCAACGCATCGAACCCCGTCATCCTGAGGTGCGAGCCTCTTCGGCGAGCCTCGAAGGATGAATCGGCCCCGCTGGTGGCCGTGCATCCTTCGAGGCTCGCAAGGGCTCGCACCTCAGGATGACGGGACTGCCAGACGAGCCAGCCAACGGGCGACACGATTTCGTCAGCCGGTGATTTTCCCGCTTGGCCTAGAGTATGCTCTAGCCTGTTCACTCAAAACCGGCCCGCAACCACCCGCAAAGAGGACGATCGGCATGACCTCCAGCAAGCTCCCGCACCGCAAGCTCGGCAATGACGGCCCGCAAGTGTCCGCGATCGGGCTCGGCTGCATGTCGCTGTCCGGCGTCTATGGCGCCAGCGACGACATGGCGACGCCGGACTTCATCCGCACCGCCATCGACCAGGGCATCGATTTCCTCGACAGCGCCGATCTCTATGGCTGGGGTCATAATGAGGAGGTGCTGGGTCGCTCGTTGAAGGGCCTGCGCGACCAGGTCGTGATCGCCACCAAGTTCGGCCAGGTCAAGACCGCGACCGGACAGGGCGTCGACGGCCGGCCCGCCTATGTCCAGCAGGCCTGCGAAGCCAGCCTGAAGCGGCTCGGCCTCGAGACCATCGATCTTTATTACCAGCACCGCATCGATCCGAACGTGCCGATCGAGGACACCGTCGGCGCGATGGCCCGCCTGGTCGAGCAGGGCAAGGTCCGTCACCTCGGCCTGTGCGAGGCGCGGCCCGAGACCATCCGTCGCGCCCACAAGGTCCATCCGCTGGCCGCGGTGCAGACCGAATATTCCCTGCTCTACCGCAGCGAGGCCGAGGAGACGCTGGAAGCGACGCGCGCGCTCGGCATCGCCTTCGTCGCCTATTCGCCACTCGGCCGCGGCTTCCTGACCGGGCAGATCCAGTCGCAGGCCGACATCGCCGGCGATCGCCGCGGCGACCATCCGCGCTTTGCCGGCGACAATTTTGCCCACAACCGCGATCTGGTCGGCCACATCGTCGCGATCGCGCGCGCGAAGAATTGCACGCCGGCACAGCTCGTGCTGGCCTGGCTGCTGGCGCGAGGCGACGACATCGTGCCTATTCCCGGCACCAAGCAACGCGCACGGCTGAACGAGAATATCGGCGCGCTCGAGGTCGTGCTCTCTCCGACCGAGCTGGCCCAGATTTCAGCGGCGATCCCGCCCGGCGCCGCGGCGGGCGAGCGTTATCCGGCTGGCGCGATGAAGGCGGTCTATCTGTAGAGACTGCAGGCGCACATTTGACGCGTTGATGCGCGCCTCGTTATCCTCGGTAACAGCCGACATCGGATCGGCGGCCGACAAGAGCAAGAACAGGGAGCATCGTCCATGGCCAGCACTCTGCCCGCCTCCGCGAGCGGGCTCTATGCCAATCCGCGCGAAGACTGGCTCGCCCAAACCACCGAAGAGATCATCGACCCCGCGCGGCCGATCGTCGATCCGCATCACCATCTCTGGGACCGCGGCGGGTTGCGCTATCTGATCGAGGAGATGCGCGACGACATCGGCTCCGGCCACAACATCGTCGCGACCGTCTATGTCGATTGCCGCTCGATGTATCGCGCCGATGGCCCGGAAGCGTTTCGGCCAGTCGGCGAGGTCGAGTTCGCCAACGGCGTCGCCGCGATGTCGGCGAGCGGCGGCTACGGCAAGGCTGCGATCTGCGCCGGCATCGTCAGCCACGTCAATCTTCTGATCGGCGACCAGGCCAAGGCGGTGCTGGAGGCGGAAATCACGGCCGGCAACGGCCGGTTCCGCGGCATCCGCCACTCCTCGGCCTGGGACGAGGATCCCAACGTGGCGCATATGTATGCGAACCGGCCGAAGGGAATTTTGCTCGATCCCGCCTTCCGCAAGGGCTTTGCCTGCCTGGCGCCGCTCGGCCTCAGCTTCGATGCCTGGCTGTTCCATCCGCAGATCGGCGAGCTCACCGAGCTCGCCCGCGCCTTCCCCGACACCAAAATCATTCTCGACCATTGCGGCGGCCCGGTCGGCACCGGCCGTTTCGCCGGCAAACGCGAGGAGACTTTTCCGATCTGGAAAGCGTCGATCCAGGAGATCGCCAAGTGCCAGAACGTCGTCGTCAAGCTCGGCGGCCTTGCGATGTGCCTGCTCGGCTACGACTTCCATCTCCGCCCGAAGCCTCCATCCTCCGAGGAACTTGCTACGGTCTGGCGGCCCTATGTCGAGACCTGCATCGAGGCATTCGGCCCGAGCCGTTGCATGTTCGAGAGCAACTTCCCACCTGATAAGGGCCAATGCAGCTACCAGGTGATCTTCAACACTTTTAAACGTCTGGCTTCACAATATAGCGAAGTCGAGAAGACGGCCCTGTTCTCGCAGACGGCAAAGGATGTTTATCGGCTCGATATCGGGTAAACTCGCTCACTATGGATGACGGCATCACCATCCGGCCGCTCCGGGAGACCGACGCGGAAGCGGTTGTTGCACTTTATACCAGGGCGGCCGCGGTCGAACCGCGGCTCGGCCCGGTTACGCTGCCGCAATGGGACCAGTTCCTAAAGCTGCCGCAGAACCGCGGCGGGCGCGACTTTCGTATTGCCGAACAGCGCGACCGGCTGGTCGGACTCGCGGAATCCTCGTTGCGCGATCAGGGCGCGCACCATTCCCGGTTCCTCAAGATCGTCGTGGCGCCCGAGGCGCGGCGGCGCCACGTTGGGCTCGCGCTGTTCGATGAGGTGCTCGCAATCGACAGCGAGGCCGATCTCCCCGTGCAAACATTGGTCAGTCGCGACTGGCCGGCCGGCATGGCCTTCGTGGCGGTGTTCGGCTTCGTCCACATAGAATCTGAGATCGGCATGAAGTGCGTCGAGCCGCTACAGCCGGCGCGCACGCTCGCGGCGGCGCGCGCCAGCATCGAGCGGGTCAGCGACGTCACCGTCTGCGCCGCCGAGGTCGCACGCATTCATAATGCCGCCTATGCCTCCGACGCCGCGTTCCGGCTGTATTCGCCCGAGGAGATGGCGCAGCTCGCCTGCGACAGCGAGGTCTGGATCGCCTCCGAGGACGGACACCCGTCGGGCTTCTGCCTGACCGAGCCGGAGCAGAACTCGATGTGGATCGAGTCGGTCGCGGTCGATCCGGCGCGGCAGGGGCGCGGCCTCGGCCAGCTCCTGGTCTATCAGACGCTCACCGCGCACGAGGTTTCGCTCGAGCATCCCTGCTGGCTCAATGTCTCGAGCCGCAACGCCGCCGCGCTGAAGATCTACCGCCGGCTCGGCTTCCGGCCGCAGCACGAAACCTGCCGCTTCAGCGCCACCCGCGGCGACCTGCTCGCCACGCGTGACCGGCGTTTCCATTAACGCTTAAGCCCACTCACCCTTCCGGAACACCGGCACGCTACGACCGTCGGCATGGATGCCGTCGATGTCGGTATGTTCGGAGCCGATCATCCAGTCGATATGGATCAGGCTCTTGTTGCCGCCCTGCTCGGCGATCTGCTGCGGCGTCAGTTTATCGCCGTTGACGAAGCATTTCGAGTAGCACTGGCCGAGCGCGATGTGCGAGGCGGCGTTCTCGTCGAACAGGGTGTTGAAGAACAACAGCCCGCTCTTGGAGATCGGCGAGGAATGCGGCACCAGCGCGACTTCGCCGAGCCGGCGCGCGCCCTCGTCGGTGTCGAGCACCTTGTTCAGCACCTCCTCGCCGCGCGAGGCTTTGGCCTCGACGATGCGGCCTTCCTCGAACTTCACCGAAATATTGTCGATCAGCGTGCCCTGATAGGACAGCGGCTTGGAGCTGACCACGTGACCGGTGACGCGCCGGCAATGCGGCGTGGTGAAGACCTCCTCGGTCGGAATGTTGGCATTGCAGACGATGCCGTTCTTGGCCGTCGAGGCGCCGCCCTCCCATTCATGGCCGTCGGCGAGCCCGATCACGAGATCCATGCCGGGGCCGGAATATTTCAGCGCATGGAAGCGCTGGCCGTTCAGCCAGTCGGTGCGCTCGCGCAGTTTTGCGTTGTGCTTCTGCCAGGCCGCGACGGCGCCGTCCTGATCGACCCGCGACGCCGAGAAGATCGCATCCGCGAGCCTGGCCACCGCTACGTCCTCGGCATCATCGGGGAACATCTGCTTCGCCCAGGATGCGCTCGGATAGGCGATGATGTTCCAGTTGGTGTCGAAATTGACGATCTTCTCCAGCGCCGGCTGGTAGGCGATCGAATTGGCCTTGCTGGCGCGCGCAACCTTGCTGGGGTCTTCTCCCGACAGAAGCATCGGATTGTCGCCGACGATCGCAAGCCGCGCCGTGTTGGCGCCGAACGCCTTCGCCATGCCCTCATAGAGCCAGCCCGCGGCACGATCGAAGCTTGCGTCGTTGCCGTAACGATAACGCGCCAGCGTCAATTCCTCGTCGGAGAAGAACGAATTCACCAGCCCCGCGCCGGCCTTGTAGGCATGCTCGGCGATCCGCCGTACCAGCGGCAGCGCCACCACGGGCGCGGTCAGCAGCAGATCCTGTCCCGGCTGCAGCTGCAATCCGACCTTCACCGCGACTTCGGCGAGCCGATCGAGTTTCACGGGATCGATCGAGGCGGAAAGGTTGCGCTGATGAGCAGTCATGAAATGTCCGGCCATGTCGGTTGAGGGTCGAGGATTCGTAGTCCAATTCGCCCCGCATTCGCAAGGTTCCCGCCGTCACCGGCGATCACGCCCAAGCGAGCAAACGGCGCTGATGTCACCGCTTCACAGATGCCAGCACCCGATCGACCATGTCGGGCGCGAGCCCCAGATAGTTCTTCGGTGCGGTGAGGCGGTCGATCGTCGCGCGATCGATCCGGCCCGTCACCCGCGCATCCGCCGCCAGGGCGTCGGCCAGCGAAAGCCCTTTCTCGTTGGCGAGCCGGCAGGCGTCGTAGACGACGTCATGCGCCTCCTGGCGGCCGATCGCCGGCGCCAGCCCCATCATCACGGCCTCGGCGACGATCAGCCCGCGGCTGATGTCGAGATTGTCGGCCATCCGCTTCTCATCGACGATCAGGCCGCCAAGCGCGAATTTTGCCTGATGCAGCGCGCCCGCGGTGAGGACAAAACTTTCCGGGATCGCCATCCACTCGGCGTGCCACGGGCCGGTGGCGCGCTCGAAATCCTGCACCATCGCGTCCAGCATCAGGCCGGCGTACTGCCGCACCGCCTTGGCCGCCGCGAGCATCAGCTCCGACGAGATCGGGTTGCGCTTCTGCGGCATGGTCGAGGACGCGCCGCGGCCCTTCACGAACGGCTCATAGACCTCGGCAAACTCGGTCGACGCCATGATCATGATGTCGAGCGCGATCTTGCCGAGCGAGCCCGTCACGAGCGCGAGGAAATTCACGGCCTCCGCGAGTCCGTCGCGCGCGACATGCCAGGTGGCGACGGGTACGCCGAGGCCGAGCTCCTCGCACAGCGCCTGCTGCACCTCAAAACCCTTGTCGCCGAGCGAGGCCAGCGTGCCGGCGGCGCCGGCGAACTGGCCGACCAGCACGCGTGGCTTCAGCTGCGCCAGCCGTTCGGCATGGCGGTCGAAGGCCGCGAGCCAGATCGCGGTCTTGTAGCCGAAGGTCACCGGCAGCGCCTGCTGCAGGTGGGTGCGTCCCGCCATCGGCGTGTCGCGGTAGCGCTTCGAGAGATCGGCGAGGATGTCGCGCAGCGTCGCGATATCGTCCTCGATAATCTTCAAGCCGTCGCGCAGTTGCAGCACGACGGCGGTGTCCATGATGTCCTGCGTGGTGGCGCCCCAGTGCACGTAGCGGCCGGCCTCGCCACATTGCTTCGTCATCTGGTGCACCAGCGGCAGGATCGGGTAGCCGACGATGTCGGTCTCCTGACGCAGCAGATCGAAGTCGAGCGCAGCGACATCGGTACGACTTGCGATCTCCGCGGCCGCCTCCGCCGGGATCACGCCGCAGCGTGCCTCGGCCTTCGCCAGTGCGACCTCGACCTCGGCATAGCGCGAGACCAGCCGCAGGTCGGAAAACACCTCGCGCATCTCGCGGGTGCCGAAGGCATCGCGGAACAGCACGGAATCGAGCACGGTGGTCGAGGACGGGAAGGCGGGCATGGGCGGGTCCTGTTGCCGACAGCAGGCTGGCAACGTCCCTATCACGCCCGGCGCGGCCGCCCTACCCCTCCGGGGTGACTTCGCCGAACACCTCGGCTGCGATCTTGCTGGTCTCGATCGCGGCCGGCACGCCGCAATACATTGCGACCAGCAGCAGCACGTCCTGCACCTGGGCGGCGGTGCAGCCATTGGCGAGCGCGCCCTTGGCATGGACCCGGAACTCGGTGGTCTTGCCGCTCGCCGCGGTGATGCCCAGCATGACCAGGCTGCGCATCTGGTCGGAGAGACCATCGCGCTCCCAGACATCGCCATAGACATAGGCATTGATGATGTTCTGCAGCGGCGCGCCGAAATCGCCCGCAGCCGCCATCCGCTTTGCCACGTCCGCATCGCCGAACATCTTGCGGCGGCGACGCAGGCCCCGCGCGTGGAGATCGCTGGTGTCCACCATGTGGTGTCGGACTCCCTGTTTCGATTATTTATACGGACAAATTTTGCCAATCTCAATCGCGATGTGGTCCTTGCTCTTGCACCCTCCATCCATTTGTCCGTATAAATTGTCGCAACAGACTTGCGGGAGGATCGGGATGAAGTTGCGCCTGGGCTGGCTTGTGGTCCTGTTGCTGTCCGCCTTTGCAGCGTCTGCCGCCCTCGCCGCGGACGACTTCCCGCAACGGCCGCTCAAGATCATCGTGCCGTTCCCGCCCGGCGCCGGCCCTGACAACGTCGCCCGGCTGATCGGCCAGCATCTGCAGGATGCCTTCGGCCAGACCGTGGTGATCGAGAATCGCGCCGGCGCGCTCGGCAGCATCGGCGCCCAGGAGGTCGCGCGCAGCGCACCCGACGGCTACACGCTGCTGATGGGCACCAACACGACGCAAGCCAGCAACGTCGCCACGCTGAAGAACCTGCCCTACGATCCGGTGAAGGATTTTGCACCGATCATTCGCACCACCACCACCGCGATGGTGCTGCTGGTCAATCCGAAGATCGCGCCAAAGGACCTGCCGCAGTTCCTGGATTATGCCAAGGCGCATCCCAACCTGACCGCGGGCTACGGCTCGGGCGCGTCGCAGATCTCGATCGCGCAGCTGCAGTCGCGCGGCGGCATCCAGGTCGTCGCGGCCTCCTATCGCGGCGTCCCGCAGGCGATGACCGACGTGATGGCTGGTGTGATCGACCTGACCTTCGGCGATTTCTCGGTCGCGATCCCGCAGATGCAGGGCGGTACGCTGCGCGGCATCGGCGTGACGTCGGCGGCCCGCAACGAGCTGACCCCTGGCCTGCCCGCATTATCGGAAGTCATGCCCGGCTTCGAGGCCACGATCTGGTACGGGCTGTTCGCACCGGCCGGCACGCCCGAACCCATCGTCAACAGGCTTTACGCCGAATGCGCAAAATACCTGTCAATGCCCGAAACCAGGAAGAAGCTCGCCGATGTCGGCGTGATCGTGGCGCCATTGACGCCGGCCGAATTCGGCACCTTCGTGAAAAGCGAGGTGGTGCGCTGGTCGGCGGAGGTCAAAGCTGCCGGCATCGAACCGCAATAGACCGGCCGAGGTGACCGACCCCGGCACACCGGTTGGCGTGATCGGCCTCGGGCTGATGGGATCGGCGCTGGCCGCGCGGCTGATCGACGCCGGCGTCGGCGTGCTCGGGTTCGACGTCGATGCGGCCAGGACGGATGGCCTGAAGGCCAGCGGCGCCGAATTCGCGGCCTTCGCCGCCGATGTCGCGGCGCGCTGCCGCACCGTCGTCATCGCCGTGTATGACGCGGCCCAGCTCAAGGGCCTGCTGCCCGACCTTGCGAATGTGAAGGTCCCGCCGCTGGTGATCTGCACCACCACGTGCGCGCCCGGAGACATCGCCGTCATCGCCGAGTTCGCGGAACGATCGCACCTCCCTCTCATCGAGGCTCCGATCTCGGGCACCAGCGCGGACGTGCGCGCCGGCACCGCCACCGCCCTGGTCGCAGGCCTCACCGAGACGATCGAAGCCGCCGCCGCGACGCTGGAGATCCTCTGCCCGCGACGAATCAACGTCGGCGCAATCGGCAATGCCAGCCGCACCAAGCTCGCCATCAACCTGATCCTGCAGAGCAACCGCGCAGCGCTCGCCGAGGGCATCGTGTTTGCCGAAAGCCTCGGTCTCGACGGCCTGACCTTCCTTGCGAGCGCGCGGCACTCGGCGGCATATTCCGCCGTGATGGACAGCAAGGGACCGAAGATGCTGGCGCAGGACTTTTCGCCGCAGTCGCGCATCGCGCAGACCCTGAAGGACGCCGAACTGATCCTGCATGAGGCCAGCCGGCGCGGCCTATCCTTGCCGGTGACATCGGCGCAGGCCGAGCTGCTGCGCGCGACGATCGGGCTCGTTGGGCCGGACAGCGACAGCGCGGCCGTGATCGAGGCGATCAGGGCCCGGCGCGACCCAGGTAAAGGCTTCGGCGAAGACCCAGGCGAGGGATGAACATGATCAATTGTGCAATCGCGGGGCTCGGCCGATGGGGCCGCGCGTTGGTCGAGGCTGCCGGCAACGAGCCGCGACTCAAGATCGTCAGCGCGGTGGAACCCGACACCGTCGGCGCCGCGAGCTTCTGCGCGGCGCATGGCCTCAAGCCCGTTGCCAGTCTGGACACCGTGCTCGCCGACCCCACCATCGACGCCGTGCTGCTGGCCACCCCGCATTCGCTGCACAAGGCCCAGGTGATCGCGGCTGCCGCGGCCGGCAAGCAGGTGTTTTGCGAGAAACCGCTCGCGCTCAGGCGCGACGATGCGGCGGAGATGTTTTCGGCCTGCCGCAAGGCGGGCGTGGTGCTCGCGGTCGGGCATAACCGCCGGTTCTGGCCGTCGATGCGGGCGCTGCGCGCGATCGTCGCCGGCGGCGAGCTCGGCACGATCCTGCATGTCGAGGGCCACAACAGCAACGAGAACTCGCAAGGCATTACGCAAGGCTGGCGGCTGTCGCCGGAGGAATCGCCGGGCGGCGGGCTGACCGGCGCCGGGCTGCATGTGCTCGACGGCTTTGTCAGCCTGCTCGGCCCGGCGCGGCAGGTCTATGCCCGATTGAATGCACGCGAGCCAGGTCCGCCGCCGCTCGACACTGCAACTTTGGCGATTGAATTTGTGAATGGCGTGAGCGGCACCCTTGCGACGATCCGCGCGACACCGTTCTATTGGCGAGTCCATGTGTTCGGAACGAAGGGATCGGCCGAGGTGCTCGACGAGGTGACGATGGTCAAGCGAACGTCCGGCGCGGCGCCCGCAACCATGCGCTATCCGGCGCGCGACACGCTCGCTGCGGAACTGTCAGCCTTTGCCGACGCGGTCGAAGGCAAGCAGCCGTTCCCGGTGCCCGAAGCCGACGTGCTGGCGACGCTTTCTGCGTTCGAAGCCGCGCTGCAGTCGATGCAGGCAGGCCATCCCGTCAACTGCCATTTGGCATGCCAGTAAGGTCTCATGTCTGACAAATCCGGCAAGGCGAGATCGACCCGCTACCGCGATATCGCCACCGGGCTCACGAAGGACATCCGGCTCGGCACCTATGCGGTCGGCAATCTGCTGCCGACCGAGACCGAGCTGATGGCGAGCTTCAAGGCGAGCCGCCAGACCGTGCGCGAGGCGCTGCGCATCCTGATCGAGCAGGGCCTGATCGTGCGCCGCGCCGGCCTCGGCTCGGTGGTGATTGCCTCCGAGCCGCCGGTGCTGTTCACCCACAGCGTCAAATCGCTCGGCGAATGGCTGCGCTATTCCAACGAGACCTACCGCGAGGTGGTCAACAGCGGCGACATCGTCGCCGACCGCAAGCTCGCCGCGCTTTTGAAATGCGAGCCGGGCCGGAGCTGGTTCCTGATCGAGGCGGTGCGCCGTGCCGACCAGTTCACCGACCCGCTCGGCTGGACTGAGATCTATGTGCTGCGCAAATTCGCCGACGTGGTGAAGCGTAGCGACCACGGCCGCACCCCGGTGCATGAGCAGATCGCCAGGACCTACGGCCAGATCACCGAACATGCCCAGATGGAAATCTTCGTGCGCGGCATGCCGGCGGCGATCGCGAAGGCGCTCGGCGTCAAGACCGGTTCGCCGGCGCTCACCGTGGTGCGCCGCTACTACACGCAGCGCGAGGAGCTGCTCGAGGTCACCATCACCACGCACCCCGAAGGGCGCTACACCTACACGATGGACATGCAGCGCTCGCCGCGGCCGAAGCTGTGAAGCGATCGCAGCCGAGCGCCGCCGCCGCGGTTGGACAGGCCGGGCTAGCGGGTACCGGCGTAATGCTGCCTGGCTGAGGTATGGGCCATCTGCGGTGATCCGACCGCGCCCCAGATCGCAACCGCGATCAAGGCGGCAGCCCACATATACGGCATGGCATTCGGCTGCTTCATCGGCGACGTCACCCCAGAGGACACTCGGGCGTTCCACACGGTCGGCCCGGTCACGAACGTACGTAAGTATAGAGCGTGTCCGTTTCAGGACGTTTTCATCGGAATCCAGGAATGATGTCTCCACACTTCGATCTAATCCGGATGGGTGACGCCGGCGGCATTTTCGGCAAATGCAAAGCGTTTGACCTGCGCGACGTGCCCATTGGAGAATCTTCTGCTCATTTTCGAGTCAGCCATGGCTGAGAATTTCCAAAGATTTCTCCCTGAATTCTTTTTGATTGTCGGGCTGAATCGAACCGTGCCAAGACTCGCTGTGACAATACGATGACAAAGGCTCCCCAGTGACCTCCCCAAAAAAAGCCAGCGGCGCCCAGCGCCTCCGCTCCCAGGAATCGCAGGAGGAGGTCGCGCGCTCGCTGGAACGGGAACTGAGGCTGCTGACGGAGGAGCGCCACGATCGGGCACGCATGCTTGGCCTCGATATCGGGTCGACGGTGCCAAAGGCGGCCGAATAGCTCGCGCCGCCGGCACGCGCCTACGACACGATGTCATCACCCGCGTATGCGGGTGGCACGCACCCTCGATCGGGTGAGACGAGTGCACCATAGACCAAGCTCATATTCTGATAAAGCGAAGTATTTCACCACGATCGGTTGACCGGTTTTGCTGAGTTGCCCGTCGGGCAATCACGCACGCCTCTTGGCGCGAGCCTGTCATCGGGCGCGCATTCGCGCGACCCGTCGGCATGCCCCGGAATGACGAGGATAGGCCGGAGCAAGGCAACCCTCAGCTTTGCACCGGACGAGCCTCGGCCGGCGCATGGAACAGCCTTGCCAACATCGCTATTGTCGTCGGCCGAAAGGACCCCACGCATGGAGCTCGCCAGGTGCTGAAGCTGTACAGGTCGGCGACCGATGATTGGCAGACCATCGGAGAAAAATTGCCGTCCGGGATCATCTGGATCGATCTCCTCAATCCCTCCGCGGATGAAAAGCAGTTCGTCGAGCGCGCACTCGACATTCGCGTGCCGTCCGAGGAATCGCTTGGCGAGATCGAGGCATCGAGCCGCCTGGTCAAGGACCATGACCGGCTCTATCTGACCTCGCCGGCGGTGCGGCTCGACGAGAACAACGAGGCCGAGATTACCAATATCGGCTTCGTGATCGGCCCGCGGGTGCTGGTCACGGTGCGGTTTGCGGAATTGAAGAACGTCGACGACGTCATGAAGCGGATCGCCACCGACAAGAACCTGGAAAACGGCATGTGCGTGTTCACAGCCCTGCTCGAAGCCATGGTCGATCGCGGCGCCGACGTGCTGGAGCACCTCGGTGCCAAGACCGACAAGCTCTCGCGGGCCGTCTTCAAGGGCGGCCTGGTGCGCAGCCGGCGTCCGGTCCGCTCCAGCCGGCGTTTGCGCGAGGCGCTGGAGAGCATCGGCGAATTGGCCGATCGCCACGCCAAGGCGCGCGACGTGCTGCTCGGCGTCGGCCGGCTCGCCACGTTCGCCGGCGACGTCGGCAATGAATGGATCACGGCGGCGTCGAAGCGGCGGCTCGAATCCGTCTCCAAGGACGTCATCTCGCTGGGCGACTACGAGACCCGGCTGTCGGACAAGATCCAGCTGCTGCTCGACGCCGTGCTCGGCTTCATCAACATCCAGCAGAACGACCTGTTCAAGATCCTGACCATCGTGTCGGTCGTCGGCGTGCCGCCGACCATCCTGGTCGGGGTCTGGGGCATGAACTTCAAGGCGATGCCGGAGCTGAGCTGGACGCTCGGCTATCCGATGGCCTGGGCCGCGATCATCGCCAGCGGCGCGCTGCCACTGTTGTGGTTCAAGCGGCGGGGATGGTTCGATTGAGGGAGTGCTGAGTACGCTGTTTAGCCCCCTTCAAAGGCAATTACGTGATGGGGCCACCAGCGGACGGGTTCCCTCCCCCCTTGCGGGGGAGGGCTAGGGAGAGGGGTATCACGCGGGTGGTCTCCCAATTTGTGTTCGCGCGCGCGAGATTGCTCATGCGGTTTTCTCATCGATGATCCCGCCCGGGGCTTACCCCTCTCCCCGCCCCTCCCCCGCAAGGGGGGAGGGAGCCTGACGAGCGTGCTCACCTTGCTTGAACCGTGCTCCTCAATGGACGTTGAGCGTTCCGACGCAACGACCTAAATGAAGAGTTCTCCGATCTTGCCGCTCCGGCGGCTCGCATCCTCACCACCTCCAAACAAGAGCAGTGCCATGCGCCCTCACATCATCTGCCACATGGGCACGTCGATCGACGGCCGCCTGCATCCGAGCCGCTTCACGGCCGCGGCCGAGGGCATCTCGCGCGAGGTGTTGCGGTCGCATTATGAGCGGATCCACGACAATTTCGGCGCCGATGGTTGGATCATCGGCCGCGTCACCATGAACGAGATGGCGAAGGGGACGGCACGTCCCGTCGCCAATGCGCCGAAGCTGCCGCGCGCGGCGCATCTCGGCAATCGCAACGGCCGCAAGCTTGCGATCGGGATCGATCCGTCGGGCCGCGTGCATTTCGGCAAGGACAATGTCGGCGGCGATCACGCGGTGGCTGTGCTGGGCGAGCGGGTCTCCGACGCCCATCTCGCCGAGCTGCGCGAGGATGGCGCGTCCTACGTCTTTGCCGGCGCCAAAGGCGATGACCTTCCGCACGCGATGGAGCAGCTCGCCGCGCTGTTCGGCGCGAAGACGCTGCTGCTCGAGGGCGGTGGCGGGATCAACGGCGCCTTCCTCAAGCACAGGCTGATCGACGAGTTCTCGACGCTGATCCAGCCGGCGGTCGACGGCGTCGCCGGTTCACAATGCATCGTCGACTATCACGGCCCTGAGGGCGATCGCCCCGGCGCCGGCCAGGCACTGCGGCTCACCCACTGCGAGACGCTGGAAGGTGGCATGGTCTGGCTGCGTCATAAGGTGGAGCGCGCGCCGGGCTAAAGCTTAGGCCGGTGCCGCAACCCCATCATTCCGGCAGGCCGCGACGAAGAACCTGACGCCGCGCGCCACATGCGCGTCGATCTCGGGCTCGATCGTCCCGAGATCGAGCTCGAACATCGCGCGGAACAGGATCGGAATGGCGACGATATCGAGGAACAGCCGCGCCGTGGTCGGCAGGCGCTCGGGTGCGAAGGCCGGCAGTGATCCGAGTTCGTCGGAACTGGTCAGCTCGCGCAAGAGGTCAGCACCGAGTTCGGTGCTGAGCGCGCGCGCCCTGCGGTTGACGGTAGCCGCGAGTTCGGGGAAGCGATGCACTTCCGCGATCGCGAGCCGCATCAGCCTGACCTTGTCGCTGTCCAGGCCCCAATGCAGCAGCGTGCTCGCCACGCAGGTGAGCCGCTCCTCGATCGTGCCACCGGTCGGCATCGGCGCCTCGGCCTTGTAGGCGGCGATGCGCGACAGGATGTCCCGCGTCACCACGTCGATGAACAGCGCCCGCTTGTCCTGGAAGCGCGCATAGATCGTGCGCTTGCCGGAGCGCGCCTGCTCGGCGATCTCGTCGATGCTGGCACCTTCGAAGCCGCGCTCCAGGAAGACGTGACGTGCCGCATCCAGGATGCGAGCATCCACCTCCCCCGCGAGTTCCTTCGGCGGGCGGCCGGCGCGCACCGCGGCGCGCCTCATGCGCGGCATCGGCCTGTCCTTCACATCGCTGGCGTTCATGGCGGTGACACCCGGGTCTCGAGCTGCCGGCAGGGCCGGCTGATCCCGCCCAATCTAGTCTCTTCACATCTAGTTGTAAATAGAACGGTACAGTTCCGTTTCTATTGACGCTGCGGTGCAGCAGGACTATTTGTCGCACAGAACGGAACGGTACCGTTCCCTTTAAGCGAGGCCTGTGTGCGATCTCGCCGACAGCCTGGGAGTAGCGATCATGTTCGACGACAATGTTCTGGAGCGCGATGAACTGAGACTCGAGGGTGCTGAAAGCCCGCCGCCCGCGCCGACCTCCGAACAGCCCATCATCAAGTTCCCGAAGGACCCCGCGAAGCTGGAGGACGCGCGGGCCCCGCAACAGAAGCCCGCCGACAAGGCACCCGCCGCGCCCGCACCGCAACCGGCGCAGCCGGAGGCTCCGGCCAAGGGTCCCGACGCGGATCGCCGCAGCCTGCTGCGCCGTCGCCCGGTCGTTTCAGCGATCGGCGCGGTGCTGCTCGCCGCCACGCTCGGCGGCGGCTATCTCTACATGGACTATACCGGCCATTTCGAATCCACCGACGACGCCTTCATCGCGGCGCGGCAGTCCGCGCTGGCGCCGAAGGTCTCCGGCTACATCACCGCCGTTCCGGTCACCGACAACCAGCATGTCGCGGCCGGCGACGTGATCGCCAAGCTCGACGAGCGCGACTATCGCGTCGCGCTCGCGCAGGCCGAGGCCCAGGTCGAGGCCGCAGAGGCCAGCATCAGGAATGTCGGTGCCCAGCTCGAGGTGCAGCAGGCGCAGATCGCCGCCAACCAGGCCCAGGTCGACCAGGCGCAGGCCTCGCTGGTGTTCGCGCAGCAGCAGGCCGAGCGCTACCAGCATCTCGAGCAGACCGGCTACGGCTCGGTGCAGAACTCCCAGCAGTACACCTCGCAACTGCATCAGCAGCAGTCGGCGCTCTCGAGCGCGAAGGCGACGCTGAACCTGGCGCAGCGGCAGGTCTCGTCGCTCGACGCGCAGAAGAAGAGCGCCGAGGCCAACCTCGCCCAGGCCGAGGCGCAGCGCGACCAGGCCAAACTCAATCTGTCCTACACCACGGTGACCGCGGCGCAGCCGGGCCGCGTCGTCAGCCTCTCGGCCGCGGTCGGCCAGCTCGCGCAGGCCGGCACCAACCTCACGATGTTCGTGCCCGACCAGATCTGGGTCACCGCGAACTTCAAGGAGATCCAGCTCGACAAGATGCGGCCGGGCGAGAAGGTGACGCTGAAGATCGACGCCTATCCGGGCCGCGCGATCCAGGGCCATGTCGAGAGCGTGCAGCCGGGCTCCGGCACGGCGTTCTCGCTGCTGCCGGCGCAGAACGCCACCGGCAATTACGTCAAGATCGTGCAGCGCGTGCCGGTCAAGATCGTGCTGGACAATGCGCCGACCGATGTCGCGCTCGGGCCGGGCATGTCGGTGGTGCCGACCGTGCGGATCGACGCGACCCCGTCGCTGATCGAGCGGCTCGGGAGGATGCTATGAGTGCCGCCGCGATCGACGCCAAAAGCTTCGACGTGCCGCGCGCGGCGGCCAATCCCTGGCTGATCGCCATCGTGGTCGCGCTCGCGAGCTTCATGGAGGTGCTCGACACCACCATCGCCAACGTCGCGCTGCCTTACATCGCGGGTGGCATGGGCGTCAGCGAGGACGAGGCCTCCTGGGTGGTCACGACCTATCTCGTCTCCAACGCCATCATCCTCACCGCCTCGAGCTTTCTCGCCAAGATGCTCGGGCGCAAGACCTTCTTCCTGATCTGCCTCGGCATCTTCACCGTGTCTTCGATCCTGTGCGGCTTCGCGCCGAACCTGAACGCGCTGCTGCTGTTTCGCATCCTGCAGGGCCTCGGCGGCGGCGGCATGGTGCCGGTGGCGCAGTCGATCCTCGCCGACGCGTTCCCGCCGGCCAAGCGCGGGCAGGCGTTCGCGGTATTCGGCATCGCCGTCGTGGTCGCGCCGGTGGTCGGACCGACGCTCGGCGGTTGGCTGTCGGACAATCTCTCCTGGCACTGGTGCTTCCTGATCAACGCGCCGGTCGGCGCCTTCGCGCTCGCGGCGATCTCCGCCGTGCTCCCCGCGAAGAAGGAAGAGGCGGAGCAACAGCGGGCGGGCTTCGACCTCGTCGGCTTCCTCTTGGTCGCGACCTTCCTCGGCGCGCTCGAAGTGATGCTCGACCGCGGCCTGGAGGACGACTGGTTCGCCTCGCCCTTCATCGTCACCTTTGCAGTGATCTGCGGTTTGGCGTTCGTGCTGATGATCCCGTGGGAGATGACGCGCCGCAATCCGATGATCGACCTGCGCATGGTCGCAACCCGGCAGTTCGGCGCCTGCTTCCTGGTGATGCTGGCGACCGGCGCGATCCTGCTCGCGACCACCCAGTTCCTGCCGCAGCTGGTGCAGCAGGATTTCGGCTACACCGCGACCTGGGCCGGCCTCGTGCTGTCGCCCGGCGGCGTCGTGACGATGGTGATGATGATCGCGGTCGGCCGGCTCGCCGCCAAGGTGCAGCCGAAATACCTGATCATCGCCGGCGCACTGGTGATTGCGCTCTCGATGTACAGCATGACCAGCGTCTATGGCGATCTCGGCTTCTGGTACATGGCGCGCTCGCGCATGCTGATCGGCGTCGGCCTGCCCTTGATCTTCATCCCGATCATGACCGCCTCCTATGACGGCATTCCGCCCACCAAGACCGACCAGGCCTCGGCGCTGATCAACGCGGCGCGCAACACGGGCGGCTCGATCGGCGTGTCACTGGTCTCCAACGTGCTGACGCATCGCCAGCAGTTCCACCAGAGCCGGCTGGTCGAGCAGCTGACGCCGTCGAGCCCGCAATATCAGGACACGCTGCACCAGGTCACCGACTTCTTCGTCGCCCAGGGCAGCTCGCTGGCGCAGGCGCAGAGCCAGGCGATCGCGTGGATCGGCCAGCAGTTGCAGACCCAGGTGTCGTTCCTGTCCTACATGGATGCGTTCTGGGTCTTGATGCTGATCGCGCTGTCGGCAATCCCGCTGGCGTTGACCTTGCGCAACGTCAAGCTCGGCGGAAAGGTGCAGATGGGGCATTGAGCGGGGCACACGATTTGAAAGCGCGTCGTCATTCCCGGGCGGCGCGCTTTGTCTTGACCGGTCAGCCCTCCCTGCGCCGCTGGCCGCGCCACCACAGGCCGAAGGCGATCACGACGCAGGCAGCCAGCGAGAACCAGGTGATGGCGTATTGCATGTGGTCGTCGCGCAGATGCACCGTGAGCGGACCCGGCTTCGGCGTGCCGCTCTCCGGCACCGGCGCGGCGAGGTCGATGTAGAACGGGGCGACCTCACCCCAGCCGAGCGCTTGCGCCATCGCGCGATGATCGCGGACGAACCACAGCCGCTTCACGGTGTCTTCCTTCGGCGTCAGCCGGCCCGGCTGCTCGGGGAAGCGGATATAACCTGACAGCTCGACCGGCGTGCCGGTGACGAGACGTCCGGTGACACGGTCCTCGGAGGCGCGGTCTTGCATCGTGTTCTGCACGAAGCCGGTGTTGATCACGACGGTCTCGCCGCTGGCGAGCTTTGCCGGCAGGAACGCCCAGGTGCCGGGGCCCGAGATGTCGTCACGCACCGCGGAGCCGGAGCTGTAGACCATCGCATCGGGCAGCTTGGCGTAGGTCGCGGTGAAGGTGACGCGGCGGAATTCGTCGCGCGCCGAGGTCAGCGTCGGCCACGCCGACGGCTGCGGCAGCGCCTCGGGCGCGGCGGCGAGCTTGGAGTCGAGGGCTGCGATCAGCGCGTGCTTCTCGACGCGGCGCTGCAATTGCCAGGCGCCGAGGCCGACAAAGACCGCGATCAGGATCAGCGTGAAGATGCCGAAGCCGGCGGCGCTCGACCGGCGCGTGTCCGTAGAATTCATGTCGGGTCGCGCCGGGTCAATTGGCCTTCGGCCGCCTTGTGGTGGAACTGGAGCGCGATCAAGAGCGACTTCATTGAGCGAAGTGGAAATATCGTGGTGACGATGATCAGCGGCAGCCACAGCGCCGCGTGCACCCAGAACGGCGGCTGGTACTTCACCTCGACGATCAGCGCGGACGCGACCACGATCGCGCCGGCCAGCATGATGATGAAGACCGCAGGGCCATCGCCGGCGTCGATGAAGGCATAGTCGAGATCGCAGGCCTGGCAGCGCGGCGCCAGCGTCAGGAAGCCGGAATAGAGCTTACCCTTGCCGCAGCGCGGGCAGCGGCAGGCGATGCCGCGCAGCGCGCTCTCGGTCACGGTGGGCGGTGTGTCGGTCATCTGGTCTCTTCAAAAAAGAAAGGGCGGCCTGGCTGGCCGCCCATCTTAGCACGTGAAAGCGGCCGTCAGTGCGCGCCGTGGGCCAGGGTCTCGGCGCCGTGGCCCCAGACATAGATGCAGACGAACAGGAACAGCCAGACCACGTCGACGAAGTGCCAGTACCAGGCGGCGAACTCGAAGCCGAGGTGCTGCGTCTGCGTGAAGTGGCCGGCATAGGCGCGGAACAGGCAGACCAGCAGGAAGATGGTGCCGACCAGAACGTGGAAACCGTGGAACCCGGTCGCCATGAAGAAGGTCGCGCCGTAGACGTTGCCGGCGAAAGAGAATTCGGCATGCGAGTACTCGAAGGCCTGCACGCAGGTGAAGCAGGCGCCGAGGATCACGGTCAGGATCAAGCCCTGCTTGAGGCCCTGGCGGTCGCCCTCGAGCAGCGCGTGGTGCGCCCAGGTCACGGTGGTGCCTGACGTCAGCAGCAGCAGGGTGTTGAGCAGCGGCAGATGCCAGGGGTCGAAGGTCTCGATGCCGTGGGGCGGCCAGGTGCCGGGGACGCTGCAGGCGCCCATCGCGGTGCCGGCGCCGCAGCCGAACACTGCGTCGCGGGTGGCGTGCACGGCGTCGGCCGGAAACAGCGCCGAGTTGAAGAAGGCCCAGAACCAGGCCACGAAGAACATCACCTCGGAGGCGATGAACAGGATCATGCCGTAACGGTGGCTGATCTGCACCACGCGGGTGTGGTCGCCCTTGTACTGGGCTTCCTTGATCACGTCGCCCCACCAGCTCGCCATGGTGTAGAGCACGCCGATGGTGCCGACGCCGAACACGATCGGAGCCGCCGAATACATGTGATGCATCCAGCCGATCGCGCCGACCGCCATGATGAAGGCCGAGATCGAACCGACCACCGGCCATGGGCTCGGGTCGACGAGATGATAGTCGTGATGCTTGACTTGCGCCTCAGCCATTGCCGTCTCTCCATTCGCGTGCCGCAAGGCACGTCTTATATCTCATCGTTCCATCTCTCGCGCATGACCGCCCCGGGCCGATGCGCGTACATCACTAACCGCCCTTGCGCTGCTCCTGCTCGCCGGCTGCGACCGGCTTCGGCACGGGATCGCGCACGGGGAAGAAGGTGTAGGACAAAGTGATGTTCTTCAGCGTGTCGTTCTCGCTGTCCTTGGCCAGCGCCGGATCGACATAGAACACCACGGCCATCTCGCGCTTCTCACCCGGCGCCATGGTCTGCTCGGTGAAGCAGAAGCAGTTGATCTTCTGGAAATAGGCCCCGACCGTCAGCGGCGCGACATTGTAGGCCGCCTGCCCGGTGGTGGTGCGCGCCGACTGGTTGGTCACGGTGTAGTAGATGGTGACAACCTGGCCGATCTTGACGTCGATATTGTTCTGCTCGGGCTCGAACTTCCAGGGCAGGCCCGGCGCCACGTTGGAATCGAAGCTCACGGTGATGGTGCGCTCGAGCGGCGCGCCTACCGGTGCCGCGGTCGCCACCTGGGTGGTGCCGTTGAAGCCGGTGGTCCGGCAGAACCAGTTGTAGAACGGCACGGCCGCATAGGATGCGCCGACCATCAGCACCACCACGAAACCGCAGATCGAAGCCACCACGGCGTCGCGCGACAGCGTGCGGCGCGTCACTTCAGAACGTCGGCGCGCAGCCGGCGCGCCTTCGCCTTGATTGGCTTGGGTGGTGGGCTGGTTGTCCATCTCGCTCACAGCGGTCGCACCAGCACGGCCGGCCCCTTCACCAGGGTGACCGCAAAGAACAGCAGGACGAGCACGCCGAGCGCCAGCGCCGTCGCGATCGAGCGCTGGCGGCGGCTCTTGAGCTGCGCCTCGGTGAGGACGATTCCGTCTGGTTCCTGCTTGTCGTCCATTGCTATCCCATGCGCCCCCATCTTGGCCCCTACCCGGTGATGACAGGCACGATGGCGCGGACCACGACCTCGGCGAGGAGGACCGCGAACAGCGCAAACAGATAAAGGATCGAGAAGGCGAACAGCCGGCGGGTGGCACGGTTGGCGTCCGTGCCCTCGCGGCGGCGATAGACCTCGATGGCGAGCCACAGCATGCCGCCGCCCAGCACCAGCGATGTGACGCCATAGATCGCATCGAAATAGCCGAGCGGCCACGGCGCAAGCGCGATCGCGACCAGCACGATGGTATAGAGCAGGATCTGCAGCCGGGTCGCATCGGGACCGGCGACCACAGGCAGCATCGGGATCCCGGCGCGGGCATAGTCGTCGCTGCGGAACAGCGCCAGCGCCCAGAAATGCGGCGGGGTCCAGAAGAAGATGATCAGGAACAGCAGGATCGGCTCGGTCGACAGCGAGCCGGTCGCCGCGGCCCAGGCCACCACCGGCGGCAAGGCGCCGGCGGCGCCGCCGATCACGATGTTCTGCGCGGTCCAGCGCTTCAGCCACATCGTGTAGACCACGGCATAGAAGAAGATGGTGAAGGCGAGCAGCGCGCCCGCCACCCAGTTGACGAGGATGCCGAGCGTCACCACCGAGAAGAAGGCCAGCGTGATGCCGAACGCGGCGGCTTCCGACGGCGTGATGCGGCCGCGCGGAATCGGCCGGTTGGCGGTGCGCGTCATCAGCGCGTCGACGTCGCCCTCATAAGCCATGTTGAGCGCGCCGGACGCGCCGGCGCCGACCGCGATGCAGAGGATCGAGGTGAAGGCCAGCACCGGATGCACGTGGACCGGCGCGATCATCAGCCCGACCAGGGCGGTGAAGATCACCAGCGACATCACGCGCGGCTTCAGCAGCGCGATGTAATCGCCCACTTCGGCCTCGGAGATCCGGGGCAACTCGATGGCGTTGTGATCGACAACCGACAAGATCAGGTCTCACTTCTCTTAAATAGAGCACGGCGCACCCCGGGGGTGCGCCGCACCGTCTCGAACTTACTGGATGCGCGGCAGCACTTCGAACTGGTGGAACGGCGGCGGCGACGGCAACGTCCACTCCAGCGTGGTCGCACCCACACCCCACGGATTGTTCGCGGCCTGCTCCTTGCGGACGAAGGCATCGATCACGCCCCAGATGAAAATCAGCACGCCGATGCCGGAGATGTAGGAGCCGTAGGACGAGATCAGGTTCCAGCCGGCGAAGGCGTCCGGATAGTCGACATAGCGGCGCGGCATGCCCGACAGGCCGAGGAAATGCTGCGGGAAGAACACCAGGTTGACGCCGACGAAGGTGAACCAGAAGTGCAGCTTCGCGATGGTCTCCGAATACATGTAGCCGAACATCTTCGGGAACCAGTAGTACCAGCCGGCGAAGATGCCGAACACGGCGCCGAGCGACAGCACGTAGTGGAAGTGCGCGACGACGTAATAGGTGTCCTGCAGCACGCGGTCGACGCCGGCATTGGCCAGCACGACGCCGGTGACGCCGCCGACCGTGAACAGGAAGATGAAGCCGATCGCCCACAGCATCGGCGCCTTGAACTCGATCGAGCCGCCCCACATCGTGGCGATCCAGGAGAAGATCTTCACGCCGGTCGGCACCGCGATCACCATCGTGGCCGCGACGAAATAGGCCTGCGTCGCCGACGACATGCCGACGGTGTACATGTGGTGCGCCCACACCACGAAGCCGATGCCGCCGATCGCGACCATGGCGTAGGCCATGCCGAGATAGCCGAACACCGGCTTCTTCGAGAAGGTCGAAACGATCTGGCTGACCATGCCGAAGGCCGGCAGGATCAGGATGTACACTTCGGGGTGGCCGAAGAACCAGAACAGATGCTGGAACAGCACCGGATCGCCGCCGCCGTCGGCGGCAAAGAAGGTGGTGCCGAAATTACGGTCGGTCAGCAGCATGGTGATCGCACCGGCAAGCACCGGCAGCGACAGCAGCAGCAAGAACACCGTGACCAGGATCGACCACACGAACAGCGGCATCTTGTGCAGGGTCATGCCCGGCGCGCGCATGTTGAAGATCGTGGTGATGAAGTTGATGGCGCCAAGGATCGACGACGCGCCGGCGAGATGCAGCGACAGGATCGCGAAATCGACCGCCGGTCCCGGATGGCCCGAGGTCGACAGCGGCGCATACATGGTCCAGCCCGCGCCGACGCCGTTGGCGCCGGGCTCACCCTCGACGAAGGTGGAGGTCAGGAGCAGCGCGAAGGAGGCCGGCAGCAGCCAGAACGAGATGTTGTTCATGCGCGGGAACGCCATGTCGGGCGCGCCGATCATCAGCGGCACCATCCAGTTGCCGAACCCACCGATCATCGCCGGCATCACCATGAAGAAGATCATGATCAGGCCATGCGAGGTCACGAACACGTTATAGGTGTGCGTCTCGTGGAAGATCTGGACGCCCGGATACATCAGCTCGGCGCGGATCGCGATCGACATCGCGGCCCCGATGATGCCCGCGATCACCGCAAAGACCAGGTACATCGTACCGATGTCCTTGTGGTTGGTGGAGTACAGATAACGCCGCCATCCGGTCGGATGATGATGGGCGTGATCATCATGGGCATGATCGTCGTGTGTCGCAGCGCCAGTAGCCATGTTCAAAATCCTGCCTTGTAGTCCCCTTGCAGTCCCTCTCGGGCCCTGCGGTCCCGTCGCCCTTAATTTCTTCCAGTCACGCAGTCAGCTCCCGAGCTTACTGCGCCGCCTCGCCCGCCGACGCAAAGGTATTGGCCGGGTTGGCCGCAAACTTCTTCTTCGCGCCGTCAACCCAGGTCGCGAAGTCCTGGTCGCTGACGACCCGGACCACGATCGGCATGAAGGCATGGTCCTTGCCGCACAGTTCGGAGCACTGGCCGTAGAACACGCCGGTCTTGGTGGCCTTGAACCAGCTCTCGTTGAGGCGGCCGGGGATCGAGTCGATCTTGACGCCGAACGCCGGCACCGCGAAGGAGTGGATCACGTCCGCGCCGGTGGTCTGGATCCGCACCACCTTGTTGACCGGGACCACCATTTCATTGTCGACGCCGAGCAGGCGGGGCTTCTTGTCCTTGTCGAGCAGCGAGTCGAACTCGAACTTGCCGTTATCCGGGTAGGCGTAGGACCAGTACCACTGCTTGCCGGTGACCTTCACCGTGAGATCCGGCTTCGGCACGTCGAGCTCGAGGAACAGCAGGCGGAACGACGGCACCGCGATGCCGACCAGGATCAGGACCGGGATCAGCGTCCAGGCCACCTCGATCAGGGTATTATGGGTGGTCCGCGACGGGACCGGGTTGGCCCTGGCGTTGAACTTCACCGCCACGATGACGAGCAGCGCCAGCACGAACAGCGTGATGACGGTGATCAGCACCAGCAGGAAGTTGTGAAACCAGATGATGTTTTCCATCACCGGGGTCGCGCCTTCCTGCAGCGTGTGCTCCCACGGCGCCGGCTGCCCCAATTCGGCAGAGGCCGGTCCAGCGGCGACAAACGCCACGCCCGCCACCGCCAACCCCAGCAATTGTCGGCCAATCCGGCCAATCGACATGTTCATGCCGCTCGCGCTCCCTCGATTATTCCCCAAAGCACCTCCGGCATTTGGCCGGAAATGCAGCACGATCCGCCCTGACAAATGGCCTACCGGACGTACCCGTCGTCGAGTCAAGGTGGGTACGGGAGCCAGATCGCTAGAACGCGTCGAAATCCAGCCTCTCAAACCATAATTCGCAGGCGCTCGCAATGCAGTAGTGGGGCCGAAAGCCATGCGCGGGCAACCAATCTGCCGTCCGCAAATTTTCCCGCAGAATCAAGCGAAAGTCGCCGGACAAATTGTCCACCAGCTTGACAGGGGGATTGCCCGATGGTCCCACAGGCTGGGCGCCCTGCAGGAACCTGATTCGGCAGGCCGGTGCCCCAATCCGGCGCGGGAACGGCTTGAAGATCGCCTTCAAGGCGCCGTCATTGGGTATCAGTCGACTGCTTGCGTGCTGCCGGCGGCCGAGCGGAGGCCGGATCCGACCGAACATCATCTCTAAAGGACCGACCCGGATGGGCGCTTCGAATAGTCAGGCAAGGCTTCAGCCAAGGCGAAAGTTGCAGGCAGCCGTCGTTGCCGGCCTGCTGGCGGTAGCTTGTTGCCTTGGGTCGAGCCAGGCGGCGCACGCGCAAGGTGCGGTCCGCTCGGTCCATGGCGACTGGCAGATCCGCTGCGACACGCCGCCGGGCGCGCAGAGCGAGCAATGCGCGCTGATCCAGAGCGTGGTGGCGGAAGACCGCTCCAACGCCGGCCTGACCGTGATCGTGCTGAAAACCGCCGACCAGAAGAGCCGCCTGATGCGCGTGGTCGCCCCGCTCGGCGTGCTGCTGCCCTCCGGCCTCGGCCTGAAACTCGACAACCAGGACGTCGGCCGCGCCGGTTTCGTCCGCTGCCTGCCCAATGGCTGCGTCGCCGAAGTCGTGATGGACGACAAGCTGCTCGGGCAGCTGAAGAACGCCAAGACCGCAACGTTCATCATCTTCGAGACGCCGGAAGAGGGTATCGGGTTCCCGCTGAGCCTGAATGGGCTGGCGGAGGGGTATGACAAGCTGCCGTAGGGAATCAGCACGCGCCGTCCGGTGATCTTAAAGGTCGAACCTCGACCATACGGCCTCAACTTCCTCATCGGTTGCAAATTCGCCGCGCGACGCTTCGGCAATGGAGGCGTCAAGCTCGGCTTCTTCTTCGGGTGAAAGGATGTAGGGCGGCTGCTCATGCCCGATGAGTTGCAACAGCACGCGTGCGAGTTCGTCTTGCCGCTCGTTGGCTAGACGGGCGACAGTCGCCACGGCTTCGTCAAGTAATCGGGTCACGTCTGCTACATTGCGCGGAAAGAGTGTAGCGACCAACCGCGATGTCCTGCGTCACACGCGCCCGCAGGTCGTGGCCCCTTCTCAACTCGAACGACCGGGCGACGACAGCAGGATGCCCATTACCAACAGGTCGCAGTACACGCCATCGACGCAACCATCGTCGCGCAACCGGCCTTCGATCTCAAAGCCGACTTTCCGGTACAGCGCGATCGCATTGGCGTTCTCGGCCCGCACCGTCAGTTCGACGCGGTGAAATCCGAACTGCCTTGCCGCCGTGAGGGCCTCCCGGATCAGCCTCAATCCGAGCCCCTGGCCGCGATAAGGAGGCAGCAGGCCCATCCCGAGAATGCCGACATGGGCGTGGATTGGCCTCGCCTTGCGTCTGACGTCGCACCAGCCGACCACCTCGCCGTCCGCCAGCGCGACGAATTGCGGAAAGCCTTGCGCGATGGTGTCTCGAATGAAGGCCAACGTGACTTCAGCCGGCGGGGCCTCCAGAAACGAGAGATAACGCCGCTCCCGCGCGACAGCATCGAGGGTTCGGTGGAAGGTTGCGGAATGTTCATCTCGGATCGGAACTATTTCGACCTTATCCATGGTCTCGCCAACGTGTTGCTTAGCCCCTCGCGGAACGCGCGCTAAACCACTATCTTGGATCGATTATCCCGACAACGGACACCCCTGATGACCGACCTCGCCACGACTTCCCTGCTCGACCGCGCCAATCTCGACCGCGATGCCGTCCGCCGCGAGGTGGTGCGCGGGCTTGCCGGGGCCGACGACGGCGAATTGTTCCTGGAGTACGGGCAGACCGAAGCGCTGGTGTTCGACAACGGTCGGCTGAAGCAGGCGACCTACGACACCTCGCAGGGTTTCGGCCTGCGCGCCGTGAAGGATGATGCAGTCGGTTATGCGCATTCCTCCGATGTCTCGATTCCCGCGCTGATCCGCGCGGCGGATGCGGTGGCGGCGGTGCGCGGCGGCTATGCCGGGACGTTTGCCGCGGCGCCGGCGCATACCAATGCAAAACTCTATGGCGACGAGAATCCGCTCGACGGTCCCGCCTTCGAGGCCAAGGTCAAGCTGCTCGGCGAGATCGACGCCTATGTCCGCGACAAGGATCCGCGGGTGCGGCAGGTCTCGGCGAGCCTGACCGCGACCTGGCAGGTGGTCGAGATCCTCAGGCCCGACGGCGAGAGCTATCGCGACATCCGTCCGCTGGTGCGGGTCAATATCTCCGTCGTCGCCGGCCAGGGCGACCGCCAGGAGAGCGGCAGCAAGGGCTATGGCGGCCGCGAAGGCTATGCGCGTTTCATCGAGACCAAGGCCTGGCGCGATGCCGCCGACGGCGCGCTGCGCGAGGCATTGGTCAATCTGGAATCGGTCCCCGCCCCCGCCGGCGAGATGGACGTGGTGCTGGGCGCCGGCTGGCCTGGCGTAATGCTGCACGAGGCGGTCGGTCACGGGCTCGAGGGCGATTTCAACCGCAAGCAGACCTCGGCTTTCGCGGGCCTGATGGGCAAGCAGGTCGCGGCCAAGGGCGTCACTGTCGTGGACGACGGCACCATCGCCTCCCGCCGTGGTTCGCTGTCCATCGACGACGAGGGCACGCCGACCAACCGCACCGTGCTGATCGAGGACGGCATTCTGGTCGGCTACATGCAGGACCGCCAGAACGCACGGCTGATGGGCATGAAGCCGACCGGCAACGGCCGGCGGCAGAGCCACGCCCATGTGCCGATGCCGCGGATGACCAACACCTACATGCTGTCCGGCGACCGCGACCCGGCCGAGATCATCGCTTCGGTGAAGAACGGCATGTATGCCGCCAATTTCGGCGGCGGCCAGGTCGACATCACCTCGGGCAAATACGTGTTCCAGTGCACCGAGGCCTATAAGATCGAGAACGGCAAGCTCGGCGCGCCGCTGAAGGGCGCCATGCTGATCGGCAACGGGCCGACCGATCTCCACAGGATCACCATGATCGGCAACGATCTTGCGCTCGACAGTGGTATAGGCACCTGCGGCAAGAACGGCCAGGGCGTGCCGGTCGGCGTCGGGCAGCCGACGCTTCGGATGGAACGGATTACGGTCGGAGGAACAGGCTAGTGAGCAGCGGAGACGAGGTGGCGGCGGCGAAATCGAAACCGTCGACCTGGCGCGGGCAGGCCGCACAACTGGTCGCGATCGTGGCCGTCGTGTTCCTGGCCAAGGGCGCGATCGCCGAGCCGTTCTATGTGCCGTCGGGTTCGATGGAACCGACGCTATTGATCGGCGACGCGCTGGTGGCCTCGAAATATCCGTATGGCTACGGCGCGGCCTCGCTGCCGATCCAGATCACGCTGCCGGAGACCGGCCGCGTGTTCGGCGAGACGCCGAAGCGCGGCGATGTCGTCGTGTTCCGCTGGCCGGGCGACCGCTCGCAGGCCTGGGTCAAGCGCGTGGTAGGTCTCCCCGGCGACCGCATCCAGATGCGGCAGGGCCAGCTCTTCATCAACGATCATCCGGCTCAGCTGAAGCCCGACGGCACCGGCTTCGCCGAAGACGACCGCGGCGGCGGTGAGGATGCCAACCGCTACATCGAGACGCTGCCGAACGGCGTCAGCCATCTGATCTTCAAGATCCGCGACAACGGCCGGCTCGACAACACCACCGAAGTCACGGTGCCGGAAGGCAAGCTGTTCGTGCTCGGCGACAACCGCGACAATTCCGCCGACAGCCGCGTGCCGGTGCGCGACGGCGGCGTCGGGCTGCTGCCGATCGACAATCTGATCGGCCGTGCCGATGCGGTGGTCGGCTCCTGGGACCTCGGCATGCGCAGCCAGCCGGTCTGGACCTGGCTCTCCGGCTTCCGTCTCGCGCGGTTCTTTACGTCCGTGCAGTGACGCAGGTCGCGCAGCCCGGATTACCGCAGCAGCTGCGCGAACCCCCGTTCCTGGGTCAGCGCCAGCTTGCGCAGGTCCAATCCGTACTGCGTCTCGAACGCAGTTCTGACGCCGTTCATGGCGCCCGACACGGCGGGAAGGTCTTGTTTGCCGTTCTTCTTCTTGGCCACGATCATCATCATGACATAGGCGGTCGCCTGGGCGCGGATCATCGATTCCGCAGCGACTTGCCGTTGCGCCTCTGAAAGCGCCGAGAACGCCGGGTCGGCGGCCAGTATCTCACGCGCCTGGGCGCGCACGCCGGCACTCGCTTTTTCCGTGACGGCGTTCGGATCGATGCCTCCGCAGATCCAGGAAAAGATCCAGAGCTTGGCAAAGACATCGGCAAGATCGTTCGGGTTGTAGTTTCCGTTCGGGAAGGACAGCTTCCAGGCGTCGATAGCCTCCTCGCGGGTCAAAACTGTATCGCGCGTCGTCTTCTTCCGGTCCCGCTGGACCAGCCGGTCGTGCAGGGCCTTGGTTTCCGTGGGCGAGGTGCGGTAGAGCGGCCACGGCGGCGACGGGCCGAGCTTGTCCCGCTCCCCGGCGGCCGCCTGCGCACAAGTCCCGTCGCAAGCGTCTTGCGGGTGAACGGCAATGGGCAGCGCCTTCACTAGCGCATAGTCCGACGGAGATTTCTTGACCTCCTCCGCGCGGACTGAAACGCCGAACAGGACGGTGGCACAAAATGCAATCGCAGCCCGCCGCATGGTCTGATTCCCGTCTTGAACGATGACGAAACCGGAGGCCATGATTATCGGGCTGACCACGCCCTCGCATCACCCGACGGGGTGACGCGCCGTCCGCACGGAGCGCACATGACCTTCGACGACATCAGACGGATCGCGCTTGCCTGGGCCGAGGTCGAGAATGGCTCATCCTACGGCACGCCGGCGTTGAAGGTGCGCAAGAAGATGCTGGTGCGGCTGAAGGAAGACGGCGACAGCCTGGTGATGCCCGGCGTGCCGGGCGATGAGCGGGAGATGCTGGTCGCGCGCCAGCCGAAGCTGTTCTACTTCACCGACCACTACCGCGATTACCCGATCGTGCTGATCCGCCTGTCGAAGGCGAAGCGCGGAGACGTCGAGCCGCTGCTGCGGCGGCACAGGCGCACGCTGGCCTCGAAGAAGGCGGTGAAGGATTACGACGCGAATGCGTAGGGTGGGCAAAGGCGCGCAGCGCCGTGCCCACCTTCACGAGCAGCGCAAGAGAGGTGGGCACGCTGCGCTTTGCCCACTCTGCGGCACTCGTAACCCGGATGGAGCGAAGCGAGATCCGGGCTACGGATTCAGCGCACCACGCCCGAGGTGTATCCTGCTTTGCGGCGCGGCGGCTTGATCTCCTTTTTCAGGAAGCAGTGCGCGTCGCGGCCGGCATAGCCGGGCCTTGCATAGGTCCAGGCGCGGCATTTGTTGTCGGCGGTGCAGGCGGCCTGGCAGGCCTCGTCGCCGTCGCTGGCCTTCAGTTCGAAGTTCTTGTAGTCGCCGCCGAGGCGGTCGATCGAGGTTTCGATCGCGCCGTTGCGCGGCTCGACCACGCCGGCGCCGCGCACGCCGGAGACGCAGCAGACGTCCTGCACCCGCGCCGGCACGGTGTTCTTGAGCCAGCACACCGCACCATTGTTGCTGTCGGTCGGATAGTTGAAGCTCCAGGCGCGGCAGCGGCGGTCGCGCTCGCAGGTCAGCGCGCAATCGGCCGGATCGCCCGACGTCACCGGCGCGTTCAGATAGTCTCCGCCGGGACGGTCGAAATTGGTCTGGGCCAATGCCGGACGTGCGACGACGGCGGCGGCCAACACCGCGAACGTCACCACACACGCCCACAACAGGCGGCATATCCCCATGAGATTGCTTTCAAATCCGCGCAGTCCGCGCCATCCGCGGGCCGTCATTTGAACGCCATGAACCTGTACGGCGGATGAACGGCGTGGAACCAGCCAGGTCGATGTTCATCACCCGCGCATGCGCATGCGGGTGATCCAGTATTCCAGAGACGTCAGTGATAGAACCGCGGGGCCGCGGCGTACTGGGTCGCCCGGTCCATGTGCGCAATTGCGCACAGGCGGGCGATGACAGCGGTCGATGAGGCCAACGCGCCGCAGCCTCGCAAGCTAAAACGCGTACTCCTGATAGGCCGGTTCCACCGAGCCGTTCCAGGGGCCGTTGAACTTCTCGAGCATCTCCTCCGCCGGCGAACGGCCGGTCTCGATGATGCGCTCGAGCGGTTCGAGGAAGCGGCTTTCGTCGCGGCCGAGATGATCGATGCGGCCGCGGCGCCGCAGGCCGGCATGCGACAGGATCAGGCACTCCTTGGCGATCTCGAACAGATAGCGGTTCTTGATCCGCGACTTGAAGCCGAAGCGCGGCACGTCGTCGCGCAGCGCCTGCCGCTCCGGCGCGGTCCAGTGCCGGACGATGTCCCAGGCCGCTTCGAGGCTGTCATTGTCATAGAGCAGCCCGACCCAGAACGCCGGCAGCGCCGGCAGCCGCCCCCACGGCACGCCGTCGGCGCCGCGCATCTCGAGGTAACGCTTTAGCCGCACCTCGGGGAAGATCGTCGAGAGATGATTGGCCCAGTCCGACAGCGTCGGGCGCTGGCCGGGCATGACGTCGTTCTTGCCGGCGAAGAAGGCGCGGAACGAGGAGCCTGCAACGTCGATATATTCGTCGCCGCGCTTGACGAAATACATCGGAACGTCGAGCGCGTAGTCGACATAGCGCTCGTAGGACATGCCGTCCTCGAACGCGAACGGCAGCATGCCCGAACGCGCATTGTCGGTGTCGCGCCAGATCTCGGAGCGGAACGAGAGGAAGCCGTTCGGCTTGCCCTCGGTGAACGGCGAGTTGGCGAACAGCGCGGTCGCGACCGGCTGCAACGCAAGCGAGACCCGCAGCTTCTTCACCATGTCGGCTTCCGAGGAGAAGTCGAGATTGGTCTGCACCGTGCAGGTGCGGAACATCATGTCGAGGCCGTATTGGCCGACCTTCGGCATGTAGTTGCGCATGATCTTGTAGCGGCCTTTCGGCATCACCGGAATCTGCGCGCGCGACCAGGACGGCGTCATGCCGAGGCCGAGGAAGCCGATGCCGAGCGGGGTTGCGACCTCGCGCACCTGCGCCAGATGCGCCATCAGCTCGCTTTGGGTCTGGTGCACGGTCTCGACCGGCGCGCCCGACAGTTCGAACTGGCCGCCCGGCTCCAGCGAGATCGCGCCGCCGCCGGTGACGTCGTAGAGGCCGATGATGTTGCCGCGCTCCATGATCGGCTCCCAGCCGAGCAGGAGCTTCATGCCCTCGAGCAGCGCGCCGATGCCCTTGGCGCCCTCATACGGCACCGGGTGGTGACCCTCGAGCGTGAACGGCGTCTTCTCGTGCTCGGTGCCGATCCGGAATTCGGATTCGGGTTTCACGCCGGCTTCGATCCACGCCACGAGTTCGTCGCGCGATTGCAGCGGCGTCATATCGATCTGGTCACGCGCCATACGAAATCCAACTCAAGGGCGCTTCGATCGAAGGCGCGCGGTGGCAGGGAAATCCGCAAGCCCGGACGGCCGCGGATGATGGGATCAAAGGGATCATCGGACGGTCGCGCCGTCTCGCGCCGGCGCCGCCTTGCCTTCGGTCTTCGCTTCGGTCTTGCCGTCGGCTTTGACGTCGTCGCAGGAGCAGCCGAGCCGGTCGAGCAGGCCGCAGAGCCTGGTCGCCTCGGCATCCGACAGTTTGGAGCCGACATGCTTGTCGATCGCGGCCGAATAGGCGCTCCACATCTTCTTCTGCAGCTCGCGGCCGGCTTCGGTGATCTCGACGAACTGGCCGCGCTTGTCGATCTTGCATTCGCGGCGCGCGGCGAGCCCCTCGTCGACCAGCCGGTCGATCAGCCGCGAGGTCGAATATTGCGGGATCAGCATCTGGCGTTCGAGCTCGACCGGGCGCAGCTCGCCGGACGGGGCGCGCGACAGCTCCAGCAGTGCGTCATACCAGGCGAGCGGCGGAAAGCCGGCCTTCTTCAGATCCTGCTCGACGCAGTCGAGCACGCGGCTCGGCACCCGCATCAGGCGGATCCAGGCAGCGGTCGCCTCGCTCGATAGCTTGCGTTTCATGCTCTAGCCCATAAGGTCCCGGCACCGAGTGTACCGCACTCGATGCATCTGCATCAATCTTGACTATTTCATGCGCCTGCATGTAGGCAATCCCTCTCCGGACGCCAAGAACAAGGGAAGGAATACCCCTATGAAGCTTTACTACTCCCCCGGTGCCTGCTCCCTCTCCCCCCACATCGCGCTGCTCGAGGCAGGCCTGCCCTACGACCTGGTCAAGGTCGATTTGCGGGCCAAGAAGCTCGAAAACGGCGACGATTTCCTCAAAGTGAACCCGAAGGGCCAGGTGCCCGCGCTGGGCCTGGATTCCGGCGAAATGGTCACCGAGGGGCCGATCATCATCCAGATGATCGCCGACAAGGTGTCGGACAAGAAGCTGGCGCCGGCTCGCGATTCCAACGAGCGCTACAAGCTGCTCGAATGGCTGAACTACATCACGACCGAGCTGCACAAGAATCTCGGCCCGATGTTCTCGCCTGTTCTCGCCGATGACGCCAAGGCCTTCTTCAAGGACCGCGCGATGGGCAAGTTCAAATATGTCGAGAGCCAGCTCGCCGGTCACGATTACCTGATGGGCAACCAGTTCACCGTCGCCGACGGCTACCTCTTCACCATGATCATGTGGGCCACCGACCGGCTCGGCTTCGATCTCTCCGGCCTGCCCAATGTCACCGCCTACAAGGCCCGCGTCGCCGCGCGCCCGATGGTGCAGGAGGCGCTGAAGAAGGAAGGCCTGCTCAAGGCGGCGTGAAGTTGCACAGCTACGAATAGCGAAAGGGCAGGATCGCCGATCCGGCCCTTTTGGTTTGTTTTCCTTCCCCTGAAAGGGGAAGGTCGGGATGGGGGTCAGCCGCGGGCGACGCTGCGTGTGGAGAGACTGATCCCCACCCGCCTTGCTCTGACGAGCAAAGCGACCTCCCTTTTTCAAGGGGAGGTGCCACACCCGCCCGCCGCCTACCCCGCGGCTTGCGCCGCCTTCTTTGGCGGGAAGCGGCCGTAGAAGGTTTCGCCCTTCGCCGCCATCTCTTCCAGCAGTTTCGGCGGGGTGAAGCGGGAGCCGTATTTGGCTTCGAACTTGTGGCAGAGCTCGACGAAGTTCTTGGTCCCCATGAAGTCGATATAGGACAGCGTGCCGCCGGTGAACGGTGCGAAGCCGAAGCCCAGGATCGAGCCGACATCCGCCTCGCGCACGTCGGTGATGACGTGATCCTCGACGGTGCGCGCGGCTTCTACCGCCTGCACCACCAGGAAACGCTGCTTCAATTCATCGACATGAAGCGTATCCGGATCGAGCTGCTTCGGCTGAAGGTTGGCGAGCCCCGGCCACAGGCTCTTCTGGCCCTTGCCCTTCTCGGGATAGTCGTAAAAGCCCTTGCCGTTCTTGCGGCCAAAGCGGCCCTGCTTCTCGACCATCTCGACCATCAGCTGCTTCTGCGCCTGGTCGATCGCATTGGGGCCGAGATCGGCTTCGGTCGCCTTGGTGATCTTTAAGCCCAGATCGAGCGCGACCTCGTCCTGCAGCGACAGCGGGCCGACCGGCATGCCGGCCATCTTGGCGGTGTTCTCGATCATCGCCGGCGGCACGCCTTCGAGCAGCATCTCGTTGCCCTCGGCGATGTAGCGCATCACGCAGCGGTTGGCGAAGAAGCCGCGTGAGTCGTTGACCACGATGGGCGTCTTGCCGATCGCGCGCACGTAATCGAGCGCAGTCGCCAGCGCGACGTCGCCGGTGTTCTTGCCCATGATGATCTCGACCAGCATCATCTTCTCGACCGGCGAGAAGAAATGGATGCCGAGGAACTTGCCCTGGTCCTTGAACTCCTCGGCCAGCGAGTTGATCGGCAATGTCGAGGTATTCGAGGCGAAGATCGCGCCCGCCTTCAGCAGCGGCTGCGCCTTGGCATAGGTGTCGGCCTTGATCTTGCGATCCTCGAACACGGCTTCGATCACGAGATCGCAGTCGGAGATCGCGTTGTAGTCCGCGGTCGCCGAGATACGCGACAGGATGGCGTCGCCTGCCTCAGCCTTCATGCGGCCCTTCGCGATCAGCCCGTCGATCACGCTCTTCGCATGACCCTTGCCCTTGTCGGCGCTCTCCTGGTCGCGATCGACCAGCACAACGTCGATCCCGGCCTGCGCCGAGACGAAGCCGACGCTGGCGCCCATGAAGCCGGCGCCGATCACGGCGAGCTTCTTCACCTTGGTCGGCGGCACGCCGGCCGGGCGGCGCGCGCCCTTGTTCAGTTCCTGCATCGACAGGAACAGCGAGCGGATCATCGCCTGCGCTTCCTTCGAGCGCAGGATCTGGGTGAAGTAGCGCGACTCGACCCGAAGCCCCGCGTCGATCGGCAGCTGCAGGCCTTCATAGACGCAGCTCATGATGGCGCGCGCGGCCGGATAATTGTCGTAGGTCTCGCGGCGATAGATCGCGTTGCCGGCCGGGAACATCTGCATGCCCATCTTGGAGAAGACGGGTCCGCCCGGTAGCTTGAAACCCTTCTCGTCCCACGGCGCGACGGCCTTGCCGCCGCCCTTGATCCAGTCCTTCGCCGTCTTGATCATGTCGGCGGCGGGGACGACGGCATGAACGAGGTTGAGCGCCTTGGCGCGCGTAAGGTTGAGCGCCTCGCCCTTCAGCAGCATCGTCATCGCGTCCTGCGGCGGCACGATGCGCGGCACGCGCTGGGTGCCCCCGGCGCCGGGGAACAGGCCGACCTTGATCTCGGGCAGGCCGAGCCGGGTCTTCGGGTTGTCGGCGGCGACGCGGTAGTGGCAGGACAGCGTGATCTCGAAACCGCCGCCGAGCGCGAGGCCGTTGATCGCGGCAACCCACGGCTTGCCCGACGTTTCGATCGCGCGGAACGCCTGCGAGAAGCGGCGGCTCTGCTCGAACAGCGCCTGGTTAGCCGCTTCCTCGCCCTTCCCTTTCAGGAGATCGGCATAGGTGCGGCTCATGCCCTCGAGCATCGAGAGATCGGCGCCGGCGCAGAACGCATCCTTGGCCGAGGTGATGACGACGCCCTTGATCGCGGGGTCGCTGGTCGTCTGCTTGGTGATCTCCTCGATTTCGAGGATCGAGGTCTCGTCCAGCACGTTCATCGAGCGGCCGGGGATGTCCCAGGTGACCAGCGCGATGCCGTCGGCGTCGGTCTCGAACTTGAAATTCTTGTAGGCCATGTCGTTCTCCAGTCTCTCCGTCATCCTGAGGTAGCCTCGCTCTTGCGAGGCCCTCGAAGGATGACCCGGTGAATTTCTCCATCCTTCGAGGCTCGGGCTTTCGCCCTCGCACCTCAGGATGACGCCGCCTTCTCGGTTACACCCGCTCGATGATCGTCGCGGTGCCCATGCCGCCGCCGATGCACAGGGTCACCAGCGCGGTCTCTTTGTTGGTGCGCTCGAGCTCGTCGAGCACGGTGCCGAGGATCATCGCCCCCGTCGCGCCGAGCGGATGGCCGAGCGCAATCGCGCCGCCATTGACGTTGATCTTGGCGTTGTCGATGTCGAAGGCCTGGATGTAGCGCAGCACCACCGAGGCGAAGGCCTCGTTGAGCTCGAACAGGTCGATATCCGACTTCTTCATGCCGGAGCGCTCGAACAGCTTTTCGGTGACGTCGACCGGGCCGGTCAGCATCATGGCGGGCTCCGAGCCGATATTGGCGAACGCGCGGATCTTCGCGCGTGGCTTCAGGCCGTGCTTCGCGCCCGCCTCCTTGCTGCCGAGCAGCACCGCACCGGCGCCGTCGACGATGCCGGAGGAGTTGCCGGCATGGTGCACGTAATTGACCTTCTCGACCTCGGGATGCGACTGCACCGCGACCGCATCGAAGCCGGCCATCGCCGCCATCGCCGCGAATGACGGCTGCAGCTGCGCCAGCGACTGCATCGTCGTGGTCGGGCGCATGTGCTCGTCCTTGGCCAGGATCGTCAGGCCGTTGACGTCCTTGACCGGCACCACCGAGTTCTTGAAGCGGCCTTCTTCCCAGGACTTCGCCGCGCGCTGCTGGCTCTGCACCGCATAGGCGTCGACGTCGTCGCGCGAGAAGCCGTATTTGGTGGCGATCAAATCGGCCGAGATGCCCTGCGGCATGAAATAGGCCGGCACTGCCATCGAGGGGTCCATCGGCCAGGCGCCACCGGAGGCGCCGATGCCGACCCGGCTCATCGATTCGGCACCGCCGCCGATCACGAGCTCATGCTGGCCGGCCATGATCTGGGCCGCGGCGAAATTTACGGCATCGAGGCCGGAGGCGCAGAACCGGCTGATCTGCACGCCCGGCACCTTCTCGCCGAGACCCGCCTTCAGCGCGGCGAAGCGCGCGATGTCGCTGCCGGCTTCGCCGACCGGATCGACCACGCCGAGCACGACGTCGTCGACGCTGTCCTCAGGCAGGTTGTTGCGGTCCTTCAGCGCCTTGAGCGGCACCGTGGCGAGCGCCAGCGCGGTGACCTCGTGCAGCGCGCCATCTTGCTTGCCGCGGCCGCGCGGGGTGCGAACGTGATCGTAGATATAGGCCTCAGGCATGACGCCCTCCCTTAGATGAGGATCATAATATATAACCGAAGGAAGCCCCGCCGCGAGTGCCGCGGCGGCAATTTTCAGAGCCGACGGACTGGCTCTGACTTCTTGTTTGACGCGTTTTCTTCACGCGAACCGGTATCCACTTCGCTGGAAAACGCTTTAGAACGCCTCCGCGGCCAGTTCCATCGTGGTGGCGCTGCCGCTCTGGACCCGAGCCAGGTGCACGGCGGTTTCCGGCAGCAGCTTTTCCATGAAGAAGCGGCCGGTGACGAGCTTGGTGTTCAGGTATTGCGTGGCGCCGGAGGCCGCGATCTTGTCCTGCGTCACCTTGGCCATCTTGGCCCACATGTAACCGAGCGCGACAAGGCCGAACAGCTTCATGTAGTCGGTCGCAGCGGCGCCGGCATTGTCGGGCTTGGCCAGCGCGTTCTGCATCAGCCAGCCGGTCGCCTGCTGCAAATGGCCGAGCGCGGTCGACAGCGGCGTGATGAACGGCTTCATCGCCTCGTCGCCGCCATGCTCCTTGGCGAAGGCGCCGACCTCGCCGAAGAACGCCATCGCGGCACGGCCGCCGTCGCGCGGCAGCTTGCGGCCGACCAGATCCAGCGCCTGGATGCCGTTGGCGCCCTCATAGATCATCGCGATGCGGGCATCGCGGACGAACTGCTCCATGCCCTGCTCAGCAATGTAGCCATGGCCGCCATACATCTGCTGCGCCGAGACGGTGTTGGCGAAGCCGGTATCGGTCAGCACGCCCTTCAGCACCGGCGTCATCAGGCCCATATGGTCGTCGGCGGCCTGGCGATCCTTGGGATCGTCGGAGCGATGCGCGACGTCGCTCTTCAGCGCGGTCCACACCACCATCGCGCGCGCCGCCTCGTTGAAGGCGCGGATCGTCAGCAGCGTGCGGCGCACGTCGGGATGCACGATGATCGGATCGGCCGGCTTGTCCGGGGCCTGCACGCCGGTCAGCGCGCGGCCCTGCAGGCGTTCGCGCGCGTAGGCCACCGCGTTCTGATAGGCGACCTCGGACTGCGCGAGGCCCTGCACGGCGACCCCGAGCCGGGCCTCGTTCATCATCACGAACATGCCCTGCATGCCCTTGTTCTCTTCGCCGATCACCCAGCCGGTGGCGTTGTCGTAGTTCATCACGCAGGTGGAATTGCCGTGGATGCCCATCTTGTGCTCGATCGAGCCGCAGGACACGCCGTTGCGCTGCCCCAGCGAGCCGTCGGCATTGACCATCACCTTGGGCACGACGAACAGCGAGACGCCCTTGATGCCGGCGGGCGCGCCTTCGATCCGTGCCAGCACCAGATGGATGATGTTGGAGGTCAGATCATGCTCGCCGGCCGAGATGAAGATCTTGGTGCCCGTGATCTTGAAGCTGCCGTCTTGCTGGCGCACCGCCTTGGTGCGGAGCAGACCGAGATCGGTGCCGCAATGCGGCTCGGTCAGGTTCATGGTGCCGGTCCATTCGCCGGCAATCATCTTCGGCACATAGGTCTGCTTCTGCTCGGGGGTGCCGTGCACCAGCAGCGCCGCGGTCGCGCCCATGGTGAGGCCGCCATACATCGAGAACGCCATGTTGGCGGAGATCTGGAATTCGGCGACCACCTGCGAAAGCGTCACCGGCAGGCCCTGCCCGCCATACTCCGTCGGCGCGGAAAGCCCGAGCCAGCCGCCCTCGGTGACCTGCTTGAACGCCTCCTTGAAACCTTTCGGCGTGGTGACGCTGGCATCGTCGTTGCGCTTGCAGCCTTCGAGATCGCCGGTGCGATTGAGCGGCTGCAGCACCTCTTCGCTGAGCTTGGCGGCCTCGCCGATGATCGCCTCGCGCACATCGGCTGAGGCGTCGGTGAAGCCCGGCAGATTGTCGTAGCGATCGATCTGGAAGACGTCGTTGAGCAGGAAGCTGACGTCCTCGACAGGGGCTTTGTAGATCGGCATCTTGGTCTCCCGGCTGGCTGCGATCGCTTTGCGGCCGATGCAGCGCAGCTCGTGCTTGGTTGTTGGAACGAACCTTATCCGGTTCCAGAGGTCCGCGCAGTGACTATCGGGGCTGTGATTGCGACGCAGCGCCGCCTTGCTTCATCAGCTCGGCGCCCATCATCTGATGCAGCAGATTGATCGCCTTCAGCGGGCGCACCATCACCTTGAAATGCGTGATGCGGCCGTCAGCGTCGAAGCTGATGATGTCGACGCCGTTGAGCTTGATGCCGTCGATCTCGTTCTCGAATTCGAGCACCGCGCCGGTGTCGTTCTGCCATTCGCCGAGATACTTGAAGGTGGGACCGCCGAGCACTTTCGCCGCGCTAATGAGATATTTGAAGGTGATGTCGCGGCCGCGCTGCGGGGTGTGCACCACCGGGCTTTCAAACACCGCATCCGGGTGCAGCAGGTCCCACAAGACAGCGGTGTCGTGGGAATTCATGTAGGCGTACCACTTGTCGAGGCCCGGACTGCGCATCGGACGTCTCCTGCGGTGGGGTTGGGAAGCCAGAACACCAGGCGCGCGCGACAAAAGCGGCGGCGCGCCAATCACCATATGCATATTGACGCATATGCACAGCAACGCATAAAGTCAAGCGAACTTCACAATGACGTCTGGAACTCAGATGGAGGTGGGTGGTGGCGCTCGGAGACGCAATCCTCGCATGCCTCACGGAACGTCCGATGACGGGCTATGAGCTCGCCAAGACCTTCGATGCCTCGATCGGCTTCTTCTGGAAGGCCGACCATCAGCAGATCTACCGCGAGCTGTCGCGGCTGCGCGACAAGGGCCATGTCCAGGGTCGCGAGGTGGTGCAGTCCGGCAAGCCCAACAAGCTGGTCTACACGCTGACGGCCGAGGGCCGTGCGGCGCTGAAGCATTGGGCGGGGCGGCCAAGCGTGCCGCCGTCGATCAAGGACGATCTGCTGGTCCGCCTCTATGCGCTCGATGTCGTCGACATCGAGCCGCTGCGCACCGACCTGATGGCGCGGCTGGAGCACCACCGCGACCGCTATGAGCGCTATGAGCGCCTGCTCAACAAGCGCTTCCCCGACGGCACGGCGCCGCCGGCCGATCTCGGCAAGATGCTGGGGCTTCGAATCGGGATGCGCCACGAGCGCGTGGTGGTGGAGTGGTGCGAGGAGGCGCTCGACGCGCTCTCCGCGATCTCCCAGCGCGGCAACGTGCTGCCGCTCGACGACGGCAAGCGCGAGAGCGGCAGCTAAGACCGCTGCTCGGTGTCATCACCCGCGCATGCGGGTCATCCAGTATTCCAGAGGCCGTCGTGCTTGAGCCGATGGGCTGCGGCGTACTGGGTCGCCCGGTCCATGTGCGCAATTGCGCACAGGCCGGGCGATGACAGCTATAGATGAGGATAAAGCGTCACATCCTCACGCAGGAAGCGTCACCTTCCCCGTGTCCCGCTCCGGCGCAACAGGTTCCACGATTCCCTAACTTTAAGGCCCGCCAGCCGCATTCCTTAACCCGTTATTTACCGTGACGGGAAAAAGTCGACAGCTGAGGCAGACGACCCGCGCAGAATTCGATTGTCTCTTAACGGGAATGCGCGGGGAGACTGCAGGCGCAGGGTGTAGCGCCGGAGTCGGGACCGGACGGAATCATGAATTCGCGCGTATCGTGGAGTGTTGACGGCATCGATCCCTCCGTCCGCGAAAGGGCCGAGGCGGCGGCGCGCCGCGCCGGCATGTCGTTGAACGACTGGCTCAATTCGACCGTCGGCGAGCCCAGCCCGCCGGACTATCGGACCGGTTACGAGCAGCGGCCGGCGATGCCGAGCCGGGAGAGCCGCGAGGTCGCCGACATCCATCAGCGGCTCGACGCCATCACCCAGCAGATCGAGCAGATTGCAAAGCCGATGTCGCGCGCCGAAGCGGTGCGCGCCGAAGTGCCGCGCGGCCAGCCGGCCATCGCCCGCCAGCTCAATGACGCGATCTCGCGCCTCGATGCGCGGCTGTCGCAGATTTCCAAGCCGCAGGCTGCGCGCGCGCCGCAGCAGGCCCAGCCGCAGCCTTTGCCAATGCGCGAGCCGCCGATGCCGGATCGTCAGCAGCAGATGCAAGACCGCTTGCAACAAGAAAGTCTGCAACAGGAACGCCCGCAGCAGGACCGCCAGCAGCAGGAGCGGCAACGCCAGGCCGATGCGGTCGAACGCGCCGCAGCCCAGGTCTATCGCGCTTCGCCGCCGCTGAGCCCGGCATCGTTCGATTCCGCGATCGCCGAGATTGCCGCGCGCCAGAACGAGCTCGACGGTCCCGCGCCGCGGCAGATGCCACCGCGCAATGCGCCGCCGATGGCGCCTGCGGCAGCGCCGATGCCCGCCTATGCGCCGCCGCCTCCGCAACCGGTTGCGCCGTCCGCGCCAGCAGGACCCGACTTCTCCTCGCTGGAGAAGCACCTGCTCAAGATCACCAGCCAGATCGAGGCGCTGCAGCGGCCCGACCATATCGAGCAATCGATCGCCGCGTTCCGCAGCGAGCTGTCGGACATCCGCCAGGCCATCACCGAGGCGATGCCGCGCCGGGCGATCGAATCGATCGAGAACGAGGTCCGCGCGCTGCATCGCCGGATCGACGAGATCCGGCAGGAAGGCAGCAACAGCAACGGCCAGGTCATCACCGGCATCGAACGGGCGCTGTCCGAGATCCGCGAGGCGCTGCGCACGCTGACCCCGGCCGAGCAGCTCACCGGCTACGACGAGGCGATCCGCAATCTCGGCGCCAAGCTCGACATGATCCTGCGCGCCAATGACGATCCGTCGACGGTGCATCAGCTTGAGGGCGCGATTTCGGCGCTGCGCGCCATCGTCTCCAACGTCGCCTCCAACGACGCGCTGCTGCGGTTGTCCGAGGACGTGCACGCGCTCGCGTCGAAGGTCGACCAGCTCTCGCAAATGTCGCAGATGCCGCGCTCCGACATCCACGGCGAAGCCTTCGCCTCGATCGAGCAACGCATCGCCGCGCTGACCTCGACCCTGGAGCGCGAGCGGCCGGCCGGCGTCGACAATTCCGACGCGATCGACAATGCGGTCCGCGCCTTGTCGGAGCGGATCGACCGTCTGCAGGTCGGCAACGACAGCGCATCCGCCTTCACCCATCTCGAGCAGCGCGTGTCGTATCTGCTCGAGCGCCTGGAGGCCACCGATCAGCGCTCCGGCAATCTCGGCCGGGTCGAGGAAGGCCTGCATGACATCATGCGGCACCTCGAGGCGCAGCACGCCCACATCGCCTCGCTCGCCGACGCCACCCGCAACATCAATGTCGGCTCGCCGCAGCCGATGATGGACAGCGGCATCGTCGACATGGTGAAGCGCGAGCTGTCTGACATCCGCTTCAGCCAGTCGGAGACTGATCGCCGCACCCAGGATTCGCTGGAGACGGTGCACAACACGCTCGGCCATGTGGTCGATCGCCTTGCGATGATCGAGACCGATCTGCGCACGGTGCGCACCGCGCCGCCCGCGCCCGCGCCGGTCGAGGCGCGGATGGAGATGCCGCGCGCGGCGATGCCGCAGCCGATCGCGCAGCCCCGCGCCGATACCTACAGGCCTGACTCCTACCGGCCCGAGCTGCCCAATCCTGCGCAGGCGCAGGAGCACTTCACGGCGGCGCCGCGCGAATTCCATGCTGCGCAGCCGGTCGAGGCTGCTCCGCCGCCGCTGCCGCCGACCCCGCCGCGCGCGATCAGCGAGATCCTCGAGCCGCACGCCGCCAGCGCGCGGCCCGCGCTCGCGCTGGAACTGCCGCCGGATCATCCGCTCGAGCCGGGCACCCGCCCCACGGGGCGGATGTCGTCGCCGTCGGAACGGATCGCCGCGTCCGAGAGCGCGATCAGCGATCTGCCTGCGGCCAAGAAAGAGCCGGTCTCCACTTCGAGCTTCATCGCCGCGGCGCGGCGCGCCGCGCAGGCCGCCGCCGCCCAGCCGGTCAACGAGAAGGCGGCCCGCGCCGCCAGCAAGGCTGCGGCCAAGGCCAAGGAGAAGGCTGCGAAGGCCCCGGCCGTCAAGGCCGGCGCCGCGCCCGACGCACCGTCGTCGACCATCACCTCCAAGATCCGTTCGCTGCTGGTCGGCGCGAGCGTGGTCGTGATCCTGCTCGGCACCGCCAAGATGGCGATGAATTTGCTCGACATCGGCACCGCGCCGCAGATCCCGGCGGCGGAAAGCAGCGAGCCCGCCGCAACGCCGGCGCAGCCGCCCGCAGAAAACTCCGGCGCGCCGGCGCAAGCCGCGCCGTCGTCCGCCCCCGGACCGTCGATGACGTCGCCGACCCCGCTCGGCCGGCAATCGAACAACACCCCGGCACCGAACACGCTCGACGCCGCGCAAGTGGCGATCCCGTCGGCACCCGTACCCGCGGCAGCAGCGACGCCCGTCAGCGCCAATGACGTTACCGGCTCGATCCCGGCGACCGCACCGCCGCTCGCCGGCGCCAAGCTCGCCATGATCCAGATTCCGACCGGCGAAAAGCTGCCCGACGCGATCGGCGGACCGGCGCTGCGCAGCGCCGCCGTCAAGGGCGATCCGACCGCGGCCTATGAGGTCGGCGTGCGCTTTGCCGAGGGCAAGGGCGTGGCTGCCAATCTCGACGAGGCCGCCAAATGGTACAGCCGCGCCGCGCAGGCCGGCGTGGTGCCGGCGATGTTCCGGCTCGGCACCTTCTACGAGAAGGGCCTGAGCGTGAAGCGCGACTTCGATGTCGCGCGGCGCTTCTACGTGCAGGCGGCCGAGCGCGGCAACGCCAAGGCGATGCATAATCTCGCCGTGCTCGACGCCGATGGCGGCGGCAAGGGCGCCGACTACAAGAGCGCGTCGCAATGGTTCCGCAAGGCCGCCGATCGCGGCGTTGCCGACAGCCAGGTCAACCTCGGCATCCTCTATGCCCGCGGCATCGGCGTCGAGCAGAACCTCGCCGAGTCCTTCAAATGGTTCAGCCTCGCGGCCGCGCAGGGCGATGCCGATGCCGGCCACAAGCGCGACGACATCGCCAAGCGGCTCGACCCGCAGTCGCTGGCGGCCGCCAAGCTCGCGATCCAGACCTTCACGGCCGAACCGCAACCGAGCGATGCGGTCAATGTGGCGACCCCGCCGGGCGGCTGGGACGCCGCCCCGACGCAGGCCCAGCCGGCAGCCGTCAAGCCCGCCAAGCCGGCGTCGAAGCGCACCGCGGCATTGGTCGCGCATTGACATCGCGCAGCCGGAGCCGCGCTCCGGTTGCCGTTCTGTACCTCGGCGAACCAACCGTGTAGACAGGCACGCGATTGCGCGAGCAACGCTCGGTGCTTTGTCTGAGCATGATCTTTCCGGATCGTGCCCGCAGGAGGACAGCGTTTGTCTGCCGATGACGAGGAAACGGACCTGCACCGTTCGTCGCCAACCGGTCCCCGGGTCACGCCGCACGGTCCACGCCTCTCGCCGTGGTCCCAGCCGCCGCAGCGCGACCAGCCACCGCGCCAAGCCGCGCCGCCGCGCCCCGCGAACGTGCCTTCGCAGCACGGCATCTTCAGGCCCTCGGCCTGGTCGGTGGTGATCTTCGTCCTGCTGCTGTCGGGCGTCGGAATTCGTGCCTATCAGGACCTGTCGCGGCCGGGGGCCTGGGAGTATTCGCGCGAGACCTTCGGCAAGCCGACCATGAAATCGACGGTCGTTCCCAGCGTCGACATCGACGGCTCGGGACGAGGCCGGCGGGCGCTTGCGATCAGCGGCGACATCGGTGCGGCCAGCGCAAGCTGGTTCTACGACCAACTCAAGCAGGCGCAACTGTCGCCAGGCGATGTGATCCTGCTGTCGTCGGATGGCGGCAAGTTGAGCCAGGGCACCATCATGGGCGAGGTCATCCGCCGACGCGAGCTTGCCACCGCGGTCGGCACGGTGGACGTGACCGGCAAGGTACGTGCGGCATCCTGCGCCAGCGCCTGCGTGCTGGTCTATGCCGGCGGCAAAACCCGTTACGGCGTTTTTGGATCGCTGCTTGGGGTCCACCGCTTCACCGTCAGCGAACCGGTGCAAGATCCCATTGCGGAGGGCCAGCGCACTCAAGGCCAGCTGCTCGGCTACATGACCAAGATGGGCGTCTCGTCCAGGATCGTCGAGCTGATGTCACAGACCTCGGACATCCGCTGGCTGAACCCGAAGGATGCGCTGGCGATGAATCTCATCACCACGCCGCTCGAACGGCCTTGATCTCACGCCGTCATTAATCTGAATCATCAACCACGCCGGCAAGGCGTCGGCCGCGTGCGGCAAAAAAGCCGCGCGAAGCGGATTCTTTAGTCCCTCCGCCCACCGATATCGGTTATGCAGGGACGCGGCAATCGAGCCCGCGTTCGCCAGCGCTCAGGCGCCGACCGGACCGTTCTGCCCGACCAGGACGACACCACGCCGTGATGCGGCCTCGTGCTTCAGCCCGCGGCGAACCGACAGAAGCGACGCGCGTGCAACTCTACCTCCCGATCGCCGACATTCCGGTCAATGTCTTCCTCATCCTGGCGATGGGCGCGGCGGTCGGCTTCGTCTCCGGCATGTTCGGGATCGGCGGCGGCTTCCTGATGACGCCGCTGTTGATCTTCGTCGGCATCGCACCTGCGGTCGCCGTCGCCTCGGTCGCCAGTCACATCGCTGCCTCGTCTTTCTCGGGCGCGATCTCCTATTGGCGCAGGCGGGCGATCGATCCGCTGCTGGCCGCGATCCTGCTGGTCGGCGGCACGCTGGGGACCGCGCTCGGCGTCTTCACCTTCACCTATCTGCGCTCGCTCGGCCAGCTCGACCTGATGATCGCGCTGTCCTACGTCATCCTGCTGACCACGGTCGGCGGGCTGATGTTCTGGGAGGGCCTGCGCGCGATGCTGCGCGCCCGCCGCGGCGGCGCGGTCACGCTGCGCAAGCCCGGCAGCCATGGCTGGATCCACGGCCTGCCGCTGAAGCTGCGCTTCAAGCGCTCCAAGATCTACCTCTCGGTGATTCCCGTCATCGCGATCGGCCTCATCATCGGTTTCATCGGCGCGATCATGGGCATCGGCGGCGGTTTCATCCTGGTGCCGCTGATGATCTATCTGTTGCGGGTGCCGACCTCGACCGTGATCGGCACCTCGATGGTGCTGACCCTGGTGACCATGACGTTCGCCACCCTGCTGCATGCGGCGACCAACCATCTGGTCGACGCCGTGCTGGCGCTGATCCTGATGATCGGCGGCGTCACCGGGGCGCAATTCGGCGCCCGCGCCGGCCAGCGGATCCGCGGCGAGCATCTGCGGCTGCTGCTCGGACTGCTGGTGCTCGCGGTCGGCATCCGCTTCGCGATCGAGCTGGTGATCCGGCCGCAGGACCTGTTCAGCATCCGCGAAAGCGGCGGAGCGCCGCCATGAGACGGCACACGCGCGCTGCGATCATCGGCCTGCTCGCCGCGATGCTGGTGGCCACGACGGGACGTGCCGAGCGGCTGATCGTCTCGGTCTCCAACCACCGCGTCACGGTGACGCCGAATTATTCCGGCGGCGAGCTGGTGCTGTTCGGCTCGGTCGAGAAGGACGACAAGGCGGCGGCGCATCAGGGCAATTACGATCTCGTCGTCACTGTCTCGGGCCCGCGCGCCGACATGGTGACACGGCGCAAGGAGCGCAAATTCGGCATCTGGATCAACACCGACTCGCGACAGTTCCTGCAGGTACCGGGCTATCTCGCTCTGTTCTCCAACCGCCCGTTCGAGCAGATCGCCTCCCCCGATGTGCAGCGGCGCCAGCAGCTCGGGCTCAACAACGTGCTGTTGATGCAGCGCGTCGGCCCCGATTACGCCGACGTGGTGCCGAACGACGCCTTCCGCAGCGCCTTCGTCCGGCTGCGCTCCGAACACGGGCTTTACCGCGAGGCGAGCTCGGCCGTGACGTTCCTGACGCCCACTTTGTTCCGCACCGGCATCCCGCTGCCGGCCGAGGTGCCGATCGGCATCTACAATGTCGAGATCAAACTGTTTTCCGACGGCGCGCTGGTGACCAGGACCGACACCGCCTTCGAGATCGTCAAGGTCGGCTTCGAGCAGTTCGTCGCCACCACGGCGCGGCAGAACGGCCTGGCCTACGGCCTGGTCACCGCGTTCATGGCGCTGATGACCGGCTGGATGGCCTCGATCGTATTCCGCAAGGATTGATGAGCGTCAACGCTCCCATAGGTTGGGTGGCGCGAAGCGATACCCGACATCCGGAGCCACGGCGAGCATGATGGTTATCGCTACGCTCCACCCGTCCTACGCCTGCAACGCGCTTGCGAAGGCGTCGCCCAGGATCGAGAGGCCGAGATCGATCTCGTCATCGCTGATGGTCAGCGGCGGGGCAATGCGGAACACGCTGCCCATGCCCGGCAACTGCACGATGTTGGTGCTCAGTCCGAGCGCCATGCAGCGCTGCGACACACGCGTTCCGAGCGCTTCGTCGGGCTCCTTGCTATGGCGATCGCGCACGATCTCGATACCCTGCATCAGCCCTCGGCCGCGCACGTCGCCGATACATTCGAACCGGTTCTGAAGCGCGAGCAGGCCATCCCTCAGCCGCGCCCCCGCGGTTGCAGCGCGCTCGACCAGTCGGTCGCGCAGGATGATCTCGATGACCTTGAGCCCGACCGCTGATGGCATCGGGTCCGACACATGCGTGGTGTAGAACAGGAAACCGCGTTCGTGACACCGCTCCTCGATCTCGGCCGAGGTGATGACCGCAGCCAAAGGCAGGCCGGCGCCAAGCGTCTTCGACAGGGTCAGGATATCGGGCACGACGCGGTCGCGCTCGAAGGCGAACATCGCGCCGGTTCGCCCGAGGCCGGTCTGGGCCTCGTCGACGATCAGCAGCATGCCCCGCGCGCTGCACAGCGTCTTCAGCTCGGCGAGATAGCCCTCCGGCAGATCGATCAGCCCGCCCGAGCTCAGGATCGGCTCGGCGATCATGCACGCGAGCGATCCGGTCGACTGGCGGTCGACGAGATCGAAGGCGTAGGCAAGTTCGGCTCGCCAATCGGCCGCATCGCCGAAGCGCGGCCGATAAGGATTCGGCGTCGGGATCGCGAGCGAGCCGACCGGCGCCGGACCATATCCTCGACGGCCCGCGGAATAGGTCGTCGCGGCGGCGCCCGACGTCATGCCATGCCAGGACTGCGCGAACGCGACGGTCTCGAAGCCGCCGGTAAAGAGCTTGGCCATCTTGATCGCAGCCTCGTTCGACTCGCCGCCCGTGCTCAGCAGCATGACGCGATCGAGCCCGGGCGGCAGCAGCTCGGCGAGCTGTTCGGCCAGCGAAACCACCGGGCGCGTGAGCATGCCGCTGAACAGATGGTCGAGCCGCTCGGCATGCGCGCTGATGGTCTGGACGATCTCGGGGTGACCGTGGCCCAGCACGGCGCTCATCTGCCCGGATGTGAAATCCAGGATGGCGCGGCCGTCGGCGTCGTAGACGAAGGATCCCGACGCGCGCTCGATGATGACGGGAGCAAATGTCCCGCCATAGCGAATGAGGTGACGCCGCGCGCGGTCCCAGAAGGATTTGTCGTCATTTCCGGCCATGCCCGCTCCCATGCTGCTGGTCACCGCGATTGCAGACCATCCTATGCGCGCAGGATGGCAATGACATTGCGTTTTGAGATACGTTTGATCCCATATTCTGCAATTAATTGCGCTGAATGCCGAGAATGAGCAAAAGATGGGAGCCACGATCGTGCTTGACGAGCTGGACCGAAAAATCCTCGACGTGCTGCAGGTCGAGGGCCGCATCACCAATCTCGAGCTGGCCGAACGGATTGGCCTCTCCTCCGCCCCCTGCATGAGACGCGTCCGGACGCTGGAGGATGCCGGCGTCATCCGCTCCTACGTGGCGTTGATGGACCCTGCGCGGGTAGGGCTGGGGTTCGACGCGATCGTCGAGGTCCGCCTCAAGCAGCAGAACCGGGAGTCCTTCGCGCGCTTCGAGAAGAAGGTGACGGGTCTTCCCGAGGTGGTCGAGTGCTGCATGATCGCCGGCGATTGGGATTATTCGCTCCGGGTGGTGTCCTCCGACCTCGCGAGCTATCAATCGTTCATCCTCGACCGCCTGATGCATCGCGACACCGACATTGCGAGCTATCGCACGACCATTGTCCTGCGAAAGGTCAAATCCACGACCAAGATCGACAGCTCGCTGTTCTGAGCGCGGTCCGCAAGGATTAACGGTGCGTAGGATGGGTAGAGCGAAGCGAAACCCATCATCTATCCCCGTGCATCGATGGGTATCGCTGCGCTCCACCCATCCTACAAGAGCAATCCTGCACCCATCGCGATCACGCTCAGCGCCATCGCTGCTGTCGAGAGCCAGCCGAGCCAATAGAGCCAGCCGCCGATCACGAAGCGGCCCATCACATCTCGGCGGCGCGCCATGAACATCAACAGCACCATCACCGGCACGGCGAGCACGCCGTTGACGACTGCGCTCCAGTACAGCGCCGAGATCGGATTGATCGGGGTGAAGTTGAGCGCGATGCCGATTCCGGCCGACAGCGCCAGCACCGAATAGAACGCGATTGCGCGCTTCGGCGCGCGTGACAACCCGACCGGCCAGCGCCGCCCCTCGCCGACCGCATAGGCGGTCGCGCCTGCGAGCACCGGGATCGCCAGCAGTCCCGTGCCGACGATTCCGAGTGCGAAGATCACCTCGGCCAGCGGCCCGGCGATCGGACGCAGCGCCTCGGCGGCTTGCGCCGACGTCTGGATGTCGGTCTTGCCGGCCGCGTGCAGCGATGCGGCGGCCGTGATGATGATCGACAGCGCGATCAGGTTGGAGAACGCCATGCCGGTGATAGTGTCGGCGCGAATCCGGTGGAATTCCTGCTGCGCACCGTATTGCCGCTCGATCAGCGGGTGCTTCGTCGCATCGATGCGCTGCTCCTCGGCCTCCTGCGAGGCCTGCCAGAAGAACAGATAGGGCGAGATCGTGGTGCCGAAGATCGCAACGATGGTGGTGAAATAGTCCGCGCTCCAGCTGATCCGCGGCACCAGCACGCCGGCCAGGGCCTGCGTCCACGACACCTTGGCAAAAGCGAGCGCCGCGACATAGGCGAACAGGCTGAGCGTCAGCCATTTCAGGACGGCGACATAACGCTTGTAGTTCATCAGGATTTGCGCGGCCACCGAGGCGGCGCCGAACAGCACCACATAGAGGATGGCTGGACCGCCGATCAAGAGCTTGGTCGCATCCGCCATCGCCGACAGGTCGGCGGCGATGTTGATGGTATTGGCGATGAACAGCAGCGCGACCACGATCACCAGCAGCCATCCCGGATAGTGCCGGCAGACATTGCCCGAAATGCCGTGCCCGGTGACGCGGCCGACACGCGCGGAAATTTCCTGGATCGCGGTCATCAGCGGAAAGGTCAGCAGCATGGTCCAGCCGATGCCGTAACCGAGCTGCGCGCCGGCCTGGCTGTAGGTGCCGATCCCCGAGGGGTCGTCGTCGGACGCGCCGGTGATCAGACCCGGACCCAGCATCTTCGCGACGCTGCCAAGGCGCGATCGCTCGCCCCGCGCCTTGGTCGGCGACGCAGATTCGTACTGTTGAGGGTGCTGTCGCGAGATCTTCCTGTGCCGCGTCATGTCCGGTTCCAGCCATCGCGACAACGAACTGGATTCGGTCAGGTTCCTCCGACGAAACCCGCCCGAGGCATCCGATCGCTCACGCGATCACGGTGGCGACACCCGGTTCGAGAATCCGCAGGCGCCGGCCGAAGCCGAGCGTGTCGAACGACATCCTGAGATCGGCGGCGCTCTGGCGGAAATGCGCCCAGCCATCGGTATGAACGGGCACGATCACGGCGTCCGCGAAGGCGCGCGCGGTCTCGATCGTGTCGTTGGTGTCCATGGTGAGATGGAACGGGCCGCGGGTCTGTGCGGCGCCGGCGAACGGCAGCACCACGCCGCAATCGAAGCGCCGCGCCACCTCGGCAACGCCGTCGAACCAGGTGGTGTCACCGCTGACATAGACCGGGCGGCCGGGCTTGGCCGGCTCCACGACAAAGCCGATGACGTCGCCGGAGAGCGGCTCGATGCCCGCCGGCCCGTGCCGTGCCGGCGTCGCGGTGACGGTGAGCGTGCGGCCGCCCTTCTTCAGTTCGGTCGAGGCCCACGGCGCAAAACCCTCGGCACTACCGCCGAGCCGTTTGGCGCCGGCCACCGTCGTCAGCACGCGCTTCGCTCGTTTGAGGAAATCGCGGCCGGAATGGTCGAGATTGTCCGAATGCTGGTCGTGGCTCAGCAGCACCGCATCGATCTCGCCGACGTCGCCGGCACTCAGCGCCGGACCGGTCAGCTTCTCCAGTTTCACATGCGGCAATTGATAGTCGCCGGGCGCATCGAAGGTCGGATCGGTGAGCAGGCGGAACCCGTCGATCTCGATCAGCGCGGTGGGGCCGCCGATCAGCGTGATGGTGATGCTCATGTCACACTCCTCTTCGACACCGCGGCTGCGGGACGCGTCACCAGGTAAATGCCGAGCGCGACCGGAACGATCCCGAGCAGGTCACGAAATTCGACATGCTCGCCGAGCACCAGGAACGCGAACAACATGCCGAGCGGCGGCATCAGGAAGTGATAGGCGCTCGCGGCGGTCGCGCCACACACTTTCAGGAGATGAAACCAGAGCAGATAGGCGATGATCGAGCCGCCCAGCACCAGGAAGGCGAAAGCGCCGGCGAGCCGCGCGCTCGGCACGATGTCACCGACGCTGGACAGCGTGACGGCGAACGGCATCACCGCAAGGCCGCCGGCGATGTTCTGGATGCCGTTGCCGATCCACAGGCTGCCCTTCGGCGCCAGCAGCTTGAACAGGATGGTGCCGGCGACGATGGAGGCGAGCGACGCCAGCGTGAACAAGATGCCGTGCGGATCGTCGGTGCCGACCTTCATGCGATGCCAGACGATGAAGGCGACGCCGGCGATGCCGAGCAACAGGCCGAACACCTTGCGCCAGGTCAGCGTCTCGCCGAGCACCAGCGCGGCCAGCATGGCCGTGAACACCGGATTGGCCGAGACGATCAACCCGCCGAGGCCGGCGGAGACGGTCTTCAGCCCGGTGTAGCCGAGCCCGAGATAGAGCGCGTTGTTGGCGACGCCGAGCACGGCAAACACCAGAGCGTCGCGCCAGGTCAGATCCCATTGGTCCCGGCGCAGCCAGGAGACGCCGAGCATCAGGATGCCGGCGAGCGAAAACCGCGCGGTGAGCAGGATCAGCGGCGGGCAGTCGGTGACGCCGATCTTGCCAGCGACGAAGGCGAAGCTCCAGAGCAGGCAGAACACGGCGATCAGCAGCGGCAGGGTGTTGAAGCGGGCGCGCGGGGCGGCCATTGAGGATGCGACGGACATTGGAGTTCTCCTTCGCCCATGATCTAGGTCCGCGCCTTGTTATTTGGAAATTAAATGATAAAATGACATCCAGTTGATTTTCGAATGGAGACAGTGATGCTCGACCTGGAGCTGCTGCGCAGTTTCGTCTCGGTGGTCGATGCCGGCGGCTTCACCCGCGCGGGCGAGCGCGTCCACCGCACCCAGTCGACGGTGAGCCAGCAGATCAAGCGGCTGGAGGAGGACGTCGGCCAGCCGCTTCTGATCCGCAACGGCAAGGACGTGACGCCGACCGAAGCCGGCGAGCGGCTGTTGTCCTATGCGCGGCGACTGCTGGCGCTCGCGGAAGAGGCGCGCGATGTGGTGTCGCAGCCGGGCAATCAAGGCGCAATCCGGCTTGGGGTGAACGAGGATTTCGCCGCGTTCCGGCTGGCCCGGCTGCTGGCCGCCTTCTCGCGCGCGCATCCCGAACTGCGGCTCGACGTCCGCACCGATCAGAGCACGCAGCTGCGCCGCGACCTCGAGCGCGGCGAGCTCGATCTCGCGCTGTTCAAGCGCGCCGCCGGCGAGAAGGGCGGCATCGCCGCATGGCCGGAGCGCGTGCACTGGGTCACCAGCAAGCACCATCCGCGCGACATTACGAGCGGATCGGTGCCGCTGATCGGCTTCCCGCTCGGCTGCCTCTACCGCGCCGGCGCCATCCATGCGCTGGAGAGCGCAGGGCGCAGCTGGCATATGGCCTACACCTCATCGAACCTCTCCGGCATCCAGGCCGCGATCGCGGCCGGCATGGGACTGAGCATTCTCTCGGAAATGGCGATCCAGGCCGATCACCGCGTGCTCACCGCGAAAGAAGGCTTTGCGCCGATCGACAAGACCGAGGTCGCGCTGGTCGCCGCCCCCCAGGCCAGCCCCGCGACGCTGCGGCTGGCGGAACGGCTCGCGGAGTTCTGCGAAACCGTGCAGGTGAAGGCGGCGTGAGAGATGACGCCGCACTTTCGATGTCGTCCCGGCGAAGGCCGGGACCCATAACCACAGGGTTGCGTTGCTGAAGCGAGCTGTGGCCCCAGCGCAGTGTCGCAATAGTCATCGGTGGTTATGGGTCCCGGGTCGCGCTTCGCTTGCCCGGGACGACAGCGAGTGTGTCGCGCGACGCCGTTATCAATAACACCGCGACGCTGCGAACGCGTGTACGCGGTTGTCGCCGAGCACGTGCGCCATGAAGCCCGGCGATCCGAAGATTTTTGCGAACGCCGCGTCGCGGATGCTGAGGCCTCCGGCGTAGGCACCGAACGCCGGCATCACCGCGCGTTCCCCGTCGCTGGCAAAGCAGCGGCGCTCGATCGCGCGGCCGCGGGTCGGCACGCGGGCCTTGGGGTGCAGATGGCCGGCGATCTCGCCGCTCGCACCCGTCGGCTCATGGCGGAACACGATCGGGCCGATCGCGACCTCGGTTGCGACCACGCCGCCGAGATCGGGCGGCAGCGCCGGATCGTGATTGCCCGAGATCCAGATCCAGTTGCGCCGCGCCTGCAGCGCCGCCAGCGCCTCCCGATCCGGCTCCGACAGCCGCTGATGCGCGTTGCGATCGTGAAAGCTGTCACCGAGCGCCATCACCTGCCGCGGATCGTGCCGCGCGATCACGGACGCCAGCCGACTCAGCGTGGCGACGGTGTCGTAGGGCGGCAGCAGCACGCCGCGGGCGGCAAAGCTCGAGCCCTTCTCGAGATGCAGGTCGGAGACGACCAGCAGGCGCTGCTCTTCCCAGAACAGCGCGCCGGAGAAATCGGCGACGAAGCCGACATCGGCCACCGTGACCTTCGCAACGCGCATCTCATCACCATCCAGAACCTGCGCGCTTGCCGTCACGTCCCGTTCCCAGGTTTAAGTCGTCGCCTCCCGCACGAGTTCCTCGGCCGCCTCGGCCAGGAGCTCGTCGGATGCTTCGCCATAAACTGACTCGCGGCCGATTTCCAGCAGCGCGGGCACGGCAAGCGGCGAAACCCGGTCGAGCGCCTTGTGGGTGATTCGCCCCTGGATGCGCGACAGCATGTCGCCCAGACGGCGCAGATCGAGCAGGCCGGTGGCGGCATCGCCGCGGGCGGCGCGCAGCAGCACGTGGTCGGCCTGGTGCTTGCGCAGCACGTCGTAGATCAGGTCGGTCGAGAACAGCACCTGGCGGCGTGACTTCTCCTCGTCGGTGAAGCGGCGGGCGATCAGGCCGGAGATGATGGCGCAGTAACGGAAGGTCCGCTTCATCAGCGCGGATTCCTCGAGCCACGCCTCGAGGTCGTCGCCGAGCATGTCGGGCGCGAACAGCGCGTCGAGATCGAGCTTGCCCTGCCGGATCATCAAGGAGAGATCGCCGACGCCCCAGACCGCGAGCGCATATTCGTTGGCGACGAAGCCGAGCGGACGGGCGCGGGCGCGTTCCAGCCGCCGCGTCAGCAGCATGCCGAGCGTCTGGTGCGCGAGCCGGCCCTCGAAGGGATAGCAGACCAGATAATGGCTGCCGCCGCGCGGAAAGGTTTCGACCAAGAGCTCACGCACCGCAGGCACGCGGGAGAATTTCTTTTGCAGCGACAGCCAGTCGTGCACCTGGTCCGGCAATGCGTTCCAGGCGCTGATATCGTCGAGCAGCTTGCGGACCCGCTCGGCGAGATAGGTCGAGAGCGGAAACTTGCCGCCCATGTAGGACGGCACTTTGGCATCCTTGTCGTTGGCGCGGGAGACATAGACCTGGTCCTCGACCAGCGCCTCGTAGCGCACGACTTCGCCGCCAAAGACAAAGGTGTCGCCGACCACGAGGCCCTCGATGAAGACCTCCTCGATCTCGCCCAGCATGCGGCCGCCGCGCGCGATCGCGCCGGTCGAACCGGATCCGCCGGCGCGCGAGCGCACCAGCCGCACCTTCAGCATGGTCTCCTCGACGATGGTGCCGACGTTGAGGCGGTAGCTCTGCCGCACCTTGGGATTGGCGACCCGCCAGCGGCCCTGCTTGTCCTGCCTGATGCGGGCGAACCGCTCATAGGTCTTCAGCGCGTAGCCGCCGGTGGCGACGAATTCGACGACGTCGTCGAAATCGGTACGCGACAGCGCGGCATAGGGCGCCGCAGTCCTGACCTCGGCGTAGAGCTCGTCGGAGAAGAACGGCTCGCCGCAGGCGCAGCCGAGCACATGCTGCGCCAGCACGTCGAGCGCGCCTGATCGTAGCGGCGGCGTGTCCTGCGCATTCTCGGCGATGGCGTCGATCGCGACGCGGCACTCCAGCACTTCGAAGCGGTTGGCCGGCACCAGCACGGCGCGTGAGGCTTCGTCGAAGCGGTGGTTGGCGCGGCCGATTCTTTGCATCAGCCGCGACGATCCCTTGGGCGCGCCGATATTGATGACGAGGTCGACGTCGCCCCAGTCGACGCCGAGATCGAGCGAGGAGGTGCAGACCACGCCGCGCAGTTTTCCGGCGGCCATCGCCTCCTCGACCTTGCGGCGCTGCGCGACGTCGAGCGAACCGTGATGCAGCGCGATCGCAAGGACGTCGTCGTTCATGCGCCAGAGATCCTGGAACAGCATCTCGGCCTGGCTGCGGGTGTTGACGAACACCAGCGTGGTCTTGTTGCGCTTGATCAGCTCGTAGACCTCGGGCAGCGCATGCCGCGCGCCATGGCCGGACCATGGCAACCGCTCCCTTGTGTCGAGCATCTCGACGACAGGCGGCGCGGCGCCGCCGGCGGTGACGACGTCGGCGGATGCGCGCTCGCCGCCCGGCTGCGGCACCAGGAAACGCGCGAGCTGCTCGGGCTCGGCGACCGTCGCCGAGAGGCCGATGGCGCGCATCTGCGGCGCAATCGTCCACAGCCGGGCCAACCCAAGCGACAGCAGATCGCCGCGCTTGGAGGTGACCAGCGCGTGCAATTCGTCGAGCACGATGCGCTTCAGCGAGGAAAACAGATAGGGCGCGTCGTCGGAGGCGAGCAGCAGCGCGAGCTGCTCCGGCGTGGTGAGCAGAATATCAGGCGGATAGCGCCGCTGGCGCTGCCGCCGCGACCCCGGCGTGTCGCCGGTGCGGGTCTCGATCTTGATCGGCAGCCCCATCTCAGCGACCGGCGTCTCCAGATTGCGCGCGATATCGACCGCGAGCGCCTTCAGCGGCGAGATGTAGAGCGTGTGAAGACCACCGCTGCGGCGGACCGAGCGGCCGGTGGAGACAACACGTGAGGAGGTTCCCGCTGGTAGGGCTCCCTCCCCCCTTGCGAGGGCTCTCTGATCATTTTCCCCGCTCAACTCCACCAGCGTCGGCAGAAACCCCGCCAGCGTCTTGCCGGCGCCGGTCGGTGCGATCAGCAGTGCCGACCGTTGTTCGTGTGCCTTCGCCAGCAGCGCGAGCTGATGCGCGCGCGGTGACCAGCCACGCGAAGCGAACCAGTCGCGAAACCGGCGCGGCAGCAGGTCGGCCGCCTCCGGCGGCGGAGCGGAAAAGAGATCGAGCGTCGACACGCCCAAGAGGTAAGTGGTTGCGGCGGTTTCGTCGAGGGTCGGGCAGAAATGGCGGCAGGTGGCAGAGGGAGCGCCAATCCCTCCACGTCGTCCCGGCGAAGGCCGGGACCCATACGCCGCGGCCCGTGGAACGGGCACAAGCGGCGTCGGCTTTCTGCAACAACTCGACCCTGTGGTAATGGGTCCCGGCCCCCGTGCGCAATTGCGCACTCGGCCGGGACGACGACACCGATTTACCCGCCCCCTACTCCACCACGGGCTTGTCCGAGATATCCCAGTCCTTGCCGTTGAAGATCGAGATGTAGAGCGTCTTCATCGGCGTGTAGTCGTCGGGCGTATAGCTGTAATTGACGCCGTCGAGGAAGAACGGCGAGTGGAAGCCGGCGAGCGTCGAGGCGTGCTTCAGCACGTTGGCGCGGGTCATCTCGTCGCCGCAGCGGCGCAGGATTTCCGCCATGGTCACGACCTGGCCATAGCCGGCATAGGCGATGGTGTTGTCAGGGTCGATATTGGGCAGGTAGGTCTTGCGCAGCGCCTCGAACGCCATCGAGTCCGGATCCTTCTCCCAGCGCCCCGGCCCCGCTTCCTTGGCGTAGCGGATCGCGACGATGTCCTTGGCGTTCTCGAAGCCGGCGGCACTGAGGATCGAGCGGCCGGTCGAGCCTGCCGACAACAGCTGCAGCGGCTTCCAGCCGAGCTCGGCGACCTTGCGGATCGACTGCGACGTCGCCTTGCCGGTGGTGATGTTGTAGAAAACGTCCGCGCCGGACTTCGAGAGATTGATGAGCTGGGAATCGACCGTCGGATCGGTGAGATCGTAGGTCTGCTCCATGATCACCTGCGCGCTGCCGCCGGCATCGGCCAGCACCTTCTTGAACGGGCCGAGGAAGTCGCGGCCGAAATCGTCGTTCTGGTAGAGGATGCCGACCTTGGCGTTCGGCTTCACGGCAACGACGTGCTTGGCCAGGATCCGCCCTTCGGTCGGATAGAGCGGCAGGCCCGCCATGGTCCATTTGTTGTTCTTCGGATCGTTCCACTTCGAGGCGCCGGTGTTGAGCAAGAGCTGCGGCACGCCCTTGGAATTGAGATATTTGTGCACGGCGGTCTGCGGCGCGGTGCCGAGCGAGCCGTACAGCGCCAGCACCTCTTCCTGCTCCACGAGACGGCGCGTCGCCTCGACGCATTTCGGCGCGCTGTAGGCGTCGTCCATGGTGAGGAATTTCACCTTGCGGCCGTTGATGCCGCCCTTCTCGTTGATCATCTGGAAATAGGCTTCGCCGACGCGGCCGAGCACGCCATAGAGCGAGCCGGGACCCGAATGCGGCACGGTCTGGCCGAGCTTGATCTCGGTGTCGCTGGCGCCCGGATCGTATTTCTTTTCAGCCGCCCACACGAACGGTGCGGGCAAAACCGACGCTGCAACGGCCGACAATGCAATGGCGCCGAATTCGCGCCGGGTCTGCTTTTTCATTGTTTCTCTCCCTGGAGAGCAAGCTGTCGCATTCCGTTTTGCGGCGGGCAAGCACGGAGTCAAAGGTTCGCGGCGTCATGCCACGCCACGGCAAATGCGTAGCGTGTAGACTCAAGTTTCTTACCTTCTCCCTTGCGGGAGAAGGTGAAGGATCACGGCTTCACGGCGACAGCGACCAGTCCGGGCGCGGGGATATTATCTTCATTACGTGCGGACAGATTGTCGAGATGGGCCAAAGTGAGCCCCGCGGTGGCAACGGACGCGCGCACATAAGCCGCACTGTGCGCGTAGCGCAGGCCATCGCCGACGATGACACCCTCCCCGTCATGCGTCTCGGCCGTGAACGCCAGCACGCCACCCGGGACCAGCACGCGCCGTGCTTCGGCAAGCACCGGCGCGAGATCGGCGACATAGACCATCGCATCCGCGGCGAGGATCAATTCGGCGCTGGCATCGGGCTTGCTCGAAATGCCCTTCAGCATGTCGTCGACCTCGAGCTCGGCATAGAGGCCGGTTGCGCGCGATTTCTCGATCATGCGCGGTGACAGGTCGATACCGATGAAATGGTCGACGTGCTTCGCGAAGGCGTCGGCCGCAAGGCCGGTGCCGCAGCCGAGATCGATCGCGCGCTTGAAGAAGGCCGGCTTCTTGACGGAAGCGCGCACCGACAGTACCGCCTTGAACAGCAGCGCCGGCCCGCGATAGTCGAGACCGCCGACGAGGGCAGCTTCGAAGCGCGGCGCATATTGGTCGAACAGCGCCTGCACATAGGCCGGCGGCATTCCGGCAACCGCCTCGGCGCCGAGCTGCATCAGGCGCAGGCTGGCACCGTGATGGTCGTCGGGATCGGCCTCGCGCGCGGCGCGGAAGGCCGCGAGCGCCGCCTCACGCTGCCCGAGCTGCTTGCGGATCTCGCCCAGCGTGAACCAGGCCGAGGCGAATTTCGGCGCAAGCTCGATCGCCTGTTCGAGCACCTCGGCCGCGGCAGGCAAATCGCCCTTCAGTTGCAGGTCGCGGGCGAATTCGTAGCGGCGGTCGGCGACGAGATCGCCGGAGGACAGGAACAGGCGGAGGGGCATTCTAGAACCGGTTGTCATGGCCGGGGTCCTGTCCCCGACCCGATCGGGGATGACCGGTCATCCATCAAAGGGAGAACTTTTTCCGGAGATGGATGCGCGGGTCAAGCCCGCGCTTGACGGCTAAACATCGCGGATCGCGTGCCTATATTGAGGCCATGCGCCCGCAAGACATCCTGATGCCCGTTCCCGCCGGCCTGTGCTGCAAGGCGGGCGGCTTCCACATCGATCCTGTGCGGCCGGTCGAGCGTGCGCTGATTACCCACGGCCATTCCGACCATGCCCGCCCCGGCCACGGCGCGGTGCTCGCGACGCAGGAGACGCTCGACATGATGCGGCTGCGCTATGGCGAGAATTTTGCGGGTTCGACCCAGGCGGTCAGCTACGGCGAGGCGATCCAGCTCGGCGACGTCACGGTCAGCTTCCATCCCGCCGGCCATGTGCTGGGCTCGGCCCAGATCGCGGTGACCTGCAAGGGCACCCGCATCGTCGCCTCCGGCGATTACAAGGACGCGCGCGACCCGACCTGCGCGCCGTTCGAGCTGGTGCCTTGCGACGTCTTCATCACCGAGGCAACGTTCGGCCTGCCGGTGTTCCGCCATGGCGACGCCGCCGCCGAGGTGAACAAGCTGCTGGCATCCGTCAAACTGTTTCCGGAGCGCGCGCATCTGGTCGGCGCCTACTCGCTCGGCAAGGCGCAACGCGTGATCGCACTGCTGCGCGAGGCCGGCTACGACGCGCCGATCTACCTGCACGGCGCGATGGAGAAGATCACCTACTATTATCAGGAGCGCGGGATTGCGCTCGGCGAGCTCAGGCCGGCACGCGGCATGAAGAAGGCCGAGCTCGCCGGCACCATCACGCTGGCGCCGCCGAGCGCGACATCCGACGTCTGGACGCGGCGCTTCCCCGATCCGGTCACCGCCTTTGCCTCGGGCTGGATGCGGGTGCGCGCCCGCGCTCGCCAAGGCGGCATCGAATTGCCGCTGGTGATCTCTGATCATGCCGACTGGGATGGGCTGACGGCGACGATTGACGCCACCGGCGCCGGCGAGATCTGGGTGACGCACGGCCAGGAAGACGCGCTGGTGCATTGGTGCAAGACCAGGGGTCTTGCGGCGCGGCCGCTCGATCTGGTCGGCTATGGCGACGAGGACGAAGGCGAGACGGCGGCGGTCAGCGAGGCCGAGCCGGCCGGCGAGGCAGACGCATGAACCGCTTCGCCCAATTGCTCGACCGCCTCGCCTACGAGCCCGGCCGCAACAACAAGATCAAGCTGCTGGTTGCCTATTTCCGCGAGACCGAGGACCCCGACCGCGGCTACGCGCTGGCGGCGCTGACCGGCGCGCTGTCGTTCAAGCACGCCAAGCCCGGCCTGATCCGCGACCTGATCACGGAGCGGGCCGATCCGGTGCTGTTCGGCTATTCGTACGATTACGTCGGCGATCTCTCCGAGACGGTTGCACTGATGTGGCCGAAGGCGGTCGGTGCATCTCACAACGAATCCTTGCTGGGCCACCCCTCTCCCCAACCCTCCCCCGCAAGGGGGGAGGGAGCCCAACCGTCGTGCTCACCTCACAGCGCTCTTGAGGTGATTGACGGAAGTAAGGGACGCGACGGCGGACAGGCTCCCTCCCCCCTTGCGGGGGAGGGAGGGGGAGAGGGGTACCGCGGGCGAGATGCCAGCGAGATCACTCGCACCCACAACAACCCGCCACCCCCGACCCTCACCGACGTCGTCACCACGCTGCGCACGCTCGGCAAGGCCGAGCTGCCGGCGCAGCTCGCGCGCTGGCTGGACGAGCTCGACGAGACCGGGCGCTGGGCGCTGCTGAAGCTCGTCACCGGCGCGATGCGGATCGGCATTTCGGCGCGGCTGGCGAAGACCGCGGCCGCCGCGCTCGGCGACAAGGACCCGCACGAGATCGAGCTGATGTGGCCGGGGCTGGCGCCGCCCTATCTCGACCTGTTCGCCTGGCTGGAGGGCCGCGGCGACAAGCCGGTCAACCGCGATCCGACCCCGTTCCGTCCGGTGATGCTGGCGCATGCGATCGAGGACACGGATTTCGCCAACCTCGACGCTGCCGATTTCAGCGCGGAGTGGAAATGGGACGGCATCCGCGTGCAGGCGGTGTCCGGGCGCGACGAGCGCGGTCACGTCCAGGCCCGGCTCTATTCGCGCACTGGTGAAGACATCACCGGCAGCTTTCCGGACCTGGTGCCGTCGCTGCATCTGCCCGGCGCTGTTGACGGCGAGCTGTTGGTGCTGCGCGACGGTCGCGTGCAGACCTTCAACGTGCTGCAGCAGCGGCTCAACCGCAAAGTGGTCTCGCCAAAGCTGATCAAGGAATTTCCGATCCATCTGCGCGCCTACGACCTGCTCGGCGACGACGAGAACGATCTGCGCGAGCTGCCCTTCGTCGAACGCCGCGCCCATCTCGAGCGCTTTGTCGCCAAGCTGAGCGACCCGCGCATCGACCTGTCGCCGACGATTCGGTTCGCGAGCTGGGACGAATTGGCCGCGGCGCGTGCCGATCCGAAAAGCGCCGGTGCGGGTGACGATGCCGACGCGGTCGAGGGCGTCATGCTGAAGCGGCGCGACGCACCCTATCTTCCCGGACGACCGAAGGGGCCGTGGTGGAAATGGAAGCGCGACCCGCACATCATCGACGCCGTGCTGATGTATGCCCAGCGCGGCCACGGCAAGCGCTCGTCCTATTACTCCGACTACACGTTCGGCGTCTGGACCCGCGGTGAGAACGGCGAAGAACTGGTGCCGGTCGGAAAAGCCTATTTCGGCTTCACCGACGAGGAGCTGTTGCAGATCGACCGCTTCGTTCGCCGCAACACTACGGAAAAATTCGGCCCCGTCCGCCATGTCGTGCACGAGCCGGACCAGGGGCTGGTGCTGGAGGTCGCCTTCGAGGGCTTGCAGCGCTCGCCGCGCCACAAATCCGGCGTCGCGATGCGCTTTCCGCGCATCAGCCGGCTGCGTTGGGACAAACCGCCGCGCGAGGCCGATCGGCTGGAGACGCTTGAACGGATGTTAATCAGTATGACAGGAAGTTAAACCCGAAATGGGCATGGCGGATATTGATCGCGGCCCGCGGGTTTCCCATGTGCTTGGCCGTGATTTATAATTGCCAGGCGATTCCGCCAGACCTTGGTTCTGATGATATCAGAACCAAGGTCTGGGTTTGATCTTGACGCGTTCTCTTCACGCGAACCGGTCCGCTTCGCTTGAAAACGCTATTGGAGACAGTGATGCCGAACGACATCAGGGACTTGCCGGCCAGCCAGAATGACGGCCTGTACCGCTTCCTCGGCGGATCGCCGCTCGCGGTGGCATTTCGGCTGATCCTGCTCTCGATCCTGGTCGGCGTCGTGCTCGCCACCGTTGGATTCGATCCCTGGAACATCCTCTACAGCATCCGCAAGCTATTCCAGAACATCTGGGATTTCGGCTTCGACGCGATCAACTGGGCCTGGCGCTACTTCCTGCTCGGCGCCGTGGTCGTGCTCCCGATCTGGTTGCTGTCGCGGCTGTTCGGCGCACCGCGGGGCCGCTGATTGCAGCTTGTCGGCTGTCCCTTCGCCAGCGCATTGCTCTGAGGACAATTCGGGCATGGCCGAGGCACGGATCGGGCGATAGAAGCGTGCATTGTTCACAACCATAGCCATGCACGCGCCCATTCATCCCCGGATCACCTCGCGCCAGGTGTTCGCCATCGCCGGTCCCGCGATGGTCGCGAACCTGACCACGCCATTGATCGGCATCGTCTCGACCACGGCGATCGGCCGCCTCGACGATGCCGCGCTGCTCGGCGGCGTGGCGATGGCCTCCGTCATCTTCGACTGCCTGTTCTGGCTGTTCGCGTTCCTGCGCATGAGCACGCTGGCCTTCACCGCGCAGGCGCTGGGCGCCGGCGAGACGCAGGAATTCGCCGCGATCCTGGTGCGCGGCTTCATCGTCGCCGGCCTGATCGGCACAGCCTTGATCGTTTTGCAGGTGCCGCTCGCCGCGGTCACGTTCCAGCTGATGGGCGGCAGCGAAGGCGTGACGCGCGCCGCAAAAACCTACTTCATGATCCGGATCTGGTCGGCGCCACTGGCGCTCGCCAATTACGTCATCCTCGGCTGGCTGGTCGGACAGGCGCGCGCCAACACCGCGCTGCTGCTGCAGATCGTGATCAACCTGATCAATGTGGCAGCGACCGTGCTGCTGGTCTCGGTCTACCGCACCGGCATCGCGGGTGCTGCGATTGCCGCCGTGGCGGCGGAGGCGACCGGTTTCGCGCTCGGCGCCCTGGTGGCGTGGCGGCTCGCACGGACGGACCTCGTGCTGTCGCGCGCCATGCTGTTCGACCGCACCAAGCTGATGCGGATGCTGGCGGTCAACCGCGACATCATGATCCGCACCGCGGCGCTGATCATCGTGTTCCTGTTCTTCACCGCCAAGGGCGCGCGCGACGGCGACGTGACCCTGGCGGCGAATTCGGTGCTGAACAATTTCCTGCTGGTCTCGGCGTTCTTCCTCGATGGTCTCGCCAACGCCGCCCAGCAACTCTGCGGCCGCGCCTTCGGTGCGCGCGACGCCAGGGGCTTTGCCGATTCGACCCGGCTGGTGCTGACATGGGGCACAGGCTTCGCGCTTGCCGTCTCGGTCATCTTCGCGCTGTTCGGGCCCGACCTGATCGACCTCATGACGACGAACGCCGAGGTGCGCCGCTATGCCCGCGATTTCCTGCTGTTCGTGATCCTGGCGCCGTTGCCCGGCGTGTTCGCCTTCGGCTTCGACGGCATCTATGTCGGCGCCACCTGGGCGCGCGAGATGCGCAACCTGATGCTGCTGTCGCTGTTGGCGTTCCTGGCGGTCTGGTGGGCGCTCAGTTCATTCGGCAACAGCGGCCTGTGGGCCGCGCTGCTCTGCTTCTACATCGCCCGCGGCAGCTTTCAGGGGCTGCGCTATCCGGCGCTGCTGCGAAGATCGTTCAAATCGTAGTTCATATGCGGCTGTCTTAGCCCGAATGAAGCTGTCATCGTCCGCGAAAGCGGGCGATCCAGTATTCCGGGGACGTCAGGATCAAAATCCAGAAGCCGCGGCGTACTGGATCCCCCGCCTGCGCGGGGGATGACAGTGGCGTGGGTGGCGCTCCGCACCTACCTTACCGGCCACTCCTCGGCGGTGATGGTCGCAGCATCGGCGCCGACGATCTCGGACAGCGAATCGCGCCCCGTCCGCAGCAATGTCGACGACAGGTCGCGCTTGATGTCCTCGACCAGGCCGATGCCCTTGTAGACCAGCGAGGAATAGAGCTGGATCAGGCTGGCGCCGGCGCGGATCTTGGTCAGCGCGGCACCACCGGAATCGATGCCGCCGACACCGATCAACGGGAAGGCGCCTTCGACGCGCACATAGGTCTCAGCCACCATCCGCGTCGAGAGCCGGTAGAGCGGCCGGCCGGACAGGCCGCCCTGCTCCTGCGCCCGGGTCTCCTCGCGCAAGGTCGTGGGGCGTGCCAGCGTGGTGTTGGCGACGATCATGCCGTCGACCCGCCGCGAGCGGGCGATGTGCACGACGTCGTCGAGCTCGGCGAGGCTGAGGTCAGGCGCGATCTTCAGCAGCACCGGCGAATCGCCGGCGTTCCTGCGCACCCGCTCGCGGGTATCGATCACGCGCGACAGGAGATCGTCGAGCGCGGCCGATTGCTGCAGGTTGCGCAGGCCCGGCGTGTTCGGCGAGGAGACGTTGACGGTGAAATAGCTCGCCACCGGCGCAAAGGTCTCGATCAGCTTGACATAGTCGGCGACACGGTCGGATGAATCCTTGTTGGCGCCGACATTGACGCCGATGATGCCGCCGCCGCTGGCGCGGGTGGCGAGCCGGCGCAGCACGGCGTCCGCGCCATCATTGTTGAAGCCCATCCGGTTGATCACGCCCTCGTCGCGCTCGAGCCTAAACAGCCGCGGCCTCGGGTTGCCGGCCTGCGGCTTCGGCGTCACCGAGCCGATCTCGACAAAGCCGAAGCCGAGCCGCAGCAGTGCATCGGGCACCTCGGCGCTCTTGTCGAAGCCTGCCGCCATGCCGACCGGGTTCGGGAAGTTCAGGCCGAAGGCGCGCACCGCGAGCTTGGGATCGTCCACCCGCTGCCGGATCGGCGGCAGCAATTTCAAGCCCTGGATCGCCATGCGGTGGGCATCCTCGGGATCGAACCAGCGCAGCAGCGGCAGCGAGAAGGCGTCGAAGGCGCGGATCACGGCTTCAACTCCGGAACATCGTGGCCGCCGTCGGAGCGTGCGCGCAAATCGAGGATCTCGGTGACCGCGCCGAGGTCGAGCTCGCCATAGAGATGCGGAAACAATTCGTCGTTGCGCGACGGCTCCCAGCGCAGCGCGTCACCGAGCGCATCGGCATCGACCGCGACCAGGAATAGACCGGTCTGCCCGGAATAATGCTTACGGGCAGTCTCGGCGACCTGGGAGGCGGTGGAGAAATGGATGTAGCCGTCGCGCAGGTCGTCCGCACTGCCCCGGTACACGCCCTGCCGCTCGGCCTCGCGCCAGGCCGAGGCGGGGGTGATTTTGTAGATCATAGGCACGTGCCGACGTTCCCTTTTGTCCTTGAGTCTCTTGTTTGTCCTTGAGTCTCTTGGGCTTTTATCCGGATTGACCGATGGTCCCCAGACGCGGGCGACCGTATCGGCGGCGGCGCCGCAACTCAAGCGGCGCTGCGCAATACCTCTCGACAGAATTGCAGAGACGGCCGGTTTGAGGTAATAATTCCTAGAGCTTTCCCGGGATGCCCTCGATGGCCAAACAACCCAAAGCCGCTCGCCCCCTCACCCACGCCCAGGTCTGGGCGGCGCTCGACCGGCTCGCCGAGCGCGCCGGACTGTCGCCGTCCGGCCTCGCCAAGCGGGCCGGCCTCGACCCCACCACGTTCAACAAATCCAAGCGCATCACCGGCGACGGGCGCGAGCGCTGGCCGTCGACCGAGTCGGTCTCGAAGGCGCTGGCCGCGACCAATGCCAGCATGGAGACCTTCGTGCAGCTGTTGGGCGATGGCGGCCGCGGCGGCCAGTCGGTGCCGCTGCTCGGCTTCGCCCAGGCCGGCGCCGGCGGCTATTTCGACGACAGCGGCTTTCCCGCCGGCAAGGGTTGGGACGAGATCGCGCTGCCCGGGACCAGCGACGAGCACGCCTATGCGCTGGAGATCGAGGGCGATTCGATGAAGCCGGCCTATCGCGAGGGCGACATCATCGTGGTCTCGCCCGCCACCGCGATCCGCCGCGGCGATCGCGTCGTGGTGCGCACCTCAGGCGGCGAGGTGATGGTGAAGGAGCTGAAGCGGCGCAGCGCCAAGCTCCTGGAGCTCGCATCGCTGAACCCCGAGCATCCCGACCGCATGCTGGATGCCGAGGAGGTCGAATGGATCGCGCGGATCGTGTGGGTGAGCCAGTAGCGACGCGACTCATTCGCCACAAAACCGATGTCCTCCCGGCGCAGGCCGGGACCCATACGCGGCGGCCGGCGCAATGGGCAAGCGGCGAGACGGCTTTCTAACAACAACCATTCGTGGTCATGGGTCCCGGCCTTCGCCGGGACGACGGCGGTGTTTGAGGCGAACTACGTCGCGTAGTCCGGCTCCTTGCGGTCCAGCATCCGCTTCAGCGCATCGAAATGCCGCTGCGACGGGCTCGGGCCGTTGTAGAGGTGATCGTCGCGGAAATCGCGCTTGGTCTTCTCGACCACCTGCGCCGGCAATTGCTTCAGCGGCTGCTGGGTCCACATCGCGTAGATCTGCACCTGCGCGGCGCGCTCGGTGTAATAGAGCCGGTCGTAAGCATCCGCGACGGTCGCGCCGACCGTCGAGATGCCGTGATTGGCCATGAACAGGATCGACTTGTTGCCGATCACCTGCGCCAGCCGCGCGCCCTCGGCCGGATCGAGCGCCGGTCCGGTGTAGAGATCGTCATAGGCGATCGCCTCCGACAGCCCGACTTCGGTCTGGCCGATCTCCTTGATGCGGGGATCCTCCAGCCGCGTCAGCGCGCTCGCGAACGGCATATGGGTGTGGAACACGGCTTTCGCCTGCGGCAGCGCCTTGTGGATCGGCGCATGGATGCAATAGCAGGAGCGCTCGACCTCGCCCTCGCCGCGCTTCACCTTTCCATCATCGATGCCGACCTCCATGAACGAGGACGCCGTGACCTCCGACCAGTGCATGCCGAACGGGATCTGATAGTAGCGATCGCTGCGGCCCGGCACCACCAAGGTGAGATGATTGAAGATGCCTTCGGAAAAGCCGTGGTTGAAGGCGAGCCGATGCGCCGCCGCGAGATCGACCCGCGCCTGCCATTCCTCGGCGCTGCTGTCGTTTTGTAACGATGCCGGCGAAACCCTGAACTGCATGCGCGTGCTCCCATGTTGATTTTATGGAACGAGTGTAGCGCAATCCGGCGCAAAGCTCCGGTGTAATTGCCGATGAGCTGCCATCCGGATTTTACGGGCTTGGACCGCACCCGTAGGGTGGGCAAAGCGTCAGCGTGCCCACCACATCTTGCGCGGCTTGTGAGGGTGGGCACGCTTCGCTTTGCCCACCCTACGCAATCGCTACGCCGACCGCGCCAGCGCGCCGTCGATCATGTTGACTGCGTTCTGCACGCCGTAGACCGCGACAAACGACCCGAAGCGCGGGCCCTTCTCCTGGCCGAGCAGCACCTGGTAGAGCATATTGAACCAGTCGAGCGAGACGCCGGGGCGGCCGTCCTTGCCCTTCTTGACGGTGTCGAGGAACGGCTCGCGGCGGCCGATCTCGTAGACCACGTTCTGGATGTCTTCCGCGGTCGCGCCGAGCGGCAGGCTGGCGAGCGCATCGCGCAGGTCCTGCAATGCGACGCGTTCGCCTTCGGTCGGCTCGCGGAACTGCTTGGTCGGCGCCACGAAGTCGCGATAATAGTTGATGGCGTAACCGACCATCGCATCCAGCTTCGGATGGCTCTCGGGCGTCACGCCGGGACGGTAGCGGCCGATAAAGCCCCACAGCGTCGCGGCATTCTCCGCATTCGACGACGACACCAAGGTCAGCAGCAGCTGGAAGGTGACGGGCATGTCGGCGTGCGGCGGCTTGCCGGCATGGATGTGCCAGACCGGATTTTGCAACTGCTGCCGCGGCTCCTGTCTGGCAAAGCCGTCGACGAACTGCTGATAGTCGTCAACTGCGCGCGGGATGACGTCGAAGAACAGCCGCTTCGCCGCCTTCGGCTCGCGATACATGAACAGCGACAGCGATTCCGGCGAGGCGTAGCGCAGCCACTCGTCGATGGTGAGCCCGTTGCCCTTCGACTTCGATATCTTCTGGCCCTGCTCGTCGAGGAACAGCTCATAGTTGAAGCCTTCCGGCGGCGTGCCGCCGAGCGCGCGGGCGATCTGGCCGGAGAGCTTCACTGAATCGATCAGGTCCTTGCCCGCCATCTCGTAGTCGACGCCGAGCGCGACCCAGCGCATCGCCCAGTCGGCCTTCCACTGGCACTTCACGTTGCCGCCGGTGACCGTGGTCTCGACCTCCTGGCCGGTGTCGGGATCGACATAGGTGACCGTGCCGGCCGCGACATCGCGGCGGATCATCGGCACTTGCAGCACGACGCCCGTGGTCTTGCTGATCGGCAGGAACGGCGAATAGGTGGCGCGGCGATCCGGTCCCAATGTCGGCAGGATGATCGCCATCACCTTGTCGTAGGCGGCAAGCATCTTGAGCAGCGTCGCGTCGAAGCGGCCCGACGTGTAGTAGTCGGTTGCGCTCGCGAACTCGTAGTCGAAGCCGAAATGATCGAGGAATGCGCGCAGCCGCGCATTGTTTGCGGCGCCGAACGAGGGATGCTCGTTCGAAAACGGATCCGGCACGCGGGTCAGCGGCTTGCCGAGATGGGTCGCCATCATCTCGCGATTGGGCACGTTGTCCGGCACCTTGCGCAGGCCGTCCATGTCGTCGGAGAAGGCGAGCAGGCGCGTCTTGATCTTGTCCTCGGTGAGCACGCGGAAGGCGTGGCGCACCATGGTGGTGCGCGCGACCTCGCCGAAGGTGCCGATATGCGGCAGGCCGGACGGGCCGTAGCCGGTCTCGAACAGCACCTCGTCCTTCGGGGATTTCTTCAGCCGCGCCACAATCGCTTTCGCCTGCTCGAACGGCCAGGCGTTGGACTGTTCGGCGAGCGCGCGCAGGTCGCTCGGGCTAAAGGCTGGATCAATCACGGACATCGCTTCAGCTTCTCTCCAAAAAGGGCCGCGAAACTAACGCTTTCGCGGCAAAATGCAAAACGACGGCGCAACATTCGTAGGGTGGGCAAAGCGCAGCGTGCCCACCATCACCGGCCGTGCAAGACGAGGTGGGCACGCTGAGCCTGTCATCGGGCGCGCTTTCGCGCGACCCGTTGGCTTTGCCCACCCTACGGATTCACGCCAGCCGTCAGAACGGGCTGATCGAGAAATAGCGCAGCCAGAGGTCGGTGAAGCGGCCTTTTTCCCAGATCCGGAACAGCGCCCAGTTCAGCGACTGCCGCAGCAGATCGTTGCCCTTGCGCACGGCGATGCCGACGCCCTCGCCGAAATAGCGGCTCTCGATGAAGGGGCCGCCGGAGAAGGCGCAGCATTCGGCGGAGTCGGTGCCGTTGACCCAGAACGCCAGCGAGATCGCGTCGCCGAAGATCAGATCGACCTCGCCGCGGCGAAGCGCCGCGCGCAGCGCGTCGTTATCGGGATAGGAATGGATCTCGGCGTCGGTGAACATCGCCTTGAGATAGGCCTCGTGCGAGGAGCCGGCGATCACGCCGACCTTCTTGCCCTCGAGATATTCGGGACGGATTTCCGCCATCACATTGTCGCGGCGCGACACGAAGCGCGCCGGCGCGCGGTAATAGGGATCGGTGAAATCGACCTTGGCGCGCAGCTGCGGCGTCACCGCCATCGAGGCGATGATCGCGTCGCCCCGGTTGGTGGCGAGCGCATCGACCAGGGTCTCGAAGCGGCGCATCTGGATGGTGCAGGTGACCTTGATCTCGTCGCACAGCGAGCGCGCCAGGTCGACATTGAAGCCGGCCGGATTGCCGTCGGGTCCGGTGAAGTTGAACGGCGGATAGTCTGTCTCGGTCAGGAAGCGGATCACGGTGAGGCGCGACAGATCGGGCCGGTCTGGCCGGCGCCGCGGGTCCCAGAAGCCCGGCACCGCCTGCGGCGCAGCCGCGGCCTTTGGCGGGGCCGCCGGCACCGCGGCCGCCGGAGGTGCGGCAGGAGCGGCCGGCGCCGGGGCCGGCCTTGCACTCGGGGCCGGAGCGGGAGCGGTCTTTGCCGCCGGCGGCTGCGCAGGCGGTGTCTGCCCCGTTGCGGGGCCGGCCAGCAGCGCAGCCGAGATCATCGCTGCGGCCAGCACGGTGGCTTGGCGCGAACGGATGGCAAAAGGCTGGGTCGGCTGATCTGGCATCAAATAACGATTTCAAGGGAATTGGGCGGCCTTATAGACCATCCGGCGCGTGATGCGAGCGCCGATTGGGTTAATTCTGCCGCATGATCCGGAAAACTGTGAAGCGGTTTTCCGAAATGATCATGCTCAAACAAAAAGCCGAAGTCGGGCTCAGAGGTACCGTTTCAGGTCGGTGGCCGCCTCTTCGGGCGATCGCTTCAGGTTGAACGGCGAGACGAAATGGCCGTCGCGGTCCATCAGATAGATCAGCGCGGTGTGATCCATCGTGTAGTCGCCATCCTTGAGCGGGACTTTCTTGGCGTAGACCCGGTATTCCGACAGCACCTTGGCGATCGAGGCGGGATCGCCGGTCAGGCCCTTGAGGTGCGGATCGAAGCTCGAAAGGTAGTCCTTCATCGCAGCCTGGGTGTCGCGCTCGGGATCGACCGAGACGAAATAGGTGTTCACCCGGTCGGCGTCCTTGCCCATCGCGCGGAGCACCTCCGACATCTCGAACAGCGACGTCGGGCACACATCGGGGCAATGGGTGAAGCCGAAGAAGATCAAGGTCGGCTTGCCCTTGAGGTCCTTGTCGGTGACGGCCTGGCCAGACTGGTCGGTGAGTTGGAACGGGCCGCCGATCGCGGCCGGCGCGGCCACGGTGCGCAGGCCGCCGACCAGCCACAGCGTGAGGAACAGGCCGACCGCCAGGCTGGCGGCGAAGGCGGTGAAGATTACCAGCGGGCGGGCGGTCCGGGGCATGATGTCAGGACATCCTTGTCAGAAGCAGGCGGAGATGCCGGCCGTGATCATTTCGAAGAACACCGCGGTCCCGTAGTGGAACCAGAGCGCCGCGGCGGCGACCAGCGCAAGCCCACCGAGGCCGGCAGCGCCCCAAAGGATCGCGGACGCCAGCCGGCCCTGTGCCGGAACGGCCACGTCGTGGGGCTGGACGGAGATCGGCTGGGCCATGCGGTTGAAATAAGCCCGGTTCAGGCAGCGGGCAAGCGTGATGGTGAGACCCCCGATCACGTGATGCTGAGGGGTTCGTTCTCGATTCGTCATGTCCGGGCTCGTCCCGGGCATCCACGTCTTGCTTTGCCGGGCGCAAAGACGTGGATGGCCGGGACAAACCCGGCCATGACGGAGAGTTCAAGCAGCTCAGTGCGCGCTGGCCTGTGCGTTGAGGTAGCAGGGCTTGTACATCGCCTCGAGCTGCTTGCCGTGCAGGAAGATCATGCGCCGGGTCAGGCCGCCGCGCGCATTGATCCATTTCCGCACTGCCGGCGGGTACATCAGATAGAGCATGTGGGTGGCTTCGGGATTGGTCACCGCGCGCCCGTCGTCGCCGTAGTCCCAGGCCGCATGGAAGCCGAGGCTGGCATGCGAAGTAACGCAGATCCGGTCGTGAGGAATCTTGCCGAGCAGGATGGTGCAGGCCGAGGCGCAGAGCCCGTCGATGATCACGGTATCGCCCGAGGCGCGCATGTCCTGAAAACGATCGACGTAGGTTCCGATCCGCCCGCCGCGATCGTCGGCGATCCTGACCACCGCCTGCGACGCCCCCACTCCCGCCAGCAGCAGAACCGCAGCGAGCAACCCCGTCATCAACCTCATTGGCCAGCCCCAGTCGAAACCGAATCTGTTGGTCTTGTGATGCAAGTTATAGCGAGCGTGTTGCGGAAGCGGATTTTTGTCCAGACGAGGGTAGCCCATCAAAACAAATTCAAATTGGGTGTTGCGCGCGCGCTGCAGTTGCGAACCCAAAGGTCCCAAACTGGAACATGTCGGCGCATCTGCTTGATGCCCCACCGCCACAGGCAAGGGCCATTTGGCGTTGACCACATGCAATGACGCGGTCTTCAATCCCTTGGGGCATCACTTGGGGCTGGGGGAATCAAAAATGGCTGACGATGCAGATGTGATCGTGGTTGGCGCCGGCCTGGCCGGCCTGGTCGCCGCAACCGAGATCGCCGACGCCGGCAAGCGCGTCATCGTGCTCGACCAGGAAGGCGAACAGAGCATTGGCGGCCAGGCGTTCTGGTCGTTCGGCGGCCTGTTCCTGGTCGATTCGCCGGAACAGCGGCGGCTCGGCATCAAGGATTCGCCCGAGCTTGCGCTGCAGGACTGGATGGGCACCGCGGGCTTCGATCGCGAGGAAGACCATTGGCCGCGCCAATGGGCCGAAGCCTATGTCGCCTTCGCCGCGGGCGAGAAGCGTGACTGGCTGCGCGCGATGGGCCATCGCCTGTTCCCGATCGTCGGCTGGGCCGAGCGCGGCGGCTATGACGCGATGGGCCATGGCAATTCGGTGCCGCGCTTTCACGTCACCTGGGGCACCGGCCCCGGAATCGTCGAGCCGTTCGAACGCCGCGCGCGCGAGGCCGCGAAGACCGGACGCCTCGTCTTCAAGTTCCGCCATCGCGTCGATGCGCTCAGCGTGACCAACGGCGCGGTCGATGGCGTCAGCGGTGCGATCCTGGAACCGACCGGTGTCGCGCGCGGCGAGAGTTCCTCGCGCAATGTGGTCGGCGACTTCTCACTGCGTGCGCCAGCGGTGATCGTCGCGTCCGGCGGCATCGGCGGCAATCATGACCTGGTGCGGCAGAACTGGCCGACGCGGCTCGGCACGCCGCCGAAGTTCATGATCTCAGGCGTGCCCGAGCATGTCGACGGCCGCATGATCGGCATCACCGAGGGCGCCGGCGGCCGGCTGATCAACCGCGACCGCATGTGGCATTACGTCGAGGGCATCCAGAACTGGAATCCGATCTGGCCGCGCCATGGCATCCGTATTTTGCCGGGGCCGTCGTCGATGTGGTTCGACGCGACAGGCAAGCGGCTGCCGGCGCCGCTGTTCCCGGGCTCCGACACGCTCGGGCAGCTGCACTACATCATGAGCACCGGCTACGATTACTCGTGGTTCATCCTGACCCAGAGCATCATCAAGAAGGAGTTCGCGCTCTCGGGCTCGGAGCAGAACCCGGACCTGACCGGCAAGAGCTGGCGCATGACCATCAAGCGCGCCACCAACAAGGGCGCGCCGGCGCCGGTGGAAGCGTTCAAGCAGCACGGCGCCGACTTCATCGTGCGCGACAATCTCGCCGATCTCGTCACTGCCATGAACAAGCTCGCCGGCAGCAATCTCCTAACGCTCGATGCCATCAAGACGCAGATCGAGGCGCGCGACCGCGAGATATCAAATCCCTTCGTCAAGGACGCGCAGGTGATGAACCTGCACAATGCGCGCCGCTATCTCGGCGACAAACTGATCCGCACCGCCAAGCCGCATCGGATTCTCGATCCCGCGCACGGCCCGCTGATCGCGGTGAAGCTCAACATCCTGACCCGCAAGACGCTCGGCGGCTTCGAGACCGATCTCGACTCACGGGTGTTCGGCAACGACCACCGGATCATCAGCGGCCTCTACGCGGCCGGCGAAGCCGCCGGCTTCGGCGGCGGCGGCGTGCACGGCTATCGTTCGCTGGAGGGAACGTTCCTCGGCGGCTGCCTGTTCTCGGGCCGCAATGCGGGACGCGCGGCGGCGAAGGCGGTGGGGTAGGCTTTGCACCTATAAGCCCAGCGGCGTCATGTGACTGGCAACTACGTCCGCTCTAGTGACGAGGTTCGTGCGGCGTCGCAGTATGTCGTGATGGGTCAAAGGCGACGATGGGGGCCTTACACCCAGGTTCAAGGTTTGCATCTATTGCAAGGCTGAACATCAACCCCTTCGTCAGCTATTTGCTTCACGACGGCGAAAGCCTGATTACGGTCATATGGGCCTAGCCAAATGCCTGGCTGACTGTTGATATCGGTCGGTTGCCAACGACCGTGATCGCATATCGTGCATTCAGCAAGATGCGTTCGTGCGCGCTTACGGTGCGTATTGCGATAGATGAAATACTCGACCATCCTGAAGTCTCAAGGTGCGCATCGCGTAGGCCAATAGCTGACCTTTACCTAAGGTAGCAGCGTAGAGTTATGCTGCGTTGGGTCAACAACGAACTAGCTCACACAGCGCTAGGTCCGTTCCGGGTTCAAAAGGCGAAGTTAACTTGGATGAGTTATTTCGCAGAGCAGTTCTAAGCTCGCTATAATCGGAACCATTGAAGTTGCTGTAAACCAGCCGTGATTCAAAATAAGCCAACCCTTGGTTCTTAGAGAGCGTTTCGCAGAGGAAGTATATGGGCTACCTGTTCGGTCTCATCCCCCTCTTCGTTCTGATCGTGTGGTTGGTTGGCGCAGTCCGATTGGCCTCTCGCGGTCATGTGCTATGCGGAGTGCTAGTGGGCATTGGGATCTTGGGCTTTGTCGCTCCTCTTTTCCTGCCGCTAACCGGGGCATGGCTGCAGCAAATCGAACTGCCGGCGTCTTTTGAAACGACCAGCATTTTGGGTCCAGGAGACCGAACGTTTACAGCCACGATCCCAACAGCGCGGGTCCAGAGGTACATCGATGGTCGCTTCGAAACCGGCTGGTTTGTTCACAGTGCTGGCGGAATGTTCTCGATTGGACTGACCGCAGACGGACGAATCGCCATCGCCGCGGCCCGTACCAAGCAAATCGAATTCTTTAACCCGGACGGATCATCGGCCGGAGCACCGCAATCGTGCATTTGGTCCGGCAGCCACAATGACGGAGTGCTGCGGCCCTCCGACTGTTGGGTTAACGGCGTGGTATTCTTGGACCCCGTTCAGACGGGTCATCCGGGGATGCATTGGGCGACTCTCGTGCTGTTTCCACTCTGGCATCCGTTCGTCGCTTGGCTTCTCGCCGGAGCGGGTTTGCTAGGAGCAAAGATAACCAGCGAACCAAGAGTTCGCGTGCAAACAGATCGTCTCTAAGTCTAACGCGACTTGATGTCGTCTTCGGGTCAGCAGGCGACATGATCTAACACCGCTAAGATGTCCGCGAGGGCGCCAACAACCGCTATTCACCAACTCGCCACCGCTTCGTCCTACGAGCGGGCAAATGCTACCGTAAGGCACGCCGCTGATGGTTCTACAATAGCGAGAGCACCAATGCGGGGATCAGCTCCCGCAGCGGCCCCGGGGTCGCTCCGCTCGCCCGGGCTACGGGATTTAGGTTTGTAAAATGGTCGAGTAAGCGATCTTCCTCGGAGCAGCCCAGTATTGATCGACAAGCTCGGCAGCCTTGGCAGGCTCGATGCGCTCGCAACATATTTGCACCAGCGTCAGTTCTACAGACTCAACTGTCAGCCGCTTTACCCAGGGAGCGACGGAACGATTGGCTGAAATGTCGCGTGACGCCGGAAATGCAAACTGCTCGCTGCGAAAACCCATGCACCAATTGAGCCGTATGTCCCAATCAGGCGTGTAGCGCGCAACCGCAGTCCGCATCTCGTTCAATTGCCTTTGTGGAAGGATCAAGGCCGCAGAGATGTCGGTGCGACCGCTACCGGCCCGCGTTCTCCAATCTTCGGCTTCGAATTCGCGGAAGCACAAATCAATTCGACCTTCTGAACGCTCAAGAGACGGAAACCGCCATCTCCATTCCAGTTCGTCTTTTATGAATACCAGTTTGACCCAACGTATAGGCTCCTCCCGATGGGAATGCGCTTCGATTGCGCTTGAGGCCCATCGAACGATAGCCCCATGACATCGTAAGAATGGATCGAGCGTATGCCTGTGAAAGGAAAACGAAAGAAACAAATTCCTATGTCCGTCGCCCATGCTCCAATCTCCCTAGCTCATCTCTTTCTCTCCCTGCCAAAAAGGACAGCCAGGAGCTGAAGGCCGACGGCGATCGGCCCCACAATACCGAAGAGCCCGTTCTGCCATCCTCGAAAGCCCTCGTACTCGGACAGGGTATGCTCTTTGCCCTGTTTGCCGCAGTAGGTCTCGATCCCAACACTACATTTGCGAAGCGGTGCATCAGGATACATCCATGCCCCGTAGGCCAGCGTCGCTACCACCGCCACGTAAACCGCGATCATAAGCTTCCGCCAGCCGGGACGAAGTCCTGTTGGTTTGATGATGCTCATCCTGTGAATACGGCCGCGAACACTGCCGATTTCTATCCCAGAATCAACCCAAGGTCGGCTTCGGGTCAAAAGCGGACTTGCTAGCCGTTCTGTCCTAGTATGCGTTTGCGCTGTCGCCATCAAGTAGCGGTATCGATCGATGGGCGCACCAATTCAACGCAGTGCCGCCGTTTACGCCTATCTCAAAGCTTTCGGCCACTCCGAGCACGAAATAGCTGGCTGGAGTGTGGACACGAGATTATACCATGACCTTGGCGTTTGAGGCGACAACGCCATCGATGACTTAGAATTCCTGGCGAGGCGATTTAGCGTCGATTTGTCGGGCTTTGCGTTTGACGCGTATTTCCCTCCTGAGTTCGAGGGACGGACACGCTTCGAAAGAATATCCTCTACTTCAATCCTCGAGGCTGTCTGCGCACCCGAAGACCAAGGTCGCATCGTCCGCTAACGCTTCGCGAGAAGCGGACTTCGACCGACGCCGCTGTCATGTCCGCCAACACGATGCATAGGTGGCCGGTAGCGGCAATTTTACTCCCGCATTTGATATGGATGCCTCATGGCGTCGGCGCTGCAACATGATCGACCTCTTCAAATCCCGAACATGTGTCCCCAAATCTTGGTAAGGGACACTACAATCGAGCCTCGGAATTTTCCGGTGGCAAGCTGCCTGCTAACTGCGCAGCGTCCGAGGCAACAAACGTCGGCTCTTTGAGGACCGGCGACAGGAGAGCGTCGATGACCAAGCTCAAAATATTAGGCGCAGTGCTGGTTCTTGCCACGGTCAAGCTGATGCCCGCGTCGGCGCAGGTCTCGGAGCCGGCTGCGGCATCGGCTCAGGATCCAAACTTCTCGATCTATTCAGATCGCAGGCCCGGCTTCAGCGCCAACGCGGCGATGGCTGAGACACCGCCCCAAGATGTGTTAGGGCCGCGAATATCCGTGCGGCGACATCACTCACGTCATGCGACGAGGCGTCACTGACTGAGGATACCTAAGCTCTCCTCCAACCGGACCATTCCCTCCGAATGACTCGCGAGTTGGTCGGGGGCACAGCCTCAGTGAATATCCGCGGGCGAAAGACAAGCAGAGGCGCACTGCTGGCGCAACGGTCAGAGCGATCCTCCACCGGCTTCAAGATCAGGCAGTTGCTCGATCGACTGACGCTTGCGGATGACCGAGAGCGCTCGGCGCGAGGCAAAGTGCGCCCGCGACAATTTGGTCTCAGCAAACGAAGCATAATAAGTCTCGATATCTCTTCTGGAGTCTTATTTGACGGCGTGAAGGGCCGGATTGAGACTGCCCCATGATTTGTTGCGCGGAATTGCTTCGACCGCCCCGGTCTGTGAGTGGCGTCGGAAGAGAATATTGGATTTACCGGATAGCTCGACGGCCTTTACAACCTCTCCCGAAACCTGTCGGACGAGCGTGCCCGCTGTCACGTAACAACCGGCCTCCACGATGCAATCATCGCCAAGTGCGATACCCGTACCGGAATTGGCGCCCAGCAAACAGCGCTCGCCTATGGATACGACTTGTTTGCCGCCACCGGAAAGGGTGCCCATGATCGATGCACCACCGCCGACATCCGTACCATCGCCAACCACGACGCCTGCACTGATCCGTCCCTCAACCATTGAAGTTCCCAGGGTTCCGGCATTGTAGTTGCAGAAACCTTCATGGAGCACGGTCGTTCCGCGTCCCAAATGGGCGCCCAATCGGACGCGGTTGGCGTCAGCGATACGGATGCCTTCCGGCACGACATAGTCGGTCATGCGCGGCAGCTTATCGATACTTCGTACTTCCAAAACCACAGAAGATGCGCGAGCTGCCCAGCGCAGCTCTTCGACCTGATCGGGCAGGCATGGCCCCAGGGAAGTCCAGGCGACATTTGCAAGGATGCCAAATATTCCGTCCAGACTGGCCCGGTGTGGCTGGATGAGACGATGACTTAGAAGGTGAAGGCGCAAATAGACGTCGTGAGCATCTCGCGGAGATTGAGCCAAGTCCTCGATGACGGTCCTGACTGGAATCGTGGAGACCGCACGGCGGCGATCAGTCGGCAAACACGCCGCGATTCTCGATCCCAAGGCGGCACTGGCTTGCTCGGCTGTCAGAACCGCCGACCCGGATGGACCAAAAGAACTGCCAAGTATGGGATTCGGGAACCAGGTATCGAGGACAGTCCCATTATTCGCAACAGTGGCCAGACCATATCCTTCTGCACCTGATGTTTCGTGGCTTTCGATTCTCACGACAGACTGTCCTTCCATTCGTGCACAGGCGCGTATCTACAACTTTAGCGCGGTCGCGCTGGTCGGTACAGCTTGCTGCGTCGCCCGCTCGGCGAAAAGACGATTGGGCGGCCTACTTCCGGCATGGGTCAGACGCTGCCGTAACGCATCGAGATCGCGCTTGGTACAGCCGCAATTCGCAATCTTGGTACTGTTTTATGCGCCGGCGCAGCGCATCTATTCGCTTGTAGCAGGCGACCGAACTGCCACCGAACTGCCTTGGCAGTTTCCCGGATAGCCGGCGCCCCCACGGTTCCACCAAAGCGACAAAGACGAAGGAGCAATTCCCATGAAGGCGATCGTTGTAACGGACCAGGCCACGGGAACGGCCGGGATGAAGCTGGTGGACCGGCCCGCGCCGCAGGCCGCGATCAACGACGTCGTCGTTCAGGTTCATGCGTCGGGATTTGTCCCGACCGAGCTGGCGTGGCCCTCGACCTGGACCGATCGGCTCGATCGCGACCGAACACCGTCGATCCCCGGGCACGAGCTGGCCGGCGTGGTCACCGCTCTCGGATATGGCACGACGGGACTGTCGGTGGGACAGCGGGTGTTCGGTCTGGCGGACTGGTATCGCGACGGCACGCTGGCCGAGTACGTGGCGATCGAGGCACGCAACCTCGCGCCGCTTCCGGGCGACGTTGACTTCACAACGGGCGCAAGCCTCCCGGTCTCGGGCCTGACGGCTTGGCAAGGGCTATTCCAGCACGGGCGCCTTCAGGCCGGGCAGCGCGTCCTCGCACACGGCGCAGCCGGCGCCGTCGGGTCGATGGTGACGCAACTCGCACGAGAGGCCGGCGCCTACGTCATCGGCTCCGGGCGGTCCGCCGACCGTCAGACCGTGCTCGACTTCGGCGCCAAGGAGTTCGTCGACCTCGACAACGACGCCCTGGAGGACGTCGGCAAAGTCGATCTGGTGTTCGACGTGATCGGCGGTGAAATCCAGAAGCGGTCCGTAAAACTGATTCAAGGCGGAGGAACACTGGTGACGATCGTTGGGCCGGCCGAGGCGCGCCCTTCCAACGGCCTGGCAGTCGATTTCGTCGTCGAGTCCGATCGTTCCCAACTGAGTGAGATCGTGCAGCGGGTGCGGGACGGACGGCTGCGGACGAACATCGGCAACGTCTCGCCCCTCGACGAGGCCGTCGCTGCGTTAAATCCGACCAGGCGACGCAAAGGAAATACGATCATCCGCGTTCGCCCCTGAGCGACACGTGGCCATCGATACGCGGCTGGCCGGCGGCTGTCCTGTCCAGGCCAGCCGGACGTTGAGAGAATGCGTTGCGCCGAACCAAGCGCTACGAACTCGCCGATGATGAATGAGGGCGCGCCTCCACGATTTCGGAATATTGGAATAATATCCCTGAGTTGCCCGACGTGTCAAGTTGCCTGGCTGAACACTGCCTGGTCGAACACCGGCCGCGGCCGCTGGCTCCTTTGCATGGGGTTGTTTTCGATATTTTGGCAACGCGCTCCAGCTCTAATCCACCTCCGCGCCGAGGAAGCGGACGCCGAACGTGTCGGCATTCGCCTGTCCCCAATCGTAGAGCGCCTGCAGCATCGGCTTCAGCATCTCGCCGCGCTTGGTCAGGCAGTAGCGTGAGGAGCCGCCGGCGCGCTCGTGTTTCACGAAGCCGGAATTGCAGAGATCGCGCAGCCGCTCGGTCAAGACCTTGTCGCTGAGCTGCGGGATGTCGTGGCGCAGTTCGCCATAGCGCATCGGACGGACTTTCAGCCGGCTCAGGATCACCGTCTTCCATTTGCCGGAGAGCTGGTCGATCGAGAACTCGACCGGGCAACCATATTTGCGCTTGGTCTTGCGTATCATCCCGTTCTCCCACGGCACTTTCCATCTGGTTCGTTGAGAGCCGCCATCGATCCATCTAAGCACGCTTTGCACGGGTTGGGCGAACCCAGGGACCAATGCAAGGCATGACAGAGGATAGCTCTCCCCCGCGGGCGATGCGCAAGCGCATCGTCATTGAACACAACGGGCCCTACGCGCCCGATCCCGGTATCCCGATCGTCGATCATCTCGGCGTGCCGATCGCAGCCGAAGCACCGGCGCGGCTCTGCCGCTGCGGCCAATCGCAGACCAAGCCGTTCTGCGACGACAGCCATGTCGCACGCGGCTTCACCGACGCCAAGGATCCGCGGCGAGTGCCCGACAAGCTCGATGTCTACGAAGGACAGCAGGCTTTCGTGTTCGACAATCGCGGTACCTGCGCGCATTCCGGCTTCTGCACCGACCGGCTCAGATCGGCATTTCATCTCGGGGCGGAACCGTTCGTCACCCCGAGCGGCGCGCGGTTCGACGATCTCGTCAATGCCGTGCGCAAGTGCCCGTCCGGTGCGCTCGGTATCGGCATCGGACCTGCGCGTGACGCCAATTTGTCCGATGTCAGCCGATCGCCGCAGATCGAGGTCTCGAAGGACGGCCCGTACCGCATCACCGGCGATGTCGAGTTGGTCGACGAGCAAGGCGCCGCCATCGCGCAGAATGCCGGTGCCTCGCGCGAGCATGTCAGCCTGTGCCGCTGCGGCTCGTCATTGAACAAGCCGTTCTGCGGCGGCATGCATTGGAGCGTCGCGTTCCGCGATCCCATTCCCGATCCGCTGCGCGAGCCGACGCTGTTCGAATGGGCCGGCGGCTATCCGGCGCTGCTCGACATGACGCGCATCTTCTACAGCCGTTACGTGCCGGAAGATCCGCTGCTCGGGCCGTTGTTTGCAGAGATGTCGCCGGACCATCCGGAACGGGTCGCGGCGTGGCTCAGCGAAGTGTTCGGCGGCCCGCGCTTCTACACCGAGCGCTATGGCGGCTATCGGCGGATGGTCTCGCAGCACATCGGCAAGCAGATCAGGCCGGAGCAGCGCGCGCTGTGGGCGATCTACATGATGCAGAGCGCCGACGATGCCGGGCTGCCGTCGGATCCGGAATTCCGCGCCGCCTTCGTCGCCTATATCGAATGGGGCTCGCGGATCGCGGTGGAGAACTCAGGCGCCGACGCCAAACCGCCGCCGAACATGCCCGTGCCGCGCTGGTGGTGGGTCTGCAACGCGACGCCGGGCGCGCGGCCGTCGGCGAATACCAGCGACGCGCCGGCCGCAGCGGACGTTATCCCGGCACTACCCGGCACTGATGAGCCCGTGCAGTTCGAACAGCACATCCGGCCATTGTTTCGACCGATGGATCGCAACTCGATGCTGTTCGCCTTCGACCTCTGGAAGGAGGAAGATGTCGCGAAACACCGTCAGCAGATCCTCGCGCGCCTCGAGGCCGGCACCATGCCGTGCGACGGCGCCTGGCCGGCCGAGCGGGTGGCGCTGTTCGCGCGCTGGGCCAATGCATTTTGACAGCAGGATTGCGCCGAGGTGATCTCGGTGCAATTTCGGACGATTTCACTGAGCGGTGCTGCAATTTGTGCAGTAGCCGCGGGCGGGCTGCTGCGCTAGAGAGGGCCCGCCATTCAAGTGGAGACCCAAATGAGCATTCAGCGTTTTGAGACCGGCCCGCGCATGAGCCAGGTCGTCGTGCACGGCAACACCGTCTATCTCGCCGGCGTCGTCGCCGGCAAGGCGGCGGGCGGCAGCGTCACCGACCAGACCAAGGACATCCTGTCGATCATCGACGGCCATCTGGCGAAAGCCGGCACCGACAAGTCGAAGCTCCTCAGCGCGACCATCTACATCACCGACATGAAGACGTTCCCCGAGATGAACGCGGCGTGGGACGCCTGGGTCTCGCCGGGCAACACGCCGGCGCGCGCCACCGTCGAGGCCAAGCTCGCGGCCCCGCAATACAATGTCGAGATCATGGTGATCGCGGCGAAGTGACCGCGATATCGACTTGGACCAAACCAATGGCGCGGCGGCCGACGGCTCCCGCGCCATTTCCGTTTCAGGCAGCGCCGTTTCAGGCAGCGCGCGCAGCGCTGCCTTCCGCCTCGATCTTGCGCGCGAACAACCAGCGGAAATAAGTCAACGGCGCGTCCGCGCCGATCGCGAGCAGCTGATAGTTCGGATCGGCGTCGAACACTTTCTGCTGTGCCTCGATGATATCCTTGTCCTCGTTGAAGCCTTCTTCGAGACTATGCCGCAGCGACAGCGCGATATTCGGGTTGTCGATGTCGAAATCGTGCAAATAGTTCCAGAAGAAGTGGGTGGTCGAGCGCGTCTCCGGCGTCATGAACTGCGCGTTGCGATAGGACCGCGTGCCCGGGACCTGAACGCCCTTCTCGACGCCCTGCCCGGCCGGCGCGAACGTGGTGTCCAAGGTGAAGATGCCGGGAATGATCATGCGGCCGATGTTGCGGCGATCGATCGCATCGGTTTTGTTCGGGATCACCTTCTTGTGGTACGGCGGCGGCTCGGCGCCCATGTGCCAGCGCTCGACGCGGAAACCGTCGTCCAGCTTCTCGATCGCGACCGGCTTGGTCTTGTAGGCGTATTCCTCGGAGCCGCCGAGCGTGTTGGTGTGCACGAAAGCGAGATGAGCGAAGTCGCTGAGATTGTCGACGATCAGCAGCCAGTTGGCCTTGTAGTGCATGTAGCCGGGCAGCCCGCGCCATTTCGGGTCCTCGAGCGGCGGATAGTCGAGGATCAGTTTCGGATCGGCCTTTTCGGGGTCGCCGGTCCAGATGAAGATCAGATTGTAGCGCTCGACCACGGGATAGCTGCGCACGCCGAGCTTGGCGGGAATGCTGTCCTGGCCGGGGATCTGGATGCACTTGCCGTCGGCTGCGAACTTCATGCCGTGATACATGCACCTGATATCGTCGCCCTCGACGCGCCCCATCGAGAGCGGCGCGGCGCGATGGCAGCAGCGGTCGTCGAGCGCGACGACCTTGCCGCTCGATCCGCGATAGAGCACGATCGGGCGTTCCAGAATCGTGCGCGCCAGCTTCTTGCCGTCGATCAGCTCGTGATTCCACGCCGCCACATACCAGCTGTTGCGCAGGAAAATTCCGTCGTCGTCAGCCATGCCACCCTCCCGATGCGATGTTCGTTACGACAAGGTTAGGTGATTGCGGCGGTCTGGATAATCCGATTTGGCTGGACACACTGTACCGCTGGATGGACAATCGGCCATGGAATGGCGCGATTGGGAGCTGTTTTGCGAGGTTGTCGAGCATGGCGGCTTCACCGCGGCCGCACGCGTGCTCGGCCATCCCAAATCGAGCCTCAGTGCTGCGGTGCAGCGGCTGGAAACCAATCTGGGCTTGCGGCTGATCGAGCGCACCACGCGGCATTTGCGGCTGACCGACGTCGGCGAGACCATCTATCGCAAGGTCCGCCCGCTGTTCGCAGCCCTGCACGACACCCACAGCGAAGCGCTGGCGATGAGCAGCACGGTCGCCGGCACCCTGCGCATCAAGGCGCCCTACGAATTCGGCGCGCATCACGCGGGTCCGGTCGCCTGCGCGTTGATGAGCCGCTATCCGGAGCTCTCGATCCGGATCGATGTCGAGCATGACATCGTCAATCCTGTCGCCGAGAATTACGACATCGTGTTCGCGATGCTGGAGGCGCCGCTGCCGTCCGCCGGCATCGTGATCCGCCGCGTCTTCAGCCTCGAGCGCGGCCTGTTCGCGGCACCCGCCTTGCTCAAGAGGTTCGGTGAACCGCGCACGCTGGAGGATTTGCGAAAGCTGCCGCTGTTGACCGGCCCCAACGACACGCCATGGGCCGTCACCGCGCCTGATGGCGCCGTCGCCCATATCGAGGTCGAGAAGGCGCGCCTCACCTCATCGAACGCGCATGTCCGCCTGCAGGCGGCACTCGCCGGCCATGGCGTGTTGCGGGTGACCGCGAGCTATACCCGCGCTGCGGTCGCCGCCGGCGAGCTGCGGCGGCTATTGCCGGATCATGCCTGCGAGCCGCTCAACGTGCATGCACTGCTGCCGGCGCGGCAATTCGTCCCGGCCAAAGCGCGCTGCTTCCTCGATGCGATGGAGGCGCATGCGCGCGGCGACCCCGAGGCCTATATCAAGCCCTAGCCTGCGCTGGCGCATGACTTCCGAGGTAATCGATCGCACGCAGCAAACCTTCGATAGTCCGGACAGCCGAACCATCCGGCTTCAATCGAAGGAGACCACCATGACCGACCACGCCACCATCGCCCGCCGCTATATCGAGCTCTGGAACGAGCGCACGCCGAGCCGGCGCCGCGAGATGCTGAGCGAGAGCTGGACCGCGGATGCGCGCTATATCGATCCCTTGATGAGCGGCGACGGCCATGCGGGCGTCGATGCGCTGATCGCCGGCGTGCAGCAGAAGTTCCCCGATTTCTCCTTCAAGCTGCTCGGCGAGGCCAACGGCTTCGGCGACCACGTCCGCTTCTCCTGGGGGCTCGGCCCCGACGGCGTCGACTGCCCGATCAAGGGGACAGATTTTGCCGTGCTGAAGGACGGCCGGATCAGGAGCATCACCGGATTCCTCGACCAGGTGCCCGGCGCCTGAGGGGCCGGCTTCCACCGCGGCGATGTCGCTGATAGTCTTCCCGGAACAAATCGGGAGGACACCATGAAGGCAGATTTCGCCTTCACGAATTCTGCGATCAGCGACATCACGCCGGCGCTGCTGGCGATCGGCCGCGACGGCTTTCCGCAGGCGCTGATCGGTGCGCTGCGGCGTGTGGCCGGGGTCGGTCATTGCATGGTGTTCTCATTCGCAGGCCCGCGCTCGGCCGCATGCCTGCTCGATATCGGCAACATCCCGACCGGACGCGATCTCGGCATCGCCTATGCCGGGCATTTCCACCAGGCCGATCCGAACCGCGATGCGGTGTTCGAGGGCCAGGCGCAGGCTGCGCCGATCCTGCTGCCGACCTTCGCCCGCCGCATGTACAGCGATGGCTACCGCAAGCTGTTCTTCGACGATTCCGACATCGTCGACAAATTCGCCTCCGCGATCTGGATCGACGACACCTGCTTCTATGTCAACTTCTACCAGATCACCGCCCAGGGCCGTTTCAGCCGCGAGCAGATCGCGCGATTGACCACGGTCGCGCCCGCGGTCACAGCTGCCGTGGCGCGGCACTTCCAGCGCGACACCGCATCGGACGGCGATCCCATGGCCCGGCTGAAGAACCTGTTCGCGACGGCCGCGCCGCTCGCCGAGCTGACCGGACGCGAGCAGGAGGTTTGCCTCGGCATCCTCACGGGTCTCAGCTCGGAGGCGATCGCGGCCGAGCTCGGCATCGGCCTGCACTCCGTCCTCACCTATCGCAGGCGCGCCTACGACAAGCTCGGCATCTGCGCGCAGAACGAGCTGTTCGCGATCGCGCTGCGGCTGATCGCCTCCGTGCGCCAGCTGAACTGAGCATCTCGCTGTCCCAAACCATGGGGACAGACCGGCGACACATGACGGCCTACTCTCGGCGCCAAAATCCGAGGTCACGCCCTTGAGCACTGCACCGCATTTCGACGTCGACGTCACAGCCTTCTGGCAGGATCCCTATCCGGCGCTTGCGCGGATGCGGAAAGATGCCCCGATCGCCTTCGTGCCGCAGCTCGGCAGCACGCTGTTGTGCTGCCGCGACGACATCTTCGTCTCGGAGAAGCAGATCGACGTATTCTCGTCGCACCAGCCCGAGGGGCTGATGAACCGGCTGATGGGCCACAACATGATGCGCAAGGATGGCGATGCGCACATGAATGAGCGCAAGGCGATCTTCCCGGCGATCTCGCCGAAGACCGTGAGGTCGCACTGGACCGCGCAGTTCGAGCGCCACGCGCAGCGCATCCTCGATGAGCTCGATCCGGACGGCGTGGTGGATTTCGTGCAGGCCTTTGCGCTGCCGTTCTCGGCCGAATGCCTGAAATCGATCACCGGCCTCACCAATATGCGCTTTCAGGACATGAATGCCTGGTCGCAAGGCATGATCGACGGCATCGCCAACTATACGGGCGACCCCGCCATCGAAGCGCGCTGCCACGCCGCGACCTCCGGCATCGACGCCCATATCGACGACATGGTGCCGCTGCTGCGCAAGACGCCGGATCTCAGCCTGCTCGGCGTGATGCTGCAGACCGACATGCCGATGGAAAGCATCCGCGCCAACATCAAGCTTGCGATCTCGGGCGGGCAGAACGAGCCGCGCGACGCCATCGCCGGCACGGTGTGGGCGCTGTTGACCCATCCCGAGCAGCTCGCGCTCGCCAGCAGCGGTGCCATCCCCTGGCTGCACGTGTTCGAGGAGTATGCCCGCTGGATCTCGCCGATCGGCATGTCGCCGCGGCGGATCGCAAAGCCCTGGACGATCCGGGACGTCGCCTTCGAACCCAATGAACGCGTGTTCCTGATGTTCGGCTCGGCCAATCGCGACGAGAAGCATTTTGACAGGCCGGATGCATTCGACGTCCGTCGCGACGCCAGCAAGAGCATCGCGTTCGGCGCCGGGCCGCATTTCTGCGCCGGCGCCTGGGCGTCGCGCGCCATGGTCGCCGACGTCGCGTTGCCCGCGATCTTCGGCCGACTGAAGAACCTCCGCCTGGTCGAGGACCGGCCGCCGCGGATCGGCGGCTGGGCGTTTCGTGGGCTATTGGACCTGCCGGTGATGTGGGATCAGCAAGACTAGGCCGCGACAGATACAAGTATCGCTTCGGCTACCCGGCTCCGACGCGGAGCAAACGCGCCGCAGCGCCGAAGAATATGTAAGTACAGAAACAAAGAAACACACAAATAAAGACAAGTCATCTGGCGCGCCACATGGCGTCCGGCGGCTGTAATCGAACTGTCATGAATCCATTTCAATCCGCCGGTATTGGTGGAAGTACAACTATTTGTGCCCGTCACAGGGACTTGCTGTTTGAGCCCCGCCATAAGGGATTTGCGATGAATCCGAACACCAATGGTAGCAGTCACGAGACCTCCTTCCACGAAGACGCGGTCGACGACACCGCCGAGGAAGGCAACGGCGTCGCCAAGACGGTGGCCGTGGTCGCGGTGGTCGCCGCGGGCGCTGCCGTGTTCGAGGCCGCCCTGCTCCCGGGACTTGCACTCGGCGTCGCCGCGGTCGCCGCACCCAAATATCTGCCGAAGCTCGGCGCCGCCCTCAATCCGCTGTTCAAGTCGACCGTTCGCGGCACCTACAAGATGGCGCAGAAGTCGCGCGAGATGTTCGCCGAGGCGCAGGAGCAGGTGCACGACATCGTCGCCGAGGTGAAGGCCGAGAAGGACGCGCCGGCGCCCAAGGCCGCCGACGGCCGGTCCCCGGCCTGAGCTGCGCGACACATTTGCATGTGAGACGGCGACGCCGCAGGCCGCCGTCTCCGCAACGTTGATATCTGGCGCGGCGTGCGAGCGCGTTTGACGACGGCGGGATTTTTAAGTCCGGCGCCGGCTTTCGAATTGCTGCGAGAGGAATGCGATGACCAAGATGAAATTGCAGATCGCGCATCAGGTCCCCGGCCGTATCCGCATGAAGATACCGTCGGCCAAGGAAAATCCAGAGCTTCTCGAGCAGATCAAGCAAACCTTCAGCGTTATTCCCGGCGTGCACGAAGTCGCGATCAACCCGACGACGGGAAGCGTGGTGCTGCACTACGACACCGAAAAGCACGACGAGTTTCACGGCAAGCTCGAGCATCACACCGGCGGGCACTACAAGCCGCCGACCAACGAGATCGACTCGCTCGCAAGCAAGATCGAGCAGGAGGCCGAGTACCTCGCCGAACACTCCCACACGGCCAAGGTCATCGTCGACCAATTCAAAAGCATCGACCGGGGTATCAAGGTCGCAACCGGCAATGTGGTCGATCTGAAAACCTTGCTCGCGGCGGGTGTCGCCGGCATCACCATCTTCGAGGTCGGCGCCACCGCGGCGACACCGGTTTGGGCCACGCTTGCGATCTTCGCCCTCAACCACATGATCCAGGCGAACATGCACGGCGAAGACGACGACGCCGAAGCCGAGCCCGCGATGGCCTGATCGCCACGGGCAAGGGTGCGACGCCATGGAGTTCTGCTTCCGCCATTCGATGCCTGGGCGCATTCGCCTCAGCATACCCGCGCTCGGCCACAATCACGGGCTGGGTGAAGCCTGCCTGGCATGGCTGAAGACGCAGGACGGCATCAGGAGCGCGCGGATCAACTACGACTGCGCGAGCCTCGTCCTGGAATACGATCCGGCGCAGGAGCCGAAGCTCCGCCTGCTGCTGGATCATTTCAAGCGCATGGGCCTGCGCGACCTCAAGGGGCTGGCGAGCCACGCGGTGCCGGAGACGTCCGCGCCGCGCGTGCCGGAGGTCTCGAAGCGCTCGCCGCTGGCGCTGCCGACGCTGTCGCTGTTCATGGCGTTCAGCGCCAACCCGGTGATCACGGCGATCAACATGCCGCTGATGCTCTGGAACGCGATCCCGATCGCCAAGCGCGCCTGGAAGGTCTGGGCCAATGAAAGCCGGCTCAACATCGACGTGCTCGACACGCTCGCGATCACCGCGTCGGTGCTGCAAGGCAATCCGCTGGCGGGATGCATCGTCACCTGGCTGATCAAGCTCGGCGACTGGATCCGCGACTTGACTGCGGCGGGCTCGAAGCGGGCGATCGATCAGCTGCTGGAATTCCAGTCGAAGACGGCGTGGATCCTCCGCGACGGCGAGGTGGTGTCGATCCCGGCTGTGGAGCTGAAAGTCGACGACATCGTGGTGGTGTATCCGGGCGAGATGATCCCGGTCGATGGCGAGATCCTCGAGGGCTCGGCGACGATCGACCAGAAGACCATCACCGGCGAGGGCCTGCCGGTGCATCGCGGCAAGGGCGAGGCCGCGTTCGCCGCCACTGTGATCCGCGAAGGCCAGATCACCTTGCGCGCGCTGCGCGTCGGATCGACCACCACCGCCGGCCAGATCGTGCATCTGATCGAATCCGCCCCGACCGGCGACACGAGGATGCAGAACCACGCCGAGCGCTTCGCCGACCGGCTGGTAACCCCGACGCTGGCGCTCGCCACCGGCACCGCGATGGTCTCCGGCGATTTCAACCGCTTCCTGTCGCTGGTGATCGTCGATTACGGCACCGGCATCCGCGTCGCTGCGCCGACCTCGGTGCTGTCGTCGATGACGCTGGCCGCGCGCAACGGCATGATCATCAAGAGCGGCGGCCATATGGAGAAGCTCGCCGGGATCGACACCATGGTGTTCGACAAGACCGGCACGCTGACCCACGGCACGCCGGCCGTCATCGACGTGATCCCGTATCAGAAGAACATCACGCCGAACCATCTGCTCGGGCTCGCTGCCGCGGCCGAGACCAAGCTGCAACATCCGGTCGCCGAGGCGCTGCGCACGAGGGCCCGGCAACTTGCCGTCAACATCCCGCCCTGCAATGAGACGACCTACCGCCTCGGCCTCGGCGTCGAGGGCCAGGTCAACGGCTATTACGTGCATGTCGGCAACCAGCGCTTCATGCGGCAGAGCGAGATCGCGGTCGACGCCGCGGTGCATGATCGCGCGGCGCTCGACGAGCGCGGATACTCCAGCCTTTACATCGCAGTCGACGGCAAGCTCGCCGGCCTCGTGCCCTATTCCGACGAGATCCGCACCGAGAGCCGCGAGGTGATCCAGCGGCTGCACGCGCTCGGCATCAAGAACAGCATCATGCTGACCGGCGACAACGCGGTGGTGGCGCGCGCGGTCTGCAACGATCTCGGGTTGACCGAACATTTCGCCGACATGCTGCCGGCCGACAAGGCCGGGGTGATCCAGGAGCTGCAACGCCGGGGGCGCAGGGTCGCGATGGTGGGCGACGGCATCAACGATTCGCCGGCGTTGAGCTTCGCCGATGTCGGCATCGCGATGAAGCACGGCGCCGAGGTCACCCACGAATCCGCTGACGTCATCCTGATGGAGGACTCGCTGTGGAAGCTCGTCAAGGCGGTCGAGATCTCGCAGGGCGCCGTCAGCCTGATCAAGCAGAACTATGCTATCGTCGCCGCGTTCAATACGCTGGCGCTGGGATTGGCGCTGCCCGGCGGCCTGATCACGCCGGAGGTGACGGCCCTGATCAGCAACGGCTCGGCGATCCTGGCAAGCCTGAACGGCATTCGGCCGATCCTGCGCTACCAATGAGCCAGGACCTCGCCCCGCTCTCTCTGCCACCACGCGATCACGCCGCCCTGCACGCCGCCGTCAAGGCGCTCGAAAGCCCCAACCTCGCGGCGAGGATCGCCGACTATGCCGGCGTTCCCGTCAATCGCGTCCTCAGTTTGCTGCCGAAGGCCGCCAACCGCCAGCTCAGCGGGATGGTGCGCTCGGCGGTCATGAGGGGGCTCGAAGTCGCGGTCGATACGCTCAACGACAAGCCGCCGCCCGCGCCGGCCGTCGGCTTCTCGTCGTTTCTCGCCGGCGTCACCGGCGGGGTGAGCGGCCTGTTCGGTTTCGGCGCGCTCGCAGTCGAGCTGCCGCTGACGACGACCTTGATGCTGCGCGCGATCGCCGAGATCGCCCAGCACGAGGGCGAGGATCTCTCCCGGATCGAGGCGCGGCTGGCCTGCCTCGAGGTGTTCGCCTACGGCACCAAGCGCGCCAACGAGAATGTCGATGTCGGCTATTACGCTGCGCGGGCGCTGATCAGCAAATATACCAACGATGCAGCGGCCTACATCCTGGAGCGCGGCGCGGTGGACGCGTCCGCGCCCGTGATCTCCAATCTGGTCAGCGAGATCGTCTCGCGGTTCGGTCTCGTGGTCTCCGACAAGGTCGCCGCGGGCGCCGTGCCGATCATCGGTGCGGTGTGCGGCGCGACCGTCAACGTCATCTTCATGGATCACTTCCAGAAGATCGCAAAGGGCCATTTCACCCTGCGCCGGCTGGAGCGATTGCACGGCAGCGCCAGCGTGCGGCAGCATTACGCTGACATCGCAAGCCGGCTCGGCACGACGCGCACTGCCACGGCGAAAGTGGCGGTCCGATAACCGGTGGACACCAGCGTTGCAGTTTCCCCAGATACAAGAGTGCGCGACCTGCGCCGCATGCGAACACTTGCCACCTCGCTGCTCGTGGTCATGCTGCTGTTGTTCCTGGCGACCTCGCTCGCCCAGCACCATTGGCCGTGGCTGGCCTATCCGCGCGCGTTCGCGGAAGCCGGGATGATCGGCGCCTGCGCCGACTGGTTCGCCGTCGTCGCCCTGTTCCGCCATCCGCTCGGCATTCCGATCCCGCACACCGCGATCGTGCCGCAGAGCAAGCAACGCATCGCGGTCGCGCTCGGCCGCTTCATCGCCAACAACTTCCTGTCGCCGCGCGTGTTCGGCGACCGCATCCGCGACGTCGACATCGCCGGATGGGCCGCGCAATGGATCGAGCAGCCGTCGCGCGCCCATAGCGCCGCACAACGCACCGTCTCGACGTTGCAGCAGGCGCTCCAGGCAACGCCGAGCGACGACGTCAATGCCTTCCTGACCCGGCGGACGCTGGACGGCATCGCCGCGGTTCAGATCGCCCCGCTCGCCTCGCGCCTGCTGGCGCTGCTGTGGGCCCATGGCGACGCGCAGGCGCTGGTCGAGCGGCTACTGACTTCGGCAAGCACCGCGCTCGCCGGCAACCGGGACACCATCCGCAACAAGATCTCGCAGCGTTCCTACCGGTTCATTCCGAAATGGGTCGACGGCATGATCGCCGACCGGATCATCAATGGCGTCGGCCAGACGCTGGAGGAGATGCGCGAGCCGAACCATCCATGGCGCATCGAGCTCAAGGCCGAGGTCGAGCGCCTGATCGACCGGCTCGCAACCGACCCCGAATTCCTCGCCCGCGGCGAGGAATTGAAGCGGCGGCTGCTCGACAATCCTGCCGTGATCCGGCAGATCGACGCGATGTGGCCCGCGATCGAGACCCGGCTCGCCTCGGCCGCGACATCGGCAATGCTCGCCGGCGCCATCGAGGCGTCGCTGGTCTCGGTCGCCGCCCGGATCCGCGACGACAGCGATCTGCGCGACCGCATCAACCGCTGGCTGCGCATCGCTGCGCTGCGTGCCGTCGCATCGCGACGCCAGGAGATCGCCGCCTTCATCCGCAAGGTGGTCGAGAACTGGGACACCGAGACGCTGATCATGCGGATCGAGTTGCAGGTCGGGCGCGACCTGCAATTCATCCGGATCAACGGCACCGTCGTCGGCGGACTGGTCGGTCTTTTGATCTTCTGCGTGTCGCAGTGGCTCTAGCCACTACTGACGTCATCAGGGAAAGCGGATTCGCAGAAGGGGCAACTGGGCGAGCCTGTCGAACAGGTTGGCCACCTGCCCTGCGGCGAGGCCGAGACAACCGAGGATGAAGCTTCGGCGGGTCAGGCCGACCTCGCGATCGACAAAGCTCAGCCGCTCAAGGCGGGGTTCGGGCAGAGTTTGCACACGCAAGGCAGGAAGCTGGGCCATGGCGTGTCAGTCGATGGAAATGCGGATTTCCGGCGCCGCCGTCATCTGCTCGATGGTGGCGTCGAACGAAAGGCAATCCGGATTTTCACCCGGCATCTGCCGCAGCGTCTCGACGAGTTGTTCCTGCTCCAGCAGGAACGCGCGTCCGTCGCGCAACCGCGCATAGGCCGCCCATGGCACGAATTTGGTGAACGGGAACGGAAACTCCGCGCGCGGCGACACATCGATATTCACGCCGGAAATGAACAGCACGTTCTTGGTCTGAAATGCCGGCTCGCGCAGGATGCTGCGGTAGGTGCGATCGAATTCCGCCTGGGTGACGTAGCGCGCCGCATCCAGCGCCGGATGCGGCGACGTCACCAGTGCCGGCATCACCGGGGCGAGCGCGGCTTCGAGGATGTCGTGACCTTCGGGCCCCTCGGCCGGCGCGCGGCGGAAGTGAAACAGATCGGGCGAGAGCGCGGCGCCGATCGGCGCCAGTGTCTCGGTGGCATCGCCCAGGCGCTCGCGCATCGCGGCGCCCGCGCGAAAGATCTTCGAGGTGCTGAGCACGCCGAGCGGCCGCAGCGGCGCTTCGACCAGGCGGTCGAGCTGCAGGAACAGGCCTTCGTTGCGGCTATCGTCGAGATACTGGTTGTCGATCTGCACGACGAGCTCACCGCCACGCCGGGCATACTGCACCTGCCGGCATGCCAGCGCGTATTCGTCCTGATACCAGTGCATGACGGCGCAGAGCTTGCCGCAGCAATCCCCGAACCCGCAGCCGTCGGTGCGATGGCGCTGATAGACGCCGAAGCGGCCGTCGTCCGCATCATAGCCGACATGGGTCGCCTGGATGATGACGAGGTCCTCGCCATGATGGGCATAGGGCCCGTGGCGATTGATCGCGACCTTGCCGCCGACCCGCCCATGGTCGAATGGAAAGGTTCCGAAATGCTGCACCAGCAGCATCACCGGATAGCCCTGGCTCTCATCCGAGCAGAATGCGCGCGACGGCATCATGCGCTCGCGCGCGAATCCGAGCGAACGGCAATAGTTATAGAGCCGCGGCACGAAATGGCTGTAGCGCATCGCATAGGGACCAACCCGGAAGCTTTCGATCATCCGCTGCCTGCCGTCCGATCCGGATCGTGCGCGCAAGGCGACAGTTCCGCCGCCACTACGCCGGAAACGGTAGATGCCCTTGTTGACGGTTATGTGAATGGGCCGGTCGGACTGGAGCGGGCGAAGGGAATCGAACCCTCGTATGCAGCTTGGGAAGCTGCCGTTCTACCATTGAACTACGCCCGCGATCTCAATCGCTTAGGTCGGTCTTGCCGGTGACCCGGCGCGACCATAGCGCGGGCCGAGGCCGGGGATCAAGCACGCATTGGCGAGGCCATGTTTGAGCATGATCTTTTCGGAAAACCGCTTCACACTTTTCCGGATCATGCACTAATGGCCGATCCGCATCAGCGCGTTGTTGACGGCAAAGGGCAAGGCGGCGGATGCGTCGCAGCTGCCGCTGCGTGCGTAGATGCAGGCATCGACGATGCCGACACGGGCGCAGCTGCGCCGTGAGAACTCCGCCGGCAAGCCGCCTGCCACCTCGGGGCGCGTCAGCACGCGGTTGAAGGCCGGGCTGGTCGCCTGCGCCACGGCCGGAAGCTGCCCCATCACGAAGGGATCGGCGAGACTGAGCACATAGAGCGGCGCTGCGCCGGCCAATCGCTGCTGGCCCGGAAGCAACTGGAAGCGGAGATTGTAGAGCGCGAGGCCGCAGCGCTCCGGATCGTTGCGCAGCTCGGATGCCAGTTGCGCGGCACCGACACCGCGCGTCCAGTAGTCGCGCATCGCTTCGCTGCTGCCCGCAAGCAGCACCGACAGCAACGCCCAGCCCCCGATGACGACAAGCAATGCAAATCGCCGCCAGGCGCGCCTTGCGCGGAGCGCCTGCACCCAATCGGCCGACCCGAGCGCCGCCACGATGATGAGCAGCACTACCGAGAGGAAGATGAAACGATCTTCCTTGTGGGCGATCAGGCTGTGAAAGGCGAGATTGACCAGCGCCACGGCGAGCAGCAGCGGCGCGTGGCGCCAGCCGTGCCAGATCGCGGCCAGCGGCAGCACGATCGCCGCCGACCACACGATCAGGAAATTGACGAGATAGGCGGTCGGCGGCGTCACGCCGAACTCGGCCGCGCGATCCTGCAGCAGGTTCTGCTCGATATTGCCGACCAGCCAGCCGAACGGCACGGCGCCATGCGCGAGATCGATCACCGCGGTGAGCAGCAGCGCGGTGAGCCCGCCGGCCATCAGTGGGACCAGGCCTCGCCAGTTTCTCCAGCACGCCCCGACGGCGAGCACGGCGATCGCCGGCGCATATTGAAAGCGGCAGACGAAGGCGAAGGCAAGCAGGGCGCCACCGAGGGCGAAGCGCCGCTGCGAGGGGCGGTCGGTCAGCAGCAGCGCCGCCGGCACGATCAGCGCCGTCGCGAGCGGCTCGCCCAAAGTATGCGGTGCAAGCAGATTCACCTCGAACCAGATCGCGGCGACGAACGCCGCGACGATGGCGTGGATGCGCGAGACCCGGGCGCCGAAAAACCAGGCGCTGACCACGATCGACAGCGACGCAAGCGCAGCGACCAGACGCGGCGCCACGAAGGCGCCCGCACCGCCGGGCGCGATCCAGTCGCCGAGCGCGACCGGGCCGGCCAGCAAGGTCGGCAGCAGCCAGCCGCGAATGCCCTCACGCCACTCCCACGTGATGATGCCGTCATGGCCGAGCATGCGCCACGCCGGCTCAAGGTACTGGAAGACCTCGTCGGGATAGATGATGTTGGGCCAGAAGGCGAGCGGCAGGCGGATCGCCAGCGCCAGCAGCAGGAGCAGCGCCAGCGGGTGAACGCGGCCAGCCGCAATCCCGACCGCGCCGGCTTTGCGAGGCGACGGACCGGCACTGGTTCGCGTCATTGTTCCGCCGACCGGATCGGCGAGCGCGGGGGCCTGGAGCAGCATGCTGCCGAACAGATAGCGCCCAAGCCTTTAGGATGGGTGACCGGTGCGCGTCCGGAACCGGCCCATCATGCTTAACGATCCGTCAAGATTCCGGATGCGCGCGATGGCGGGGATGTTATGATCCCGGCGGGGTTGGTGGTGTGATGGGGCGTGGCTACACCATTTTCGACACGGCAATCGGCCGATGCGGCATCGCATGGGGCGAGGCTGGCGTGGTCGGCGTTCAGCTCCCCGAAGCGCGCGAAATCGACACCCGCCGCCGGCTGTTCCAGTCCTACCCCGATGCACGCGAGATGCGGCCGCCCGACGAGGTCGAGGCGGCGATCGAGGGTATCGCCGCGACCTTGCGCGGCGGCCACAGCGAGCTTGCCGGTGTCACGCTCGACATCACCGGGATCCCCGCTTTCAACCAGCGCGTCTACCAGTTCGTCCGCAGCATTCCCCGCGGCGAAACCCGCACTTACGACGAAGTGGCGAGCGGCCCGCGCGCCACCGGCGCGGTGCTCTCGGTGGCGCAGGCGATCAGCCGCAATCCGTTCATGATCATCGTGCCCTGCCACCGCGTGCTGGAGGCGGGAGGCTATGCCGACCGGATCTCGCCGAACGGCGGCAGCATCTCGAAGCGGCGGCTATTGTCGATCGAGGGCGCGCGGATGACGGCAAGCAAGACCCTGTTCGACGTGCTGCTGCCCGTTGCGCCGCCCCGGCCGCAGGCCTAAATCTCCGGTATGAACCGCACCACGCTGTTGCAGCGCGATCTCGTCACCGTGAGCGAATTCCGCTGCACGGCGGTATCAGGCGACAAACCGTTTGCCGAGCAATTTGCGCAGCATTCGGTGTCCTATGTGCGCAAGGGCAGCTTTGGCTGCCGGTGCCGCGGACGCATCCACGAGCTGGTGGCGGGGTCGTTCCTGATCGGCCATCCCGGCGATGAATACACGTGCACCCATGACCACGTGGTCGGCGACGAATGCCTGTCATTCTTCCTCGCGCCGGAGCTGGTGGAGACCATCGGCGACCGCGCCGCGCTCTGGCAGGTCGGCTCGGTGCCGCCGCTGCCGGAACTGATGGTGCTCGGCGAGCTCGCGCAAACCGCCGTGGATGGCAACAGCGATGTCGGCCTCGACGAGGTCGGGCATCTCATCGCCAGCCGCTTCGTCGAGGTGGCGTCCGACCGCAAGGCAAAACCGTTGACCGCAAGCCTGCGCGATCGCCGCCGCGCGGTGGAGGCAGCACTGTGGATCGACGCCCATTCGCATAGCGCAATCGATCTCGACGATGCGGCCGAGCATGCCGGTCTCAGCACGTTCCATTTCCTGCGGCTGTTTTCCGCCGTGCTCGGCGTCACGCCGCATCAATATCTGGTGCGCTCGCGGCTGCGCCACGCGGCACGAAGGCTGGCCTGCGACGACAGCCCGGTCACCGAAATCGCCTATGACGTCGGCTTCGGCGACCTCTCCAATTTCGTGCGCAGCTTCCATCGCGCCGCCGGCGTCTCGCCGCTCAAGTTCCGCCAGTCCTCGCGCGGCGACCGCAAGATTTTCCAAGAACGTCTCGCGCTGCAATAGCTAGGGTCGCTCCGGGCTGCGCGTTATCAGACGCGCGCAAACAGCTTGGAGACCCACATGTACGATCATATCGGACTTCGCGTCGCGAACCTCGACGCCAGCGTGCGCTTCTACACCGCGGTGCTTGCACCGCTCGGCTTCGTGCTCTGCTCGCACGACGACAGCGGCGCCGGCTTCGGCCCGAAGGATGCGCCCGCGCTCTGGCTCTATCTGCACAAGGGCAAGGCTGCGGGCGATGCGCACATCGCGTTCAGCGCGCCGAACCACGACGCGATCAAGAAATTCCACGCAGAAGGCTTAAAGGCGGGCGGCAAGGACAATGGCGCCGCTGGCCACCGCAAGGATTACAGCCCGACCTATTACGCGGCGTTCCTGATCGACCCCGACGGCAACAATGTCGAGGCGGTGTGCAGCTAAACCACTGTCATTCGCGAGAAACGTAGGGTGGGCAAAGCGCAGCGTGCCCACCTTCCCGAGCCCTCTGCACCGATGGCGGGCACGTCGCTGCGCTCCTTTGCCTACCCTACGCGGTCGTTACACGCCTCGCCAACAAGGACTCACCTCATGGCTTCCATCACCAAGGACATCCCGATCGACGCGCCGGCCGATCACGTCTGGGACGCGTTGCGCGACTTCGGCGCGGTGCATACGCGGCTGGCGCCGGGTTTCGTCACCGACACGAAACTCGACGGCGATGCACGGATCGTCACCTTCGCCAACGGCACGGTGGCGCGCGAAACGCTGGTCGACTGCGATGACCGGCGACGGCGCCTGGTTTATGCGATCAGAAGCGAGCGGCTGCAGCAGCACTCGGCCTCCGCGCAGGTGTTTCCCGAGACCGACGGAAGCTGCCGCGTGCTGTGGATCACCGACGTGCTGCCGCACGAGGTCGCGCCCTATATCGACACGCAAATGGAGCTCGGCGCCGCGGCCATGCAGGCCGCGCTGGCGCAATCGGCCAGGGACAAGCACGCCGCATGAAACGCCGCCGCGCGGCGTGATCTTCCGCACAGAACACTACGCGGCCCGGCCCTAAGCCTCATCCCGTGCGCCTGAATCGCTGCCGCAATCGCGGCCCGGGCGCATGGGAGGGTTTGCCATGACGGGAGCCGACAAGGTGGTGTGCCAGGCGGCCACGCTGCTTCTGCTGTTTGCGCTGACATCGATGCCCGCAAGGGCGCAGTTCCTCAGCGGCGGAGGCGGCGGTCAGGACATGATGACGCAGATGGCGCCGATGCTGGAGATGATGAAGGCGAAGATGGGCAAGCGCCGCTTCGGCCAGATGATGCAGACCATGGGCCCGATGATGAGCCGCATGATGGAAGGCGGCGGTGGCGGCGGCAGTCTTGGTGGCGGTCTCGGTGGTCTTGGCGGCATGATGGGCGGCGGCGGAATGGGCGGAGGGATTCCCGGCCTCGGCGGCATTCCCGGCGGCCTCGGTGGCGGCAATGCCAGCGCGATCGGCGGTGGCGTACCCATCGGAGCCGATAGCGCATTTGGCGGTTTCGGCGGAGGCAGCGACATCATGGGCATGCTCGGCGGCGGTGGCGGCGGCGAGCTGATGGGCATGATCCCGCAATTGATGCGGATGGCGAATTTCGGCGGCGGCGGACGTCACGGCCGGCGGCACCGGCGGCGGTGATACCGACCGCCGCTCTCGCAAAATTCAAACCCACACCGTCACGCTGAGGAGCGAACGGGCGCCACATACTCCATTGTCGTCCCGGCGAAGGCCGGGACCCATACTCCGCAGCGGAGGTTGTGGGTGGGACTCGTCGTTTCACCGACGCGCAATAATTACCATCGGCGGTTATGGGTCCCGGCCTTCGCCGGGACGACGCTGAATGTTTGGGCGCCGTGGTGAATCGTACATTCACATGCCCTGAGGTGGCTGCTTCTTCAACGGCTCTCAAAAGGTCAACGGCCCCGCTCCGTCCACGAGTGTGTTGAAGCTTCTGGGCCGTGCATCCTTCGAGACGCGCTACGCGCTCCTCAGGATGACGGGCAAGACTATTCAAGACAGCGCCGGCTGCACCTTGGCGAGCGGTGCCGGCTTGCCCCAGCGGGTCAGGATCACGCTGAGGCAGGACAGCGTGCCGAGCACGCCCATCGAGGCGGCGGCGAGCGCGAAGAGGTTTTGCGCGGTCGCGTCGTGCGTCGTGAGCCACCAGCCACCGCCGCCGATGAAGATCAGCCGCGCAGTTTGCGCCAGCACGGGGCCCAGCACCTTGGCGGCACCTTGCGAGGAGAAATACATCGACATCGCCAATCCGATGAAGGCGTACATCGGCGCGGCAGTCGAGAGATATTGATGGCTGGTGCTCCGCACGTGCGGATCGTCGGTGAAGAGGTTGACCCAGAGATCGGGGAAGACGGCGATGAAAGAGCCGACCGCGCCGACCGAGAGGAATGCCACCGTGCCCGCGGTCCAGGCGATGCGCCTTGCGCGCGCGATACGGTCGGCGCCGACGGCCATGCCGATCATCGGCACCGAGGCAATGCCGAAGGCGAATGCGACGGACGTCAGCATGAATTCGAGCCGCGCGCCGATGCCGTAGCCGGCCAGCACCGCGGTGCCGAACTGCGCCAGCATGTGGGTGAAGATCGAGATCGTCAGCACCGATTGCAGCGGCGAGAAGCAGGAGACCGCGCCGACCCTGAGGATATCGATGAACATCGCCCACTGCACCCGCAATCCCCTGAGCTTGGGACGAACGCGGGCGCGGCCGGAGAACAGGTACCAGCCCATCACGCTGATGCTGATCGAATAGGCGATCAGCGAGCCCGCAGCGACGCCGCGCATGCCGAACTGCGGCACCGGGCCGAGGCCGAGCCCGAGCGTACCGCCCAATATGATCTGCCAGACCGCCGATGACAGGATCATGGTCGACGGCAGCTTCATGTTGCCGGTGCCGCGCAAAATGCCGGCCATGGTGTTCATGGTCCAGGGCAGGATCGCGCCGCCGAAGAAGATCTGCGAATAGGCGATCGCCTGCGCCAGCACATTGCCGCGACCGCCGAGCAGCGCCAGCAGGCGCGGCCCGAAGATCAGCATGCCCAGCATGAATGTGAAGCCGAAGGTCAGACCGATCAGCAGCGCGTGCGCGGCAAGCGTCGAGGCGCGCTCCACCTCACCGGCGCCGAGCGCACGCGCGATCGACGATGCGACGCCGCCGCCCATCGCACCGCCGGACATCGTCATGGTGAGGATCACGCAAGGAAACAGCAGCGCCATCGCCGCCAGCGATTCGACGCCGAGCCGGCCGATATAGGAAGTCTCCGCGATCACCACGCAGGTGCCGGCGGAGAGCGCGATCACGTTCGGCCAGGCGAGCCAGAGCAGCGTGCGCAGGATCGGCCCGTCGAGCAGCGCATTGCGCGCCGGCCTTGTCACTGCCGGCGGCAGCGGCCGTTCGTCTTCGTCGACAGGTATTTCGGCCAGGCCGAGATCGGACATTTCAACTCCCGCGCGCAGTCTTGGCGAGCCGCGCCACGGTGTTTCCCTACCATGGCCGCGCGCGATTCCACGTGCGCGGAACGCAAGGGGGTCCTGCGTGATTGCAGGCGAACCAGGAGCGCTAGCCGATCGACCAAACAAACGGCGCGGTGGCCGCTCCGCTCGGCTTCAGATGCACCGGAATATGCCGCCCGCAGCCGGCCGCGAGCCCCTCAAACAGGCCCGTCAGAACGCTGGCGCAGGCCGGATGATAATCGGGCACATCGGCCATCAGCTTCCAGCCCTGCTGGCGGATCTCGAACTGGCCCGAGGACTCGCTGATCTCAACGACGTCATCCTGCGACTCGAAGAGCCCGCGCAGGAACGCGGCAAATTCCGTGGCACGGCCACGACTGCCGCCGAGCGCCTGCGCCACCTCGTCGAAATACTGCATGCCAATCAGCTTGCCGGTGAGATGCAGCAGATAGCTCGCATCCTCGGGGCCGAACACCTGCACCATCACCGGTGCAGCCGTCTTCACATATTCCATCGCGTAGTTGCGATAGGCCTTTTCCAGCCGCGGCTTGGGCCAGCTTTCGACCGGCAGCGCAGGCGCAGTCTTCGGATCGAACAAGGGCGCTTCGAGGTGACGCGCGAACACCATGCGCTGGTCGAGCTCGAGTGGATGATCATATTCGCAGTAATAGCCTTCGAGCCCGTCCTGGCCGTCGACGCTCTGCTTGGTGCAGACGAAGCCGAGCCTGATATCGCCGAGCGCGACACCGTTGTTGGCGTGCCAGCCGCGCAGCATCGCGCGCGAAACCTCGCCCGGCACGCCGCAGATTGCGGTGCCTTTCCAGATCCAGCGCGGCGGCGGATAGCGGATCCAGGCCTTGCGGTCGGTCTCATGCATGTATTCGACATGCACGCCGCCGATCCAGTTGGAGAGATAGTGATACTGCGCGGCCGCGACCGCCGGCGGCAATCCGTCGAGGCCGAGCTTCTTCAAACCCGGCAGGAAGCGCTCCTGCTGCTGGCGGCGAAAGACACGGAAGACGAACTCGGCGGCGTCGGCGGTGCCGCGCCGCGTCACGACTGACAGGATCAGGCCGGTGAAGAAGGCATGGTAGAGATCGGCCACGCTGCGCCAGCGCCGCCATTGTGATTCTTGTGCGCTCTCGCCTGCGGTCATGTTTGCTCCGGGTGCGTTGTTTTGCCCGAATGTGTCATCGCCTGAGAGGCGGCGCAACCAAACACACATTCGGTGTCATCGCCCGACTTGATCGGGCGATCCAGTATTCCAGAGACTGCTGTTATCAATCGAGATGCCGCGGCGTACTGGATTCCCCGCTTTCGCGGGGAATGACAGCGGAGAGAGTATCGCTACACCCGAAAATGCTTCGACAGCTTCAAACCCTGCGCCTGGTAGTTCGAGCCGATGCGCTGGCCGTAGAGCGCGTCGGGTCGCTCCAGCATGCGCTCGTAGACCAGGCGGCCGACGATCTGGCCGTGCTCGAGGATGAACGGCACCTCGCGCGAACGCACTTCCAGCACGGCGCGCGCGCCCTTGCCGCCGGCGCCGGCATAGCCGAAGCCGGGATCGAAGAACCCGGCATAGTGGACGCGGAATTCGCCGACCAGCGGATCGAACGGCACCATCTCGGCGGCGAAATCCGGCGGCACCTGCACCGCTTCCTTCGACGCGAGGATATAGAACTCGCCGGGATCGAGGATCAGACTGCCGTCGGGGCGCGCCTTGATCGGCTCCCAGAAATCGTCGACGGCGTAGCCGCCGCGACGGTCGATATCGACCACGCCGGTGTGCCGCTTGGCGCGGTAGCCGACGAAGCCGCCCGAACTCTCGCCGGAAAGATCGACCGAGAGCGCCACGCCGTGCGCGAGATCGGCATCGTCGATATCGACCAGGCGCTCGGCGGCATGCAGCGCGTCGAGCTCATCGGCGGAGAGCACCGCGTCACCGATCCGGAAGCGCACCTGGCTGAGCCGCGAGCCCTCGCGCAACAACACCGGAAACGTCTTCGGGCTGATCTCGGCATAGAGCGGGCCGTGATAGCCGGCGCCGATCATGTCGAAGCGGCGGGTGCCGTCGGCGATCACGCGCGTGAACACGTCGAGCCGGCCGGTCGAGCTCTTGGGATTGGCCGCCGCGACGATCTCCGGCGGCAGCGCCAGGCTCTCCAGCAGCGGCACGATGTAGACGCAATTGGTTTCCAGCACCGCGCCGTCGGAGAGATCGATCTCGTGCAGCTTCAACTGATCGATCCGCTCGGCGACGGTGGCGTCAGGCCCGGGCAGAAAGCTCGCCCGCACCCGGTAGGCGATGTCGCCGAGCCGCAAATCGAGGCTGGCCGGCTGGATCTGGCTCTCGACGAAATCATAGGCGGGCAGGATGAGGCCGGCCTCCGCCATCTCCGCGATCATGCGGTCGGGCAGGATTCCGTTGGATTCATCTTCCAGCTCAAACGACACGACGGGTCCCTCGGGATGGCCCGGATCAACGTCCGAAACCGCCATCCAGCCCCCAAATATAGGCTTTTACGGGTTATCCGATGACCGCCTTGACGGAAAGGGCGCGAGGGAATATCAGCACCACTTATCCCGTGGTGATTTGAGCCGGCCGGCTTGCAGCCACGTTAAATAAGTCGCTAAACAGGCCGGGGACAGTGTGATCCCGGCCTGTGGAGAATGTCTCCAGGCCGGTTTTTTTGTGGCCGTTTTCCCGAGGAAGACGGTCGCGTTGGAGGTCACATGTCTGAGTCTGAAGTTTCCCGCTACCGTCCCGAAACCCGCCTGGTCCATGGCGGGACGCTGCGCTCGCAATTCGGCGAGACCTCGGAGGGGCTGTTCCTTACCCAGGGCTACGTCTACGACAGCGCCGAGCAGTGCGAGGCGCGCTTCAAGGGCCAGGATCCCGGCTTCATCTATTCGCGCTATTCCAACCCGACCATTGCGATGTTCGAGCGCCGCATGATCGAGCTCGAGGGCGCCGAGGCGGCGCGCTCGACCGCGACCGGCATGGCTGCGGTGACGACCGCGATCCTCGCGCCGCTGAAGGCCGGCGACCACGTGGTGGCGTCGAAGGCGCTGTTCGGTTCGTGCCTTTACGTGGTGCAGGACCTGCTGCCGCGCTACGGCATCGAGACCACGCTGGTCGACGGCCTCGATCTCGACCAGTGGCAGCGCGCGTTGCGGCCGAACACAAAAACCTTCTTCCTGGAGAGCCCGACCAATCCGACGCTCGACGTGCTCGATATATCAGCGATCGCCAAGATCGCGCACTCGGGCGGTGCCCGGCTGATCGTCGACAACGTGTTCGCAACGCCGATCTGGCAGAGCCCGTTGTCGCTCGGCGCCGACGTCGTGGTCTATTCCGCGACCAAGCATATCGACGGCCAGGGCCGCTGCCTCGGCGGCGTCATCCTGTCGTCGGAAGCCTTCATCGCCGAGCACATCCATAATTTCATGCGCCAGACCGGCCCGTCGCTGTCGCCGTTCAATGCCTGGGTGCTGCTGAAGGGGCTCGAGACGCTCGGCGTCCGCGTCCGCGCGCAGACCGAGAGCGCGGCGAAGATCGCCGACGTGCTGGCGAGCCATCCGAAGGTCTCGCGGCTGGTCTATCCGGGCCGCGCCGACCATCCGCAGGCCGCGACGGTGAAGAAGCAGATGGGCGCAGGCTCGACGCTGGTCGGCTTCGAGGTGAAGGACGGCAAGGCCGGCGCCTTCCGCTGCCTCAACGCGCTGAAGATCGCCCGCATCTCCAACAATCTCGGCGACTCCAAGAGCCTGGTGACCCACCCCGCGACCACGACGCATCAGCGCCTGGCGCCGGAGGCCCGCGCCGAGCTCGGCATCAGCGAAGGCTTTATCCGCTTCTCGGCAGGCCTCGAGCATCCCGACGACCTGATCGAGGATCTCGCGCAGGCGCTGGAGAAGGTGTGAGCTTTCTGCGCCGTCATGGCCGGGCCTGGCCCGGACATCCACGTCTTGCTTGCAGAGACGAAGACGTGGATGCCCGGCTCAAGGCCGGGCATGACGAGGTTGTGGAGCGACTGAGCGTTAAGTCGCCGCCGTGGTCACACCACCGTCGATCACGATGGTCTGGCCGGTCATGAAGGTCGAGGCGTCGGAGGCAAGATACGCCACCGCGCCGGCGATCTCGTCGGGTTCGCCGATGCGGCGCAGCGGCGTGGATGCCGTGCGGCGCTTCAGATTGTCCGGATCCTCCCACAGCGCGCGGGCGAAATCGGTCTTCACCAGTCCCGGCGCCACGCAATTGACGCGCACGCCCTTCGGGCCCCATTCGCCGGCGAGGCTGCGGCACAGCGCAAAATCGGCCGCCTTCGAGATGCCGTAGGCGCCGATCACCGTCGAGCCGCGCAAGCCGCCGATCGAGGAGATGATCACCACCGAGCCCTTGCCGCGCTCCGCCATCTGCGGGATCGCGAGCGCGCTGAGCCAGATGTTGCTCTTGACGTTGGAGCCCATGATCTTGTCGAAGGCCTCATCGGTGATGTCGAGCAGCGGGCCGTAATAGGGATTGACCGCCGCGTTGCAGACCAGGGTGTCGATCCTGCCGTAGTGCTTGATCGTGCCCGAGATCAGCGCCTCGACCTCGGCACGGCGCGCGATGTTGCAGGGGATCACGAGCGCATCACCGCCCGCCTTCTTGATGCCGTCTGCGACTTCGTTACAGGCGTCCGCCTTGCGCGAGGAGATCACGACCTTGGCGCCGAGCTTGGCCAGCAGCTCGGCCGAGGCGCGACCGATGCCGCGGCTCGATCCGGTGACGACCGCGACGGTGCCAGTGAGATCGAACGGGGTGTTTTTCATTGTTGTTTCCTCCCTCGCGAACCGTCATTCCGGGGCGCGACGCAGTCGCGAGCCCGGAATCCATCAGGCCGCATTGTTTGTGGTGAAATGGATTCCGGGCTCGCCGCTTCGCGGCGCCCCGGAATGACGAGTTACGCCAACAACCCGCCGCCCTCGCTGACGCGGCGGAGGTGGTAATCGGTGTCGCCGAGCGTGTTCTCGATCATGGTCAGCCGCTTGAAGTAATGGCCGATCTTCGCCTCCATGGTCATGCCGATGCCGCCATGAAGCTGGATCGATTGCTGGCCAACGAATTTCAGCGACTTGCCGACCTGCACCTTGGCCGCCGCCACCGCCGACGAACGCTCCTTGGCATCGTCGAAGTCCGACGCCATGGTCGCGAACATCGACATGCTGCGGGCCTGCTCCAGCGCCACGAACATGTCGGCGGCGCGATGCTGCAGGCTCTGGAACGAACCGATCGCGACGCCGAACTGCTTGCGGGTCTTGATGTACTCGACGGTCTCCTTCAGCGACTCGTCCATCGCGCCGACCGCTTCGGCGCACAGCGCGATGCGAGCTTCATCCGCCACGCGCTCGATCAGCGGCAGCGCGTTCTCGCCATCGCCGATCGCAGCGTCCGCGCCGACCTCGACATTGGTGAAGGTGATGTCGGCCGCGTGCAGGCCGTCCTGGGTCGGATAGCCCTTCCTGGTGACGCCCTTGGCGTCGGCCGGCACGAGGAACACGCCGATGCCGCTCTTGTCGCGCTGGCCGCCTTTGGTGCGCGCGGTCACGATCAGCATGTCGGCATTTTCGCCATTGAGCACGACGAATTTCTCACCGTCGATCACCCAGCCGTCGCCCTTCTTCTTGGCCGTGGTGACGACGTCGAAGAGATCGTAGCGCGAGTTCTTCTCGAGCTGCGCAAAGCCGAAGGTCGCGCTGCCGTCGATGATGCCGGGGATGTATTTTTGCTTCTGCTCGGCCGAGCCGCCGTGACGCAGGAAGCTGCCGGCGATCACGACGGTGGCGAGATAAGGCTCGACCACCAGCGCCTTGCCGAGCGCCTCCATCACGATCATGGTCTCGACCGCGCCGGCGCCGAAGCCGCCGTCGGTTTCCGCAAAGGGCAGACCGAGCAGGCCCTGCTCGGCAAGCTTGCCCCAGACGGCTTTGCTCCAGCCGCCCTTCTCCTTCATGTACTTCTTGCGCGCATCGAAGTCGTAGGCGTCGGTGAGAAGCCCGTCGATGCTTTCCTTGAGAAGCCGCTGCTCCTCGGACAGATCAAAATCCATTGTACCTTCTCTCCAAAATCACGCGGGCGTCTGCCCTGATCTCCACTCGTCATCCCCGCGAATGCGGGGATCCAGTACGCCGCGGCCAACGTCGTCAACTACGAACTTCCCGGCGTACTGGGTCCCCCGCATGCGCGGGGGACGACAGTTGAATGTGCGGTTACAGCCCGAGCACCGCCTTGCTGATGATGTTGCGCTGGATCTCGTTGGAGCCGCCGTAGATCGAGACCTTGCGGTTGTTGAAGTAGCTCGGCGCGATCTGCGCGGTCCAATCCATGCTCTCGTTCGAGCCGGCATCGCCATGCTCGTCATAGGGTGCGGCGAACGGGCCGATGATCTCCATCAGCAGCTCGGTCGTGGTCTGCTGGATCTCCGAGCCCTTGATCTTGAGCACCGAGGATGCCGGATTGGGCTTGCCCTTGCCGTGCTTGCCCTCGTCGGCGACGACACGCAGTTGCGTCAGTTCGAGCGCCTTGAGCTCGATCTCGCATGCGGTGAGCTTCTCGCGGAACGCGGGGTCCTCGATGACAGGACGGCCGCCGGACTCGACCTTGGAGGCCAGCGCACGGATGCGGCGCAGCCGCTCCTTGGAGACGCCGACCCGGGCGATGCCGGTGCGCTCATTGCCGAGCAGGAATTTGGCGTAGTCCCAACCCTTGTTCTCTTCGCCGATCAGGTTCTCGTAGGGCACCTCGACGTCGTCGAAGAACACTTCGTTGACCTCGTGGCCGCCGTCGATGGTCTGGATCGGGCGCACGGTGACGCCCTTCGACTTCATCGAGAACACGATGAAGGAGATGCCCATCTGCTTCTTCGCATTGTTGTCGGTGCGGCACAGGCAGAAGATCATGTCGGCATGCTGGGCGAGCGTGGTCCAGGTCTTCTGGCCGTTGATGATCCACTTGTCGCCGCGGCGCTCGGCCTTGGTCTTCAGCGAGGCGAGGTCCGATCCCGAGCCCGGCTCCGAAAAGCCCTGGCACCACCAGTCGTCGACACTGGCGATGCGCGGCAAATATTCCTTCTTCTGCTTCTCGTTGCCGAAGGTGTAGATGACCGGGCCGACCATGCTGACGCCGAAGGCGAGCGGCTGCGGCGCCGGATAGGACTGCAGTTCCTCGTTGAAGATGTAGTGCTGCACGGTGGTCCAGCCGGTGCCGCCATATTCCTTCGGCCAGTGGGTGACGCCCCAGCCCTTCTTGTTGAGGATGCGCCACCAGGTGACCATCTCGTCCTTCGACAGATGGCGGCCTTCCTGCAGCTTACGCCGCGTCTCCGGCGGAACGTTGTTCTTGAAGAACTCCCGTACTTCCTCGCGAAACGCGATCTCTTCCTTGGTGAAAGCGAGATCCATCGGATCCTCCTTTTACAGTTCAACGCCTCATCATTCTCGATGTCGTCCTGGCGAAAGCCAGGACCCATAACCACCGGCCCCGCGTTCGACAAAGCCGGCTGCCGCTTGTGCCTCTTACCTAGGCCGCGGCGTATGGTCCTGGCTTTCGCCAGGACGACGGATTCATTGCACCATGTCGCCACTCACGAACGCACCTGTTGCAGTTTGGGTTGAGCCGCATTCGGCTGCTGCTGGCGCAGTTCGTGGCGCGACAGTTTGCCGACCGGCGTCCGCGGCAGCTCGGCGACGAACTCGACCGCGGCGGGCAATTCATGCTTGCCGAGCTTGCCGGTCAGGAAGGCGCGCAGCTCGTCGACCGAGAACGGCGCCTGCCCTTCGCGCAGCTTGATGAAGGCTTTCGCCGCCTCGCCGCGGTAATCGTCGGGAATCCCGATCACGATCACCTCCTGCACGGCGGGGTGGGTGTAGATCGCCTGCTCGATCATCTGCGGATAGACGTTGAAGCCGCCGGAGATGATCATGTCCTTCTTGCGATCGACCAGATAGAAATAGCCGTCGGCGTCCATGTAGCCGATGTCGCCGGTCAGGAAGCGGTCGCCGACGAAGGCTTCTGCCGTTTCCTTCGGCCTGTTCCAGTAGCCCTTGGTCACGTTCGGGCCGCGGATGCGGATTTCGCCGACCTCGCCTGTCGGCATCACCTTGGTGGAATCCTCCAGCGACACCACGTCCATCTCGATGCCGGGCAGCATCAGTCCGATCGAGCCAGGCTTCTCCGGCCCCTCTTTCGGATGACCGGTACCGGGAGAGCAGGTCTCGGTCATGCCCCAGCCGCTCTTCAGCTTCATGCCGACGCGGCGCTCGAAGATATTTGCCACCTCGACCGGCAGCGGCGCGCCGCCGGAGCCGGCGACCACCAGCGAGGAAAGATCGCGTTTGTCGAGATCGGGCAATGCGGCGATCGCGATCCACATCGTCGGCACGCCGGGGAAGACGGTGGCGCGCTTGACCTCGATATCGCGCATCACGGCCTCGACGTCGAAGCGCTGGTGCAGCGAGATCAGATGGCCGCGGCGGATCGTCGAGAGCAGCACCACGGTCAGCGCGTAGATGTGGAACAGCGGCAGCACGCAGATCACGCGCTCGACTGCATGGCGCTCGAGCCGCGACGGTTTGCCCCAGACGTCGTAGATCGAGACCGCCGCGGTGAGGTTGCCGTGGCTCAGCATCGCGCCCTTGGGCAGGCCCGTGGTGCCGCCGGTATATTGCAGCAGCGCGACGTCCTCGACGTCGACGGCCGGCCATTGCGTCGGCCTGGTCGCACCAGCGATGAACTGCGGGCGGGTGATGATCCGGGGATCATCGGGTAGCGCCGCCTGTGGCGTACCGACCTTGCCCCAATGATCGTCCTCGCAAACGATCAGGCGATCGAGCAGGCCCTTGGCGAGGAATTTCAGCGCGGTCGGCAGCAGCGCCGACAGGTTGCTGGTGACCAGCACCCGCGCGCCGGAATCCGACAGCTTGTGCGACAGCGCAATCTCGCCGTCGAGCGGCGACAGATGCACGACGCGGGCGCCGGCCTTCAGCGCACCGAAGAAATTGATCGGATGATCCGGCGTGTTGCCGAGGAACAGCGCGATCGAGGTACCCTTGCCGTAGCCCGCGCGCATGAATGCGGCAGCAGCGGTTTCGACCAGGGTCTCGAGCTCGCTATAGCTGATCGGACGGTCACGAAATTCGAGCACCGGCCGCGCGCCGTACTCGGCAGCGGCGGTCGACAGCAGGTCCGGCAGCGTGCCACGGGCAATCGCGTCGCTCCACTGCACGCCATCAGGATAATATTGTTCGCCGGGATAGGTCATGAAGACTCTTGCATCTGTGAGGTGAGCCCGCTGCGTGGGCTCCCCTCCCCCTTGCGGGGAGGGGTTGGGGGAAGGGGTACCACTCGGGCAGTCCCGATGCGGCCACCCCTCTCCCTAACCCTCCCCCGCAAGGGGGGAGGGAACCCTACGATCGAGCCCGTGGCCGGGAAGCCAATCACGCCGCCTTCGACGGCGCGGCGAGCGAGGCGAAGGTCTTGCCTTCGTCGGCGAGCTTCTTCAGCAGCGGCGCCGGCTCCAGCGAGGGATCGTTGGTCTCCTTGGCGTAGAAGGCAAGACGATCGGCGATGTGCTTGAGGCCGACGGTGTCGGCCCAGTACATCGGACCGCCGCGGTAGATCGGCCAGCCATAGCCGTACAGCCAGACCACGTCGATGTCGCTCGGCCGCGCCGCGATGCCCTCGGCGAGGATCTTCGCGCCCTCGTTGATCATCGGGTACATCATGCGCTCGAGGATCTCGTCGTCGCTGACGACGCGCTTCTTGCGGCCGAGCCGCGCCAACGTCTCGTCGATCAGCTTCTCGACCTCCGGATCGGGCAGCGCCGAGCGCGAGCCCGGCTCATACTTGTAGTAGCCCTTGCCGGTCTTCTGGCCGAAGCGGCCCGCTTCGCACAGCGCATCCGCGATTTCCGACTTGATGCCGCGGTCCTTGCGCGAGCGCCAGCCGATGTCGAGGCCGGCGAGATCGCCCATCGCGAACGGGCCCATCGGCATGCCGAACTTGGTCACGACCGCGTCGACCTGCTGCGGCAGCGCGCCTTCGAACAACAGCTTCTCGGACTGCTTGCCGCGCTGCGCCAGCATGCGGTTGCCGACGAAGCCGTCGCAGACGCCGACCACCGCCGGCACCTTGGCGATCTTGCGCGCGATCGACACCGCGGTGACCAGCGCGTCCGGCGCGGTCTTGTCGGCGCGCACGATCTCGCACAGCTTCATGACGTTGGCAGGCGAGAAGAAGTGCATGCCGAGCACGTCTTGCGGACGCTTGGTCGACTGCGCGATCTCGTCGATGTTGAGATAGGAGGTGTTGGAGGCGAGCACCGCGCCGGGCTTGGCGTACTGGTCGAGCTTGCCGAACACTTCCTTCTTGACTGCCATGGTCTCGAACACCGCCTCGATCACGAGATCGGCGTCGCCGACATTCTCGATGCCGACGACACCATTGATCAGCCCCATGCGCTTGGCCGGCGCGTCCGCCGGGATGCCGCCGCGCGCCGCGGTGGCCTCGTAGTTCTTCTGCATGATGCCCATGCCGCGCTTGAGCTGCTCCTCGCCGGTCTCGATCAGCGTAACCGGGATGCCTGCATTGACAAACGACATCGCAATGCCGCCGCCCATGGTGCCGGCGCCGAGAATCGCGACGCGCGCCACGTTGCGCGACTTGGTGCCCTCTGGCACGCCGTCGACCTTGGCGGCCTCGCGCTCTGCGAAGAAGGCGTAGCGCTGTGCCTTGGACTGAGGGCCGTTCATCAGCTTGAGAAAACCCTCGCGCTCCTTCTTCAGGCCCTCGTCGAACGGCAGATCGATCGCGGCGCCGACGGCGTCGGCCGCAGCGAACGGCGCCTCCAGGCCGCGCGACTTCTTGGTCAGCGCGGCGACTGCGTTGGTGAAGATCGAGCGATCGGCCTTGGCGGCTGCGAGCTTGGAATCGTCGTCGCGCAGCTTGCGCAGCGGACGCTTCTCGGCAAGCACCTTGCGCGCAAATGCCTCACCGCCCGACGCCGGGCTTTCGACGATCTCCTCGATCAGGCCGGCCTTCAGCGCCGCGTCAGCGCCGATCGGATCGCCGCCGACGATCATCTTGACCGCGAGTTCGGGACCGACCGCGCGCGGCAGCCGCTGGGTGCCGCCGGCGCCCGGCAGCAGGCCGAGCTTCACCTCGGGCAGGCCGAGCCTGGCGTCCTTGGTGGCGACGCGATAGTGGCAGGCCAGCGCGACCTCGAGGCCGCCGCCGAGCGCGTTGCCGTGGATCGCCGCAACGATCGGCTTCGGCGAATTTTCCATCAGCTCGAGCACTTCCGCGAGGCCGGGCGGCTTCGGCGGCTTGCCGAATTCGGTGATGTCGGCGCCGGCGATGAAGGTGCGGCCCGCGCAGGTCAGCACGATGCCCGCGACCTGCGGATCGTCGATCGCGCGCTTCACGCCGTCGAAAATGCCGCCGCGCACCGCTGCGCTCAGCGCGTTCACAGGGGGACTGTTAACCGTGACGACGGCAATGTTGTCATGACGTTCGAAACTGACGACTTCACTCACCGGGACTCTCCCTGGATGCTTGTTCTTGAACTTGTGTTGAGTAGCTGCGCGACTTGCGTCGAGCCGCTACGCTCGCGACCGCTTCATACTAATTTCGCACTGCGAAATTGAATTCCGCATCTTGACACGGAGGGTTATTTTGAAGCACGAGCCTTGTCAACGAGCATCACAAAGCGGCAGGGAATGAAGCGTTCTGGCAAGAAAGCAGCGACCGATCGCAATTTCGTCGTCGCGCTTTCCCGCGGGCTCGATGTCCTGCGCGCCTTCCAGCCCAATGACGGGCTGCTCGGCAATCAGGAGATCGCCGCCCGCACCAGGCTGCCGAAGCCGACCATTTCCCGGCTGACCTATACGTTGACCAAGCTGGGATACCTTACACCCGTACCGAAATTCGAGAAGTACCAGCTTGCGCCGTCGGCGATGGCGCTCGGTTATGCGGCGCTCGCCAATCTCGGCGTTCGGCATTTGTCCGAGCCCTATCGAGAAGAAGTGATGCGCGCGACCGGTGGTGCGGTCGCCGTCGGCGGCCGCGATCGCCACAGCATGATCTATTTCGGCCAGAGCCGGAACGGCCTGGCGCTCGGCGTGCAACTCGACGTCGGCTCGCGGGTGCCGATCGCAACCACCGCGATGGGCCGTGCCTATATTTGGGCATTGCCGCCGGACGATCGAGCCGCTTTATTACGCGAGTTGCGCGATCACTATGGAAGCCGCTGGACCAAGATGCGCGACGGCATCGAGCGCTCCGGCGAGACGGTGGCGAAGTACGGCTTCACGATGTCCGCCGGCGATTGGCAGGACGACGTCGCCGCCGTCGGCGTTGCATTGACGTTGAATGACGGAACCGGTCCTTACGCCTTCAATTGCGGCGCACCGGCATTCCGCTTCACGGAAGACCGATTGCTGAACGACATTGGACCTCGCCTTGTCGCGATGGTAAGGAACATCGAACAGGCGCTCGGTGGGATGGCGCCGCAATTCAAAAAAGAAGACCGCAAGAAGTCCAGAGTAGGAGGGAAAGTTGCACGTTTGTCCGAGGGGATCAGATAGCCTCCATCGCGACCCGCGAAGCACGTCGCAAGGTCGCTCGCACCGCTCGAAGACGGCGGGCGAGACGAGATGACGCAGGCACAGCTCGCGCAGGGGAGCGATCCTCTGCTCGCGGTTCGCGACGTCAGCGTCGTGTTCGGCGGCATCATCGCGCTGAACGGCGTGTCTTTTGACATGCGCCATGGCCAGATCCTCGGCCTGATCGGACCGAACGGCGCCGGCAAGACCACGCTGTTCAACTGCCTGTCACGGCTCTACCAGCCTTCGTCGGGCGACATCCTGATGGACGGCAAGAGCATCCTGACGCGCCCGCCGCACCGCATCGCCGAGATCGGCATCGGCCGCACCTTCCAGAACGTCGCGCTGTTTCCCAACCTGTCGGTGATCGACAATGTGCGGGTCGGCGCCCATGCCCGCACCTCGAGCGACATCGTCAGCGACTCGCTGCGTCTCGCCTGGGTCCGCCGCGGCGAAGCCGACATGAACAGGAAGGTGCACGAGATCCTCGGCTATCTCGACCTCGAGGACGTCGCCCACACCGTGGTGTCGGGCCTGCCGTTCGGCACCCAGAAGCGCGTCGAGCTGGCGCGCGCTTTGGCCGCAGATCCGAAGATCCTGCTGCTCGACGAGCCGGCCGGCGGCCTCAATCATGAGGAAGTCCACGTGCTCGGCGACCTCATCCGCAAAATCCGCGACGACCGCAGAATCACCGTGCTGCTGGTCGAGCATCACATGGGCCTCGTGATGTCGATCGCCGACCACGTCGTCGCGCTCAATTTCGGCCGCAAGCTCGCCGAGGGCACGCCGGCCCAGATCCAGGCCGACCCGGATGTCATCAAGGCCTATCTGGGGAGCAAGGACCAATGACCGCGATGCTCAACGTCAAGGACCTGCGCGCCTATTACGGTCAGGTCCAGGCCCTGCACGGCCTCAACTTCTCGCTCAACGAGGGATCGCTGACCACGCTGCTCGGCGCCAACGGCGCCGGCAAGACCACGACCTTGCGGGCGATCTGCAACATGGTGCGCTCGACCGGGTCGATCGAGTTCGAGGGCAAGCCGATCGGCACCCGCTCCACCGAGAACGTGGTCCGCCTCGGCATCGCCCACGTGCCGCAGGGCCGCGGCACCTTCACCACCATGACGGTGGAGGAAAACCTGCAGCTCGGCGCCATCACCCGCAGCGACAAGAAGGCCATCGTCGACGACATCGAGCGGATGTATACGCACTTCCCGAAGCTGAAGGAGCGCTATTCGCAGCAGGCCGGCACGTTGTCGGGCGGCGAGCAGCAGATGCTCGCGGTGGCGCGCGCGCTGATGCTGCGGCCGCGGCTGATGCTGCTCGACGAGCCGTCGTTCGGACTGGCGCCGCTGATCGTGCGCGACCTGTTCGGCATCCTCGGCAAGATCAACCGCGAGGAAAAGGTGACCATCCTGGTGGTCGAGCAGAATGCGCAGCTCGCGCTCGAGCTCGCCGACCAGGCCCATGTGATCGAAACCGGACGGATCGTGATGTCGGGCGACGCCAAGGACATCGCGACCAACGAAGACGTCCGCAAATCCTATCTCGGCTATTGAGGGAGCAGGCCATGGAGCTTTTTGCCAACCAGGTCCTGGCCGGCATCGCCACCGGCGCGATCTACGCCTGCATGGCGCTGGCCGTGGTCATGATCTACCAGGCGATCGACCATCTGAATTTCGCCCAGGGCGAAATGGCGATGTTCTCGACCTTCATTTCCTGGCAGCTGATGCAATGGGGCGTGCCGTATTGGGGCGCCTTCGTGCTCACGGTCGCGTTCTCGTTCCTCGCCGGCATCGCGATCGAGCGGCTGCTGTTCAAGCCGCTGGCGAAGGCGCCGATCCTGACCAACGTCGCCGGCTTCATCGCGCTGTACGCGATCATCAACTCGGTCGCCGGCCTGATCTGGGACTTCACCATCAAGCAGTATCCGACGCCGTTCGGCTCCTCGCCGTTCCTCGGCAGCCAGCTGATCTCGACCCACCAGGCCGGCATGATCGGCGTCACCATCCTGCTGCTGATCCTGCTGTTCTTCTTCTTCCGCTTCACGCGGGTCGGTCTCGCGATGCGGGCGGCCGCCGCGCTGCCTGAATCGGCGCGGCTGGTCGGCATCAACACGTCGTGGATGATCGCGCTCGGCTGGGGCATGGCGGCGGCGATCGGCTCGATCGCGGGCATGCTGATCGCGCCGGTCGTGTTCCTGGAGCCCAACATGATGCTGGGCGTCTTGATCTACGGTTTCGCCTCGGCGGTGCTGGGCGGACTGAGCTCGCCGTTCGGCGCCGTGGTCGGCGGCTTCCTGGTCGGCATCTTCGAGAACCTGGTCGGCACCTACATCCCCGGCGTCGGCAATGAGCTGAAACTTCCGATCGCGCTTGCGCTGATCATCGTCGTCCTGGTCGTCAAACCGGCAGGCCTGTTCGGCCGCGCCATCGTCAAGCGAGTTTGATCATGAGCGCCGTTGAAGACGTCGTCACAGAAGCCCCGGCCGTCGAGGCCGTTCCGAAGCGCGCCATGACGCTGGGCCACGGCACCTCGCTGGTGGTGCTGGTCGCGCTCATCGTCATCCCGCTGCTGGTCAAGAACTTCATCGTCTTCCAGCTGACGATGCTCCTGATCTACGCGCTGGCAGTGATGGCGCTGAACATCCTGACCGGCGGAAGCGGCCAGTTCTCGCTCGGCCAGAGCGCGTTCTACGCGGTCGGCGCCTATACCTCGGCGATCCTGATGGAGCATGCGGGCATGAACTATGCCCTGACGCTGCCGATCGCCGGCGTCGTCTGCTTCGCCTTCGGCTTCCTGTTCGGCCAGCCGGCGCTGCGACTGAGCGGCGTCTACCTGGCGCTCGCGACCTTCGCGCTCGCCACCGCGATGCCGCAGCTCCTGAAACTCGGCTATTTCGAATACTGGACCGGCGGCGTGCAGGGCCTGGTCGTGACCAAGCCGGATGCGCCCGAGTTCCTGCAGACCGTGGCGTCATGGTTCGGCAAGACCATCTCGCAGGACATCTGGCTCTATTACTTCACGCTGGTGGTCTCGATCGCGATCTACGCCGCCTCGGTGAACCTGTTGCGCTCGCGTTCGGGCCGCGCCTTCATGGCGATCCGCGACAACGAGATCGCGGCCTCCGCGATGGGTGTCGACGTCGCGCTGTACAAGACGCTGGCGTTCGGCGTCTCGGCCGGCATCACCGGCGTCGCCGGCGGTCTCGGCGCCATCGCCGTGCAGTTCGTGGCACCCGACGGCTACACCATCCAGCTCGCGATCTCGCTGTTCCTCGGCATGGTGGTCGGCGGCGTCGGCTGGCTGCCCGGCTCGATCGTCGGCAGCGCGTTCATCATCTTCGTGCCCAACATCGCCGAGAGCGTTTCCAAGGGCCTGTCCGGCGCGGTGTTCGGCGTGCTGCTGTTCCTCGTCATCTTCCTCGTGCCGCACGGCGCCAGGCAGGTCGCGATCATTGCCCAGCAATTGGTCGCCAAGCTCAAGAAGAGCTAGCAATCTGCAAGTTGAGAAAACCAGGAGACATTATGCGTTCCACCCTTCGGATCGCCGCGATTTCCGCGGCGATCGTCGCTGTTGCTGCGACATCCACGGCCGCGTTCGCCCAGAAGAAATACGACACCGGCGCGTCCGATAGCGAGATCAAGATCGGCAACATCATGCCCTACTCGGGACCGGCATCCGCCTACGGCGTGATCGGCAAGACCGAGGAAGCCTATTTCAAGATGATCAACGATCAGGGCGGCATCAACGGCCGCAAGATCACGTTCGTCACCTACGACGACGCCTATTCGCCGCCGAAGGCCGTGGAGCAGGTGCGCAAGCTGGTCGAGAGCGACGAAGTGCTCGCCGTGTTCAACCCGCTCGGCACGCCGTCGAACACCGCGATCCAGAAATATCTCAACGCCAAGAAGGTGCCGCAGCTGTTCGTCGCCACCGGCGCCACCAAGTGGAACGACGCGAAGAATTTCCCATGGACCATCGGCTGGCAGCCGAGCTACCAGAGCGAGGCGCAGATCTACGCCAAATGGCTGATGAAGGAGAAGCCCGACGCCAAGGTCGCGATCCTCTACCAGAACGACGATTTCGGCAAAGACTACCTCAAGGGCACCAAGGACGGCTTCGGCGCCAAGGCCGCCTCCAGCATCATCATGGAGGAGAGCTACGAAGTGTCCGAGCCGTCGATCGACGGCCATATCGTCAAGATCAAGGCCGCCAACCCCGACGTGTTCCTGATCTACGCGACGCCGAAATTCGCCGCGCAGGCCATCAAGAAGACGGGCGAGCTCGGCTGGAAGCCGTTGCAGATCGTCACCAACGTCTCGATCTCGGTCGGCAGCGTGATGCAGCCGGCCGGCTTCGAGAATGCCCAGGGCCTGCTCTCGGCCGCCTATGCCAAGGACGGCACCGACCCGCAATGGGGCAATGATCCCGGCATGAAGAAGTGGTCCGCGTTCGTCGACAAGTACATGCCGGGCGCCGACAAGACCGACAGCGGCGTCGTCTATGGCTACGGCGCGGCGCAGACGCTGGCCAAGGTGCTCGAGACGTGCGGCGACGACCTTACCCGCGCCAACGTCATGAAGCAGGCGGCGAGCCTGAAGGATTTTGTGCCCGACACATTGCTGCCCGGCGTGAAGATCAACACCTCGGCCACCGACTTCGCCCCGATCGCGCAGCTCCAGATGCAGCGTTTCAAGGGCCAGAAATGGGAGCTGTTCGGCGAGATCATTTCGGGCGACGTCGCCGCCGAATAACGCTGCACCGCGGAAACAAAACGATACGCCCCCGCGATATCAGTCGCGGGGGCTTTTTGTTGACGGCAGGTGCCCGTGGTGTTGAATGCATCGACCAAAAACACGAGGTGGGGAAACCATGACTGCAGGACGCCTGTCGCTGGTGCTCTCGGCGCTCGCGCTGATCGTGACACACTGCAATGTCGCGATGGCGCAGAAGGCCTACGACACCGGAGCCAGCGACGCCGAGATCAAGATCGGCAACATCATGCCCTACAGCGGCCCCGCCTCGGCCTATGGCACGATCGGCAGGACCGAGGCGGCCTATTTCAAGATGATCAACGCCCAGGGCGGCATCAACGGCCGCAAGATCAGCTTCATCTCCTACGACGACGGCTACTCGCCGGCGAAGACGGTGGAGCAGGCGCGCAAGCTGGTCGAGAGCGACGGGGTGCTGCTGATCTTCAATTCGCTGGGCACCGCGACCAACGCCGCGATCCGCAAATACATGAACGAGAAGCAGGTGCCGCAGCTGTTCGTCGCCTCCGGTGCCTCGAAATGGAACGACCCGAAGGACTATCCGTGGACGATGGGCTGGCAGCCGTCCTACCAGGACGAGGCGCGGGTCTACGCAAAATACATCATGAAGCAAAAGCCGGACGCCAAGGTCGCCGTGCTCTACCAGAACGACGATTTCGGCAAGGATTATCTCAAGGGGCTGAAGGACGCCTTCGGCGACAAGGCATCGATGATCATCGCCGAGGAAGCCTATGAAACCTCGGAGCCCACGATCGACAGTCGCATCGTCAAGCTGAAGGCCGCGGGCGCCGACACCCTGATCAGCATCACGACGCCGAAATTCGCGGCACAGGCGATCAAGAAGGCAGCGGAGATCGCCTGGACGCCGCTGCACATCCTTTCCAACGTCTCGGCCTCCCTGGGCGGCGTGATGCAGCCGGCGGGCTTCGAGAATTCGCAGGGCATCGTGTCGGCCTCCTATCTCAAGGACGGCGCCGACCCGCAATGGGACAAGGATGGCGGGATGCAGAAGTTCACCGCCTTCCTCAAGACCTCCTATCCGGACGGCAACAAGCTCGACGGCGCCACCGAGTTCGGCTACGCGGCCGCGCAAACCATGGTGAAGGTGCTTCAGATGTGCGGTGACGATCTCACCCGCGCCAACATCATGAAGCAGGCGGCGAGCCTGAAGGAGTTCGTCCCCGACACGCTGCTGCCCGGCATCAGCATCAACACCTCAGCCACCGATTTCGCGCCGATCAAGCAACTGCAATTGATGCGCTTCAAGGGCGAGAGGTGGGAGCTGTTCGGCGACATCATCTCGGCCAATCTCAGCAACTGATCCGATACGGCCCCAACGGTCGACTAAAGACGCAGCCCCTGCCGCAGTGCGGCGGGGGCTTTTCGTTGGGACGGTTCCGACGAAAAATGCTAGTCTCATCGACCAACAAGAGAGCCCTCGAAACAGGGGGCCGTGACACATCACCGTCAACAGGAGAGAGACGTCATGTCCGCAACGCGACAATTGGCGGCCCTTGCGGCTGCCTGCGTGCTCGTTGCCGTATCAAACGGCAGCGCGCTGGCCCAGAAGAAATACGACACCGGCGCCACCGACACCGAGATCAAGATCGGCAACATCATGCCGTATAGCGGTCCGGCGTCCGCCTACGGCATCATCGGCCGCACCGAGGCCGCCTATTTCAAGAAGATCAACGATGCCGGCGGCATCAACGGCCGCAAGATCAACTTCATCTCCTATGACGACGCCTATTCGCCGCCGAAAACCGTGGAGCAGGCGCGCAAGCTGGTCGAGAGCGACGAAGTGCTCTTGATCTTCAACTCGCTCGGCACGCCGACGAACTCGGCGATCCAGAAATACATGAACCAGAAGAAGGTGCCGCAGCTGTTCGTCGCCACCGGCGCCACCAAGTGGAACGATCCGAAGGACTTTCCATGGACCATGGGCTGGCAGCCCAACTACCAGAGCGAGACCCAGATCTACGCCAAGTACATCCTGAAGAACCTGCCGAACGCCAAGATCGCGGTGCTGTACCAGAACGACGATTACGGCAAGGACTATCTGAAGGGCCTGAAGGATGGCCTCGGCCAGAAGGCCGCGGGCATGATCGTCGCCGAGGAGAGCTACGAGACCTCCGAGCCGTCGATCGACAGCCACATCGTCAGGCTCAAGGCTTCCGGCGCCGACGTCTTCATCAACATCACGACGCCGAAGTTCGCGGCTCAGGCGATCAAGAAGATCCCCGAGATCGGCTGGAAGCCGACCCACTTCCTCAACAACGTGTCGGCGTCGGTCGGCAGCGTGATCCGACCCGCCGGCTACGAGAACGCGCAGGACATTATCTCCGCCTCCTATCTGAAGGACGCCTCCGACAAGCAATGGGACAATGATCCCGGCATGAAGGAGTTTTACGCCTTCATGACGAAGGATTTCCCCGAGGGCGACAAGCTCGACGGCGGCACCGTGACCGGCTTCGGCGTGGCCCAGACCCTGGTGCAGGTGCTCAAGCAGTGCGGCGACAACCTGACGCGCGAGAACATCATGAAGCAGGCCGCGAACTTGCAGGACTTCCGCACCGAGGTGCTGCTGCCCGGCATCAAGATCAACACCGCTCCTAACGATTTCGCCCCGATCAGCCAGTTGCAGCTGATGAAGTTCAAGGGCGAACGGTGGGAACTGTTCGGCGACGTGATCAGCGCCGACGTCGGCGGCTGACCCCTTCCCGCATCGCGACACCCCTGCCCCCTGCGACATTGTTGCAGGGGGTTTTGCTTTGCCGCTGGATGATGATTCGTCCTAGTTTCGCGACCAAGGCGGCGGAGCCGACAAGACGCCGGCGCCTCCCTGCGAGACGCACACGAACAGGAGACATCCAAGTGTCCATGCCGATCCGACATCGCGCCGCAACCATCCTGCTCGGCCTCGCCATCGCGGCGACGAGCAGCGGCGCCGCATTCGCGCAGAAGAAATACGACACCGGCGCCAGCGACACCGAGATCAAGATCGGCAACATCGTCCCCTATAGCGGCCCGGCCTCGGCCTATGGCGTGGTCGGCAAGGCGATGGCCGCGGTGTTCAAGAAGGTGAACGACGACGGCGGCATCAACGGGCGCAAGATCAATTTCATCTCCTATGACGACGCCTATTCGCCGCCCAAGGCGGTCGAGCAGGCGCGCAAGCTGGTCGAGAGCGACGAGGTGCTGTTTCTGTTCGGCACGCTCGGCACTGCCTCCAACACCGCGATCCAGAAATATCTCAACGCCAAGAAGGTGCCGCAGCTGTTCGTCGCGACCGGCGCCACCAAGTGGAACGATCCGAAGACCTTTCCGTGGACCATGGGCTGGCTGCCCAGCTACCAGAGCGAGTCGCGGATCTACGCGAAATACCTGCTCAAGGAGAAGCCGGCCACCAAGGTCGCGGTGCTCTACCAGAACGACGACATGGGCAAGGACTATCTCAAGGGCCTTGAGGACGGCTTTGCCGGCGAGCCGTCGCGTATCGTCGCCAAGGAAAGCTACGAGGTCGCCGAACCCACCATCGATTCGCATGTGGTGCGGCTGAAATCCGCCAACCCCGACGTCATCATCTTCTTCACCACGCCGAAATTCGGTGCGCAGGCGATCAAGAAGGTCGGCGAGATGAACTGGAAGCCGGTGACCATCGTCTCCAACGTCTCGGCCTCGACCGCCACCGTGATGCGGCCAGCCGGGCTCGACAACGCACAGGGCGTGATCTCGGCGGCCTACGCCAAGGACGCCAGCGATCCGCAGTGGAAGGACGATGCCGGCATGAAGGCGTTCGACGAGCTGCTCGCCAAATACATGCCCGACACCAACCGCGTCGATTCCTCGGCGATGACCGGCTACAACATGGCGACCACGATGGTCGAGGTGCTGCGCCGCTGCGGCGACGACCTGACCCGCGCCAACGTGATGAAGCAGGCGGCGAGCCTGAGGCAGTTCCCGCAAGGCGGCCTGCTGCCCGGCGTGACGCTGTCGACCGGACCCGACGACTTCCAACCGATCGAGCAGCTGCAACTGATGCAGTTCAAGGGCGAACGCTGGCAACTGTTCGGCGATGTCATCAGCGGCGAGGCTGGCGGAAATTAGGAGTTCGTGGGCTGACAGCTTGCCGTCGCAGGGGCGCTCCGCCAAAATATCGAAAAACAACCCCATGCAAAGGTGCCGGCGCCCCGTTCGGCACGGGCAACTTGACACGTCGGGCAACTCAGGGGTAGCCTTCCATTATTCCGAAATCGTGCGAGCACGCCTCGCCCTCCCGCAAGCGGGAGAGCAAAAGGAACTCGCAATCCGGCCTCGTCAGGCCCCTGCTTCCGTGAGTATCACCATGACCGACCGACGTCCCCTGCTGCGCTCGATCTTCGATGCCGCGGTCGCTGCCGCGCATCCCGACGTCGTGCTGGCGTCGCGGCTGCCGCCGGTGCCGAAGGGACGGGTGATCTGCCTCTCGGCTGGCAAGGGCGCCGGCGCGATGGCCGCGGCGGCGGAGCGGCACTATCTCGACGCGCTCGGCCTCGACCCGCCGCGTCTGGTCGGCATCGCCACCACCCGCCACGGCCACGGCGTACCGACCCGGCGCATCAAGGTGGTCGAGGCCGGCCACCCCGTGCCCGACGAAGCCGGCCTGCGTGCCGCCGACGACACGCTGCGGCTCGCCGCCGAGGCGACGTCTGACGATCTGCTGCTGGTGCTCTTGACCGGCGGCGGCTCGGCGAACTGGATCGCGCCGGTCGAGGGGGTGAGCTTTGCGCAGAAACAGCAGCTCAACCGCGCTCTGTTGCGCTCGGGCGCACCGATCGGCGAGATGAATGTCGTCCGAAAACATCTCTCCCGCATCAAGGGTGGCCGGCTCGCCCGCGCCGGCCAGCACGCCGCGGAGATCGTCACGCTCGCGATCTCAGACGTGCCCCATGACGATCCCTCCGCGATCGCCTCCGGGCCGACCGTGCCCGACCCCACCACGCTCGCGGACGCCCGCGCGCTGGTCGCCAGATACAATCTCGCGATCGACGACGCCGTCCGCCGCGCGCTCGACGATCCCGGCAACGAGAGCTGCAAGCCCGGCGATCCCGCTTTCGCGCACGCGACGTTCGCACTGCTGGCGAAGCCAGCGGCCTCGATCGACGCCGCGGTGAAGGTCGCACAGGATGCCGGCTACGAGACGATCGCACTCGGCGCGGATCTCGAAGGCGAGGCCCGCGAGGTCGCCGCCGACCATGCGCGGCTGGCGCTGAAGGCCCGCAGCGAGGGCAAGCGCGTGGCGATCATCTCCGGCGGCGAGCTCACCGTGACCGTCCGCGGCAACGGTCGCGGCGGCCCCAACCAGGAATACGCGCTGGCACTCGCGGATATCCTGAAGGACACGCCCGATATCTCGGCGCTCGCTGCCGACACCGACGGCGCTGACGGCGGCGCCGGCAGCGCGACCGATCCGGCCGGGGCCATCATCGATGCGGCGACGTTTGCGAAGATGAAGACGCTGGGGCTGGATCCGAAGGCTTATCTCGCGAACAACGACGCGACCGGGTTCTTCGCACAGATCGGCGATTTGTTGCTGACGGGACCGACGCTGACGAATGTCAACGATGTCAGGGTGATTCTGGCGGATTAGTTGGCCGTCATTCCGGGGCGGCGCAAAGCGACGAGCCCGGAATCCATAACCACGATCGTGAGTATGGATTCCGGGCTCGCGCCAAGCGGCGCGCCCCGGAATGACGAAAAGTTAAAACTCCTGCGCGAGCTTCGCCAGCATCTCGAGCAGCGCGGCGTGATTGGCGGGGCCGAGCACCTCGATCAGCCGTGCTTCGTGCTTGGTCGCGACCAGCTTCTTGGCGCGCGCCAGCACCGCGCGGCCCTTGTCGGTCAGCACCAGGATGTGCGAGCGGCGGTCGTTGGTGGAGCGCATCCGCGCGCACAGATCGCGGCTCTCCAGCGCGTCGAGCATCGCGACGAAGTTCGGCCGGAGGATGCCGAGCGTGTTGGCGATCTCGGTCTGGTTGCGGCCGGGATTCTTGTCGAGCAAGAGCAGCACCGAGAACTGCGCCGGCGTCAGCTGCAACGGCGCGACGCAGCGCAGGAAATCCTCGAACACCTTGAGCTGCGCGCGCTTCAACGAATAGCCGAGCAATCCGGACAGTTCGCCCAGTTGCAGCATGCTGTCGTCCCCGGCAGGATCGATCGGTTCCCGGCGCACGGCGCGCGAGGAGCGGATAGCATCGGAGGCGGTTTTGGAAACAGGCATCGCTCCAGGCTCGCAATCCCGGTAGAAGAATCCCCACACGACTTTTGGGGACCTTGAGATTATATTCGATAATTGTTATCCACTATATCAAATATCGGCAGCTTTCAACAGCCGGTATCGGCCAGCCCGACCATCACAACCGGTGGCGGCGGTCCGACGCTTAAGGGGGAGCGCTCGGCCTTGAACACGACGATCATGCTGTTCCTGCTGCAGGACGGCATCACCAATGGCGCGATCTACGCACTGCTTGGGCTCGCCCTGGTGCTGGTGTTCGCGGTGACGCGGGTGATCCTGATCCCGCAGGGCGAATTCGTCACCTATGGTGCGCTGAGCTACGCCATGCTGGCGACCGGGCAGGTGCCGGGCACGGTGCGGCTCGCCGTCGCGATGGGCCTCGTCGCCTTCGCCCTCGACCTGTTCTTCGCCCGCAAGGCGTTGCGCGCACAGCTTGTCATGCGCTCCGCTGCGCTCAACATCGCCTTCCCCGTCGCGCTGCTCGGCCTCACCTACGCGCTGGTCGGTCCCAAAACGCCGATCGCGGTCAACATCGCGCTGGCGCTGTTGATCGTGGCGGCGATCGGGCTGTTCCTGTATCGCATCGCGTTCCAGCCGATCGCACACACCTCGGTGCTGGTGCTGCTGATCGCCTCGGTCGGCTGTCACCTGGCGCTGCAGGGCCTTGGCCTCGTGTTCTTCGGCGCCGAAGGCCTGCGCGGCCCCGCACTGTCGAATGCCGGTGTGAACGCGGGCCCGCTGCGCTTCACCGGCCAGAGCCTTGCGGTGTACGCGCTCACGGTCGGCTTCATCGCCGGGCTGTGGCTGTTCTTCGGCTACACCAAGACCGGAAAGGCGCTGCGCGCCACCGCCGTCAACCGCCTCGGCGCCCGCCTGGTCGGCATCCGCACCACATTGTCGGGCCAGATCGCGTTCCTGCTCGCTTCCGTGATCGGTGCGATCTCCGGCATCCTGATCGTGCCGATCACGACGCTCTATTACGACACCGGCTTCCTGATCGGCCTGAAGGGATTCATCGCCGCCATCATCGGCGGCCTCGTCAGCTATCCCCTGACCGCGGTCGCGGCCATCCTGGTCGGCATCGTCGAGGCGTTCTCGTCGTTCTATGCCAGCAATTTCAAGGAAGTCATCGTGTTCTTCCTGATCATCCCCGTGCTGGTGCTGCGCTCGCTCGCGGCGCCCCAGGTCGAGGAAGAGAAGGACTGAGCGATGACGCAGCGGCTTCCTCTCATCCTCTTCGCGCTCGTGATGGCGGTGATCCCGCTGGTGCCTGAAGTGCCGCCGTTCTGGATCGTGCTGCTCGACAATATCGGCCTCGCCGCCCTGGTCGCGATGGGGCTGGTGCTGCTCACCGGCGTCGGCGGCCTGACCTCGTTCGGCCAGGCGGCGTTCTGCGGCTTCGGTGCCTACACCACGGCGGTGCTGACCACCGCCTATGGCGTCTCGCCCTGGCTGACATTGCCCGCATCGCTGCTGGTCAGCGGCATCGCCGCCGTGGTGCTCGGCATCGTCACAGTGCGGCTGTCGGGGCACTATCTGCCGCTCGGCACCATCGCCTGGGGCATCGGCCTGTTCTACCTGTTCAGCAAGCTCGAATTCCTCGGCCGCAACGACGGCATTTCCGGCATTCCGCCGCTCGCGATCGGCTCGTTCAAGATGCTGAGCCCGGATGCGATCTATTACGCGATCTGGGTCGGCGTGCTGGTCTCGGCGCTGCTCACCATGAACCTGCTGGACTCCCGCACCGGCCGCGCCATCCGCGCGCTGCGGCGCGGACACATTGCCGCTGAAGCGTTCGGGGTGCAGACGCCGCGCGCCAAGCTGCTGGTGTTCATCTATGCGGCAGTGCTGGCCGGGCTGTCCGGCTGGCTCTATGCGCACTTCCAGCGCGCCGCCAATCCGACGCCGTTCGGCGCGCAGGCCGGCATCGAATATCTGTTCATCGCCGTGGTCGGCGGCGCCGGTTATGTCTGGGGTGCGGTGCTCGGCGCCGGCATCGTCGTGGTGCTGAAGGAGGTGCTGCAGAGCTATCTCCCCTACATCTTCGGCGGCCAGAGCCAGCTCGAGACCATCGTGTTCGGCATCATGCTGGTGCTGCTGCTACAGCTCGCGCCATCGGGCGTCTGGCCCTGGCTGATGTCGCTGCTGCCGCTCAAGCCCGCCCGCAAGACGCCTGACACGACGCTCAAGCTCGAACATCCGGCGCGGGCGGTCGGATCATCCCCGGTGCTGCTGCACATCGAGCGCGCGCGAAAACAGTTCGGCGGCGTGACCGCCGTCAACGACGTCTCGTTCGACGTCAATGCGCGCGAGATCGTGGCGCTGATCGGCCCGAACGGCGCCGGCAAGAGCACGACCTTCAACCTGATCACCGGCGTGCTGGCCGCCACCAGCGGCAAGATCTCGGTGCTCGGCAAGGAGGTCGCGAACGCGCCACCGCAGGAGGTGGTCAAGCTCGGCGTCTCCAGGACCTTCCAGCACGTCAAGCTGGTGCCCGACATGACCGTGCTCGAGAATGTCGCGATCGGGGCCCATCTGCGCGGCTCGTCGGGTCCGATCGCCAGCATGCTCCGGCTCGACCGCGCCGATGAGGCCAGGCTGCTGGCCGAAGCTGCCCGCCAGATCGAACGCGTCGGCCTGTCCGATCAGATCGACCAGCTCGCAGGTTCTCTTTCACTGGGCCAGCAACGCATCGTCGAGATCGCCCGCGCGCTGTGCGTAGACCCGATGCTGCTGCTGCTCGACGAGCCGGCCGCCGGCCTGCGCCACATGGAGAAGCAGCGGCTCGCCGCACTGCTGCGGCAACTCCGCGACGGCGGCATGTCGGTGCTCCTGGTCGAGCACGACATGGGTTTTGTGATGGACCTCGCCGACCGCATCGTGGTGCTCGATTTCGGCACCAAGATCGCCGAGGGTACGCCGGCCGCGATCAAGCGCAACCCCGATGTGATCAAGGCCTATCTCGGAGCCGCGGCATGAGCGCGCTGCTGTCGGTCACCGACGTCCACATCTCCTATGGCAAGGTTGAGGCCGTGCGCGGCGTCTCGCTCGATGTCGGCGCGAACGAGATCGTCACCATCATCGGCGCCAATGGCGCCGGCAAGACCACGCTGCTCAACGCCATCATGGGCGTGCTGCCGCTGAAGGGCCGCACCTCCTTCGCCGGCACCGATTTGGCACCGCTCGACATCGAGGACCGCGTCGCGGCCGGCCTCAGCCTGGTGCCGGAGCATCGCGAATTGTTCGGCACCATGAATGTCGAGGACAATCTCGAGCTTGGTGCCTTCCGCATTGCGAAGGCTGTCGCGGCGACCTCGATGGAGCGGGTCTACACGCTATTTCCGCGGCTGAAGGAGCGGCGCAAGCAGCTCGCCGGCACGCTGTCAGGCGGCGAGCAGCAGATGCTGGCGATGGGCCGCGCGCTGATGGGCGCGCCGAAGCTCTTGATGCTTGACGAGCCGAGCCTCGGCCTTGCGCCGATCATCGTCGCCGACATCTTCCGCATCGTCGGCGAACTCCGCGCGGCCGGCGTCTCGGTGCTCCTCGTCGAGCAGAACGCCCAGGCCGCACTCAAGATCGCCGACCGCGCCTATGTGATGGAGCTCGGTGAGTTCGTGCTGTCGGGCGCGGCCAAGGACATCGCCGCCAACAAGGGCGTGGCGGCGAGCTATCTCGGCTTCCAGCACGAGGGCGAGAGCGCGATTTAGCGCGTGGTGCGTAGGTGCCGTAGGGTGGGCAAAGGCGCCTTTGCGCCGTGCCCACCTTCAACGCTGTGCTCGTGGTGGTGGGCACGCTTCGCTTTGCCCACCCTACGAAGCTTTGCCCACCCTACGCGGGAGCTCACATCGCCGGGACGTACTTGCCGTCCTTCACCGTCAGGAGGATGCGCGAGCGGTCGTCGAGACCGTAGCGGTCCTTTTCGGTCCAATTGTAGACGCCCTGGGTGGCGACGATTTCCTTCTCGGAGATGAAGGCCTGGCGGATCGCCTCGCGGAATTCCGGCGTGCCGGGTTTCGCGGTCTTCAGCGCCACCGGGATGACCCGGCTGAGCACCAGGAAGGCGTCGTAGGAGTGGCCGGCGAACTGGCTGCGGCTGTTGGGGCCGTATTTGGCTTCATAGGCGGTGTTCAGCGCGAGGCCGGGCTTCTTGGTCAGCGCGCTGTCGGCCTGCGTCTCCGGCGACATCACCGGGCCTGCCGACATGATGACGCCCTCGGCGGCCGCGCCGGCGATGCGGATGAAGTCCATGCTGGCGGCGCCGTGGGTCTGATAGATCAGGCCCTTGTAGCCGCGCTCGCGCAGCGCGGTCTGCGGCAGCGCTGCGGCGGTGCCGGAGGCGCCGATCAGGATGGCGTCCGGATTGGCGGCCACGAGCTTCAGCACCTGGCCCGCGACCGAGGTGTCGGGACGCGCAAAACGCTCCTCGTCGGTCATGGTCAGGCCCATCGGCACCGCCTGCGCCTTGAAGTCGTTGACCCAGAGATCGCCGTAGGAATCGGAGTAGCCGATGTAGCCGACGGTCTTGATGTTGTGCGCCTTCATGTGCTCGTACAGCACCTTGCCCATGATCGGGATCGACTGCGGCAGGTCGACCGACCATTTTGCGCGCGCGTCGTTGATCGGGAATGGCGCCAGCCCGAGATGCGGGATGCCGGCCTCGTTGGCGACGGTCGACACCGCGATCGACGGCGGCGTGGTGCAGGAGCCCATGATGATGTCGGCCTTGGACTCCGTGACGAAGCGCCGCGCATTGGTGGTCGCAGCGGTCGGATCGCCGCCGTCGTCGAGCACGATCAGCTTCAGCGGCACGCCGCCGATCTCCTTCGGCACGAAATCGAGCGCGTTGCGTTCGGGAATGCCGAGCGCCGCGGCCGGGCCCGTGGTCGAGATCGAGATGCCGATGGTGATTTCATTGGTCTGCGCCTGCGACGGCGAGCCTGCGAGCGCAAAAATCGCTGCGAGCGCCGTGGCGGCGAGCGTGGCCTTCTTCATTGATTCCTCCCTGCGTATAAGTTTTTGGGGTTTAAACCGATTTTGCGGGCCAATTCAGCCCCTTCTTTAGGTCATGGGTCCCTCTGGTTAACCCATGAAGCGGTCGATCATCTCTTGCGGAAACGGCGCCGATTTCAGCCTGTCGGGGTCGTCGGGGTGGCGGCCGACCAGGACCCTGGTCTCGAACGCCTCGATCGCGAGCCGCTCGGCCTTGAACACGCGGTGCTCCACCTCGAAGCTCGAGCGCTTGATACTGGTGATCCCGGTCTCGATGGCAATCCAGTCGCCATGGGTCGACGGGATATGGAATTTCGCCCGCGTGTCGACCATGGGAATGCCGACCAGGCCATATTTGTGGACGATGTCCTGCTTCGAGAAGCCGGCGGCTTCGAACATGATCGAGGTGGAATCGTCGAACATCGCGAAGTAGCGCGGGTAGTAGACGATGTTGGCGGGGTCGCAATCACCCCACTGGATCTGCACGTCGCGCCGATGAACGAACATGATTCACCTCGATCAGAATTGCCGATCTTGCTTATTTCGGCGCCATCCGGAGCGCGGCATCGAGCCGCACCACTTCGCCGTTCAGATAGGGATTGTCGATCATGTGCAGCGCCAGCGAGGCGAACTCGTCGGCCTGGCCGAGACGGCGCGGGAACGGGATCGCGGCGGCGAGCGAATCCTGCGCCTCCTGCGGCAGGCCGGCGAGCAGCGGCGTCATGAACAGGCCGGGCGCGATGGTCAGCACGCGGATGCCGAACTGCGCGAGCTCGCGCGCGATCGGCAGCGTCATGCCGACGATGCCGCCCTTGGAGGCCGAATAGGCCGCCTGCCCGATCTGGCCGTCATAGGCGGCGACCGACGCTGTGCAGATCACGACGCCGCGTTCGCCGGTCGCCTGCGGCTCGAGCTTCGCCATTTCGGCGGTCGCAAGCCGCAGCATGTTGAACGAGCCGATCAGGTTGATCCGGATCACCTTGTCGAAATCGGCCAGCGCCATCGGCCCTTCGCGGCCGATCACCCGCTTGGCGACACCGATGCCGGCGCAATTCACCAGCACGCGCGCCGGGCCGTGCGCCTTGGCGGCCTGCGCCACCGCGGCCTCGGCCGCCGCCGCATCGGCGACGTCGCAGACCAGCGGGGTGCCGCCGATCTCGGCCGCGACGCTCTCGGCGAGCTTGGCGTTGAGGTCGCAGACCGCGACCTTTGCTCCTTGTGCGGCGAGACGGCGCGCGGTGGCGGCGCCCAATCCCGAAGCGCCTCCGGTGACGATGGCGGCCTGGTCCTTCAAATGCATGGCGTTCCCCTGTGCGACATTCAATCCAGTGTGATCACATGTGCCGGCGGCGCGGCAGCGTAGAGCGTCTCGACCAATGCGGCGCGATGCTCCAGCACGGCGCGCTGGTTGATCGAGCCCTTGTCGGTGACTTCGCCGCGATCGATCGACAGCGCCGTGTCGAGCAGGACCGCACGGCTGATGCGGTTCGACGAGCCGGTGGCGCCGGCATGGATCCGCGCAAAGCGCTCGCGGAAGGCCGCGCGCACGGCCGGATCGGCCGCGGCCGCGGCGATGTCGTTGGCGGCAAGCTTCGGGTTGATCAGGCGGCAGCCGTCGAGATCGAGGATCACGATCGCTGCCAGCGCGTCGCGGTTGAGGCCGGCGATCACGACATCGCGCACCAGCGGCGCACAGCTGCCGACGAAGCGTGCCCGCAACGGGCCGACGCTGACCCAGGTGCCGCTGGCGAGCTTGAAATCCTCGGCGATGCGGCCGTCGAAATCGAACCCGGCGTCGAGATCATCTGCAACGGCCGGCTTCAGTGCATCGCCGAACTTGTAGAAGCCTTCCTCGTCGAACGCCTTGGCGGTCAGCTCCGGCTGGCGCCAATAGCCCGGCGTGACGTTCGGGCCCTTGGCGCGAACCTCGAGCTTGCCGTTGTTCGGCAACAGCTTGGCGTCGTTGCCCGAGACCGGAAGCCCGACATGGCCGGAGCGGCTGGTATCGGGGCGTACCGACATGAAGAACGGCGAGGTCTCGGTGGCGCCGAGACCGGTCAACATCGGGACACGGTAGCCCTTCTCGCGGATCGCGAGCTCATCGAGGCTGTTCCAGATGAACGGCGACAGCGCGGCGCCGGAAAAGAACATCGCATGCAGGCGGTCGAAGAATTTCGCCCGCAGGCCGGAATCGTCGCGCAAGTACGGCAAGAGCGCTTCATAGCCCTTGGGCACGTTGAAATAGACCGTCGGCGAGATATCTCTAAGGTTTCGCACGGTCTCCTCGATGCCGCCGGGCATCGGCTTGCCCTCGTCGAGATACATCGAACCGCCGTTGTAGAGCGTCAGCCCGATATTGTGGTTGCCGCCGAAGGTGTGATTCCAGGGCAGCCAGTCGACGATGACAGGCGGCTCGTCCTTCAGGAAGGCCAGCGTCTCGCGCAGCATCACCTGGTTGGCGCAGATCATGCGCTGGGTGTTGATGACGGCCTTGGGATTGCCGGTCGAGCCCGAGGTCAGCAGGAATTTTGCGATCGTGTCCGGGCCGATGCCGTCATTGATGGTGTCGAGACGCGGATCTTCCGGCGCGACCAGGAGGTCGGCGAGCGGCGTCACGGCGCGGCCCGGCAACGCGCCGCGGCTTGCGGCGATCTCGACGCCTTCAGCGACATTGGCAAGCAGCGCGTCGGCAAATTTGTCGGCGTCGTCGACGAAGACCAGGCCCGGCGTCAGCAGCTTGATCACGAAAGCGAGCTTGCCGTAGTCGCGTGACACCAGCGAATAGGCCGGCGACACCGGGCAGAACGGGATTCCCGCATAGAACGCGCCGAACGCCATCAGCGCATGGTCGATCGAATTGCCCGACAGGATCACGAGCGGCCGCTCCGCCGACAACCCGCGCGCGATCAGCGCCGAGGCGATCCGCCGCGTGGTCTGCAGCAATTGCGCGTAGGTGATTTGCCGCCAGCCGCCGCCTGCGGCGCGCTCGGCCATGAACACGCGATGGGGCGCAGCTTTCGCCCAGTGATGCAGGCGATCGGTGAGGCGGACGGGATAGTCGGCGAGCTTTGCCTTCGGGCGGAGATAGATGGTGCCGTCGTCACGGCGCTCGACCGTGACGTCGGGATTGCCGAATGAGATCGGACGGAGCGGATGCGCTGACGATGTGGACGGCACGGCACTCATGTCGGCTTCACCTTGGCAGTCTTGCGATCGAGGAAGGCGCGAATCCGCTTCTTGGCTTCCTTGTCGCTCTGCGCCACCGTCGCCATCAGCGATTCCATCAACAGGCCGGTTTGCGGATTGGCCTCGGCGATCATCGGCAGCGCCTGCAGCACCGCGAAGTTGGTCAGGGCAGCGTTGGCCGCGACGCGTTCGGCAAGCTCCAGCGCCTTGGCCTGCGCGCCGCCGTCTTCGGTCAGATATTGCGAGAAGCCGTAGGCGGCGCCTTCGGTCGCCGAATAGACCCGGCCGGTCAGCATCATGTCCATCATCCGGGGCACGCCGATCAGGCGCGGCAGCCGCACCGATCCGCCGCCACCGACGAAAATGCCGCGCTGGCCCTCGGGCAGCGCGAAGTAGGCCGACGGCTCGGCGACGCGGATATGCGCGGAACAGGCAAGCTCGAGCCCGCCGCCGATCACGGCGCCCTTCAGCGCGGCGATGACAGGCACCCGGCAATACTGCACGCGGTCGAACACCCGGTGCCACATCTGCGAATGGACGAGGCCCTCGGTGGCGTCGCGCTCGGTCAGTTCGGAGAGGTCGAGGCCGGAGGAAAAATGATCGCCGATGCCGTGCAGCACGACCGCGCCGACCTCGTCGGGAATGGCGGAAAAGCAATCCCGCAGCGCCAGGATGATGCCGTCGTTCAGCGCATTGCGCTTGGCGGGACGGTTGAGCCCCACGGTCAGCACCGCACCTCGCGTCTCGATCGTGAGCAGTGCGGCGTCCCCCGCGGCGGCAGCGTTTCCCATCGTGTTATTGCTTCCTGTTCAGAATAGTTATGTTTTATAACTATTGATGGTGGAGTCAACAAGGATCGCACATGGATTTCTCCCCGCGTCGTCCCGGCGCAGGCCGGGACCCATAACCACAGGGTTGTGTTGTTGAAGTGAGCTGGGGCCCAGCGTTGCGCAACAATGACCTTCGGTGGTTATGGGTCCCGGCCTTCGCCGGGACGACGGCCAGCGTGTGGCGCGGCTGGTTCGTCACACAGACCACGCGTCATTGCCGCTAACATCACCCATGCAACGTTTCCCGCACTGCGGCGTTTGTTGCAGGTTGAATTTACGGCTGGGGGTTTGCGATGTCCGATTTTGTCATCGAGGAAGGGCTGCCCTATCCGCTGGGTGCCCATTGGAGCGGCAACGGCACCAATTTTGCGGTGTTTTCCGCCAACGCCACCAAGGTCGAGGTCTGCCTGTTCGATGGCGAGCGCGAGACGCATCGCTTCGAGCTGCCGGAATATACCGACCAGGTGTTTCACGGCTTCATCAACGGCGTGCAGCCGGGGACATTTTACGGCTATCGGGTTTACGGCCCCTACCAGCCCGAAGGCGGCCACCGCTTCAATCCGAACAAGCTGCTGCTCGATCCCTATGCGAGGGCGCATGCCGGTGCGCTGACGTGGAATCCGGCGGTGTTCGGCTACAAGATGGAGAGCGGCGACGACCTCACCTACGACGAGCGCGACAGCGCGCCGTTCATGCCGAAATGCGTGGTGGTCGATCCGAATTTCGACTGGACCCAGGAGCCGCAGCGGCAGGAAGCCCATTGGGATGAGACGGTCGTCTACGAGACCCACGTCAAGGGCTTCACCAAGCAGCACCCCGGCGTGCCGGAAAATCTGCGCGGCACCTATGCCGGCTTCGGCGCGCCCGCACCGATCGACTATCTGAAGGCACTCGGCATCACCTCGGTCGAGCTGCTGCCGGTGCATTCCTTCATCAACGACAGCAATCTCCTGGACAAGAAGCTGGTGAACTACTGGGGCTACAACACGATCGGCTTCTTCGCGCCGGATCCGCGCTACGCCGCCGACGTCGCCAACAGCCTGCGCGAGTTCAAGGAGATGGTGGCGCGGCTGCATGGCGCAGGCCTCGAAGTGATCCTCGACGTCGTCTACAACCACACCGCCGAAGGCAATGAGCGCGGGCCGACGCTGTCGTTCAAGGGCATCGACAATGCGAGCTATTATCGCCTGCTGCCGGACAAGCGCCGCTACTACATCAACGACACCGGCACCGGCAACACCGTCAACCTGTCGCACCCGCGGGTGATCCAGATGGTGATGGACAGCCTCCGCTACTGGGCCGGGCACATGCATGTCGACGGCTTCCGCTTCGACCTCGGCACGATCCTGGCGCGCGAGGTCTACGGCTTCGACGAGCAGAGCGGCTTTCTCAAAGCCATGAACCAGGACCCGCTGCTCTCGACCGTCAAGCTGATCGCCGAGCCCTGGGATTGCGGCCCCGGCGGCTACCAGGTCGGCGGCTTCCCGCCCGGCTGGGCGGAGTGGAACGACAAGTACCGCAACACGGTGCGCGACTTCTGGCGCGCCGAGGCGACGCCTGCTGCACTCGCGCCGCGGCTGCTCGGTTCGCACGACGTGTTCAACCGCGAGGGAAGGCGCACCTGGGCCAGCGTCAACTTCATCACCGCCCATGACGGCTTCACGCTGAACGACTGGGCGAGCCACGACAACAAGCACAACGAGGCCAACGGCGAGAACAACAATGACGGCTCGTCGGACAACCATTCCTGGAATTGCGGCGCCGAGGGCCCGACTGACAACCCCGAGATCCGCGCGTTGCGCGAACGCCAGAAGCGCAACATGCTGGCGACGCTACTCTCCTCGCAGGGCACGCCGATGCTGCTCGGCGGCGACGAGTTCGGCCGCAGCCAGCTCGGCAACAACAACGCCTATTGCCAGGACAATCCGATCTCCTGGTTCGACTGGAACTTGTCCGCCGATGCCGAGAAGCAGCTCGCGTTCACGAAGCGGATGATCAAGCTGCGGCGCGACTACCCGATCCTGCGCCGCAGCCGCTTCCTCTCCGGCGACCGCGACCCGCAGCTCGACATCCGCGACGTGGTCTGGATCAACGCCTCGGGCGCTGAGATGTCGCAGGCCGACTGGACCACCGGCTGGATCAAATGCTTCGGCATGCTGCTCGACGGCCGCGCCCGCAAGACCGCGATCGCACGGCCCGGCGAGGACGATACGGTGCTGATCGTGCTCAACAGTTTTGGGGGCGAGGTCGATTTCAAGCTGCCGGAGACGACCGCCGGGCCGCACTGGTCGGTGCTGCTGGACACCAACGCGCCGGAGGAGCCAGCCGGCCGGCATTTCGAGTTCGGTAGCGTCTACCAGGTGACCGGGCGGTCGTTCCTGCTCTTCACGGCCGGCGAGGTGAAATAGATTTGTAGGGCGGATTGCGCTTCGCCAATCCGCCCTTGCGAAACTCCGCTCAAACGGCGCAGGCCTGGACGATCTTCGGGAGATAGCTCTGGCAAAAATCCAGATAGGTCCTGACGAGCGTGGATTGGTGACGGTGCGGCGGATAGAGCAAATTGAGCGACCATTCCGGCAGCGGATACTGCGGCAGCAGGCGCACCAGACGCTTCTCACGAATTGCTGCGGCCGCAAGGAAGGGCGGCAGCTCGGTGACTACGTCACCACTGAGCGCGCGGGTGCGCAGGTGATGGTAGTCGTTGGTGGACAACACCGCCTTCGGCTCGACGGCATGTCCGCCCAATTCCCATCGTGCCCGCTCGTCGATGCGCGACGCCCATGTCGCGCAAGGCAGGCGATGCAGCGCCTCCGGATGCTTCGGCGCGCCAAACCGCTTCACCAGTTGCGGGCTCGCGACCAGAATGTTGCGGAACGACAGCACGCGTCGCGCCACCATGGCTTCGTGAACGATCGCGCCGACCCGAAGCGCGACATCGATGCCGTCCTCGATCAGGTCCAGACGACGCTCGGTCGAGTAGAGGTAAATCTCGATATCCGGGTAGCGCCGCTGGAACGCGGCCAGCAGGTCCCACCACGGCTCGAACGTTTGCGGCAATGACAGCCGCAAGCGTCCCTTCAGATGGGCCTGGTCGTTGACGACGACCTGCTCGGCCTCGAGCAGCGTCTCGATACCGCGTCCGGCATGCTCGTAGAGCCGCGCTCCGGCATCAGTGAGCTTGACGCCGCGTACCGAGCGCACGAGCAACTGCACCTTGAGCTGCCGTTCGAGATCGCGGATGCGGCGGCTCAATGTCGGCAGCGGAATTCCGAGACGGACGGCCGCAGCGGAGAGGCTGCCGGCCTGACCGACCGCAACGAACATTCTGACGGCGTTGAGGTCCATCAGCTATCCTACCATATCTGAGAGGTCTGTTGCCAATCCGAGCTATTCATTTCCAGATTTGGCTGGCTTACGTCACGCGCGGGCGGGCACCGCATCTGGAGAGCCTATGAGAACGAGCATCGTCGCAGCCATGTCATGGGCGCTAGCGGGTTCAGTCGCGTCAGCACAGACAGCAACCCGGCCGGCGCAGCCGGTCACCGTCGAAAACTACAATCGCGCACAGACCGACGTCTATTTCGCCGGCGTGGCGAAGGGCGGCGGCTTCGGCAAATTCCGCCATGGCCGCGAGCTTGCCGCTCCGATCCAGCAAGGCATCGTGCGTCCCAACCGCGACACGCTGTACTCGTTCGCGATCTTTGACCTCGATGCCGGACCGGTGACGATTGCGCTTCCGGACGGCGCCAAACGCTTCATGGCCATGCAGATCGTCAACGAGGATCAATACACCACGGGCGTCTATTACGGCGCAGGCAGCCACACCCTGACCCGGGCGACGATTGGCACGCGCTACGCCATTGCGGTGGTCCGCTTCCTCGTCGATTTTTCGAGCAGCGACGAAATCCAGCAGGTCCACGCGCTCCAGGACGCCGTCAAGTCCAGCCAGGAAAGCCCCGGCAGGTTCGAAATCCCGAACTGGGATGAGGCCGGACTGCAGAAGGTGAAAGCGGCATTGTTGCAGCTCGGCGCCACGGTGTCCGATACAAGGCGCATGTTCGGCGCCGATGCGCATCAGGTCGATCCGGTCAAGCACCTGATCGGGACCGCCATGCTGTGGGGCGGCAATCCCGAAAGGGACGCGCTGTATCTGCCGGTCACGCCGGCCCGCAATGACGGCCGCACAGTCCACCGGCTGACGGTCAGGGATATCCCTGTCGATGGCTTCTGGTCGCTCACCGTTTACAACGCCGGCGGGTATCTGCAGCCGAACCCGGCCAACGCCTATGCCGTGAACAGCATCACGGCACGACAAGCTCCAGATGGCGCGGTCACCGTCCAGTTCGGCGGTTGCGATGGCAAGATCCCGAACTGCCTGCCGATCACGCAAGGATGGAATTACACCGTGCGGCTGTTTCAGCCGCGACCGGACATGCTCAGCGGTCACTGGAGATTTCCCGAGGCACAGCCCATGGATTGATGGCCAGTCCCGTAAGGCGGATTAGCGAAGCGTAATCCGCCATTCTGCACCGCATGCCGGGCGGCGGATTACGCTTCGCTAATCCGCCCTACGAATGACGTCCCCTCCCTGCCGGCCAATTGACATTCAGCCGCCGAGTGCCAGACTTCGCCCAAAATACAGGGTGGAGACCTCTGGATGGCCAATCTTTCGGCCTCTAATCATGTCGCCCGCGTGTTGTCGGCGGCCAATCAGATGGCCGGCGTCGAGGCCGAGCCGCGGATTGCGGCGTCGTGGCGGCGCTGCCTGGTCAATCACAAGCTCGATCCCGCCCGGCGCGGCCCGCCGCAGACCCTGACCGAGGCCGAGGTCCGCCACGTCGCCGAGCCGATGGAGGATTTGATTCAGATCGCGGTGCCCGCGCTGGAGGATCTGGCGCGGGTGCTTCGCGACTCCGGCTATTGCGTCAACCTCGCCGATCCCAACGCCACCATGCTGGTGAGCCGGCTGCCCGAGGGCGACTACGCCCGCATGTTCCTGGAATGGAAGATCTACACCGGCTCGAACTTCGCCGAGACCATCGAGGGCACCAACGGGCTCGGCACCGCGCTTGCCGAGCAGCGGCCGATCATCGTGCATCGCGACGAGCATTTTCGCGAGCAGTGGCACATGTTCACCTGCGCGGTGTCGCCGCTGTTCGACCATACCGGCCGCCTCGCCGGCGCCATCAACATCACCTCCTGCCGCAGCGATATCGGCCGCGGCGCCCATGAGCTCGCGCTCGCCGTCACGTCAGAGGCGACGCGGCGGATCGAGCGCGGCGTCTTCCGCCGGCGGTTCCGCTCCTCCTGGATCGCGACGCTGCCCGGCGACGGCCACGGCATGCTGGCCTATGACGACGACCGTCGCGTGGTCGGCGCCTGCCGCACCGCGCGCGGCGTGTTCGGCCTGACCGACGCGATGATCGAGGGCGGCATCGACCTGTCGCACCTGATCCAGCTCGACGACCGCCCGACGCGCGCCCCTGAGGAGAGCATCGCGCTGCGCCGCGCCGACGGCACCCCGCTCGGGCACGGCCGCGTGGCGCCGCCGCTCCGTGCGCGCGCGCCGCGCCCGGCGCCGCCGCCGGCGCGCGACAAGCCCGCCGGGCAATTCGCCGGCCTGCACAAGCTTGCCGGAAGCGATCCCGCGCTGCTCAAGGGCGTGAAGCGGCTGATGACGGTCGGCAATCTCGATCTGCCGATCCTGCTGCATGGCGAGACCGGCGCCGGCAAGGACGTGTTCGCCCGCGCCATCCACGCCGCGAGCAACCGCGCCGCCAACAACTATGTCGCGCTGAACTGCGCGGCGATGCCGGAGAGCCTGATCGATGCCGAGCTGTTCGGCTACGAGGCCGGCGCCTTCACCGGCGCACGGCGCGAGGGATCGAAGGGGCTGATCGTGCAGGCGAGCGGCGGCACGCTGTTCCTGGACGAGATCGGCGATATGCCGCTGGCGCTGCAGACACGACTGTTGCGCGTGCTGGAGAATCGCGAGGTCTGGCCGCTCGGCGCGCTCAAACCCGTCGCGGTCGACATCCGCCTGATCAGCGCCACCCATCGCGACCTCGCCGCGATGGCCGAGACGGGCAGCTTCCGCGCCGACCTCTATTATCGGCTGCGCGGCATGGAGGTGCGGCTGCCGGCCTTGCGCGAGCGCGCCGACCGACGCGAGCTGATCGCAGACATCGCCGACGAGGAAGCCGCGCACTGCCGCATCTCGACCGACGCCTGGGCGGCGCTGATGGCACATCCCTTCCCCGGCAACATGCGCCAGCTTCGCCACGTGCTGCGCCTCGCCGGAGCCACCGCGGAAGCCGGCGTCATCACCGCGGCCGATCTCGATCTGCCGCCGGTCGGACGGCCGGCCGAGACCGGTCACGGCGCAGCCGAGCGCGCGATCATCACCGAAGCGCTGCGCGCAAGCGGCGGACGGGTGACGGAGGCGGCGAAGGCACTCAAGCTCAGCCGCGCGACGCTGTATCGGAAGATCAAGGCGTTGAAGATCGGGTTGGACGGCTGAGGCGCCGAGTTGTGGCTACGCAGTTTTCGCGACACGCCACGGCCACCCGTAGGCATAAGTGGTTGAACAACAGTATATCCAGCGTCGTCCCGGCGAAGGCCGGGACCCATAACCACCGATGGTCATCGTTACACGGTGCTGTGGCCACAGCGTTCTTCAACAACGCAACCCTGTGGTTATGGGTCCCGGCCTTCGCCGGGACGACAATGAATGCTGGGCACCGCTCGTGAAACATCCATTCACATTCTATCAGCCGCGGCGCTTCTTCTTGCCCTTCTTTCCAGACGCGCCTTTCGCCGGCCACGCGGTGACTCCAACCGCTGATCCAGCGTGGTCGGGCTTGTTGCGGTGCTTGTCCTTCTTCCCCGAAGCCGGCTCGCCGCCGAATTTCGCGGCGTTGTCGCGGTGCGGCTTGCCGCGGTGTTTTGGCCCTGCCGCCTCACGTGGCCTGTCATCTCGACGCGCATCGTGATCCGCATCGCGCCGCGGCGCGTGTGGCCGCTTGTCCGAACCTGGATGACCTCGCGGCACATCTGCCAGCGGCTCGATACGGATGCTGTCTTCCTTGTCGGGACGCTGGATCTTGACGGCGAAGGATGCCGCGACGCGCTCCGACACCTCGAACTCGGTGGTGGTATCCATGATCTTGATGGCGCCGAGGTCGCGCTTGTCGATGCCGCCACGGCGGCAGATCATCGGCAGCAGCCAGCGCGCTTCCGCATTCTTGCGTCGTCCGATCGACGCGCGGAACCAGACGCTGGCTTCCGTCATGCCGTGGCGCGCCGATGGCTTTCCGGTCTTGGACCGCGGCCGCTCCGATCGATCGTCGCCGCGTGACGGCCGCGCATCGTCGCGACCGCGATCGTCACGCGACCGGCCGCGGCTCTCGCCGGGATCGATGATGTCCTCGGGCGACGGAAGTCGCGCGCGATAGAGCCGCGCCAGCGCCGCGGCGATCTCTTCCACCGACCGCTCGGCCAGCAAGGCCTGCGCCAGCACCTGATCCTCGGCCGTCGACTCCTCCGCGAACACCGGATCCTTCAGCATGCGGTCGTGATCGAGCTTGCGGATCTCGTCCGCCTGCGGCGCCGTGCCCCAGACGGCATCGATGCCGGACAGATCGAGCAGCGTCTCCGCGCGCCGTCGTCGTGCCGGCGGCACCAGCAGAACGCTGACACCCTTGCGACCGGCGCGGCCGGTGCGGCCTGAGCGATGCTGCATCACTTCCGGGTCGTTCGGCAGATCGGCATGGATGACGAGATCGAGGCTCGGCAGATCGATGCCGCGCGCCGCCACGTCGGTCGCCACGCAGACCCGGGAGCGTCCGTCGCGCAGGGATTGCAGCGCCTGGGTGCGTTCGTTCTGGGTCAATTCGCCTGACAGCGCGACGACGGAGAAGCCGCGCTCCAGCAGCGCCGCCTGCAGATGCCGGACGGCATCGCGGGTGTTGCAGAACACCAGCGCGCTCGGCGCCTCGAAGAAGCGCAGCACGTTGACGACCGCGTGCTCGACATCGGCGGGCGCGATCCGGATGGCGCGGTAGTCGATATCGGCATGACCGCCCTCGTCGCCCGCGACCTCGATCCGGAAGGCGTCCTGCTGATACTGCTTCGCCAACGCGACGATGCCGCGCGGAAAAGTCGCCGAGAACAGCAGGGTGCGGCGGGTGTCGGGCGTCGACTCCAGGATGAATTCCATGTCCTCGCGGAAGCCGAGATTGAGCATCTCGTCGGCTTCGTCGAGCACGACGGCCTTCAGTTCCGAGGTGTCGAGATGGCCGCGGCGCAAATGATCGCACAACCGGCCGGGCGTCCCGACCACGATGTGCGCCCCGGTGGCAAGCTCGCGCTGCTCGCGCCGCGGATCCATGCCGCCGACGCAGGAGACCACGCGTCCATCCGCGTGCTGATAGAGCCAGGCGAGCTCGCGGTGGACCTGCAGCGCCAGCTCTCGCGTCGGTGCGACGATCAGGGCGAGCGGCGCGGCCGCGCGCTCGAACCGCTTGGCCTCGCCCAGAATATCGCGGGCCATGGCGAGCCCGTAAGCGACGGTCTTGCCGGAGCCGGTTTGGGCCGAAACCAGCACATCGCGGCCGACGGCATCGTCGGCAAGGACGGCGGTTTGAACCGGGGTCGGCTGATCATAGTTGCGCTCGGCAAGCGCCCGGGCGAGCGGCGGGCTTGTGGTCGAAAATGACACGGGAAAAACCTTGTTTGGCGAAGGACGTCGAACCGCGCGACGTGAACGCGCGGGGTCCGGCAGAGGGCGCGGCCCCGCGCATGACGATTGATTGCGGCCGCTTTACGCCAAACGCGGCCAAATCACCATGCCCCGCGGGCTGCAAATGCGACGCCGGGGTCAGATTTGCCCCCTCGCCCCGCGCTCTTGTCCGCCGAAGCCTGCCTTCGGGCGAAGGCGGATGCGAAAGAGGGTTGGGGTGCGGGGCGCCTCCGCGGCATTGGTGAGAGATGGACTCGCGGCGAGTCCCCCTCACCCGCATCGCATCTACGATGCGATGCGACCTCTCCCCGCAGGCGGGGCGAGGTGAAGAGTCCAGCCTACGAAAACTCGTTCCAGCTGACGCGGCGGGCGTCGAGGTCGCCGAGGACGACCGGATCATGGATGTTGCGCACGCTCTGAAAGCCGCTGCGCAGGTAGATCAGGGGATCGACCGTGGTGGCGGCGCGGACATGCTGGACCTCGCCGATGAAGATCGAATGGGTCTTGGTCTCGAGCTGCTGGCTCAGCACGCAATCGAACGCGGCGACGGCGTCTTCCAGCACCGGCGCGCCGGTGGCGCCGGCGGTCCAGCGGCCGAAGCCGAAACGGTCGTCGCCATTGACGCCCTTCTGGCCGGAGAAGGTCAGCGCCAGCAGCGCGTGCTCCTCGTTGAGGAAGTTGATGACGAAGGCCCGTTCCTCGAGGATGCGGGCATGGGCGCTGGCGTTACGGTTAACGCAGACCAAAACCGAGGGCGGATTGTCGGACAGCGAGCAGGCCGAGGTCACGGTCAGGCCGGTGCGGTTGCCGGGCTCCTTGCCGACCGTCACCAGCGCGACCGCGCCGGCGCAATGGCGCATCGCCTGCTTGAAACTCTGTGCGTCGACCGTCATTCCGCGAACCTCGGTAGCAAGAAACTCCCCGTAAGATATGGAACAGCGGGTGCGAGGCAAGCCCCGCACCCCGCTGAGCTGTCATGCGGCCTTCTCGAACTCGGCGCCGAGATGCCTGAGCTTCGGCATCACCTCGTTCTTGAGCAGGTCTAAAGAGTGCTTCCAGGCCTCGGGCTTGTGCTTGTAGTCGAAGCCGAACACCAGGAGCACGCCGAAGCCGCCGACCTCCTGGTAGATCTTCTCGATCTTCTCGGTGACCGTCTTGGGCGAGCCGACGATCCAATTCCGGCGCGCGCAATATTCGACGGTGACGTCGCTGTCGGGCACATCCGGCGCATGCTTGAGATAGTCCTTGAAGCCGAAATGGCCGAGCAGCGGCAGGAAGTACTCGCCCATCATCCGGCCCATCATGTCGCCGGTCGAAAGCTTCCAGGCCTCCTCGTCGGTGTCGGCCACGAACACTTCGCGCACCAGCCGCCAGTCCTTGCGGCTCGGCTTGCGGCCGGTCTTGGCGGCTCCGGCCTCGACCGAGTCCCAGTGGCTGCCGACATAGGCCGGGTTGAGGTTGAGGCTCATCGGAATGAAGCCGCGCTCGCCGGCCAATTTCAGCGTGTCGGAATTCTTGGACAGGCCGGCGACGCCGATCGGCGGATGCGGCGCCTGCTGCGGCTTGATGTGCGGTTTGAGGAAATCGAACATCGTGTCCGGCTTGGTCACCGTCCAGAACTTGCCCTTGTGGGTCCAGGGCGCCGGGTCGGTCCACATCTTCAGGATGATCTCGAGCGCCTCGCGGGTCATGTCACGGTTCTGGCCCGACATGCCGTCGACGTTGAACATCGCCCAGTCGCTCGGCAGGCCTGAGGCTGCGACGCCGAAGTTCAGCCGGCCGTTGGAGAGATGGTCGAGCATCGCGACGCGGTTGGCGAGTTCGGCCGGATGGTGATACGGCAGCAGGAAGCCGCCGGGACCGATGCGCAGATTCTTGGTCTGCAGCAGCGCCTGCGCGATCAACAGATCGGGCGAGGGATGCGGCTCCCACGGCGCGGTATGATGCTCGCCGATCCAGGCTTCCTGGTAGCCGAGCTCATCGAGCCAGCGCAGGGTCTGCAGGTCCCAATCGTGGCCCTCCTTCAATCCGCACTCCGGCGGATGCGAGGGCATGGTGAAATATCCAAGCTCCATGGTGTGTTTCCTTCCTTCGCGTTGAAATCATGCAATGCGTCTTGTCGCGCATTCTCCGACAGCCGTGAGCAAGCGCTGTGCCAGCGCAGGAATGCGAGGGAATGAGGGAGAAAGCCGGGTTTTCAGCCGCGCGCCGCCGAGGTATCGGCTCGGCAGCGGCCTCGCCGTCTCACCGTCGCGCGACGGTGTCGCGAGCGATGAGACGGTCCGCCCGCAGCGCGGTGAACAGGCGGATCACGTTCACGGGGATCAGTGCGCTGTGCAGGATCGCGATGGGGGCCAAATGAAGCGTGAAGGCGTAGACCAGGAAGGTGACGTTGCTGCACAGCGCGACAAGCCGCAGCGGCACCATCCCCTTCATGTAGAAGGTCAGGAACACCAAAGAGCAGGCCACGTATCCGGCGACATCGACCCAACGCATCGCAGACCTCACTTCCGGAAGGTCCGCAGCCGTAGGCCCGTGCCGCGAATCTTCATGGCGGACGGTAGGTGGCAGGCCCCTCCGCGACATCATCCATCCGGGTGAGGCCGCTTCACGGTGCTGTGTCGCCACTCGTGATGCGGACGCTGCCGATCGCGGTGATCAGCCCGGCGAGTTCGGCCTGGCGTCCGGTCGCGGTCTTGGCGAACACGCGACGCAGATGCGTCTTGATGGTGTTGGGCGACAGCTTCAGGAGCTGCGCCGTCTCGACGATGGTGTTGCCGGACGACGCCGCCAGCGCCACCCGCGCCTCCGCCGGCGTCAATCCATAGGCGTCCATGATCTGCGCCAACGGAATCGAGCGGCGGTTCAGCGGGTCGACCACGAACAGCAGCACCGCGGCATTCTTCATACCGACGTCCGAGAGCCGTCCGAGATCCTTGCTGCGGATCGAGGTGACGAGGATGGTCAGGAGCCGGCCGTCGACGTGATGCGGCAGGCTCATGGTGCCGCCGGCCGCGCCCTGCTGCGCGGCGCGGACCAGGTCGGACAGCCGCTGCGAATGCGCCGTCGAATAGGTCGCGATCGCCTGCTGCAGCCGCAGCAGGCCATCGGCTGCCATGCCACGGGCCGCGACGTTGGCGAACAGCGCCCGCGCCTTGCGGTCGAGCACGATCACCCCGTCGGCCAGGTGCTCCAGGACATTGAATGCCGCGTGCTGCATCGCCAGGTAGCCATCGATCTGAAATCCGAGCGTCACCGATCGACACAGATGCGGTGACAACCATCTTAGAATCTGCTGTTCGTCAGGCTCCAACGGACCCCTGCGGCCGTTTTGGCAAATATTGAACGCCGCGCGAAAGTCGTGCCGTGCCGCGAGCGCCATCATGCCCGAATGCGCGACGTCCTGCGGCCGCAGCACCTCGTCATAGAATGACGTCGCTTCGAGCTCGGGGAAAGCGATGAGGCTGTCCGACAGCACCAACTGCCCCACCGGCTGATGCTCCATGCCGAGAGCGAACGGATTTCGCATATGCCGTTCCTCATAGGCCCGGCTACATTCCTCGCTGAGGCGGCCATTGAAATCGAAATAAACGCGTTCTGCGGTAAGCGACTTGCCGAACAGGATGCCCCCTTCGCTGTGCACGAGATCGGCGATCGCGGTGAGCGCTTTCGGCCACAGGTCATTCTCCGCCGCCGCGTCATAGATCAGGTCGAGGATCCTATCGATTTTCCCGCCCGAGAGATTCACCTGCTCTCCCCCATCGGCGGCCGCAGCTCCAATCTGAGGAGGTCGATCGGAACAATACCGCACGGTCCCGGCCGATGCCTCACCCGATCGGGTGAGGGCGGCGACCGGTCAAAATGCACTGCCTGCAACCTCCGTTGCTCTACACGTTGCGCCAGGCATTCGCCATGAACCGCTTCACACATCGGCAGCCGATGGCGCGCAAAGCTAGTCAGACCGCGCGACCGCGCCCGCCGGCTGCGGAGCAGGCATCGTCGCCGTGCCGGCCAGGGCCGACTGATCGCGGCTCGCGAGTTGCGAATCCGGCCGGTCGCGCAGCGATACGGTGACGATCATCAAGGCGATGACGATGAAATAGGCAAGCCACGCGCGGCGCGCCCATCGCCGATAGGTCGCGCGGTCTTCCTCGGAGGATTGATGCGCACCCGCCGGCGCGTGCGTTCCGGAAATCGACAGCCTGGTCATGACGGCGCCTCCCGCTTGAGCCGCGCGCCGACAGATGCCGATGCGCGATCGAGATCACCGGCAACCACCGGCTCGGACGACCATTGCTGAATACGGCAGCCCGGCGCGCTCCGTCATCATCCGTTCGGGTGACGGGACTGCGCGATTCCATCGCGGCGCGCCGCATGCAATCAAATCGAAGCAAAAGCCATCGAATTGATGCCCGGATCTTGGTCGTATGACCCATCCCGGATGGCGCTGCTTGCGCGTGTCGCACCGACGCTCACGCGCGGCGCCCGGATGCCGGCCGCGCTCGGCGTATCGTCGGCGACGATCGAGACCCGACTGCGTCACCGCTTCGGGAAGACCGCTGCCGCCTTCGTGGGCGAGTTCGCCAACACGGTGCGGAGCTGTGCCGGCAAGGCGCATCGTGCGTTGTTTATGGCCGGCAGAGGTTGCCCGCATCGCCTCCGCTCGCAGAGCCGGACGGTTCGGCGCCGAACAGCCTGAGCGGCGCGACAAGGCCGGCCAGTTCGACCTGACTGCGCACGCCGGTCTTGGCGAAGACGTGCCGCAGATGGGTCTTGACCGTGTTCGGCGAGATGCCGAGTTGCCTCGCGATCTGGGCAATCCCCAGACCACGCGCCGCCCCCAGCGCGGCCCTCGCCTCCGCCTGCGTCAACTGCCAGATGTCCATCAGCGAGGCCGCCGGCAATTCGGCCGGGCCGGCGGGATCAAGCACGAAGATCATCACCGCCGCCTGCTGCGGGTTGAGCGCCCGCAGACGGTCGATATCGCGGCTGCGCACCGACGAGACGAACAGGGTGATCAGCCGCCCGTCGTCGGGATGGGGCATGCTCATGGTCGCCGTCGGCTGGCCCCGCAGCACAGCCTGTATCAGGTCGTCGAGCCGCCGAGCGGCGCTCACCGCAAACGCCGAAACCATGCCGTTGCGCAGCCGCAGCGGACCGTCCGCCGAGCCGAGCAGCCGCGCGGCCTTGTTCGCCAGAATGATCCTGGCCGAGCGATCCAGCACGATGATGCCGGCCGCCAGGCGGTCCAGCGCCGGCGCATTTTCTCGCTGCAGCGACTTGTATTGCTCCAGACGAAAGCCGAGGTCGATCGCGCGGCGCATGTGCGGCAGGAGGCGGCGCAGCAGCGCCATCTGCTGCTCCTCGAACGGCCCTTGCCGCTCACCGCGACACAGATGGAACACGACGGTGAAGCCGCTTTGCTTGGCAAGCGAGACCATGGCTGCATGGGCGACTTGCTGCGGGCGAAGCACCTCGTGATAGAAGCCGGTCTTCTTCAGCTCGGACAGCGTGGTGACTTCGTCCGACCTGACCATCGCCCCCTTCAGCTGCTGGTCCATGTAAAGCGAGTACGGATTCCGCACGTACCGTTCGCGGTAGGCGCGCAGGCATTCTTCTCGCGACAGCGTGTGATGGTTGAAGTAAACTTTGCTCTCGCCGACGACCTGGCCGAACAATACACCGTTCACGCTCGCCGTGAGTTGTGCGACATGCACGAGCACGTCGGACCACAACGTCTCGTCCGCGGCAGCATCGTAGATCAGGTCGAGCAGCCGTTCCGGCAAATTCTCAGCAAAATTCATTGTTCGAATCGACTGAAAGATCAACGGGTGGCAACATTCGAATTTCGTGCCATCGCAATGGAATAGTCAAGCCGGTCCGACGGGATCCGTGCGCGGTTCCATCACCGCGCGGGATGACATTCACGCGACGAGGTCGAACAAAACCTGCCTCGATTTGATGCAATCCGGATTTTGAGCGGGCCCGCTCGCTACGTCATCCGTGATCATCCCGCCGCGCGACGCGGCGTCGCGCCCGATTCCACCTCCGGCGGCGGCGGAAGCTGCATCAGGATGGTCTGGCCGGTCGAGGCGATCTCGATGCCGTTCTCCTGGAAGCGCCGCTTCATGCGGCGGTTGAACTCGCGCTGCACCGACCAGCGGCCGCCATCGGTGCAACGGATCTGGCCGACGATCGTCACCATCGAGCCGTCGACCTTGTCGACGCCCCACAATTCGAGATCGCCGCGGATCACGGCGCGGAATTCCGGCGCCTGGCGCATCTCGGCGACGATGTCCTTGAGGATCTGGCCGGCGCGGTCGGTGTCCTCCTTGTAGGACACGTTGACGCTGACCGCGGCATTGCCGGCGCCGCGGCTGGCATTGGTGATCGTGGTCACCGCGCTGAACGGCACGACGTGCACCGAGCCGTCGCCGGCGCGCAGCCGCATGGTGCGGATCGAGACGTTCTCGACCACGCCCGACAGCCCCGAGACGGTAACGGCGTCGCCGACCTGCACGGTGTTCTCGATCAGCAGGAACAGCCCGGTGATGAGGTCCTGCACCAGCTTCTGCGAGCCGAAGCCGATCGCGATGCCGACGATGCCGGCACCGGCGAGCAGCGGCGCGACATTGACGCCGATCTCGCTCAGCGCCGTCAGCCCGACGACGGCTGTGATCAGGCAGAACAGGGCGGTGCGCAGCATCGGCTGGAAGGTGCGCAGACGCGCGGCACGGGCGAAATGCCCCTCGCGCGACAGCGCGTTGATCTGGCGGTCCATCAGCGCGTTGGCGACCTCCCAGATCGCGGCCGCAGCGAGCGCGGCGATCCCGATCGTCACCACCGCCGAGATCAGCCGGCTGCCGATCTGGCCGCCATAGAACCAGACGATGGCGTCGACGCCCCAGACCTCGAGCAGCGCGACGAAGCCGATCAGCGCGATCACGGTCGCCACCACCTTGCGCAGCAGCGGCAGGTAGCGGTTGGCGCGCGACTCCAGCCCCGGGAAACGCTGCAACAGGTCGGGCGAGATCCGGAAGCCCCGATCGATCAGGCTCAGCACCACCATGGTGACGAGGCGCGTCACCAGCAGCACCGCGACGGTGCCGACGAAATATTGCAGCAGCAGCGAATAGCCGTTGCGGATGTTGAGCGCCCATACCGCCCACAGCGCAAGGTCGAGCGCGATCGCCAGCACATGCCACAGGCTGGCGACGCGATTGCGGACCCGCGCCGCGAGGCCGGTGCGGTTCTCCGGCGCGCGGATCGCATCCGCGACCTGGCGGCGGCACTGCAGGATGATGACCACGATGAAGAGATGCACCACCAGCATCACCAGGCGAAGCACCGCGGCATAGCCGGCGCGATGCAGCCCGAGCAGCAGCGCGACGTTGGCAAAGCAGATGCCGGAGACACCGACGGCGACGATGCGCCGTGCCCAGATCTCGATATAGGCCGCGGTCTCGGCACGGACACGGATCAGGCCGAACGGGCCGGCCAGCGCCCGCACCACACAAATCAAAACACGCGAGAAGGCATAGGCGTTGACCACCGCGAGGATCACAAGCCGTGTGGTCGACTGGTCGCCGATCTCGGTACCGAGCAACGCGGTGGCGACGCCGACAAATACGACGACCGGCAGGACCTCGAGCACCAGCCGCCCGAGCACGAAAGGCAGCCGGACCACCGACTGCCAGGCCCGCGCCAGGCTGAGACGGCGGCGATGCAGCTCGGGTTCGGGCGTGACGTCGGCGACCGACGACGGCGGATCGACGACCGCCAGCGTCTGCGCCGGCACCTGCGCGGTTTGCGGCAGCCGCGCCTCCAGGAACGCCACCGGGCGCTTGATCAGGCGGAACACCACCCATTCGGCTGATAGCGCGCAGCCGAACACTAGCGCGAGCTTCCATGCGATGTCGATCAGCTGGTTGTAGGCGGCCGGATCGTTGGCGGTGCGCAGGAACCAGTAGTAGAAGGCCGGGAAGTGCGTCAGCGTGCGCGCGACATCGGCGACCTGGCTCGACACCTCGGTGACCTGTTCCGAGACCATCAGCAGGAGCTGCGCGCCGAGGCTGTCGGCAGTGAGCGGGATCGGCGACTGCTCCGGCGCGGGCTGCGGCGCGGCTTGCGGCGACGCATTGGCGATCGCGCGCAGCGTGTTGATGATCTCGCCGCGCTTCTTGTCGTCCTGCAGTGTCTCGAGTGCGCGCTTCGCCTGCTCCGGCGTCAGTGTGTCGCTGGTATTGGGTTGCGGCTGCGCCGGCTTGGCGGCCGGCTGTGCAACGGCGGGAGCAGCGAACAGCGTGACGAGGAGAAGGATCGCAAAGCGAAGTTTGTGCGACACGAGGGCCTCTTAAATAATTTGCGCGACGGAAGATTCGTCAACCCGAATCCGCCCTCGCGCGCTGGTCATGTCGATTGCCCCTTTTCGCCCCGATGATGTGTCGGAAGTTTGCCGTCGTCGCGGCCATCTCTTGGCAATTTGCCGCAGCACAAAATCGTCACAGGCGTTGCGCCTCGCTTAACGGCGCCGACCGCTCCGTGCCTTGGCTGTTCGCTGACGCGACGGCGTCACGACACGTCAGGGCTGCAGCGGGCGAATCTTTCGCTTGACGGTGACACGCCCTTATGATGTTCTCTTTTTGTTCTTTTTCCAGCAGCGTATCGAGGTTTTCATGCACGATGTTTTCGCCGAGACCGCACCGGTCAAGCTTTTCATTCAGGACGAAGGCGAGACGTCGCAGCACTTTATCCAGCATCTGCTGTGCGTGGTGTTCGGCAAATCCGAGCAGGAATCCATCGCAATCATCGCACGGATGGTGAACCAGAGCGGTATAGAATGCGGCCCATTTCCGCCGGCAGTGGCCCGAGCGCTGCTGGAGTCCGCGGAGCAATTGATCCGCGACAAGGAGCAACCGCTGTCGATCACGGCCGAGGCCGTCGATGCCATGCGCCCATGCGACCTCTGTGAATCGCCGAAATCGTCGACCAAGATTTTTCGCGGCGACGGAATGGCGTGCCTGTGCACCGACTGCGTGCTTGCGGTCAGGAGCAGTTCGGAGGACCTGCCGGGCGACGAATTCAGATTTGCCGTCACCGCGCTCGATTGGCATTTTGCCGGATTGCCACGCAACCAGATTCTGACGCGGTCGCGGCAATTTCCCGGCCATATGCGCGCCGACGTTCAGGTCGCAATCGAGAGACTGTTCACCGCGCCGCTACACTTCTTCGGTATCCACGAGGCATCGCGCTATGAGACCATCGACATCGCGGCCCTGATGAGGGGCGGCCGTAACGCACCGGCGATCGCCCCGCCGCAATATCAGGACGTCGATATCGGCGAGACCGAGCCGGTGAAATGCCTCGTCAATGGACTGTGGCTCTGCCGCAGCGGCGAACTGCGTTACACCGTGCTGCTGACATTCCATCGCGAATATGGCCACGAACCGGTATTGCGGATCGAACTCGCAGTCCCCACCGGCGCCGCCGGCAACGGCTTCGTGCAGCGCATCTTTGCCGAGCTGGAAGCCGCTGTCGATGGGGCGCGCTCCTACCGCGGCAAGATCCTCTCGCTGGAAGCTGATTCCAACTATCGCGGCCGCTCGCAGGGCGTCGCCGTGCACCGCTTGCCGACGGTCGGGCGCGACGCCGTGATTCTGCCGGAGCGGACGCTGCGGCTACTCGACCGCAACGTGCTCGACTTCGTCGGCAACCGCGAGCTGCTGCGCAAGCTCGGACAGTCGACCCGCAAGGGCATTCTGCTTTACGGCCCGCCCGGCACCGGCAAGACCCACACCATCCGCTATCTCGCCACCAACCTGCCCGGTCATACCACGCTGATCATCACCGCCGAGCAGGTCGGACTGCTCGGCGCCTATATGAGCCTCGCCCGCCTCTTGCAGCCGGCGATGGTCGTGATCGAGGACGTCGACCTGATCGCCCGTGACCGCGACGAGATGGGCAGCGCATGCGAGGAATCGCTGCTCAACAAACTGCTCAACGAGATGGACGGGCTGAAGGAGGATTGCGACATCCTGTTCGTGCTGACCACCAACCGGCCGGAAGAGCTCGAGAGCGCGCTGGCCGGGCGGCCCGGCCGCATCGACCAGGCGATCGAAGTGCCGCTGCCCGACGAGAGCGGCCGCGGCAAGCTGATCCGGCTCTACGGCCGGGGCCTGCCGCTGGAGGAACCGGTCGTCGACGAAGCGGTCCGCCGCACCGACGGCGTCAGCGCCGCCTTCATCAAGGAGCTGATGCGCCGCCTCGCCCAGTCCAGCATCGTCAGGGATGGCGGCGCGAGCGTCACACTGGACGACATCGACCGCGCGCTCGGCGAGATGCTGTTCGACGGCGGCCGTCTCAACGCGAAACTGCTCGGCGGCGCGCAGGGAATGAGCGCCGCGAGATAAAGCACAACTGATCCGCTCGCATGTGCGAGCCGGCAGAGCTACGCCAGCAGTCCATCAACTCCGCATCGCCGCCGGCAACATCAGTCCGCGTTCGCCCGCCACGACGCGGGCGAGCTCGGCGGAGGTGCGCTCCAGCACGCGCTCCCAGGCCTGCGGCTTGTCCTGGCGGAACAACCGCATGGTCGGATACCAGGGGGTGTCCTCGCGGTGGCGCAGCCAGCGCCAGTCGAGCGCGTAGGGGCAGAGCAGCCAGACCGGACGGCCGAGCGCGCCGGCGAGATGCGCCACCGAGGTATCGACGGCGATGACGAGGTCGAGCGCAGAGACGGCCGCCGCGGTGTCGGCGAAATCGCCGAGCATCGGCGCGAGATCGGTGACATCGGCGCCAAGGCGCTGCAGCACCGGAACATCGTCCGGCCGCGCTTCCTTCTGCAGGCTGAACAGCCTGACCCCGGGCATGATCAGCCGCGGCAGCACCGCCTCGGACGGCAGCGAGCGCTGGCGGTCGCCCTTGTGCTTGGGATTGCCGGCCCAGACCACGCCGACCTTCAGCGCGGTTTCCCCGGCAAGGGCCTCGCGCCAGCGCGCAAGCTTGGCGGCGTCCGCATGCAGATAGGGCACCGCGGCGGGAATGGTCTCGACCGTGGTGCGGAACAGCCGCGGCAGGCTCATCAGCGGCAGTTGCAGATCGAAGGACGGCAGCGGCTCGCCGCGGGCAAACACCGCGACGTCAGGCAGCATGGCGCGCACCAGCGAAGCCAACGCCGGCTGCACCTGCAGGATGATGCGACCGCCGGCCTTCGCCACCACCGTCGGCACATAGCGGACGAAATTGATGACGTCGCCGAGCCCGTATTCGGCGAACAGCAGCAGGGTGCGGCCGGCGAGCGCCTCGCCCTGCCATTCCGGTCCCTCGAACACGGGATCGCCGTCGCTCAGCATCTTGGATTTGCGGCGCCATTTATATTCCTCGAAACCCTTCTCGAACTCGCCGTTCATCAACAGGAAATGCGCATGATTGTAATGCGCGAGTGCCTGCTCGGGATCGAGCTCGATGGCGTGGCGCGAGGCCACCAGCGCCGCGTCGATGTCGCCGGCATTGCGTAGCGCGACCGCGAGATTGGCGTAGCCCTTGGCGTAGTCGGGATCGATCTCGATGGCGCGGCGGTGCGCGGCAACGGCGACCTCGACCAGGTTCTGCGCCTCGAAGATGATCCCGAGATTGGTGTGCGCGGCGGCATAATCCGGCTTCAGCGCCAGCGCCAGCTCGGCATAGCCGACCGCCTCGTCGACCTCCCCGAGCTCGAACAGGCAGGCACCGAGATTGTTGAGGATGACGTGGTCGGACGGATCGCGCACCGTGATCTGGCGGTAGAGCCGGGCCGCCTCCTCGCGCTGGCCGTCCTCGTGCAGCACCAGCGCGAGCAGGCGCAGCGCAATGAGGTTGTCCGGGTCGAGCGCGATGGTGCGGCGATAATGCAGGATCGCGTCTTCCAGCTTGCCCTGGCGATAGTGCACGCCGGCGAGGCTGCAATGCAGTCCGGAATCATCGGGGTTGATGCCGAGCCCGCGACGATAGGCGGTCGCGGCTTCGTCGAACTTCTTCTGGTCAGCCAGCGCATTGCCGAGATTGAGCCAGACGCCGCGATGCTGCGGATCGCGCGCGATCACCTGGCGATAGACGTCCTCCGCCTGCCGCGGCCGGCCCTGCCCGGCGAGAGCGACGGCGAGGTTGAAGCGCGCCCGCGTCAATGCCGGATCGAGTGCGATGGCGCGCCGAAACGCCGTCTCGGCCTCGTCGAAGCGCGTCAGATCGGAGAATGCGACACCGAGCTTGACGTGCAGGCCGGCATCCTTCGGCCGCAGCGCCACGCCGCGCTGGAACGCCGCCAGCGCGCCCTCACGCTCGCCCTTCACCGCGAGCGCATCGCCGAGCGTGGCGAAGGCCGGCCCGTGCTGCGGATCGAGGCTGAACACCCGGTTCAGCAGCACCGCGCCTTCGGCGGCGCGATCGGTGACAAAGGCGATCACGGCGGACAGATGCAGCGCCGGGATATGATCGGGATCAGCGGTGAGGATGTCGCCGCACAGCGCATGCGCCTCCTGCGCGCGGCCCGCGCCATAATGCGCCACCGCATCCAGCATCATCCGTTCAACCGCTGCACCAGCCACGTACCGCCCCCGCCCATGGAATCCCGATGCGGATTAAACGCGCGGCGCCGCCAATTCCGGCACCCGATTATCGTCGGATCGGTATTTCCACGGCCCGCTTGACTTGCACGCCATCATGTAACATACGAAGTTACATGATACGCGACAGCCGATTGTCAGGCGTGCTGCACGGCCTGCTCCACATGATCGGGGCCGGCGAGCCGGTGACGTCCGAGCAGCTCGCAAAAGCGATGGCGACCAACCCGGTCGTGGTCCGCCGCGTGATGGCGGGGCTGCGCGAACAGGGCCTGGTCCGCTCGGAGAAGGGCCATGGCGGCGGCTGGACGCTGGCGCGCGATCCTGCCGACATCACGCTCGCCGACATCTATCGCGCGGTCGGCGCGCCCACGATCGTCGCGATGGGCCACCGCAGCGAGAACCCGGGCTGTTTGGTCGAACAGGCCGTCAACGACGCGCTGTCCGGTACGTTTCGCGAGGTCGAGGCGATCTTCCTGAAGCGGCTCGGCGCCGTGACGCTGGAGGCGCTCGCCAGGGACTTCAAGCGCCGGCTTGCGAAGCACCGGCAGACCCTCAAGGACCAGATTCATGCCGGCAAGTGAACGTCCTGGGCACGCGCCCCAGCTCTTCAACGATCCCGCACATTGGGACAGGATGGTTGCGACCTACGAGGCGCAGTCGCAGCCATTCACGACGCATTTCGCCGAAGCCGCGCTGGCGACGCTTCGGATCGGTCCGTCATCGAAGGTGCTTGATGTCGCGACCGGCACGGGCGCAGCAGCGCTCGCCGCCGCCCGCACCGGCGCCGACGTCACCGCGATCGATTTCTCCGCCGGCATGGTGCAGCGGGTGCGTGCTCACGGCGTGCCGAACATCGCGGCGCGCCAGATGGACGGCCAGGCGCTCGATCTGCCGGATGCCGCGTTCGATGCGACGCTGTCGGTGTTCGGCGTGATGCTGTTTGCGGACTGGCGCGCCGGGTTGCGCGAGATGGCGCGGGTGACGCGGCCCGGCGGATCGACCGCGATCGCGGTCTGGAAGAGCGCCGACGGCGCCGCGGTGCATCTCTTGCTGTCACAGATCATCCGGACACTCTATCCCGATCTCGTCAGCCCGCTGCCGTGGACCGGGCTCGCCGCGCTCGCCGATCCCGAGCGGCTTGCCGCAGCCGTTACCATCGCCGGCTTTGCGGAGCCTGCGATCACAGAAGTCACGCACGATTTCAGACTCAATGTCGCCGATGACGGTGCCAGCCGGCTGTTTGAATTCAGCGGGCATTGGAGCGTGCTTGACGCGGAGCAGCGCGCCGCAGTCACCCGCGCGTTCATGGCGCAGGTCGCGCGCGGACGGATCGGCGACATCCTTCCGATTCCCTCCACCGCGCTGATCGCAACGGCGCGGCGGCCGCGCTAGCGTCCGGGCGTGAATCCGCGTCACTGCGTGCGCAGAATGAGAAAGATCGATCGCGGGGCCGCCTGATCGCAGCCCGCCGCATGCCGCCGAATTTCTCAAAGCGTGCAATCACGTAGCGGCCTGGCAACGGATTGTCACAAAAGCAAGCTTGGCCCGAGATTCCGCGGGCGCCGCCGCCCGGCCGCGTATTACAACAGTTTTATTTCGAAATGTGCTGTCGGCCTGCTGCGGCAGGCCGGCGCAACGGGAGTTTACTTTGTTGATCGCCGGATTTCTCGCACGGACTGGTTTCCGTTTTGCCGCCGCGCGCGCGATCGCGCGCCGTGCGCTCTGTAGCCTCGGCCTGATCATCGCAGCGCTGTTCGGCCCGGTTGCCGCGGCGAGCGCGCAGGCGCCGGCCGTGGCGTCGGTCGCGCCCAACTCGGGACCTGCGGGCACGACGGTGACCATCGCGGGCGGCGGCTTCAGCACCGCAACGGCCGTCAACTTCGGTGGCACTCCCGCAACGAGCTTCACCGTGATCGGGAACGAGCAGATGACCGCCGTCGCACCTGCAGGCGCCGGCACGGTCGATATCACGGTGACCAATCCGAGCGGGACGTCGAGCATATCGCCGGTCGACCGGTTCACCTATCTCTCGCCGCCGACGGTCACTTCGATCTCGCCGACGGCGGGCCCGGTCGGCGGCGGCACGACCGTCACCATCACCGGCAGCAATTTCACCGGCGCCACCGCGGTGATGTTCGGCGGGACGAGCGCGACATTCACCGTCAATACGGCAAGCCGGATCACGGCGACGTCACCGCCCGGAGCCGGCACCGTCGACGTCACCGTGACAGGTCCGGGAGGGACATCGGCGACGTCGGCCGCCGACCAGTTCACCTATACCGGGCCGCCGGCCGTGACCTCGGTCTCGCCAGGCACGGGACCTTCCACGGGCGGCACATCGGTGACCATCACCGGCAAGGGATTCTCCGGCGCCACATCAATCATGTTCGGCGCGACCGGTGCGACAGGCTTCACCGTCAACTCGGATACGTCGATCACGGCAACCTCGCCGGCCGGCACCGGGACCGTCGACGTGACGGTGACGACCCCGATCGGCACCTCGCCGACGTCGGCGGCGGACCAGTTCAACTATACCAACGGGCCGACGGTGACCGCGGTGTCGCCGGCATCCGGCCCCGCCGCGGGCGGGACCTCGGTGACGGTCACCGGCACCAATTTCACCGGGGCGACCGCGGTGAAATTCGGCGCGAGCAATGCGACAGGCTTCACGGTGAACTCTGCGACGTCGATCACCGCGACCTCGCCCGCGGGCACCGGCACGGTGGATATCACGGTGACCACACCGGCCGGCACCTCGGCGATTTCGGCGGCAGACCGCTTCGGCTACGCTTCATCATCCGCGCAGACCACCCAGACCACGCTGGCCTCGTCGCAGAACCCGTCCAGTTCCGGCCAGTCCGTGACGTTCACCGCGACGGTCACCTCGGCCGGCGGCACGCCGACGGGCACGGTCACATTCAGCGACAACGGCACGCCGATCGGAAGCGCGACATTGGCCGCGGGCACCGCAAGCTTCGCGACGTCGTCGCTCGCCGTCGGCAGCCATCCCATCACGGCCAGCTATTCCGGCAATGGCGCGTTTGGGGCCAGCACGTCGCCGGCATTGCCGCAGAGCGTCAGCGTGCCCGGCGACAGCGTCAAGCTGCGCGCGTTGCAGCTCAACATCACCAAGCTGGTGGCGCAGGAGTCGGGCCAGGCGATCTCGGGCGCGATCGACAGCGCGATCTCCGAAGGCTTCAGCGACGACGGCGGCAGCTTCGCCTCGACAAGCGGCACCGGCATGCGCTTCAATTTCGCCGCCGATCCCGCCGGCCAGGCCGCGCAGGGCGACGCGAGCGACCGCAGCGCCTACGCATCGAACAACACATCGCGTGCCGGCGGCCGCGCCGGCAGCAATCCGCGCATCGACAATGCCTTCGCCGCGATCGACCGGCAGATGCCGGCCAAGGCGCCGCCGAAAACCTATCGCGAGGCCAGCAACTGGCTGTTCTGGATCGACGTCCGCGGCAGCATCATCGACCGCTGGTCCGGCTCGACCGCGCCTGGCACCGGCACCGCGCAATCGTCACTCTCCGGCGGCCAGGTCAATGCGCTGATGGGACTGACCTACAAGATGGCGCCGAACGTCCTGGTCGGTGCCATCGCGGGCTACGAGAATTTCAACTACACCGAACAGAACATCAGCGGAAAGCTCACCGGTGACGGCTGGACCGTCGGCCCCTATCTCGGCTGGAAGATCACGCCGACGCTGCGCTACGATGCTGCCGTGGCCTATTCCGGGATCGGCTACAACGGCATTGCCGGCGCCGCGCAGGGCAATTTCAACGGCAACCGCTGGTTGTTCGCGACCGGGCTGACCGGGACCTACAGGATGCAGCAGCTGCTGATCGAGCCGTCGGCGCGCGTCTATGCGCTGTGGGAGCACGAGAACGCCTATGTCGACACGCTCGGCACGCTGCAGACGGCGCGCGATTTCACCACCGGCCGCGCCTCGGGCGGCGTCAAGCTGAGCTATCCGCTGGCGTGGCGCGACAATGCCGCGCTGGCTCCCTATGCCGGGATCTATGGCGACTATTACTTCAACAGGGATGACGCGGCCGCGATCGGCGCGCTCGCCTCGACGCCGCTGCTCGACGGCTGGTCGGCCCGCCTGATCGGCGGCCTCAACGCAAGGCTCGCCGGCGGCGCGATGCTCGGCATCGGCGGCGAATATGGCGGGATCGGCGGCGACATACGGATCTGGCGGCTGACGGCGAAGGCCCGCGTGCCGTTCAACTGACCAACGGCGTCACGCAAACGATCGCGCGTCGCGCTCGCGATCGTGCTTGGTCGTGTCGTCGGTCGGCGGCTGCAGACCGGGGCTGTTGGCCCAGCGATCGAGCTCCTCGATAATCCGCTCGTGGCTCGGCCGCTGCGGCGGAGACGCGCCGGGCTCTTGAGAGAGTTTTCGCGGCAGCTTGACCTTGTCCGTCATCGCAATCGCTCCTGCAACGCCAGCTGACTATCTGCGATCTGTCGATCTTTCCGGTGCGCCGGCGGGCGGCGCGACAGGTGAGGCCTGCTCCCACGGCGCCGGCAGGATGACCCTCGCCGGCGGAAGATCCTGCGTGGTGCGCTGAATATTGGCGTCCGGCGGTCGATGCCCGCCATCCGCGCCGTCCGCATATGCGAGGACGGCGCAGACGCCGAGCGCAAACGCGGCCATCGCCAATCTCGCTGGGATCACCGAACGCATGACACCGAGGGTGAGAGGCCTGACGTTGCCGGCCGGATGACGTGGAGCCATGGCACCTGTTCCTCACGCAATACAAGCCTGGGTGACGCGCGCGGTCGCAACGGCGCGCAGCACATTCCCTCGCCTCGGGTTCTGCCGGCGTCTTTATCTGTGGTGATGCCTGAGATAATCGTGCAGCGAGCTCGAGCCCGTCTCCTTGAGCAGGGTCTTGAGCATCATGTCCTTGCGGCGGCCTTCGGCGAAATGCTCGCCATACTTCTTGCGCAACGCGGCGACTTTTGTGTTGCCATGTTTGCGTTCGATCCGGCCGCTGTTGTCGCGATGACGGCCGTCGAGACCCTTGCGTGCCTTTGCCATGTCCTGCCTCCGATGTGCTGATGGCGTGAGGCGCCGCGCCTTGGCGTGGTGCCTCACGTCGCTTTGATGCGGGTCAGGTCTTGATGTCGTCCGGCAGCTTGCCACCATTGGCGGCGAGCTTGGCCATCACCTGCTTGTGCAGCCAGACATTCATGGTGGCGCTGTCGTTGGCGTCGCCGGTGTAGTGCAGCTCCTTGGCGAGCTCCTTGCGCGCAGCAAGGCTGGAGTCGAGGCCGAGCGCCTTCATCAGGTCGACGATCGAGGTCCGCCAGGCCAGCCGCTCGCCGGTCGCAGCCGCCGCCTTGTCGACAATGGCCGCGACGTCGACGGTTTGCGGCGCGGCCGCCGGCGAAGCGGTCGGCGTTGCCGCAGGCGACCCGCCCGGCGCGGCATTTGGCGCGGCGGCCGTTGCGGTCGGAGGGGTCTTGGCCTGGGCCGAGCCGTGGCCGAAGATTGCACCCATGATGCTTCCAAAAATGCTCATGATCCTTCACTCCGTGCGCCTGACGTCGCGCGGTTGGATCCCGCGACGAGGCAAACGATAGGCAGGCGATCAGGCGGGCGGAAGATGACCTTCGTCACTATCGAGCCGTCGGGCAGCGTGGTGCAATCGGTGCTTGACGCGTGCGCCATTCACGCCGGCCACGCGACGAAAGCCATTCATCGCGCGCTCCACGTGCGGTGAAGTCAGCCGCCCCGGCCCGATTCGCCAGCCCCGAGAAAGTCGGGGCGGCTGACACAGGCACAACGTCTCCGTCATTGCGAGCGAAGCCTAGTCTAGCAATCCATCGATCCCCGAGTTGAGACGTGGATTGCTTCGCTACGCTCGCAATGACGGGATGAGAATTCGATTTACAGCTGCCGCCGGCGAATGGTCTGGGCGAGCTCCGCAAAGCTTTCCACGATGCCTGTGCCGGTCTTTGCGCTCACCGGCCTGACGCTCGACTTCGCCAGTTCGCCGATCGCGCCGGCGCTGCCGGCGGCTTCGGGAAGATCGATCTTGTTCAACAGCGCCTTGTAGGGCCGGCCCGGAAAGCGCGCCTCGAAGCCGCGCACCAGCTCGACCATGCGCGTCACCGTCTGCGGCCGCGTCACGTCCGCGACGATGATGGCGGCGGAGGCGCCGGTGACATAGACGGTGTCGAAGATCTGGGTGCCGAAATCGCCGTCGGTGTCCCACAGCACGAGGCGCATCGGCTCGCCGCCATCGGCCGGCGCGACATCATGGCTCAGAATCTCGACGCCGAGGGTCGATTTGTACTGGCCCTCGAAGCGGTCATAGACCAGCCGATACAGGATCGACGTCTTGCCGACCCCCATATCGCCGAGCAGCATGACTTTCGCGGTCAGCATCAGCGCGACACTTCCGATCGGTAGACGGTCTCGAACGACACCCGGCGGTTACCGCCACCGGCTGCGTCGAGCTGGTCGGTGATCGGCATGGTCGCCGCCCGCGACACCAGGATCAGCCGCGTCGGCTCGATCCCGAACGCAGTCAGGGAGCGCATCACCTGCTCCGCCCGCTTGCGCGCGAGCGTCTTGTTGGCGCCCTCGGTGCCGCTCTGGTCGGCATAGCCGACAATGCGCACCCGCAAATCATTGTTGGCCAGCAAGCCGGCGAGTTCGCGGAGTTGCTGCTCGGCCTGATCCTTGTCGAGGAATTCATCGGACTTGTTGACGAAGAACACCGCCGTTGCGGCGACATAACGATCGAGCCGCGCAGCCGGGCCGTCGGCGATCGCCGCGAGCGTTGCGGATTGCTCGCCGAGCTTTCCGACCTGCTCGCCAAGCTTGTCATATTGCGCGGCGAGCCCGGTATTCTGCGCGGCGGCCGCCTTCGCTTGCGCAGCCGTCGCATCGCGGATCTGGTCGAGGCTCGCCTGCAGCCGCGCCATGCCCTGCTGCAGATCCGCGATACCGGCCTGCGAGGCCGCGACCTGCTCCGGTCCGGGCACGCGGCCGATCCGGTCGACGATTCGATACGGCGCGGCAGCGGACGCGAGCGCATCGACCAGCGGTGCGATGGCGACCTGGCTCGGCTCGACGCCGGCGACCGCGACGCTGTGATCGTGATGATCGAAATCGAGCCGCAGCGGGAATGATTTCAGCAACGGCTCCTTGGCCGTCAGCTGCTCCAGCACGGCATGGGTGCGTCGCTCGAGCAGCCCGCGGCTCACGGCCGCTGCGCCGAACCAGACCAGCACGCCGGCGATCGCCGCGAGCAAAGTGAACAGGATGACCTTGCCGCGGCCGCTCTTTGCCTTGCGCGGCGTGTCGTCGGTTTCGATCGACGTCGCCAGCGACGCCAGCATCTTGGCATCGCAGGTCGCGCCGCGGTCGATGCGCTCGATCGCATCGAAGAACAGCGCGTTGATCCTGGCGTTGTCGGCAGGACGCAGCGGGCCGAGGCACTGCGCCGCCAGGATGTAGCGCGGCGAGGCGCGCAGCGCGATCTCGCGTCCGCCGAAATCGAGCGTCTGCAGATTGCCTTCGCCGGCCAGCGCCTGCACCGAAAACTCCAGGATCGCGGCGACCATCGCGCTCAGCAGGTCGGCGCGCTCATCGGGCGTTTCGTCGCGCTTCCAGTCCGCGACCAGGCGGCCGTTGCCGCGCTCGATGATCAGGAGGCGGTTGACCCGCGGCGGATTGTCCGCCAGCACGAACTCGCTGATCGGCCGTCCGGTGGCCAGCGACTTGACGCGGCCGACCCAGAGCTGGGTCGACGTGAGAGCGTTGATGCGCTGCTCGAGCGTGGCGATGACTTCCCTGAAGGAGTTCGCCACCGCGGCGCTGACCAGCCGGCCGACGATCGGATAGAGCGCCTCGACCATCAGCTCGCGTGAATTCTTGATCTCGCTCCTGATCGCAGCGACCACGGTGGGCGCGATCGCGTTGGCGAGCTCGCGGGGACGGCTGACCTCGGCGCGCTCGAGCGCTTCGATCAGGATGTCGGCGGTCGCCGATTCCAGGCGATCGGCGGAGCCGACATATTGCTGAAGCGACGCGAGATCGGACTCCAGCGACGTCAGACGCGTCGCCTCCGGCTGAAACAGCAATACCTTGAGCTGCTCGATCTCGCGGTTCTGGCCGGCAGCGGCTGCCATGCTATCTGCCCGTGCGGCCCGATCCCAATCCGCTGATCGCCGCGCCGAGCTGGGTGATGGCCGACCCGATGTCCTTCAACGAATCGAGCCGCTTCTGCTCGGTGTCGCGTTCGAGATCGGAGAGTCGCGCCTGCAGGGTGGTCAGCTCGTTGGTGAAATCCGCCTGCATCTGCTTGAGCGAGGCCTGCATCTCGTCGCGCAGCCCGGCGAGATTGGTCTCCAGCGAGCGTTGCGCTCCACCGAACAGGAGGTCGCGAACCTGATCGATCGTCGCCGCGCCGTGCGCCGCCGTGTCGGCACCATTGCCCGCCGCCGGAGCGCTCGCGAGCCCATCCGCGTCCTTGGTCTGGCGCTCGATACCCTTCATGGTCGTCCCCTGCTCACTCAAAGCTTCCGCAATCCCGGCACGCGATCTCAAAAACCGATCCGGAACAATCCTATAGCCAATTTTGCGGGCGCGGCCCAGAGCAACACGATCAATCGCGTGCGGATTCAACCGTCGGCGCACGCTCGCGGGCAATTATTCCTAGTAAGTTATTGCCTTTATTGCCAGTTCTGTACGGTTCTTGACCTGGCATTTTTCCAGGATGGTGCTGACATAGTTCTTCACGGTTCCTTCGGCCAAATGCAGCCGCTCGCCGATCTCGGTATTGCTCATGCCAGCGACGATCAGCGTGAGGATTTCGTTCTCCCGCGCGGTCAGGCCGTCGCGCACCGGCAGCTTGGCCGAGACCCGCGGGCCGCGCAGCCGCTTGAACTCGTCGAGGATGCGCGCGGCGACGCTCGGCGACAGGCCGGACTGGCCGTTCATCACGGCGCGGATCGTCGCTGCGATCTCGTCGATCCTGGCATCTTTCAGAAGATACGCCTTGGCGCCCGCGCTGACCGCCTCGAAGATCAGGTCGTTGGTCTCGAACGTGGTCAGCACGACGATGTGGGTCTGCGGCAGCTCGCGCAGGATACGCTGGGTCGCCGCGATGCCGTCGACCCGCGGCATCTGCAGATCCATCAGGATGATGTCGGGCCGGTAGCGCCGTGCAAACTCGATGGCCTGCTCGCCATCGGCCGCGCCTGGAAGGATTTCGAAATCGTCGTTCTGCTGGGCCAGCAGCGTGGCGATGCCTTCCCTGATCAGGGCCTGATCCTCGGCGAGCAGTACCCGTACTTTATCGACCTTGCTCACGGGCGTTCCGTCATCCTCTCAACATCGTCCCTGATCACGCGCCCGCCGGCTCAATCGGCCAGCGCGCCAGACGAGGCCGCCGGCGGCACCGCCACGGGCAGCGAGATCCGGACCAGCGTGCCCTGCCCCGGCGCGCTCTCCACTGCGCAGCTTCCACCGACGAGTTCAGCAAATTCAGCCATTCCGATCAATCCGAAATGTCCGGGCGTCGGGACGACGGGATCGAAGCCGTGGCCGTCGTCGCGGATCTCCACGACAAGCCTTCGGCCGACTGGGGCCGCTTGCTCGAACGCGTAAAACGACACGCGGCGCGCCTCGGCATGCGCCTGGACGTTGCGCAGCGCCTCGCTGAGGATGCGTTGAACCGTCAGGCCGCAATCGCGCAATCCGCCGCGCGCCGCCTCGTCGATCTGGATCGAGACCCTGACGCCGCTGCGGGCGGCAAAGTCGCTCAGCAACCCTTCGACATCGGGATCGAGCTTCAGCTCGTCGGGCACCCGCAACCGGGCAATTGCCTCGCGGGCGCGGGCCAGGCCGCTCGCCGCGGCGTCTTCCGCGGTGGCAAGGCCATCCGCGACGCGCGCGGGATCGACCGACAGAAAATGCCGGATCAACCGGATCTGGGTCAGCAGCGCAACGATCGAGTGCACCAGCGTATCGTGCAGGTCGCGCGCCAGGCGAAGCCGGGTGCGCGCCAGCGAGGCGAAGCGCACCTCGGCGCTCGCCGCCTCGAGCTGCTGCTCCATCAGGCGCCGCGCGCGGCGCTCGCTGCCGAGCAGCGTCTCGACCTGACGCGCGGCGAAATCCGGCATCGCGATCACGAAATAGTGCGACTGCGCGCCATTCCACAGAATCACGGCGGTCAGCGGCTGGTCCATCCCGACCGAGGTGCCGCGCACGCCGGCCAGTGCGATGGTATCGCGCCGTCCCTCGGCAAGCGCCGCAAGCTCGGCTTCCATGCCGACCAGCAGCATGCAGTCGCAGCAATCGGCGCCGACAGCCGGAAGCCACTCGACCAGGCGGCCGATCTTCCGCACCATTCCGCGGTCGGCGCCGATGATGGCGAGGCCGATGACATCGGCTTCTGCCGCCGGAAGCAAATCCGCACTCAGATCGATCATGCGTTGCCCAAAAGCTCAGCGAGCGTCCCACTCTGGCGTAAGCCACCTGCGCCCGCAAACGAATATGACTTTCGTCATCACCGATCCTGACTTTCGTCAGATGCCGCCGCCAGCAGAAATACGGTTACTGATGCCTGATGAGCGGAAGCGCAAGCCATGCTGTGCCACATGCCGACGCCCATGGCGAAGCCCGCCGGGCTGCGTCCGGTCGACCAGAATGCGAGCTGACCATGAAGGCCGCGCCACGGAAATCGTCGCGCATCGAGCTGCGCATGTTGGCGGAGGCGGCGAAGCCCGTGCGGCGGCGTCGCCTGAGCGCGACGCAGAAGCTGGCACTGCAGGCCGCGCTCGACGGCCGGCTGCAGCTCTATCCGCGCGGATATGCCGCGAGCAAGACCGGGCCGTTTCATTCGCGGCGCGCCGTGCTCGGACTGGTGCGCGCCGGCCTGATGAGCCTCAGCGCGACGGCACGCTACGCCACCGTGACCAAGCGCGCGCGAGATAGCTATGCAGGCCCGCCGGCCGCTGCAGCCGGTGAATAGCCTAGCTGCGCGCCACCTCCCGCAGCCCGTATCTGCTGTTCCATTCACCCGACGGGTTGTCGTCTTGCGGTTGAAAGCCCGCGGATCACGATCGCGTTAGTTCCGCAGTCTAACTGCGAAGATAAGCTTTACAGTTTGTCTTCATATCTGCTATTCGAGCGGCATGAACAATTCATCGGGCCGTCCGGCATCCGCGCGCGTCTCGGCGCTGGCGGAAGACCTTCGTTTGCTGATCGGGAAGCTGCGGCGCCGGCTGCGTGAGCAGGGCGGTCAGAATGACCTGACGCCCTCGCAGACGTCGGTGCTGCTGCGTCTCGAGAAGGACGGTCCCGCGACGGTGTCGAGCCTGGCGCGCTCCGAAGCGATGCGTCCGCAGTCGATGAGCTCGGCGATATCAGCGCTCGAGGCCGCGGGCCTCGTCAGCGGCGCGCCCGATCCGGACGACGGACGGCAGACCATCATGTCGCTGACCGACGCCTGCCGTGAGCGGATCCGCGCCGGCCGCGCGGCAAAGCAGGATTTTCTGTCACGCACCATCGCGGCGCGGCTGTCGCCGCAGGAGCAGGACGAACTCGCCGCTGCCGTCAGGCTGTTGAAGCGGCTCACCGACGATTAACGGCCGCCATCGCGCGACCGCCGAGTGGCAGAAGGAAACGATCATGGCTCTCACGACGCTCGACCCGATCACGGCGCTGATCATTGTCGACCTGCAAAACGGGATTGTCGGCTATCCGCTGCTGCACCCGATCGCAGATATTGTAACGCGCTCGTCCGCCCTCGCCGCGGCGTTTCGACGCCACCGCCTGCCCGTCGTACTGGTCAATGTCGATAGCGGCGCGCCGGGACGTACGGAACGGCCGCGCCCCGGTGGGCCATTTCCCGATGGATGGACCGACCTGGTGCCTGAGCTCGACCGGCAGCCCTCCGACATCGTCGTGACCAAGCGGACATGGGGTGCCTTTGCCAGCACCGATCTCGAGAGCCGGCTGAAAGCGCATGGCGTTACGCAAGTCGTCATCACCGGCGTCGCGACCGGCACCGGCGTCGAATCAACCGCGCGGCAGGCCTATGAAGCCGGCTTCAACGTCACGCTCGCCACCGATGCCATGACCGACATGCGGCCGGACACCCACGACAACAGCATCGCAAACGTGTTCCCGCGGCTCGGCGAAACCGGCTCGACCCAAGAGATCATCGATCTCCTCGACAGGACGCATACGCATGAACTGGCTTGACCTCGTCGCCTATTTCTTCGGCGGCGCCTTCCTCACCAACGCCATTCCCCATGTCGTCGCCGGCATGATGGGCGAACCGTTTCAGAGCCCGTTCGCAAAACCGCGCGGCGAAGGCCTGTCGACATCGACCGTCAACATCGTGTGGGGCTTCTTCAACCTGTTCGTCGGATATCTGCTGGTCTGCCGCGTCGGCGAGTTCGGCTTGCGGACGACGAGCCACGTCGCCGCGCTGTTCCTCGGCGGACTGCTGATCGGCCTGTTGCTGGCGCGGCATTTCGGCCGGTTTCACGGCGGCAACGAACCCGGGCAATCATGAGACGAGTGTTCCGATCGCTGCGCAGCTTCAACTACCGGGTCTGGGCGGCCGGTGCGCTGGTGTCGAACATCGGGACCTGGATGCAGCGCGCCGCGCAGGACTGGCTGGTGCTGACCCAGCTCACCAATCACAGCGCATCCGCGGTCGGCATCGTGATGGCGCTGCAATTCGGGCCGCAACTTCTCTTGATGCCGTGGAGCGGCTTGGCCGCCGACCGCTTCAACCAGCGTAGGCTCTTGATGGCAACGCAGGCTGCGATGGGCACGCTGTCGTTGATCCTGGGCATCCTCACCGTCACCGGGCTGGTGCAGCTCTGGCACGTCTATGTGTTCGCCTTCCTGTTCGGCTGCAGCGCCGCACTCGATGCTCCCGTCCGCCAGACCTTCGTGGCCGAGCTGGTCGGCGATGCGGATCTGTCGAACGCGATCGCGCTGAACTCGACCTCGTTCAACGCCGCCCGCATGATCGGCCCTGCGGTGGCCGGCCTCGTCATCACCTCCGTCGGCACCGGCTGGGCGTTCCTGTTCAACGGGGTGTCGTTCATGGCGGTGCTGACCTCGCTGTCCTTCCTGCGCAAATCCGAGTTGCGGCCGAATGCACGCGCCCACCGCGCCAAGGGCGGCATCACGGAAGGCTTTCGCTACGTCTGGTCCCGCGCCGATCTCAGGGCGACGCTGGTGATGCTGTTCCTGATCGGGACCTTCGGGCTGAACTTCCCGATCTTCATCTCGACCATGGCCGTCGGCGTCTTCCATACCGATGCGCGTGGCTTCGGCCTGTTGTCGTCGATGATGGCGATCGGGACGATGTCCGGCGCGCTGCTGGCTGCGAGCCGCGAGCGCCCGCGGTTTGGCGCGCTGATGCTTGGAGCCGCAATCTTCGGCCTCGGCTGCACGCTGGCCGCGCTGGCGCCGAGCTACTGGCTGTTCGGTGCGGCGCTGATCGTGATCGGCATCGCCGCGCTGACCATCATGAACACCTCGAATGCGATGATGCAGCTCTCGACCGAGCCCGTGATGCGCGGACGCGTGATGGCGCTGCGGCTCGGCGTCGCCCTCGGCGGCACGCCGATCGGCGCACCGATCGTCGGCTGGGTCGCAGATCACCTCGGCCCGCGCTGGGCGCTCGGCGTTGCGGCCGCTGCGGGCTTTGCGGCGGCGCTGGTGGCAGTCGGCGTGCTGTGGCGCGGCAAGCTCGACGCGGACAAGCATTCCACCCTGCCGCACGCGGCGGAGTAAGCGAGACGGCTTGCCGCGAACCGGCTATGTTCCAGGACCTTGGCAAGCGGAAATCCGCTTCGGCTTGCGTCTGGACCGAAGGAAAGGCTCGTTCACTTTGCAACCAGGCACGCGATTGAAGAGGCCCCTCGGCTCCCGCAACGAGACTCTGTCCGTCGGCGTCAGCGACCAGGTCTATGAGACGACCAAGCTCGGCGCGGTGCTCGACATGCTGGCTAGTCAGGGTATTGCGACCGACGCCATCCTGCGCGACGCCAACATCGCGCTTGTGGATGTGCATTCGCCGCAGACGCGAATCTCGCTGGCACAGCTGATGACCGTGTGCCGCAACGCGCTGCGGCTATCGGCCGACCGTCATCTGCCCTATCAGATCGGCACCTCGATCCACATCTCGACCTACGGCATGTACGGCTATGCGCTGCTGTGCTGTCCCGACTTCCGCAAGGCGATGGAATTCGCGATGCGCTACCACGCGCTCGCGGCACCGCTGGCGACGATCGACTTCGGGGAAGACAAGACGTCGGGAAGATGGACCATCGAGCCCAACCTGCACGCCACGGGCGATGCCGCGCTCTACCGGTTCGTCACCGAGATGCAGATCGGCATCCACATCTCGCTGATGCGCGACATCATGGGGCCGGCGTTTGCGCCCTCCGAGATCCGGCTGGCCTATCCGCAAGCAGCCGACTTCGGCATTGCGCCGGATCATGTGCGATGCCCGGTGCGATACGATCGGAAGATCAACCAGATCGTTTTCGAGGCGCAATGGCTGGATCGGACTGCCGATCTCGGCAACAGGACGACCTATCCGACCATCGTCGCCCTGTGCGACGACCTGCTCGACGACCTGAAGCTGCGGGTCGGCGTTGCCGGAAAGATCCGCGCGGTCCTGCTCCGCGACATCGCAAACCCGCCGACCTTCGAGGCCATCGCAAAGCTGCTCGGTGTCAATGACCGCTCGCTGCGGCGACAGCTCCGTCAGCAGGGCTTTTCGTTTCGCGGGCTGCACGACGAGCTGCGCACCCAGATCGCGCTGAAATATCTCCGCCACACGACGCTCGCCAACGAAGACATCGCCCTTGCGCTCGGCTTCAGCGATGCGGCCAATTTCCGCCGCGCGTTCCACCGCTGGACCAACAAGGCACCGAGCGACATCCGCGGAGAATAGTCGCGGTCATCGCATGGCTGGACACATTCTAGAGCATTTTCGGTTCTGATTGAATCAGAACCGAAGCTCTAGCTTTTTGTTTTGACGCGTTTTCTTCACGCGAACCGGTATCCACTTCGCTCGAAAACGCTCTAGTCTAGAAGACGTATGAGGTCTTGTTCGGCTGCACGGTCAAGCGGAAGGCGACTTCGGTCGAGCCGTCCATCAGCTCGAGCACTTGGTCGCAGATCAGGCATCGAAACTCGCCGGCGACGCCACCCATCGACGTCAATTCGATCCGGCGATAGCCGGCCTGACATTTTGGACAGGTCAAGTCTGATTTGCGCATGGAATCAGTAAGCGGTTGCTTCGCCCATCTTCCCACATCCCATGGATGAAAATGTGACGGCGACGCCGGCAACATCCGCTAAAACGCCATGAGTTCGGATTGAATGGTCATCGGTGAGTGTAGACGGCCGTCGGCGGCCGATAGGGGAAGGCCGAGACCCCGAAGTTGCGGCCATATTGCTGCTGCACCGCCGGCACGTTGACGACGCCCACCTTGAGATCCTGCGATTTCGCGTCGATCGGCGGCGTGTTGGTGACGGGCGGATTGACCTGATCGACCTGCTTCCTGAGCCGCGCGTTGATGCAATTGAGCGACTGACCGCCGCCCGCCGCATCGCAGTGCTCCGGCCCGGTGGCTCCTGCAGCCGGACCGTGACCCGCCGAGCCGGCGTTGCCGGGAGCGCGATTGAGGTTGACCGAAGGCGGGGGCGCGCCGACGATGATTTCGGGCAGGGCCGTATGCTGCTGTTGCTGTGGCGGCTGCTGCGCATGCGCGGGCACGGCCGCCACTATGAAAACGGCAATCGCTGCGGTGACTGACTTCATCGGTGCTGCTCCTTGCAGAACCCTGGCCTGCTTCCGACGTAGGAAGCCGATACATCGCGATCAATGCGGCTGATGCGTTACTTTCCCGCGCGGACCTGAACAACGAGCGCATTCAGCCGCGTGTTGAGCGCGACGAGATCGACGCGTCCAATGCGCGCGACGCCGACGCATTTGCGGCCGCACCCTCCGCCACCAACACCACCGCTACGCATCGGCTCGCCGAAGGTCGCGACCGGAACCGTTCCGGTCACCCGGAAGCCGCGGGCAGCCAATCGGGCGCGCACCGCCACGCAATAGTTGACGGACAAATAGGAGAAGCGGATTTCGCCATGGCCGGCGCGATACTTCATGACGGCGGTGCAGAGGTCGCCTCCCGCGAGACGCCACGCCTGGGCCAGATACATCACCCCGTAGTGAACGTTGTTTTCAGGGATCGCGAGTTCGGCAAGCGACCCGGTGAAACCGAGCATGCGCGCGGTCGACGGCAGCAGCTGCATCAGCCCGATCTCGCCGACGCCGCCGATCACACTCGCGTTGTAGCCGCTCTCCACGCCCATCACCGCCTCGGCGATCTCCGGCGCGAGGCCCGTTCCGGCCGCCTCCTTCTCGATCAACGCGCGATAATGCGAGCGCGCGTCGGGCACGGCATCGGTTCGGCTGGTGAACGGAAGCTTGAGTTGATTTTTGGACTGGTCCTTTTGATCCCTGGACGGAGGCCCGTCGTCGCTCTTGGCGGGAGGATCTTTGGCTGCGTCCTTTGCCGGCTCGGTGGATGTGACCGCCGCTTCGGCCGGCTTCGCCGTTGCATCGGCCTCCGGCGCAGCCGCAGCCGGTCGCGCAAGGCAAAGCGCCACGGCGACGACCAGCCCAGCGGCCACATACGTCTCCCCACGGCTAGCCGCGCAGAGCAGCGCCTGCGCGCGCCCGAAGCAACGCTCCTTCATGGTGAAGGCATGGTCCGTCATTCTCGTCGCGGGTCCTGTTCGAACGCCGGGCACGCCGGCGCGGCTATTGGATCGTGGGAGTTGCCCCCTGCTCGGTGCTGCGGTCATTCGCCGGCTGCTGCACGGCCGCATTCGGCTGCGGGGCCGCGGCCACCGCGCCGCTCCTCGCGGCGAGCTTGGGCAATTCCTCGCGCAGATAGGCGATCAGCTCCTGGACCAGGCGGTCCCAGATTTCGATCTGGGCGCGCAGATAGTTCGGCGCGACGCCGCCCGCGACGGAGACATCGAGGCAGAACGCCAGGAACGGCGGGCTGAGCTGCAGCCGCCCGAACCGCCGCGTCGCATTCCAGCGGTTGACGAGGTCGAGCGGCAATTCGCCCTGCACCTGCAACGTGGTCACCAGCGTGACGTCGACAAACCCCTGCTCGTCGCCGACCAGGCGGTTGCCCGGCCGGATCTCGAAGCCCAACCCCGCCGTCGCCGAACGCAGATAGGTCGTGTTGGCGACCGGATCGGTCAGCGTCTCGACGCGATAGCCGACATTCTGAAAGCTGTCGCGCAACGCTTCGATGGTGAGGGTGGTGATGGTCTCGGTCATCGTGATCTCCGCACTGTTCTATTTCTTGGGGGCGTCGAGCAGGCTCGACAGCGCAAGCTCGTTGAGGACCGGCGGATGCTGCTTGAGCAGCTCGGCGAGATAGGCCCGCCGCATCATCTGCGAACGTTCGGCGCGGATCTGCTGCACCAACTGGTCGCGCACCTCCGGCAGGGTGCGGGTGTAGGACGCCCGGGTATCGATCAGCTTGACGATGTGCCAGCCGTCGTCGAGCTTGATCGGCTCGGACACGGTGTTCTTGGCGAGGCCCATCACCTGGCTGCGGATCTCAGGACGGAGCTGGGTTTCCGGAACCCAGCCGAGGTCGCCGCCATCCTTGGCGGCGTTGCCGTCGCCGCCCGCGACCGCGGTGAAGTCCGCACCCGGCGCTTTCAACTTGCGCTGGACGTCGTCGAGCTGCTGCCTGGCCTTGTCCTCGGCAGCCTTGTCGCCCTCCTTCGGCGCGGCAATGAAGATCTGCGCGAGCTGGAATTGGCGCGGCACCAGGAAGGAAGCGCGATAGGCGTCGTAGACCTTCTGCAAATCATCGTCGCTCGGGAAGCTGGCCGGCGGCGTCGAGACCGATTGCAGATAGAGCTCGACCAGCGCGGCCTCCCGCGCCCGCGCGAGCTGAGCGGTGATCGCAGGTTGCTGATCCCACTTCTTGGCCTGCAACTCCTGCAGCACCAGGCGGTTGGCGAGCAGCAGGCGGACCGCCTGGCTGAGCGCGGCCGGATCCTTGGCCAGCGCCGCCTGCTCGCGCGCGCCAAGCGCCGCGACATAGCTGCGCAGATCATCCGCCGAGATGTTGGCATCGCCGACGCGCCCGATGATCTCCTCATTCGCCTTGGCAGGCGCCGGAGCCGGGGCAGTCGCCGGCGCGGGAGTGGCGGCAGCCTGGGCCGCCGCGGGCTGCGGCTGCGATTTTGGCTTGGCGGCTTGCGCCATCCGCGGCGCCGGTGCCGCGGATTGCGCCGGCGCGTCGAAAGGCGCAACGAGAACCGTGACGGCGGCAACCAGCCCGATCGATCGAAGCGATTTCACGATGTGGAGATTGCTCATGGGTTTACCTTCTGATCGAGGAACCTGTCCTGGTCGTCCTGCAGCTGGTTCTGGATCTCGACCCGGCGCAGCCCAAATGCCGGCTCGTGCGCGACCAGGATTTCGCCGATGGTCACGTCCCTGTAACGCTTCACCATGTCCTTGCCGGCCTTGACCAACTGAGTGTTCTTGGCGACGCAGCTCTTGGTGCTGGCCTTGTAGGTCGTGGCCTCACTCTCGAACTTGGCGCGCTCGGCGTCCTTGCTGCGGGCGACGTTCGCGGCGTCCTCATAGGCCGTCTTCCATTTCTCCAGCGTCTCCTCCCGCTCGGTGAGCCGCTGATTGAACTCCTCGACCGCGTCGCTGTGTTCCTTCTGCTCTTTCTTCAGCTGCGCCTTGACGTCCTCGACCTCCTTCTTCGCCGCGGCCTCCTTGCGCTCGGCATCAGCGACCTTGGCCTGCAGCGCGGTCCGCTGATCTTCCAGCGCACGCATCTGCGCCGTCGTGCTGCGCAAGGCGTCGCGCAGCCGGTCGGATTCGGACTGGGCGAATGCAGTGCCGGAGCTCAGGACTCCGACCACCGCCATCACCAGGAAAGCAATGATGCGCATGTTCAGAACCTGGCGTTGAGGTCGACTTGCAGGACGTCGACGGCATAGGGGCTGCCGGCGATGCCGTTGGCGCTCATCCAACGCAGCGCGGCCCAGACATTCTCGCCGAGGCCGACATTGCCGCCGAGGAAGTAGCCCTTGAGGTTGGTGCCGCCGAGGCCAAAGTCGGGATCGACGAAGGCATCGAGAGTGGCATCCGACTCCAGATATTTGTAGCCGGCGTGCACATTCCAATCCCAGAGATGCTTGATCTCCTTGTCGCCCACCGTGACGCGGCCGATCCAGCCCTGATTGCCGCCGTTGTACGTCCCGGGCGTGGTCCCACCATCCGGACTCGGCCCGAGATTGTTGACAGCCAACGTCGTCATCAGGGAGCGGCTGAAGGCCGTGTTGTAGATATATTCGCCGTCGAGCACGATGTGGGCCGGATGGAAATGTCCGAGATCAAGCTGCCCGCTGACGACCAAGGGACGGTATTGGCCGACCAGCCCGAAATATTGAAACTGATTGATCGTGCCACCCTGGTTGCCCCCGGCGACTCCGACCAGATCGGGAATGATGTTACGCAGCGGGAAGTAGGTATTTCCCCTTTGCGCGAAGGTCGGTCGGGTCAAGTCGGTATCGCAAACATCAGATGAGCTCTCGACGATGCAAGGGCTCGAGAACTGGCCCTGCACGTTGTCGAAGTCATAATATGCGACGCCGAACCGGAAGGCGTATTCCGGGTTGATGCGTGCGTTGAAGCCGACCTGACCTCCAAACAGCCACTTGTCGCGGCTCGGAAACTTGGTCGGAGCGCCGGTGACCGGGTCCACCAGATTAATGCCGCTGTTGAAATCGGTATTGTAGATCGGGAATGCGCCGGCCACCGCGAAGGGCGTGAAGCCTTCGTAGACCTCATGCTTTGCCTGGACGGCGAAGCCATCGAAGCCAAGCTCACGGTACCAAACCAGATCGGTCGGCGACCAGAACGGATTGTCAAAGCGCCCCGCCGAGAGGCTCAGATCACCACTCCAACCCTGCCAGTTGATGTAGCCGCGATCGAGCCACAGCGCGGATTTCGAGAAATTGCCACCGCCACCGCCGAGCGTCTCGTTGGTGGATACTGGTGAGTTGTTGTCACCAGTTGCTATGCGCAGGCCGGCTGTGAACCCGTAGAGCAGATCCGCATCCATGCCGAGCCGGCCACGGAACCGGAACTGATTGCGGTCCTGCGTGGTGTTGTAGGTTGGCGCATAGGTTTGGTTTCCGTGCGATATGTCATACGGCGACCCGGTATTGATCGCGTTGAAATTGATCGGGTTGAGCTGGTCGTTGCCGGCCGGGAAATAGTTGCCCTGATAGCGCACGCGCGCATCGCCGTAGAAATGGATGCGCTGCGCCCATTCCGGATACTTGCCGGGCGACGCCCAGTTTTCCTTTTCCGCCTTGGCCATCACCTCCTGCTTAATCTCTTCACGTAACTGTCGTTTGACGACTTCCGGAACGTAGGTGACGTGCTTGGTTCCCGGCGGCTGCGCCGCGGCGCTCGCCGCCGTCGCGGCCTTGGCGGCTTCGTCCGCCTTGCTGGAAGCGTCCTTGGCGGCCTGACGGGAAATGTAGGCCTCGTCCTCGGCCTGCTTGATCAGCGCCTTGGCCTGCTCCTCCTTGAGGATGCCCTGCTGGACCAGCAGATTGACCAGGTTGATCGTCGCGTTCGGCGACGTCGGCTTCGTGCTCAAGACCTTGCCGTCGGATCGCTTCGCCGCGGGAGCAGGCGCCTGGTCCGTCGCGCTCTGGGCCAGAGCGGGCGTGATGCATGCGAGCGCGCTCAGCGACATCGCAAGCGGCAACGCGCGCCACTCTGCGTCAGCTTTGATCCTAAACATCAGTCCCCCAGTTCTCACTCGCACATTGAAAATTGACATTTGCGTCTCGTCAGGTCGGCCGCCGCGCCGTGACGCGCGTGACCACCGGCATCGGCATGTCCTTTGGCGGCGGCTCGCGCAGCGTCAGGTGGCCGAGCACGTCGTTGCGGATCGCCGCGTCGATCTCGGCATCGCCGGTCGACGGCGTCATCACCACCCGGCTGATGCGGCCGGAACTGTCGGCCCACAGCCGCACCTGGACCTGCGTCGTCATGTTGCGCGTCTTCGGATTGGCGCGGAGCGCCGCCTCGATCTGCGACGTCACGATGGTGGCGTACCAGCCCCAGCGACTGCCCCCGCCGCCGCCCCCGCCATAGGGGTTGCCGCCGGGCTTGCCGCCGAGGTTGAACAAATCGCCGGGCCCCGTCGGCTTGGCATCGAGCGACAGCGGACCGGGCGGATCTTCGTTCTTGGCTTCCTTGGCCGGCGCGTCCTTCGGCTTCTCGACCGGCTTCTCTTCCTTGATCTCGGGGTCAGCCATCTTGGGCTGATCGATCATCTTCTGCTCGGGCGCCTGCGGTGGAGGTGGCGGCGGCGGTGGAGGCGGCGGCAGGGTCACATTGACGATGGTGAGATCGCGCCGCTGAACCGGCGGCGGCAGATCGTCATGGCCGATGAAGAAATAGACGACGCCGGAGATGAACAGCGCGGCCAGCACCGCCACCGAACCATAGCGCAGCATCGGAAAGCGGCGGTCCCTGGAGTCGGCGATCGTCTTCCTGCCGGCCGGACGCGGCGGCGCGCCAGCCGCGGGCGCAGCGTCGATCTCGCGATCCCCAGCGGATTCGACCGCGTGCGCGGACTGCGTGTTCTGGTCCCGCACCGGCACGTTCATGGCGCGGTCTCCTTCGAAGAGCTCCGCTCGATCAGCCGGTCGTCGACATACTGCACGACGAAACTGGCCAGTGCGTCGAAATCCGTGGTCTTCAGGATCACCTTGGTGTCGGGCGTCGCGTCGATCGCCGCCTGATAGACCGAAAGCTCGCTCAAATAATCCACATAGGCCGAGCCATCGATCGAGAGCCGCACCCGCGGGGTTCGCAAGATCGTCAGGCACAGCGGATTGTGGTCGGGCTGCCGGCCCGCGACGCGGCGGCGCAGCGCGTCCGCCAGCTTGACCAGCAGCGCCTCGCCATGGAGAGGAAACGGCAGCACCTCGGCGCGCGGCTGCCCGCTCGCACCGGGCTGAGCCGGGATCACGCGAAGCTCGCCGGTCTGGATCAGCGCCGGCTGTTGCGCAGCCTCGGCGCATCCCTCAGCGACGACGCCGACGCTCTGATCAAACGATTTCATCACGCCGCTCAACCACGACCGCAGCGTCCTGCGCTGCGGGAAGGGAAAGGGTGCTGGTTGCGTGATCATGGCGGCGCCTCTCGGGCTGGCTCACTTCACGAGCGGCTTGGTCGCAAGGCCGACCTGGGTCAGGCCGATGCGGCTGAGCAGATCGAACACGTCCATCACGCTCTGGTACTGCACCTGCGCATCGCCGCGCAGCACCACCGGAAATTCCGGCGTCAGCGCCTTCTGCTGCACCAGGCGCTGCTCGAGCTCGGCGAGGGTGACCGGAACGGTGTCGAGGAAGATCTTGCCGTCATTGGCAACCGTGATCGCCTTGGTGGTCTGCGTCGCCAGGCTCGGCGCCGCCGAGGCCTTGGGCAGGTTGACCTTCTGCCCCTGCACGGTCGCCGTGGTCATGATGATGAAGATCACCAGCAGCACATAGGCGAGGTCCAACATCGGGGTGATGTTGATGTCGTCATACGGCTTGGCATCGCTCTGGACCTGCATCGCCGTCACTCCGCCGCGATGCGGTGTTCGACCGGGTCCGGACGGTCGGCGGAGTAGAACTCCGCCATCTTGGTCACGAACTCGTCGACGAACACCTGGATGTCGCTGGTCAGGTCCTTGATGCGCGAGATCAGATAGTTGTAGCCGAACAGCGCCGGGATCGCGACGCCGAGGCCGGCAACGGTCGCCACCAGCGCGGCGGCGATACCGGGCGCGATCGCGTTGACGTTGACGTCGCCGCTCGCCGCGATCGCCGCGAACGTGATCATGACGCCGACCACGGTGCCGAGCAGGCCGAGGAACGGTCCGCCGGAGATCGCGATGGTCAGCACCACCATCAGGCGGTTGAGCCGCTGCATCTCCTTGACGACGCCGCTATCGAGCGACGCCCGGATCGCCGCGATCGAGGTCGCCGACAGCACCGGCGCGCGCTGCCCGTTATTGCCCGAGAAGCGATGGCGGATTTCGGCCGCGCCGATGTGATAGATGCGGTAGAGCGAGGAGGAGCGCATCATCTTGGCGTCGGCCTGGGTGAGGCGTCCGCCGAGCGTCGAGACATCGTCGGCATCACCGCGATCGAGCATGGTCAGATCGGCGGCGATCTCGCGGAACCCCCTCATGAACTGGTTGTTGGCCCGCGACTGCTTGTTGAGATACGAGGCTTTGTCGATCATCACCACCCAGCTGATCGCCGCCATAATCAGCAGGATGCCGATCACGACCCAGCCGTCGAGCGTCACCGATTTCAGGATCACCACGAAATAGCCGGACAGCCAGCTCGCGGTCTCCTCGTCGACGCTGAACGACATCAGCTTGGCCTGGTCGGGGCCCTGCCCGATCGCCATCACCTTGATCAGACCGGCGGGACGCGCGACCTTGCTGATCTGGAGCTCGTCGATGTCGCCGGCAAAGCCGGCCATTCCTGCGGCAGGCGCCGGCGCGGGCGTTGCCGCAGCGTCGGGTGCCGGCGTTGCCGCCGGAGCAGCACCACCGTCCGCAGCAGGCGCATCAGGGGGCGCTGATGGCGCGGCTGCGGACGGTGCCGTCGCAGGCGCGATCGGAGAAGCGCTGGAGGTCGACGAATCCCCCCCGATCAGGCCAACGGAATTGAGCGCCGGCACGGATGCGCCGAGCGTGGCGTAGGACACGCCGTCGAGATAGAGGGTGATCTGGTCGGGCGCCGCGACAACCGCGACATGATGCCAGCTGCCGGCCGCGATCGGCGCGCCGACGCCCGTGCGCTGCGTGCTGCCCGCGTTGGCGACTTCGACGAAGGGAATGCCGTTGTCGAGGCCGATCACCAGCGCGTTGGCGCCGTCACGCCGGCTGAACAGCGCGGTGTTCGGCTGCAACGCCGCCGGCTTGATCCAGGCCGACCAGGTCAGCGTGGCGTGATCGGGCCAGGCCAGCGACGTCGAGGCGGGCAAGGTCAGCGGCGTGCGGCCATCGAGCCGCAGCCCGGAGCCGATCAGCGCGCCGTCCGCCGGCTGGCCGACGCTCTGGGCGTTGTTGGCCCACACCGAGGAGTCGATCGCAGGCGTGCCGCGCTCATTGAAATGGTAGACCAGCTGGGTATCCGGATCGTAGGTCCCCTTGGGATCGCTGGTCGCGATCGCTTTCTTGTTGCCGTAATAGAGCCAGATATCCGTTCGGGCGCCGGGCGCCAGATTCGGCACCGAGACCCAGACCAGGGCCTCGCCGAGCAGGGAATCGAACTTCTCGATGTGATGCTTCAGCGGCGTCTTGTCGTCGCCGGCCACGAACCGCAGATCGCTGCCGTCGTCCTTTGCCACGCTGAAGCGGAAGTTGCCGACATGCAGCCGCACCAGCGTCGGAGCGCCGCCGATCGGATCGGTGATGTTGGCGCCGGAGGCGCTGACGTCGATGGTGATCTTCTTGCGCATCTGCCAATCATCGTTCCACCAGGCCTTTGCCGGCGAGAGCGACGTCAGCAGGGCGACGAAGCCGAGCAGCAGCCCCGTCGTGACATTCGCGATGTTTCGCCGCAGCGCCGCGCGGCGCATGCGCTGCTCGAAATTCAAACTCGTCCCCATCAGAATTCACCCCAAAACCGGAAATTCACGCGCGGGCTGTTTGCGTGCGTGTATGCCTGCGTCACCATCGGCACCGAATAGGCGACCATGCCGTTGAGATATTCGAACGCCTTGAATTTCGTCCCGACGCCGTAGCTCCACTCGACGAATGACGCCTGCTGATCGGGCAGCGGGTCGTGGATTGCGGCGTAGCCGCCATCCACGAAGGTGAAGAAGCGCCACTCATTGAGGGTGACGTAGCGCGGCTTGCCTTCGCCGGTCTCGTCCTTGAGCTGGGCCTGCAGCTTGCTGCCGACATCGGGACTGCGGATTTCGAAGTTGCCGACCACGCCGTTGTCGCCGAGCACCTCGGATTCGAGATAGCCGCGCACGGTGTCGAGACCGCCGAGGCTGAACTGCTCGCTCGACACCAGCGGGCCGTCGGAAATCTGGCCCTGCACCTTGCCGTAGAGCTGGAAGCCTTCCGGCAGCTCCTGGGTATGCGAGACGTCGGCATTGAAGTGGGTGAAGCTCGGCGAGGCGTGGGTGCGCTTGGCGTCGAACTCATCCAGCGGGCTGCTCAGCGGCCGGATGTTGTAGGTGATCCCGGCGTTGAACTGGGTCGTGAACTTTTCGTTCTGGAACGTCGCACCGTAAGTCGCGACGACGGGATAATAAGTGACCGGCGACGAGAAGCCGTCGGTGCCGAGGTTCACCGTCTGATCGAAATGCTTGTAGTCGATGCCGGCCGACAGCGTGTGGAACAGACCTTCGCGGGTCGGCAGCGTCATCACCGCACGCTCGCCGATGATCTCGCCGGGACCGATCACGTTGGTGCCGCCGACGGTCGCGACGTCGCTGCTCGACTTCACGCCGTAGGTGAGGAAGTTGAGCCAGTCGAAATCCGTCCGCGCCAGGTATGAAGCAGAGAACACTTCGGCATCGCTCGTGCGCTGCGGCGCGACCTGATAGGTGACGCTCAGCGAATGGCCGAGCTGCCACAGGTCGTCATAATGCACGGTGGCGGAGACGCGGAGCGGCGTCGTGGACGGCGATTGCCGGTTATTGATCTCGAGGCTGCCATGGATCGGCGCCTTGTCCTCGACCGTGAGATCGACGTCGACGGTGCCGGGCGTCACGCCGGCGCGCAGTGCGGGCGTCACCCGGCGATCCGGCCACTGGTTGAGCGACACGATATCCTTGGTGACGTCGCCGAAATTGGGGACGGTCCCCTCTTTCAGAGAAGGTGCGTGCTTCTTGATCTTGTCGAGATCGAAATAGCGCGAGTTCTTGACCCGCAAACGTCCGACCTTCAGCTCCGTCACCTTGAGGGTCACCAGACCGCTCTGCACGTTCTGCTGCGGGATGGCGACGCTGACGGTCTGAAAACCCTTGTCGTGATAAGCCTTTTCCAGCGCGGCCCGCGCCTTCTCAACATCGTCGGCGGTCTTGTTCGGGCCGAGGAAAGGATAGATCGCTTCCTCAACCTCGACCTGCGGCAGCGTGTCGGCGCCCTGCACGGCGAAATCGTCGATGTCGAATTTCTGCAGCGGTGCCGCCGGCTTTGGTGCCTGCGCGGCCGGCTTGCCATCCGCAGCCGGCTTGCCGGCATCCGCCGCTGGCGCTGCGGCGGCCGTTCCCTTTGCCGCGGCCGGCTCCTTTGCCGCGTGCGCCGGAACAACGATCGCCACCGCACCAACCACGGTGATCGCCGCCGCAGAGGCGCGCAATCCGCCCCGGCACCGCACGCGACAACGCAAATCCCACTGGTTTCTTCGACTACGCACCAAGTTTTGCTCGCTCCACGCAGGCGCGCGTCGTCGCGGCAGTACGGCCGGGACAACGACACCTCGTTGAGAAGACGGTTGGGCGACGGCAAACCCGCAAAAGAATTTGCAAGTCAGCGAAAGAAATTCTTGGATTGTTAGGGAATCAACACAGGCAACCGGGCTGGTGTGCCCCCGGTCAACTCATCAGCACCACGCCGCCGGGCAGCGATGTGATCCGTGCGCCGAACAGCTGCTCGACCTGGGCCACGAAATTATCCAGCTTGTCGAGCTGGAAGGTGCCGTTGACGAGCCGGCGGCTCAGTTCCGCACTGGTGATGATGATCTTGCCGGCGCGGTAGCGGTTCACTTCGTCCACGACACTCGAAAGCGGCCGGTCGCGAAAGATCAATAGTCCGGTCTGCCACGCCGTAACCTGGGTGGCGTCGACCGGACGCGAAGTCTGCAGTCCCGCGAGCGAATAGCTGACCTGCTCGGCCTTGCGCAACTGGATGGTGTGGCCGTCCTGCTCGACCGTCACGACGCCATCGATGCAGGTCACCGAAACCACCCCGTCGAGACAGCGTGCGTTGAAATCGGCCTGCACCGCGCTGATGCGCCCGTCGCGGGCCAGCATCACCAGCGGGATCGACGACGACCGCCTCGCCGTGACCGAGGCCTCGCCGGAGATCAGCTCGACCCGGGTCTCAT